>NZ_JBHVDF010000020.1:95880-135156 GCF_042802915.1 Nocardia sp. NPDC057440
GTCTGGGGTGCGCGACCCCCGGTTTTCCCCTGCACCCCCCCGGGCGCCGCGGCGGGTGGTGCCGGTGGCCCCCCCAACCTTCACCCACTCAGTTCCACCCTCGGGGGGGGGCGGCCCCCGGGCGGCCCCCCCCGCCGAGGGCGCCGCGGATCGCGTCGGCCTACGCGGTGGAGATCTGCGAGCCCGGCCGCGCTAGGAGCGCACCGCCGCGCGGAGCCGTCCAGGAGCGGGTCCGGCGCCCGTTCGCCGGATCGTCCCTGGAGTTTCGGCTGGGTCGATGCCATGGCCGGTGAACACGGCGTGCCCCCGTGCCCTAGTCCTCGGCAACCCGTCTGACGACACCGCCGCCGCGGCCATCAACCCGCCAGGGGCTCCGGCCCGAATCGGCGAATGTCTGTCCTTTGCGCAGGTAGCCGGTGATGATCTACACCGCCCGTGACGTTCGCCCCCGCTGGGCGTGTTCGAATACCGCTGACCAGCCTGTTCAACGCCGGTGCGCAGAATTGTCGATGTATAACAGTTTAATCACGAAGTGAGCGGGGTAGATCA
This sequence comes from Nocardia sp. NPDC057440, assembly GCF_042802915.1. Taxonomy (NCBI): domain Bacteria; kingdom Bacillati; phylum Actinomycetota; class Actinomycetes; order Mycobacteriales; family Nocardiaceae; genus Nocardia; species Nocardia sp. NPDC057440. The sequence continues at coordinate 96,430 of NZ_JBHVDF010000020.1, forward strand.
TCATGTATGAGTCCCACATCGAATCTTCTGAGGCGTTTGATTGGCATGGAGTCGGGTACCGCTGTGCTGGTTCTGATTTTGTGCGCACTGTTCGCCGCCGGGGTCGGTGTCCTCGGCGGATCGTTGACGGCGATGGCGATCTGTCCGGTAGTGCTCGGGTGGGCGGCGTTCGGGGCCGTGCGGATATTGCCTGCCGAGGGCCCTCTACGACTATAGTTGCGGCGCAATCGTATTGAGGCGGACCAGGGTCCGGCTGCCGATTCAGCGTTCTTCCCGCATCGGGTCCGGGCCGCTTGCGCTGCCACCATCGATGCCCGAGCCATCCCGTGAGAACTAGACCGTGAGAAACAAGGCGGCGGTGACGAATCCAGCCGCTGTCACCATCCCGGGTCGGGCCACGACATCGAAGATCAGCCCCGCTCGACTCCGGTCAATGCAGTCCCCCATAGCAGCAGGCCGGCGAGTGCGAACTCGTGTGCGGCCCGTACCGCTCGGGGCAATCGGTTCCGGTGGAGCCGGTGTGCGACCGCGGACGCGGTGAGAAACATCTGCTCGGTTATAACGAAACCATTTCAACGTGATTTCTTCTCTGAAAGTGGACCCCAAACGCTCGAGCGGGAGTTTTCGCAGCCGGTCGGGTCGAAGGGCGCACGGCCCCGCCCGGACCGGGAAGGGGTGCGATGGCGGAGCCCGCACAGCTGCACGCCCTGATCGCGATGTCGGGCGCCGACCTCGCCCGCATCACCCGCGCCCTGACCGCCGAACGCGACCAACTTCGCGACCAGCGCTGACCAGCCCCGGCCCTCCTGGCCAGCGCGGCGCTCACGCCACCCCGTCAGTGCTCGGCCCGGCGGCCAGGCAGCGCCGGACCGCGTCGGTCGAACCCGTGATCGCAACGACCATGCTGAACTCGTCCTCACCGCTCACCTCGGGCAGGTCGTGGCAATACGCGACATACACCCCGCGCCGGGGATCCCAGCGCACCCCGTACACCAACCGCCGCATCCGCGACTCGACCCACCCACCATCCACGTCCGGAGCCTGCACACGACCACGATCCCCGCAGCCCCGCCTCACCCTTAGGGCGCAGAGCCCTCTCCGCGAACGACCAAAGTCACCACCCACAACCCGCAGGCACACCCCGCGCGCACACCACTGAACACGACTTCGAAGATCACTGAAGACGGCCGACTTCGAAAACTGACAATCCGGTCGGCTAAGGCCGTGTTTTAGAAGTGGTTCCCACGATTAGCGGTACTAACGTGACCGCTGTGTCGATGCCTAGTGATATGCGTGTGTTCAATCGGTCCGTGGTGGAGAACTTCCGCGGCAACCGTGGGGAGATCACTATGGACGGGATGGTCAAGGGGGCTGATCTTGTCCTGCTGACCACTACCGGTGCTCGCAGCGGGCGGCAACACGTCGTCCCGCTCGGCTATCTCACCGATGGCGAGGGCCGGATCGTGCTGTGGGCGTCCAATATGGCCGCGCCCGAGCACCCGGCGTGGTACCGGAACCTGGTTGCGAATCCAGAGGTGCTCATCGAGCAGCCTACGGCGGAGGGTATCGATCGGTTCACCGGCACCGCACACACCGCGTCGGGCACCGAACGCGCACGGTTGCTCGACCTGCTGGGTAAGCAGTACCCGCACATGGCCGCGCATCAGCAGCAGACCGAACGCGAGATTCCTCTGGTCGTGGTCGAGCGTGCGTTTGAGGGTCGCGGCTCAGCGTAGCCATTGGTTGATGGCGGCGATGTAGACGGTGGCCTGATAGCGGACGGCGAGTTTGTCGAATCTGGTTACCACAGCGCGGTGTTCCTTCAACTGGCCAATGCCGCATTCCACGGCGTAACGCATCTCGTAGTCCTCGATGTCGAAGGCCGGCGGCCATCCACCGGCAGAGCCTTCCTTCTTGCGGTGGGCAGCCTTGTCGGCCTTGATCGGGATCGTCGCCTTGATTCCGCGTCGGCGCAGGTGCGCACGGTTGGAGGCCGAGCCGTAAGCCTTGTCGGCGCGTACCCGTTCCGGCCGCGTGCGCGGGCGCCCTTTGCCGAGGCGGGGCATCGCGATGCTGTCGAGCACGGCCGTGAACTGCGGGCTGTCGCCGCGCTGACCGGCGGTAATCACGATGGAGAGCACTTTCCGCCCCTGCTCGCAGGCCAGGTGTGTCTTGGTAGTCCAGCCGCCGCGGGAACGCCCGAGCGCGTGATCAGCGGGCTCGACCTCGACCCCGACGGGCGGCTCGACCTGGGCGTGGCCGTCGCGGCGGGCCCCAGCGGCATGCCGGTGCACGCGAGCGATGGTGGAATCCACGCTCACCTCCCACACGATCGCACCGGCCGCATCGCCGAACGCCTGCAGCATCTTCCAGATCAGCGCCCACACTCCCACACGCTGCCAGCGGCGGAACAGCCCATACACCGTCTGCCAGTGCCTGTAGTATCCGGGCACGTCCCGCCACGGTGTCCCGCACCGGGTGCGCCATCGGATCCCGTCGATGAGCGGTCGTTTCGTCCATTTCGGCGGGCGGCCCGCCTTCTTGCCACGAGGCAGCAGCGGCTGAAGCCGCGCCCACTGAGCGTCGGTCAGATCCGCTCGCCTGACGAAAACGAAGGGCCGGTTCACCCGTCGTCTACCTCACGGTTCTCCTCAACTGATTGGGGGTTCCGGTAGTAGTCGCGCGGAGTTTTGCGACGGTTCTTTGGGGTGTGTGGCTCTGTGGCTCCGTGTTGATCGAGGACGGAGAGCGGAGTGGTGGTGCGCGCGTTTCCTGTGAAGGTGCCGTCGGGTGAGCGGTATTGGACGGTGATCGACGAAGACTACGAGGTTGAGCCGGTCGCTGGTCGGTATCTGAGGGAGCTGCGGTTCAGCCGGTGATCGGCCGGAGTCGACGACCAAGGCGTATGCCGAGAGTGTGTCGTTGTACTTGCGCTGGTGCCAGAGCACGGGCCGGGAATGGCGTACCGGCGGTGCGGAGCTGCTGTTCCAGGTTCTCGCCGAGCGCGAGGAGAAGAACTCGGTGGCGATAGCGTTTAACGAGGCGTTCTCGGGCTGGTCGAAGACTTCAGCGAGCCGCGGCTGTGCGCCGCGATCGTGGACAGACTCACGTTCGGCGGAAAGATCATCGAAACCGGCTGCGACAGCTACCGATTGAACCCGCACGTCCTCAACCAGGCTAACGGCGCCGCCACACCCGCCACAATGCAGCCGCGCCCTGCCTTCACCGCCGCCGACTCGGCCGAACAAGACACGCAGCTCGAAATCATGCCCTGACCAGCATTCTATCGGCGAAATTCGCCACCACGCTCTCGGGCGGGACCACACGCCAGGCCCGTCCAGGACTGTCTGGTTAGAGTTGGGCATCCACGATATCGACAAACTCCGCGACCTCGTCATCGAAGCTGGTGTCGCCGCGAAGGTACTCAACACTGAGTAGCGTCAGGTTCTGGCCGAGCGTAGTCGGTGCGTTGAAGTCGGCCATAAATTGATTGAACTCCGCCAGGTCCTCAGCACAGTGTGTCACCGCGCGTATGTAAAAGGACAACGCGACCGGCGCGCCTACCGCGCGGAGCATGCCGTCGCATTGCTCCAACCGGTCACGTCCCAAGTTGTAGATCAGCTGCACGAAACCACCATTCTTCACCTGGTAATCGAAGTCCGCAGCCAGGACTGTGAGGTAAAGCAGATCACGAATCGACTCGTCAAGGTCCTCGACATTGTCGATGAGTTGCGCAGCCCGCTGGCCCAGGTCTAGTAGTCGTTCGTTGTACACACTCACCCTGGAAAGCTTAAGAACACGAGCAGTCCGCCGATCCCATCGGTGGGAAGCGAGCAGACCAGCGGTCAAGAGTGGGGGAGGCGGCACAAGCGGACAAGTGAATCCGCGCAGCGCTCCGACACGACCACCGCCATCGTTCCGAACCACATCGTGCTCGGGTCGAGACTCGGTGACTGGGCGACATCGAGCCTCCATTACGCCGATCAATGACGTCAAATTTCACCGATATACATCGCCCGAACGGCACATCGGTGACGCCAAGATTCGCCGACAAGTGGTGTCAGATTGCACCCTTACGGGCCACTCCGGACTATCCGCTGATGTTGGCTCGGATGATCGAGCACGGATACCTGTACGTGATGGACCGTGCGTTGCACCACCTCCAGAAGAGCGGCCTTTCCGCTATTACGCCGTAGTGACCGGCTTCCTCGACCAACAGCACCCGTGACGACGGCGATCGCAAACCTTCAGCCATCGCGGGGTTCAGGGCCATCAGCGGGGTTCACATATGTCCGCGGGAGTGCTCGGGCGAGTTACGACGACTTGGGGTTGTCGCGCATGGCATTCATAATCAACCGGAACGGTGCTGCGCCGCTCGGATTGAGCATGATATCGACGTCCTGAGGAACGATCTCCGGGAGATTGCTGCCCAAGGTTCGCATCCAGCTGTCGACGTCGAGTGCTTGCTTCTGTACCGCCGCGGTAGCCACAACTATGCACGGCGCACCATCCGGCGCCGCGCCGATGATGGGCAGATCGTCTGTGCCACAGCCAATCTCCACGACCGAGTGGCAGATCGTGGCGATAAGTTCGTCGCCGAGTTCCTCGCCGATCGCGATCAATCGCAGCACCGCGTCGATAGGGTCGCTCGGCGTATCGTCCGCAGGGCGGTAGCCCGGGTTCGGCTCGAACGGGCCGATTGTGTCGTCTTCCACCATCCAGCCGCCGACGATCGCCTCCGGCGGAGGTGCCGCCGAAGGACCATCTGGATCCCAGGACGGAGCGGGTAGCACGAACCAATCACCCTGCCGGATGACGGTCTCCGGAATCGGCTGGTTCATCGGTCTCCTTCGATCGAATTGGGCTAGAAGTCGTCGTCAGCAGCGGGATGACCTTCAGTCGGCCGGGTTGCGGGTCCAAATGGGAAGGACGTCGCCTGCTGCCGTGTGTCGCATCCATGCCGGCTGAGTACTGTCTGCGCCTCCGGGAAGGGACACGCCTATCTCTGAAGTTCGTAGGAAGGCCGGCAGCGGCCAGTGCCGTGTATCCGTATCCCCGGTGGCCCCGAACACATCCTTGTCCACGCGGACCACGTGTAGATAGTCGGCGAACCTCTTGGCGGCATTGTCCATGCCTCTCAATTCGCCATCCGGCGAACAGGCGAGAAGAACCAATGACCTGGTCTCCCGGTTCGCGGAAAGTGCTCGATTGAAATGGCGGTTGCCTTCATTGACATAGGCGAATTGCCCGCCGTCGAGGTCCAGCACCCTGGATGTGAACCGGCCGGTCTCGATGCGGACGACGAACTCGGATGGGTTGGCGTGTGCATCCACGTACACGGGGCGTGCCCATGGCGCCTGTACCAGACGTCCTCGGCCGAAGGACTTTTTGAAGAAGCCGGCATTCTCATCGTGGACGCGATACTCGGAGTCGGTGCGCCGGTACCTCGCCCTGGACCAGAGTCGGCCAAAAACAGCGTCACGGAACTGCGACGGATATTGGACGCCGATCGGCCTTCGATCATGGGTGCGCAGCAATCTGGATCGGACGTGATTCGGTGTGAATGCCCAAATATTGCCGTCGAAGTCCCGGACGCGTAGATGTGTTTGCGTGGGGATGTCCTCAGGCCCCATGACACGGGTCGCGTACCGTGCGTCGGCCCGGTAAAACGCTTCTGCAGCAGCGCGAATCCGTTCCGCGTCGGCGCGAAACCGCCGCTTGACAGCCAAGGCGGCGCGAGCTTGGGCGATGCGGATCCGGCGGGTGAGATCGACGAACAGCTGACGAACCTGTACCGCCATCAGGGCGAGTACTTCTCGATGGGATTCGCGCTGACCAGCGCTTGCACTGCGGTGACATAAGCGGAGGGGACGCGAATATGCGGCAAGCACTGAGGTTTCGACACAGGCAGCCGTCTCACTCTCGTCCCGATACTTTCGGCAACGTCGGCCACCAGCTAGCGTCCTCGGCGTGCGAATACGGGGGCGTGTTCGGGCCGGATACCGATGCCGCCGAAGTAGGCGGTGAGGCCGCGGAGGGCTGGAGCGTGTTGCAATACTCGCAGCGGTGCGGGGAGACGGTTTTCATCGAGCGTGCCTGCCAGTGCCGGTTGCAAAAGCATGTCGTGTTCACCGCGCTGGGACCATTGAGCGACCGTCGTCGGCAGCGATCTGCGCCGCTGAACTCGGGCCAAGTCGCGGGTGGTGACCTGCCCGCGCTGTAGCGGTTCGGCGAGGATTCGCGCGGTAGCGACCGCATCCTGTATCGCGAGGTTGACGCCGAGACCGCCGACAGGAGACATTGTGTGGGCCGCGTCGCCGATGCAGAGCACGCCGTCGCCGTACCAGCGGTGCAGCCTGTTCATCTCGGCCCGTAGCAGTTTCACATCCTCCCAGGACCGCACGGATTCCACCTGCTGCTGCGACCAGCCGAACATGTCGGCGAGCCGTGCGCGGAAGACCGCGATGTCCTCGGCGCGCAGCTTCTCGTCGGTGCCCTTCTCGATTAGGTAGGAAGTCTGGTAGTAGTCGCCGCGATCCATGGTGACCGAGACCTGCCGATCACCGAACCAGCCGAAAACTTCACCGTCACGGCCGTTGTCGCCCTTGGGGATTCGAACCTGCCAGACGTCCATCGGAATATCGAAGGCGACAGCTCGCAATCCGGCTTCGAGGCGCACGACCGACCAGCGTCCGTCGCAGCCGACGGTCAGTCCGGCCGCGAGTTCGTGTGCTGCGCCGTCGGCGTCACGGTATTGCACGCCCGTCACCCGCCCGCCGTCGTCGCGTAGTAGCCCGGTGACGGTGCTGTTCATGTGCAGTGTGAATGACGGCTCCTCGCCCGCGGCTGTCGCGAGCAGGTCGAGAAAGTCCCACTGAGGAACCATCGCAATGTATTTGTGCCGCCCCGGGATTCGGCGGAAGTCGGCCATCACGACCGTGGTGGCGCCGATCTGGATCCGCATCTGCTCGAGCCTCCCGGCAGGAAGCTGCGCGAATCGCTCGCCCAACCCGAGTTGGTCGAGCAGTCGCAGCGTCGACGGGTGCACCGTGTCACCCCGAAAGTCCCGCAGGAAATCACGATGCTCTTCCAGCACGGTGACCTCGACGCCGCTGCGGGCCAGCAGCAGGCCGAGCATCATCCCTGCTGGACCGCCCCCGACGACTACGCACTGTGCTTGTTCGACCATGTCGCCACGCTAGCAGAATATTAGATACTGTCTAAAATTCGACTGTGTGGAATAATTTCCCGCGTGGTTGAGCGTCTCAGTTTGCGTGAACAGAAGAAGCGCCGCACCAAGCAGGCACTGGTGGAGGCCGCGCTGCGGCTGTTCAGCGAGAAGGGTTACGACAACACCACGGTGGCGGAGATCGCGGCTGCGGCGCAGGTGTCGTATGCGACGTTCTTCAACTACTTCACCGCCAAGGATGAGGTGGTCTTCGCCGACGATGAGCTGTACGACGGATTGCTGCAGCCGGTGTTCGACAGCCGCGACCACAACGAACGCCCCGCAGACCTACTCCTGCGAGTGATACGGCACCTCAGAACGGCCACATCGTGGAGCTTTCCGCTCGACCACGAGCTCACCCGCCTACGTGCCCGCTTGATCGCCGAAGTGCCTGCGCTACGCGCAGGCGCGCTGCTGCGAAATGCCGTACTGCAGCAGCAAATGGCTACGGCTCTGCGAGTGGCGTATCCGAATGAGATCGACAGCGTGCACGCCGCGGCACTTACCGGGGCGATGATTGGTGCCATCGACGCCGTCTTGAACTCGGCCGCCGCGGGCGACACCACGCCAGTATCCATATCCGACGTGATCGATGAGGCGGCCAGAATCGCACTTCGCGGTCATCTGTCACTTGCAGGGAACAGTGACGCGACGGATAGGGGCCATGCCCCGAACCCGGCTGCCGGGCAGCAGCCACACGACGACACGACACAAGGAGATTGCCTTGGCACACGAACAGTTCGAGGACGCCGACGGGCCGAGTGACGATGCGGCGCTCACCGACAAGGAACGAATCAAGCGTCTCGAGGCAGAGGTGTGCCGTCTGTCCCGTCTCCTCGCGGAGCTCTCTCCGCTGGCGCAGAAGCTCGCAACGATGGAGCGCAAGTGGGCGGCGAAGGAGAACAGCGATCGAAGTATCAGGGCGTGGTATAGCAGCCGCTGAACGGGAAGTCTTCCCTGTCTGACCGCGATAAGGCCCGCGTACCAACCACTTTCGGTACCGTGATTCTGAGAGTTCATCCCCTGAATGCACTGAAGGCGCCCGGTCGCCGGACGCCTCAGTACGTTCCTGCCGTCGTCCCGTGTCGGGTCTCGGGCCCGCCCGTTTCGGGTGTAGTTTCCGCCCATGCCGGGCGTAGGCTTCGAGCTCTACTCGCGAGGAGTCTTTCGGGCATCGTGCCCGGTTGAGGATCAACCCGCCCTCGTTCCTTCCAGTATCGCACCGGAAGTGGGTAATGCCGCACTACTGACGACCTGGGGTAGCTCACCCCGTTGTCGGTTGACCGCGCCAGGTAGCTAGCCCAGCAGGCGGTCGGTGATGTCCTGGACAACACGGTAGGCCGCGAGGGCCAGTGGTCCCCACTTCGCTACCTTGTCCTTCCACTTCTCTCGCTCATTGCGAGGCTTGTGTTCGGGCATCTCCACACCTCCCATCTCGGAGCAACAGCGCCCCGTACGGGTGAGCTGTGTCTGCCGATTTAGAAGATGCGCCATCAATGTACTCGAACACCTGGGCGAAATCCCGCATCTACCGGGGGATCAGCGTGTCAGGCCGTGCGCGACGGGCTGACTGGCCGATCTGCGGCAGAAGAACGGCTACTCGACATGTATTGGCAGCTCGATGCACAAGCTGCACGCGACGCAACCTGCGTAGCTTCCGAGTGTGCAGAGCAAGCATGCTGCTGCGCACGCAGCATTGGCTGCGTTTACCGGCGGGAGCATCTCGCCCGACATCAACCACTGGCCTACTGTGCAACCCGACACGCACCCCACCGGATGCCATGGCTGCCGATCAGGCCCGGGGTAGCGTCATCGGTGCCCCAGTTGAGTTGGGTGCGTATGTATTCGAAGTCGGCCCCGGTCCCTGCATGGCCGGGGCCGATTTATGAACCTGGATTGTGCTGTGTCGCTGGTTATTTCAGCGCGTTGTCGGCAACTTCGGATGGCAAGATCGGGCGAGGATGAAGTCCGGCAGTGCCGAGCCGAAGGAGTATCGCGTGAGCGCTTCACCCCCGTCACCCGCGAGCGGGCAGGTTCTCGCCTATTTTCAACCGGTCCATGGTGGGATGGCGGTGAAGCGGTGCACTCCACCGCCCGAATGGCTCGACCAAGCCAACGACAAGCTCGAGTGCGCGGTGTGCGGGTGGGACCTGCGGCCCGGCGCCAGCGGCGGCCGGGCGGGGTTCAACATTCCCGACCCGCAGACCCCGAAACGGCTCCGGTTGTTCTGCGGAGAATGCTGCAACGACGGCATCGACGAGATGGAGCGACTGACCGGCCGCCGCGGCAAGGTCTCCGGTGCGGGCCGCGTGCCGGGCCAGCGATTGTCCGAGCAGGAACGCACCGCGCAGCGCCGGATCGGCGCACTGATTCGCTCGTGTGGGGTCTTGTCGGAGGACGGGCTGTCGATGTGGCGCGAGAATGGCTGCGCGGAATTCAAGGCTTCGGCCGCCGAGATCGGTGGTGACCTGGAGGTGTTGGGTGGCGACGTGAGCTCCGCCGTCGTGCGGACTCGCCGATTTGGCGGCGCTGCATGCGGAGGATCCTTGGCCGATCAATTCCTGCGTCTACTGGTGGCGCGACGTCGCTCTCGATCTCGCGGCCATCACCCACCGCGAAGGCAACACCGGGGTCATCCGCCCTTCCGACGCATTCCACCGCCACACAGCTACCCTCGGCGACACCGGCCAGGCAGGTGCCAGCAGTTGACCGAATCGTCGCTCCAGGTTGGGTGGGTGGGTGTGGGCGCGGCGATGACCGGTGGTCGCGGTGCGAGCGCACGAACGGTGCGGCGCGCGGCGTCGGGTTCAGTCATCGGATCTCGTGATGGTCTGTCTGGTTGGCGCGTGCTCTGAACGCGGCGGGGCCGGATCCTTGCGTTCGTCACGATTCCACCGGGAGCTTGGTGGGCACGCGCACGGTACGAATCGGCTGATTCGTACCCGAAGTTGACGACTGCCCTAGTTTGTCACCTAACTCGCGTCAAGCCGACCGAAGACACGACGATGGCCGGGTAGGTTCGGGATCGCCGATGGGGCAACGAATCACCATTCGAGCGTGCTGTGGAGGCGTCCACAGCACGTCGTTCCACGGCACTGGACCGCCCTCCTTCCCGGTTCAGTCTCGGATACGGCCGGTGCGACCGCCTCGAGCGGGACGGCGCATCGGCCTGCCGCAGCTGACGAGAGCCGCTGTCGGCTAGGCCGGATTGCGAACTTGCCCTTCGCCGAGTCACCACTATGACCAGCGGTGGGTGACGAATTTCCTCGTGGCGGGTGCGGCCAGGTTCGGCGTCAACTCCGGCGAGGAACGACAGTTCGACTTCACCGGCAGCGGAACGGTATTGATCCAATCCAGCGAAAAGGTGCTCAGTGACTCCATGCTGGTGCAGACCATCGAGGGCTGCGGCGACGGCCGGGGCCGTGACCGTCTTGATCAGCGCCTGCTACCCGCTGACCGACATCGCCCGCGCCTACGATCGCGTCGATGCAGGGAGCGACGGGCGCGTGCTGGTCACTGTTCCCTGATCGTGATCCGGCTGAATTATCGGGAATCCTCTTCTGGCTGTGGCCCCTGTGGTCCGAAGGTTGTCGGCTGTTGCACACGACCGCGTCGGTAATGCAGGTCGCGGTCGTGTGGTCGCTGCTGGCTGGGGCGACTCGGCCTGCTGTTACTTCAATACGCGGATGGCATGGTCTTCGACATACTCACTCATTCCGGCTGTGCCGAACTCACGTCCGATACCGCTTTGTTTGACGCCACCGAACGGCATCCGCAGATCCAAGGATTCGAATGCGTGCGTATTGATGAAGGTGCTTCCAGCTTCTATCTTCCTGGCCATCGTGAGTCCGCGATCGATGTCGGTGGTCCACACCGATGACGCCAGTCCGTACTCGGAGTCGTTGGCCCACTGCACGACCTGCTCCTCGTCGTCGTAGGCAATGAGCGGAATGATCGGGCCGAACTGCTCGCAGTTGCTGATCGGCGCCGAGTGCTCGGCGTCGCGTACAACGTGGGGCAGCACGTAGTACCCGTTCCGCGCCGAGTCCAGCTTTCGGCCGAGTTGCACGGTGGTCGCGGCCGAGTTCTTGGTTTCCTCGATCAGCGCGGTAACGCTGTCGAACTGTGTCTTGTTGTTGAGTGGTCCGAAGCCCGCGTTCTCGTCGAGGCCGTGGCCTACCGCGTACTGGTCGACGCGTTCGCAGAAGGCGTCGGCGAAGGCGCCGTACAAGTTGCGGGGGACATAGATTCGCTTGACCGCGAAACAGATTTGCCCGGTTCGTGTGAAGACCCCCTTGAGCATCCGGTCGAGCGCCCCGTCGATGTCCACGTCGTCGAGGACGATGGCGGGGTCGTTGCCGCCGAGCTCGAGCGTCAGGTTCTTGATCGTTCCGGCAGCGGAAGCCATCACCCGCCGGGCCGTGGCGGTGCCACCGGTGAAGCCCACTTTCCGGACCAGTGGATGCGAGGTGAGCGCCTGCCCGACATCGGCGTCGCCGTGCACGACGTTGACGACACCCTCGGGCAGCTGGCGCGCGATCCGCTGCAGCGCGAGGGTCAGTGCCGCGGGTGCGAACGGAGATGGCTTGAGCACGATGGTGTTTCCCGTTGCGAGCGCTGGCGCGAGTTTCATCATGGTGAGCACGACCGGCATATTCCAGGGAACGACTGCCGCGACGACCCCTCGCGGAACTCGCTCGATACTGATGAAGCTCTCGGCGTCGTCGTATTGCTTCGGAGTGAAGAAGTCGTCGATGAGACTTGCGGTGTGCTGCAGCACACCGGTTCCGAGTGCGAAGTCTGTCTGGGCTTCCCAGAGCACGCCGCCATGCTCGCGAACGAGTAGGGGTGAAAGATCGTCGGCCGAGCCGGCGAGGATGTCGGCGGCCTCGAGCAATAGGTGGGCTCGCTCGGCTGGTGGGACTTTTTTCCAGGACTGAAATGCGTTGTGGGCGAGTTCGACCGCTTTGTTCACATCGGCGGCGGTGCCGACTGCCACGCGTGCGACAACATCGTCGAGTCGACCGGGATCACGGACCTCTTCGAAGGCGTCGACGCCGGTCATGGTCCTACCGATGAGGTGACCAATCGACAGAACCTCGGTTGTGGTGGTCATCGCGCATTTCTCCTTGCTAGTCGTTTGTTCGGAATTCGCTTGTGGTGGAACGGGTCATCAGAAAACGACGACAGGTTTGACGGTCGATCCGTTGGCGGAGTCGGCGAACGCGGTGTTGATGTCCGCCAGTGTGTAGTGACGAATCAGCTTGTCGAAGGGGAATCGGCCTTGTTTCCACAGTTCGACGAGGCGCGGGATGAAGATCTGTGGCACCGAGCTGCCCTGGATGACCGTCTTGAACGTCCAGCCTTTGACCAGGGACGCGCCGATTTCGAAGTTCACCTCCGTGCCGGGTGCCGCTGCGCCGACCAGAGCGAGTGTCCCCCCGATTCCGAGCGCCTCGGCGGCGTGCCGCAGGACGGCGGGAACTGCGGTGGTGTCGATGGCGTAGTGGATCCCGGCGCCATCTGTTGCCTTCATCAACTCGTCCACGACGTCGGTGTTGGCGGCGTTGACGGTGTGGGTCGCACCGATCTGTGCGGCGAGCTCGAGTCGGGAATCGTGAAGGTCGACAGCAACAACTGTGGTGCAGCCGGCCACCCGTGCGGCCATGATCGCGGCCGACCCGACCGCGCCAGTTCCGAATACGGCGAGTGAGGTTCCCGGCTCGGGCCGCAGGTCGTTGAGCACAGCGCCGGCGCCAGTCTGTAGTCCGCAACCGAGCGGTGCAAGTGTGGCCAGCGGCGCATCGGGGTCGAGTTTGACGACGCTGGTCTCGACGACGTTGGCGTACGTGGCGAACGAGGATTGACCGAAGAAGTGCGAGGAAATCGCGTTGTCGCCCGACCGCAGCGCGGTCGAACCGTCACGGCGATGTCCGCCGAAGTCTTGCTCGAACAGGTTCTCGCAGTACGCCATTCGCCCCGCATGGCATTGGCGGCAGCGGCCGCAATACGCCGCGGACAACACGACATGGTCGCCGACCTCGACTGTGGTGATCGCGTCGCCGATCGCGTCGACGATACCGGCACCTTCGTGTCCGAGAACGGCAGGCAGGGGAGTCGGGTAGATGCCGTCGCGCACGATGGCGTCGGTGTGGCAGATACCAGTGGCAACCATACGTACCCGTACTTCGTCCGGACGTAGATCGTCGAGTGTCAACTGTTCGATGGTCAGCGGATTACCGGTACTGCGGGCGACTGCGGCTGTGACTGTGGTGGACATGAATTTTCTACTTTCGGCGTGGCTGGTTGTCGGCTAGTTGGTTGCGACCTCGACCGGGCGGGGTCGGTTCGCAGATGCGATGTCCTTGGGCGTGTAGATGTTCGGCCACCGGCCGTAAGCTCCGGCCGGCGTGGCATGCTCCGTGGACGAGTACGAAGGTCGTCGGCACTTGTCGCTCGTTATGCGGGTGAGTTTGCTCGAGGTTGCTGCACGAGTGATTGCTCAGAGTGAAGTCGTACAGCCGCATCGGAACGGCTGACGAGGCCGATCGCGAGGCAGCCGAGAGCCGCGAAGGCGGCGAAGACGAAGAAGTTCCATTCGACGCCGAGCGCGGACGATGCGATCCAGCCGCCGAGGACGGGGCCGAGGATGGCGCCGACACGGCCGAGCCCGAGCGACAATGCGAGGGCGGACGTTCGCTCGTTGTCGCTGAAATAGGTTGCGACATAACCGTTGACGAGGATCTGAGTGCCTACAGTGCCGAGTCCTGCGACGGCAACCATGACCATGGCCGCGTAGAGCGGCAGCCCGGTTCCGAGGGACAGGATGGCAAGGACGGCGAGCAGGAACGCGGTGACGGTCACGGGTTTGCTACCGAGGCGATCGGCAGCCTTTGCGGCGAGGAGTGCGCCGACGATGGCTCCGAGGTTCAGCACGAGCAGGAAGCTCAGTGAGCTACCGAGGGAGTAACCGGCCTGTCGCATAATGTTTGGCAACCAGGTGTTGACGCCGTAGACGAGCAGCAGGCCGCAGAACGATGCGATGACGAACAGCAGCATCGAGTTTCGTCGCCGTCCGGTCAGTACCCGGGCAATGCTGCCGGTCGATGTGGTCGTCGACGGAGCAGGGACGGGGAGTTCGACGCCGTACTTGTCGGCGAGTCGGCGCGCTTGTGCGTTTTGGTTTCGGCCGACGAGGTATGCGAGTGATTCGGGTAGAAGCCTCCAGGCCAATGGAACGATGGTGACCAGTGGCAACAGCCCGAGTGCGTACATGATGCGGAAGCTGATCTCGGGTAGTAGCGCGAGTGCGGCGAGTGCGGCGATGACGCCGCCGACCGAGTATCCGCTGTACATCAGTGCGTTGTTGAACTGTCGGCGCGATCGCGGCGAGTACTCGACTGTCAGTGCGATGACAGTCGGCACGAGGCCGCCGAGGCCGAGGCCGCCCAAGAATCGCAACAGTCCGAATATTTCTGGGCTCGGCGCGATCGCGCTCAGCCCCATCATCACCGAGAACGAGATCAGCGAACCCAGCACTATGGCCCGTGCGCCGATCCTCGGCGACAGCCACCCCGACATCAAGGCGCCCAGCAGCATGCCGACGAGTGCGTGGCTGCCGATCGTGCCGACTTGGCCGGCAGTCAGTTGCCACGGTTCGTAGGTGAGAAGTGAGGGCACTGTGGCGCCGTAGACGACCAGGTCGTAGCCGTCGTAGACGATAGTCACGAAGCAGAGTGCCACGATCGATGCACTCGATCGTCGGCCGCCGCTGTCGGTGGACGTGATGGGGGTTCGGATGGTCACCTGTTCCTCCGTGATGTGTGGTGGCCTGGAGGCATTCGCTGAGTCCGGTCGCGACCAGTGGGGTGCGTCCGTGGTGCGCGGGTCGGCGCAGGCGTCGGAAGTTATGTGAGCACAGTCACTATGTGACATGATTCGATAGAATGTCAACATATGTGACACATTTTTATGGTCGGGTATCGATCACGGGTGAAGGGATGACAGGGATGCGACCACGGGCACTCGTGTTCGATCTGTACGGCGAGTACTTCCGCTACACAGGGGGGTCGGCCAAGCTCGGCGCCCTCACGACCTTGATGGGCGCGTTCGGCATCGAGCCGGCCACCGTCAGGGTCGTGATGACACGGCTACGCAAAGACGGGTGGTTCGACTCGGCGAAGAACGGGCGTGAGGTGTCCTATCTGCTCAATGAGAAGAGTTGGCGCCTGCTCGATGACGGGCGCGCGCGGATCTTCGAGCGCCACTTCGACGATTGGGATCGAACGTGGGCTCAGGCGCTCGTCGACGAGTCGAATCTCGATCGCGAGCGACGCAAACGCATCGAGACGGCGCTGACCTGGTGTGGATTCGGGCATTACGGTGGAACGGCGTGGTTCTCGCCGCACGATCGCGAGAAGCAGTTACGTGAAATGCTCTCCGGCGACGACGAATTGCGCATCCAGTTCTTGCGCAGCCAGACCGGTGGGCTGCCCAGCGATCGCCTTGTGGCCGAGCGGTGCTGGGATCTGAGCGAGCTCGACACCGACTATCAGAACTTCATCGGAGAGTTCCAGCCGCTTTTGGTCAGGTACCGCCGCGGTCTCGGCGGCAAGCAGGCGCTGATCGAGCGCATGAGGTTGATTCAAAGCTATCGGCGGTATCCCTTCCGTGATCCCGATCTGCCCGAGATGCTGCTTCCTCCGGGGTGGCGTGGTCGTGTCGCTCACGATGTGTTCAGTGAATGTCACGACATCCTTCTCCCGGCGGCGGAAGCTTTCGTCGCGGACATCGTCGGTAGCGGTCCCGATGTTGCTAACGGCAATATGTGACAAATGTGTTGACTATTCGAGAAATGTTGTCACATAATTGGTTGAGCCTCCGCCCGAGATCCGGGCCCCGTCACACGAAGGGCGGCCATGTCAATCCCAGACCGAAACCCACCCGCCGCCGCGGCACCACTGCGCGTCGCCTGCATCGGCGGCGGACCGGCCGGCTTGTTCACCGCGATCGCACTGGCCCAAACCGTTCCTGGCAGTGATATCGATGTCTTCGAGCGCAACAACGAATCCGACGTGTTCGGATTCGGAGTCGTGTTCTCCGACGCGACACTCGACAACATCGATCGGGTCGATCCGATCCTGCGGGACACGCTCGCCGCTCACGGACGGCGTTGGGACACGATCGAAGTCCGCAGCAAGGGCACGACGATGGCCGCCGGGGGCAATGGAATGTCTGCCGTGCACCGGCGCGTACTGCTGGATGCGCTACGCGGGCGTGCAACCGAACTGGGCGCGCGGCTGCATTTCGCGGCCACCGTCGATGTCGACCTGCTCGACACCCAGCAGGGCTACGACTTGATAGTTGCCTCGGATGGAACGAACTCCTCGACGCGGCAACGATTTACCGAAGAACTCGGACATTCCGTCGATGAGGCCGCGGTCAAGTTCATCTGGTTCGGTACGACATTCCAGTTCGATGGTCTGACCTTCCTGCACAAGCAGTCCGAACACGGCAACTTCGCAGCACACGCATACCCGATCGGGTCGGGACTGAGCACATTCATTGTGGAGACCGACGAAGACACATGGCGTCGTGCGGGACTGGACGGCTTCAACGTCTCGGCTCCTCAGGGTGAGTCGGATCTGGTGACTCAGCGGTACCTCGAGGAACTGTTCGCCGATCAGATAGACGGACACCAATTGGTGGCCAACAACTCCCGCTGGGCGAATTTCCGCACCCGCCGCACCGAGCGCTGGTACACCCACGCGCCGCACGGAACGCCCGTTGTATTCCTCGGAGACGCCGTCCATACGGCGCACTTCTCGGTTGGATCCGGTACCAAGATGGCGATGGAAGATGCCGCGGTGCTGGCTCGAACGGTGCACGAGCATCCTGACGATCTCGATAAAGCGCTGGCTGGTTTTCAGGAGATACGGCTTCCGCAGGTCGCGAAGATTCAGGATTCGTCCATGCCGAGCCTGTCGTGGTGGGACCACTTCGGTGAGTACCACCGCGCCTTCGAACCCTGGCAGTTCGGGTTCCACTTCTTCAGTCGCGCCATCTCCGCCGAGAAGATGCGCGTGCGGGATCCGGGCTTCGTTCTCGAGACCGAAAAGGCCTGGCACCATGAGCATGGTGCCGCGCCTTTGGACACGGCTCTTACGCTCGGAGACCGCATTCTCGATTCCCGTTTGTTGACGGTGACCGAATGCTCCGATGAGAGCATCGGACTCAGCGACGGCACCACTGTGGTATCCGCCGCGACGCACGTACACGGTGCTGCTACACTACCGCTTTTCACCGCACCACATGTCGACCGCACCTCGCTGGACGTCGCAACTCGTACCTCGCTGGACAATGTATGTGCGCACCGACCTGATGCCGTCGTCGTGCGGGCGGGGACTGCGCTGTCCCGGGTGTTGTGCGCCGAACATGTGCGCCTGAATCACCGGCTTCCAGCCGTCGTCGTCGACCAGCCCACCTCGGTCCGCGCTCGCCGGGCCGTCGATGAACGCGATTGTGCCACGACATTGATCCTTTCCGGCCGCGCCGACGCCGTCGCTTTCGAGCCCGACTCGGAAACCCGCTCTCGGGTCCGCACTCACGGTGAGGTGGCGAAATGACCTTCGCGCACATGCAGGCTGCCACCACGCCCGACACCCGATTGGATCGCCTTTTCCGCCCACGGTCGATTGCCGTCGTCGGTGCGTCCGCGGCACCGGGGAAGCTGGGGTCGGTGATGCTGGATGCCGTCAACCGTGGCAGCGACGGCTCGCTGACGATCTTCGGCATCAACCCGAAGGGCGAAGGCGACGGTTTCCACGTGTCGCTGCGCGCCGCGACCGAAGCGAACGGCGCGCCGATCGACTTGGCGGTGCTCTGCATTCCCGCTCTCGCGACCCCCGACGCTGTCCGCGAGGCAGCAAAATGCGAAGTCGGCGCAGCAGTGATCTGCTCGGGTGGGTTCGCCGAAGCAGGCGCCGTCGGCGCCGCATTGCAGAACCAGCTTGCCGACATCGCGTCTCGCTCCGGCATCCGGCTACTCGGGCCCAACACGTCGGGCTTCTTCCGCCCTGCGAGTACGACAGTGAGCTTCGTGCCGACGGTCGAACACATCATTCCGGGCAGTGTCGCCGTGGTCGCGGCGAGCGGTGGCATGAATCACGCTCTGTCCTTTCTGCTTTCCGAGCACGGAGTGGGCCTCGGCCTCGGGGTCGGGCTGGGAAACTGTGTCGACGTCACGGCCGTCGACGTACTCGAACACGTGCGCCGTGATCCATCGATCACAGCCGTCGCGCTGCATGTCGAGTCCGTCGGTGACGGTCGCTCGCTGCTGTCGGCAGTCCGTGCCGTGAGCGCAGTCAAACCAATCGTGGCGATTGTCGTCGGACGCAGCGACGTTTCGGCTTTCTCCGAGTCGCATACCGGTGCTCTCGCGACGTCATGGCGGACCACTCGCGCTCTGCTGACGGAGGCAGGTGCGGTCGTCGTCGATTCCGAACAGCAGTTGGTCGATGCGCTCGCGGTCCTGAGCCGGACACGGCTGCCTGCTGCGGCGTCGCCGGGTGTCGGAGTGGTCACAGCCCAGGCCGGCCCAGGATTGATGATCCTCGACGAGCTGCTTGCCCGCGATGTTCGCGTGCCGACACTGTCCGAGTCTGTCCAGGTGAGGTTGTCGACATTGTTGCCGCCGATGACATTCCAGGCGAATCCCGTCGACACCGGACGGCCCGGCGCAACATTCAGCGCTGTGCTCTCGGCGACCGCTTCCGACCCGGAGGTCAGCGCGCTCGCGGTGTACGCACTCGCCGAGCCCGATGCCATCGACCTTGCCGATGCCGTGAGCAAAGCCGGCGTGCACGCCGATATGCCTGTCGTACTTGGCGTCGGTGGCCCGGCCGAAGCAGTGTCGAAAACTGCAGCGGCGGCGGCCGGTATCGGTGTGCCGGTTGTGTCCAGCCCGACTGCCCTCGCGACGGGGATCCGCGCCCTCGTTCACGACGCCCGCAGCCGATTCCTACGCGCTGTCGATGCGGGTACCCGGACCGCTACGCATCCGCCGCTGCCTGTGATCAACTTGCCCGCCGACGAAGCAACGTCGAAGGATCTGCTGGACGCTCTAGCGATCACGACTCCGCGCCGGCGGGCATGCCCCGACCGCGACACTGCTCACCAAGCGCTGACCGAGCTATCGTTGCCCGTGGCGGTGAAGATCCTCGACGCCGGTGTCCTGCACAAGACCGACATCGGCGGCGTGCACCTCGGTATCCGGACTCCGCAGGAACTCGACAGCGCGCTCGATGCACTGGACGCCATCGATTCCCCGGCCTACCTCGTCGAGACCATGGCCGAGCCCGGCGTCGACCTGTTTCTCGGCGTACGCCACGACGAGGTGTTCGGACCGATCGTCGTCGCCGGGCTCGGCGGCACAGCGGCCGAGGCGATCGGGGACGTGACCATTCGCAGCGGCGATCTCACTGCAGCCGGCGCAGCGGCCATGCTCGACGATCTCCAGTGCGCTCCGCTGCTGGACGGTTGGCGTGGCGGCCCGGTGTTGAACCGCGACGAATTCGCGCGAGTCGCCATTGCTTTGGCCGACTACCTCACCAGCCACGCCGACATCGGCGACATCGAGATCAACCCGCTGCGACTGACGCCAACCGGACTGATCGCGCTTGACGCCGTCATCTTGGCGGCACCGAACCGGCAGATCGCACTCGAAGGAGAGTCGCAATGAACACCCGCGCCCGTGTGACGATCGAAGGCGTCGTGCCGTGGCCCGAGGAATTCGAGCAGCGCTACCGCAAAGCCGGCTACTGGGAGGAAACCTCACTCGGCTCACATGTCGCACGGCAGGTCGAGCGCCGGCCCGACGATATCGCGCTCGTCGACGGGCCGACCCGTCTGAGCTACCGGCAACTGTGGGACAAGTCCGCTTCCTGCGCACAGTACTTACTGGACCTGTCCATCGCACCCGGCGACCGAATTGTGTTGCAACTGCCCAACTGTTGGGAGTTCGTCGCGCTGACGCTCGCATGCTTGCGCATCGGCGTTGTTCCCGTGATGGCCCTGCCCGCGCACCGGCGGCACGAACTGACCCACCTTGCGTCGCTGTCGGACGCCACCGCCATCGTCGTCGCCGACACCGACCGCGACACCGATCTGCGCGAAGTCGCCCAGCAGGTCGCCGCAGAGGTGCCCAGCGTAGGAACCGTACTGGTCCACGGCGCGCTGTCGCCCCGCGATACCCGCTACGCACCCGAACTGACACTTCGTGCGGGAATGGACACAACACCACGCTTCGTAGAAGCCGACTACGAGCCGAACGGCAGCGACGTAGCGTGCTTGCTGCTTTCCGGCGGCACCACCGGACTCCCGAAGCTGATTGTCCGCACCCACAACGACTACGTCTACAACATCCTCCGCTGTAATGCGGTCTCTCGATTCGATTCCGGCACAGTTTATCTGGGCACCCTGCCCAGCAGTCACAACTTCTCGCTCGCATGCCCTGGTATCCTGGGCGCGCTCTTCGCGGGCGGGCGGACGGTGATGCTGCCCTCGCCGGCGCCTGAACGAGCGTTGCGTGCCATTGACGCCGAAGGCGTCACCGTCGCCGCGACCGTTCCGGCCGTCGCCCAGGCATGGATCGAACACCAGCGCGAACATCACACCTACACCGGAACGACTCTGCGCGTCCTGCAAGTCGGCGGCTCCCGGATGCCCGACGAACTCGCGGCACGCGTTGAGCCGATCCTCGGCACACGCCTGCAGCAGGTGTTCGGAATGGCCGAAGGGTTGGTCAACATGACTCGGCTCGACGACGACCCCGAAATCATCATCACCACGCAGGGCCGCCCGGTGAGCGAGGCCGACGAGATCGCTGTCGTCGACGAAAAGGGTGATCCGGTTCCCGACGGCACCCCCGGCGCCCTGCTCACCCGCGGTCCCTACACCCCGCGTGGGTACTTCCGCGCGGCCGAGCACAATGCCCGCGCGTTCACAGCCGAAGGGTGGTATTCCAGCGGGGACATCGTCATCCGGCGTCCGGATGGGAACCTCGTCGTAGCCGGGCGCGACAAAGACATGATCAACCGAGGGGGCGAGAAGATCTCAGCTGAAGAGATCGAGAACTTCGCCTACCAGATCGACGGTGTCGACATGGCGGCCGCCGTGGCCATGCCCGATTCGGTTCTCGGCGAGCGCCTGTGCCTATACATCTCGCAGGCCGCCGGGCACGAGGTCACCCTCGACGACATCCTCGCCGTAATGAATGCTGCCGGCGTCGCCCGGTTCAAACTCCCTGAGCGGCTGGTCATCATCGACGAGATCCCCACAACGAAGGTGGGAAAAGTCGACAAGAAGACCCTTCGCGACGACATCCGCGACCGGCTGATGAACGAACGTGAGACGTTGGCGCCGTAGCGAAGCCGCGCCGACGACCACATCGATGCCGCTGACGCATCCGACGAAAGTGACGAACCGATGACTGACACCGAGCCCCGCCTCAACGATGCTCCTCTCGAACAGCTCTACCGGGATTTCGAGGGCGCGCACTTGAACCCGCTGTGGACCCAGCTGGGCGACCTCATGCCGATGACGCCCACGTCCAAGGCTGTGCCGTTCGTTTGGAAGTGGTCGACGTTGTATCCGCTGGCCGAACGCGCGGGTGATCTCGTGCCGGTGGGCCGTGGGGGAGAGCGGCGTGCGATCGCCCTGGCCAATCCCGGTCTGGGTGGGGCGCCGTACGTGACGCCGACGTTGTGGGCAGCGATCCAATACCTGGGACCCAAGGAGATCGCGCCGGAACATCGGCACGCGCAGAACGCTTTCCGGTTCGTCGTCGAGGGTGCGGGAGTATGGACGGTTGTGAACGGCGATCCGGTCGCGATGCGCCGCGGCGATTTCCTGCTTACTCCCGGTTGGCATTTCCACGGCCATCACAATGAGACCGATCAACCGATGGCGTGGATCGACGGACTCGATATCCCATTCGTGCACTACACGGATACCGGGTTTTTCGAATTCGGATCCGAAGGCGTCACCGACGACTCGACGCCGGACGTGTCGCGTTCCGAGCGATTGTGGGCGCATCCCGGATTACGACCGCTGGTGGGGTTGGGCGCGAAAACGAGCTCGCCGATCGCCGCATACCGGTGGGAGCACACCGATGCGGCTCTACGGGAGCAACTGGCGCTCGAAGACGAGGGCTATGCGGCCACCACCGAGCCCGGACATGCAGCGGTCCGCTACACCAACCCCACAACCGGTGGCGATGTGATGCCGACGATCCGGGCGGAATTTCATCGCCTGCGCGAGGGCGCGCACACTCGTCCGCGCCGCCAGGTCGGGTCGACCGTCTACCAGGTGTTCGAGGGATCGGGCCGATTCGTTCTCGCCGGGGAGAGCCGCGCAGTGAGTAAGGGCGACATGATCGTCGTTCCGTCGTGGACGGAATGGTCCATCCGCGCCGACAGCGAGTTCGATCTCTTCGCGTTCTCCGACGCGCCCATCGTCGAGCGCCTGCACCTCGCCCGCACCCACATTTCCGAAGGAGCCTGACCAATCATGAGACTTGCCACCCTGCGTCTCGAAGGTGCCACTGCCGCCGTGCGGGTCGACGACGATGCCAGTGCCACCGTCATCGACGGGTACGCCGACCTGTCCGCTCTGATGGACGATGAGAATTGGAAGACGTTGGCGGAGAACGCCGCGGGTGCCACCCTCGACCTCTCCGGCGCCGACTACGCGCCGGTGGTTCCGCATCCCGGAAAGATCGTCTGCGTCGGGCTCAACTACGCCACACACATCAAGGAAATGGGTCGTGATCTGCCTGAATACCCCACGCTGTTCGCCAAGTTCAAAGAAGCGCTAATAGGCCCCTACGACGACGTGGTCGTCCCGGCTTATGCTGCCTCGCAACTGGATTGGGAAGGTGAGCTGGCTTTCGTCATCGGCAAGCGGGCCTACCAGGTGTCCGAGATCGACGCCTCCGCCTATATTGCCGGGTACTCGGTGATCAACGACTACACGATGCGCGACTACCAGTACCGCACCTTGCAATGGGATCAGGGCAAGACGTTCGAGAAGACCAGCGGCTTCGGCCCGTTCCTCACCACAACCGACTCATACTCCTTCGGTGGCGCGCTCGAGACGAAACTCGACGGGCAGGTCGTGCAGAGCACCACTACTGACGATCTCGTGTTCACACCGCCGAAACTGGTCGAATACATCTCGCATATCGTCACTCTGCAGCCCGGAGACGTGGTCATCACCGGCACCACCGGTGGCGTCGGACACGCCCGCAAACCGGCCGTCTACATCCAGGACGGACAGACCGTCGAGGTGCGCATCGAAGGTCTCGGATCGGTGAAGAACAAGACGATCGTCAAGTAGAAGCGAGGCGTCCGTGAGCTTTCACGATCTGACGTTGCCCGAGCGGTTGTTGATCGCCCGCCGCGGCACTTCGTACTTCGCACAACGTCTCGCCGAGTTGGTCGACGACGACCTCGACGGTGACTGCCTACTGCCGGGCTGGACTCGCCGGCACCTGCTGGCCCACGTCGGATACAATGCCGCAGCATTGTGCCGGGTGCTGGACTGGGCGGCGACCGGCATCGAGACGCCGATGTACACCTGCGCCGATCAACGGAATCGCGAGATCGACGAGGGCGCAACTCTCAACGCGGCGGCATTGCGAAACCTCTTCGACCACACCGTTGCTCGGCTGAACGAGAAGTGGTGTGAGCTGCCGGAATCGGCATGGTCGGCCGAAGTGCGCACGGCGCAGGGGCGCCTCGTCGAGGCGTCGGAAACCGCGTGGATGCGTACTCGTGAGGTGTGGATCCACGCGGTCGACCTGGACAACGGCGGCCGCTTCACGGACTTTCCCGACGATGTTCTCGACTCGCTGCTCATCGACATCGTCGGCATGTGGAAGAAGAAAGCCCTCGGCGCGGGTCTCGTTCTGTCAGTCGACGGCCGGTCTTCCATTGTCGTGCAGCAGGAGTCGTCACCGGGCGGAATCGTTTCCGGCCCGCTACCGGCGGTGGTCCGATGGGCCGCCGGACGCGGCTCGGTTGGCGTGCAAGTGGATGGTGATATCGACGGTCCGCCGACCTGGCTGTGACAGGCGGTCGGCGGATCCACCGGTGACAGCCAGGTTTGACGTCCGCCTGTCACTTCCACGACCATGCCTGTCATATGCGAGGACAGATCGACCCACCACCGGTGTCCCGCATGATGCCGGCCGCCAGGCGGGCGCCGTTCCAGCAGCCGCGCAGGTGGACCTGAACGACTTCGTGGTTGGTCGCCGGATTCGACTCGAGGAACTCGATTTTCGTGCAGCCCGCGGAGCCTCTTTCAACCCGGACAGCTGACTATTGCAGGAGGCACGCACTCGTGAGGCACTGAGACTTGCTCTCGACTCATCCTCAAGGCAGAGGCCGGGAGTAGGCAAGGAGCGCCGTTCATGGCTGCCAAGAGTCGCCGTTCGGCCGCGACGGGCGAATACGTCAGCGAGAAGACCGCCGAGGAGAATCCGCGCACCACCCTCAGAGAGAACGAAACCACCACCAAGGGGAGCAGCGTCATGACCACCCGGCTCTGCGAGCCGGCTCGCGGTCGGCAGATCCCGCCGAGTTCGTCGGGCTGTCGGATCAGTCGAGGTGCGACAGGGCGAACGCGGTCAGGAAGCCAACGACGGTGATGACCCCGATCCACAGATGCGCGTCCTCGAAAGCTTCCGGGATCATGGTGTCGGCGATCATGCACAGGATCGCCCCACCGGCCAGGGCGGTGATCGCGGCCAGCACCGCCGGTGAGGCATCGCCGAGCAGGGCATATCCGGCCATCGCCGCGACCGCACTGACCACCGCGATCGCGGTCCACAATCCGAACACGTAGGCGCGGCTGCGCCCGGCGCGGCGCATACCCGAGGCGCTGGACAGTCCCTCGGGGACGTTGCTGATGAACACCGCCACCACCGTGACCGCGCTGACTGGGCCGCCACCGAGCAGGCTCGCGCCGATCACGATGGACTCCGGTATCCCGTCCAACAGCGCGCCCAACGCGATCGCGGTCCCGGAACCGGACTGCTCGGATTCGCTGGGTTGTTGGTCGCCGGAGCGTTTGCGATGGCGCGCTCCGCGCGAGGCCAGCCACACATTCGCTCCCGTATATGCCCCGGCTCCGACTACCGCGCCCACGGTGGTGGGCACGATGCCGGCGCGTTCGTGGGCTTCGGCGATCAACTCGAACGACACCGCCGACAACAGCACCCCGCTGCCGAAGGCCATGATCGCGGCCACCACCCCTACCGGGATCCGTACCACGTAGCCCATGAAGGCACCGACCAGCAGCGCCGACCCGGCCAGCAGACCCCACCCACCCGCGGTCAACACACCCGACAACACTCGACGCACTCCTCACCACTACCGACGACGCCGAATTCGACGGCGCCACACCGACACCGGCCTGTCAGCGCAACCGCCGCAGACAGCTGTCGAAGGCAGTCAACCCGCGGGCGGCTGCCCTCGACAACCGAAAACTACGGATCAGCGCAGTGCACCGCGACGTCCGGTGACCAGACCGACCAGGAACAGCAGGATCACCGCGCCACCGAGGCAGGTGAAGAAGCTGAACCAGAGGCCACCGCCCTCGACGTCGGTGCCGAGCAGTTTCAGCAGGAACCCGCCCAACAGACCACCGAAGACACCGACGACGACGTTGAGCAGGATGCCCTGCTGGGCATCGGTTTTCATGATCTTGCTGGCGATCCATCCTGCCAGGCCGCCGATGATGATCCAGCCGAGGATTCCGAGTCCGAGCATCGCAATCGTTCCTTTCGATCTCCACCCCCGTGCCGGCAGGCGGAACGTCCATTCGGACTCCGAGATACCCGCCAACAACCCCACCAATCCCTCACCGCGCAAACAGATCGCCCACACCGCTGGTGCCGGGCCGGTTCGTGTTTGCGCAGTGCAGCCCCCGGCGCCTCGCGGCCCCGGGCCACAGCCACGTCGGAAATCACCAGCGCAGTATGCGAGCGCTCGCCAACCATGTAGGCGCTCACCGACTCTTTCGGGCAAAGGCCGCGGCATAGGTGGACCAAGGACCGAATGTTGACCTGCCTCCCGTTCTGGAAACGGCCATTTCTCCACGCAAACGGCGCCTGCTCACCGGCATGAACACCGCGATCGACGCCTACAACCGCCCACCCCAGACCGGCAATGGGCCGCCGCCCACGCTCAGTGGTGACAATAGGGTGATCAAGCATGTGACCTTCGGCAGTAGATGGCCGGAAATCTTCGGCGCTATCGGGCCGCCAGCCCTCGCCGAACAGTGGAAGTCGTCGTGACCCGGGGTGGTTCCGGCGATTTTGCGCAGGCAACGAGCGCAGATGACGTGGGATTGGGTCGGTTCCAGCGCTGAGGGTGACCATCCGGCGACACTGGTGTGACACAACAACTCTGGCACTACTTCCTCGCCGACCCGTTGCCCGACGCTGACCGCGTGCACGGTGCGCCCGCCACGGACGGCGGCGTGCACGCCCGGGTCGCCGAACGCGGCCCGCGTGGAGGCGGCCAGCGGTCAACTGGGCACCTGTGTCGACTGGCAAATCACGATCGATCCGCCACGCGTCACCACTGCGTCACGAGATCCACTGGCGCACAGCGCGAGCTGCCCGGTCGCCCGACCGTCGTTGCCCATCCCGCGGAAGCCGCTACCGCTCGGCGTCTGCGCCTGCGGGATCGACGGCCGCCTGCAGGAGGTTCCGTTCCAGCCGCTCCAGGGTGTCCAGGGCCGCAGTGCGTTCGTCGGCGGTCATACCCTCGGCCACGAGGGCCTCGAGCTGGCTCCAGCTCTGTTCGACCTCACGGCGCAGGGCGTGGCTGGCCGCGGTTGGTTCGATGAGTGAGGCGCGCCTGTCGGTGGGTGATGGGCGACGGCGGACGAAGCCGGCCTGTTCCAGGCGTTGGACCGTGCGGGTCATGGTGGCGGCGTCGGAGTCCATCAGGCGCACCAGGTCGGTCTGGCGCTGGGCGCCGAGTTCCCACAGGTGCATCATGACCAGCTCCTGACCGGGGTGCAGGCCGATACGGCGCAGCAGGTGTCCGGCGAGCATGCGGTGCAGGCGGGCGAGGCGGAAGATCGCGTGGCTGATGGGTCCGCCGCCGGCTGCGGCAGGCACCGGGACGCTCGTCGCCTCCGATCCGGTCACTGAGGGAGCCTCCCTTGCCGCCGGGGTGTGCTGCGTCATCTGTTACTCACTTTCCTGATTGATCAGCTAAATGTAGCGCGTTGCCGTCTTCAAGCGAGGAGGAACATTCTTCGCTTGACATATTGCCTGGTAGAGCTGCGTGATGTGGATCACGTGCTGGCCGGGAAGCTATTTGTGCTGTTTACTTGTTCGAACAGGTAAATGCTGCGGTGGACCCGTTTGGGGCCGCAGAACACCACTACTGGCGAGGGAACGACCATGACTACTGCTTTCGATCCGATCGTGCTGGGCGGCCGCCGCCTGGCGAGCCGCGTCGTGATGGCACCGATGACCCGCAGCCGCGCTTTCGGGCCCGGCGCGAAGCCAACGGAACTGACGGCGACGTACTACGCGCAGCGCGCCACCGCCGGGCTGATCGTCACGGAGGGCATCCAGCCCTCGCCGGTCGGGCAGGGCTACCCCGACACCCCCGGCCTGCACACGCGCGGGCAGGTAGCCGCCTGGCGGATAGTGACCAAAGCCGTGCATCGCGAAGGCGGCGTGATCTTCGCGCAGCTGATGCACACCGGCCGGATCGGCCACCCCAGCCTGCTGCCCGACGGCCTGGTGCCGGTGGGCCCGTCGGCGGTGGCCGCCCGGGGCCAGGTCTTCACCCACGCGGGGCCGAAGGACTTCGTCACGCCGAAGGAGCTGAGCGAGGCGGATATCCGGCAGACGATCGCCGACTTCGCCGACGCGGCCAAGCGCGCGATCGAGGCCGGATTCGACGGGGTGGAGATCCACGGCGCCAACGGCTACCTGATCCACCAGTTCCTCGCCCCTAACACCAACCGGCGCACCGACGCCTGGGGCGGGGACACCGAGGGCCTGATCCGCTTCGCGGTGGAGGTCGTCGCCGCCGTGGCCGAGACGATCGGCGGCCACCGGGTAGGCCTGCGGATTTCGCCCGGGAACCCGTTCAACGACATCGCCGAGCCCGACCCCGGCGAGGTCTACGAGGCACTGCTGGAGAAGCTCGCCGACCTGGACCTGGCCTACCTGCACGTGATGGAGGGCCCGGACGGTGACCTGACCACACGGCTGCGCAAGGCCTGGCCGGGCACGTTCGTCCTCAACCCGTTCACCCACCCGGCCGCCACCGGCCCCGATGCTCTGAAGCTGGTCGAGGACGGCAGCGCCGACATGGTCGCCTATGGGGCGCTGTTCCTGGCCAACCCGGACCTGCCGACCCGCCTGGCCACCGGCGGCCCGTTCAACACCCCGGACCCGGCCACGTTCTACGGCGGCGACCACCGCGGCTACACCGACTACCCCACCCTGGGCCACCTGAGCGGCGACCCCGCCAGCGCAGCCGTGATCGTGCCCGCACAGTGAGTCACAGCGTGCCTTCCCCCCACCCCTCAACCTAGGAGTTCCCGATGTCCACTGCGATCACCTTCTCCGAGTACGGCCCGCCCGCGGTGCTGCGACCGACCGAGGTTGCAACGCCTGAGCCGGGCCCGGGCCAGGTCAGGATCGCCGTCAAGGCTGCCTCCGTGAACCCGCTCGACATGAAGATCCGCTCCGGCCTGATGGCCAACGTCGCCCCGGCCCGCTTTCCCATGATCCCCGGCTTGGACGCGGCCGGTGTCGTCGACGCCGTCGGCCAGGGAGCCGCCGCTGCCATGGGCGACGAGGTCCTCGGCGCCACCGTCGGCGGCAGCTACAGCGAGTACGCGCTGCTGGAGCGGCCGGTGGCCAAGCCCGAAGTGCTGTCGTGGGAGGTCGCTGCGTCGCTGGTCACGGTCGGCCAGACCGCGTTCCGTGTCCTTGGGCAGCTGGGCGTGCAGGCGGGGCAGACCCTGCTCGTCCACGGCGCCGCCGGCAGTGTGGGCGTCATCGCGGTGCAGCTGGCTGTCGCCCGCGGCATCACCGTCATCGGCACCGCCGCCGAGCCTGACCTGGACCGCGTCACCGCGCTCGGCGCTACCGCCGTCCCCTACGGCGACGGCTGGGCGGAGCGGGTGAGGGCCGAGGCCGCGAAAGGAGTCGACTTCGTCTTCGACGCCTCCGGCGCCGGCGTGCTCGCCGACTCCGTCGCCCTGACCCGCGATGCGGGAAAGGTCATCACAATCGCCGACATGTCCGCCCAGAAGCACGAAGTCCGCTTCAGTGCCGGCAACGCCGACCAGGCTGGCGACTCCCTGCCGGAGCTGGTGCAGCTGGCCGCCGCCGGAAAGCTCACTGTGCCGGTCTGGCGCACCTACCCCCTGACGGAAGCCGCTCAGGCCCACGCCGACCTCGAAGCCCACCGCAACCAGGGCAAGGCCGTCCTGCTGCCCTGACCGCCGCTGCGCCGCCGGGTCCCTGGCCGCCCGCCCGGGAGCAGAGGGGCAGATCCGCTCCCAGACCAAACACTGCACCACCTGACCTGATCACCCTCGAAGAACGGAACCCACAATGTCCGAGCGCACCCTGCCCGAAGCGACCTTTGCACGCACCGTCCTGGGCTCCGGCCCCGCCCTCGCCCTCGCCCACGGCGCCGGCAGCAGCATCGCCGGCACCTACGGCCCGATCCTGGAAGCCCTCGCCGCCCGCCACACCGTCGTCGGCGTCGACTACCCCGGCAGCGGCGACACCCCCCCGCTCCACCACGCCCCTGTCACTGGACGACCTGGCCGACCAGCTTGTCGCCGCCGCCGTCGCCGAAGGCCTGGACACCTTCGCCGTGTCCGGCTACTCCCTCGGCGGCCCCGTCGCCATCCGCGCCGCCGCCCGCCACCCCGAGCGCGTCACCGCCCTCGTGCTGACCGCGACCTTCCCCCACCCCGACAACCGCCTCATGCTCGCCACCTCGCTCTGGCGCAAGCTGGCCGAATCCGGCGACAGCGGAATGCTCGCCGAATACCTCACGATGATGGCCGTCGGCGCAGACGCCCTCGAGGCAATTCCGGACGAGCAGCTCCAGCAGGCCGTCGGCTTCACCGCCGCCAGCATCGCCGACGGCACCCCAGAGCACGCCGAACTCGCCCCCCGGGTCGACGTCCGCGACGACCTGGCGCACATCAAGGTCCCCACCCTGGTCATCTCCACCATCCAGGACTGGTTCACCTCCACCCGCCTGCACCGCCAGCTCGCAGACGGCATCCCCGGCGCCCAGCTCGCGGAGATCCGCACCGGCCACCTGCCCATGGTGGAACGGCCCGACGAGTGGCAGCAGCTCATCACCGATGAGCCGCACCAAGGTTGCCGTCATCGGCTCGGGCAATATCGGCACCGACCTCGAGGAGGACTTCCCATGTTCGGATGGCATGACCCCGTGCCCTGCTGAGGGCGGGGTGTACAGGGCCATATCATCGACGGGAAAACCATGGTGGCGCTGGGATGCCCGGAGTTGCTCACCCAGTTCCACGGCAGAAGGGCGCTTACCCAAGGCGCTGGACATAGCGCGTTCGATGATGGCACTGACGTCCTCGGAAATGCCGTGTTCCCGCAGGTTCGGGACCGGCTCGGAGGAGATCCGGAGGAACTGGGCCACCACCTGCTCACCGTTGCGGCGTTCGAAGGCGGCATGCCCGGTGATCGCAGCAAA
Source organism: Nocardia sp. NPDC057440 (assembly GCF_042802915.1). Lineage (NCBI taxonomy): Bacteria > Bacillati > Actinomycetota > Actinomycetes > Mycobacteriales > Nocardiaceae > Nocardia > Nocardia sp. NPDC057440. Next base: position 127,450 of record NZ_JBHVDF010000020.1, read on the forward strand.
CAAGGTAGTGCCCAGGCCATAGACGTCCGCGGCCGGACTCGGCGGCTCGCCCGCCACCACTTCCGGTGCGGTGAAGGCCGGTGTACCTGTCATGATGCCGGTTCCTGTGACGAACCCGCCTTCGAAATGAGCGATTCCGAAGTCCACCAGCGTGGGCTCGTCGTGATCGGTGAAAAGGATATTCGCAGGCTTGACGTCGCGATGAAGAACCCAAAGCGATGCGCCGTTTCGAGAGCCCCGGCCATCTTCACCCCCAGCCGCAGCGCTTCCTCCAGGCCCAGCGGCCCATTGCCGCGGATCCGTGTGTCGAGAGAGCCATGCGGGTAGTACGGCATGACGATGAAGGGTCGACCGTTGCCGGTGGCGCCGGCATGCAGGACTTGGACAATATTGGGCTGTCCGGTCAGCCTGCCCGCTGCGCGCTGCTCGCGGAAGAACCGCGCCCGACTATCCTCGTCGAGATCGGCGGTGAGAACCTTGACCGCCACCACGCGGTCGAGCGAAGCCTCCATACAGCGATAGACAGCGCCGAAACCGCCGCGGCCGACCTCTGTGGCGTCGTCGAACCCGCCGCAGCCAGCTCCGCTGTAACCGAACCGGACGCGTCGCGTTGCGTCGCGAATGAATCGGCGGCGGTCATCGACGACACCGAGTCGTAACAAACAAGCTCATGGCACAAGCACCACCGCTCACCGATCGATGACGTATCCCAGGATTGCTCGACTACTGGGCGTCGGTAGGTCGCCTCAAGGGGGCCCGTATGGTCCAGTGCTGTGATGGCGCGGGGTACGTCGAGCCGACTTCGCCTGGCTGCATGCCGCCGTGCTTGGGTGCATGGTGCATCTCGCAAGTATTGGGCCGAGATGAGCAAGGATCTGCGACCGGTCTATGCCGCGGCGACCGAAGCCGCCGCTAAGGAATGCTTCGGCGAGTTCGCCGCGAAATGGGGCGGGCGGCATCCGGCGATCGTGCGGTGGGGGAGAACGCATGGACCGAGTTCGTGCTTTTCCTGGACTACGACGTCGAGATCCGGCGGGTGATCTGCTCCACCGATGCCATCGAGCCCCTCAACACCCGCGACTGGCGCGCGATTCGGGCGGGTGGTCACTTCCCGACCGGGCAGGCCGCGTTGAAGTGCCTGTATCTGGTGCCCCGTTCACGGATCCCCCCGGTCGAAGCAAGGCACGATGGGCGATGAGGTGGAAATCAGTGCTCAACGCGTCCGCGATCGAAGGCCGAATCACCCCGACCGGGAACTAGCCAACACCGGGACCGGATCCACCGTTTATCAGACTCTCCTTGCCCGCACCACCCATAGCTGCAGAATACGCCGCTCCGTGGGTGCGTCCGATGGCGGAATCCGCGTACCGGTAGCTCTACGAGCTGCGATATAGGCATAAAAGCGGGTGTTTTCACCCGTTTCTGCGCAGTGCCGTTCTGTGATGCTTATGCAACCGGCATAAGCAGGAGGTTGATGTTGATAGGTGTTGATAAAGATCTGGACCAACGTCTGCGGGTTGGAAGTATGGATTCCACTGTGCCTGCGCTCTGGTGGGCAGTCGACGATCTGGCACCGACCCCCGCGAGCGCGGCCGAGGTCACGGGCAACACTTGGCGCGCATACCAGAGCAGAGTGCGGCTCGATCCTGCCGGATCACCGGCCGACATGGCGGCGCGTCACCGAGCTCGGCCGGTCGATGCTGATCACTACAGGCATGAACTACGCCTAGAGCGACGGGGGGCTGGGGATGGATGATGTGCGTCGAACCGAAGCCGACGGCCTGTACGTGACGTGGCGCTTGGTTCAGCATCATATGATCTCCATCGTCGCTGTGCACAATGCATCCGACGCCTCGCTGGTCGTAACCTTCGGCCCCGATATGTTTTCGGACCTCGCGCAAGCACGAGAATTGCTGCCGAAACTGACGAAGCTGTGGGACGCCGTGCGCCACGACTACTGGACCAATTTCATTGCGCCGCACCCGCAGGTGACCAGATGAAGGCAATCGGCATGCCCCCGGCACTCACCCCGGATGCCTGGTGCCGCAGGTGGGCGATCGCAGAAACGACCGCCGCCGCAGTCGATCTGATCTCGCCACCATAGGTCATCTGAGCAGAACAGGTTTCGAGATCTGAACTGGTAGATCGTCCCTGAGACATGGTCGAAGTGAGCGTCTGAGAACTCCGGTTGTGGGTGTGTGACTTGAGATTTGAGTGAACTCCTGGTAGGGCAGTGTCTGCTCGGATTTCCAGCACGCCAGCGGTCGCCTCGACCGCACACCTGCTCTGAACTACGGGGACGGCGACTGCTTGCCGGTTGGCGATCGGAGTAGGACACTCCGAGCGAACGCAGCGCTGGCTCGGTCATCACGGTGGTCACCAGCGCCATCACCACCCAGCAGGGAATACAGATCCGGGCCGATCAAGCCGGTCGTGAGCCCGATGTGCAAGATCACCAGTTCGGTGAGCCCTCGGGTGTTGAGCAACGTCGTGACCGCGGCGGCCGACTGGGCGTCCATGCCGGCCAGCCGACCCACTAGAAGGATGCTGCCGAACGACCACTGCTGCGGCCACGATGATGACGAGTTCGCCGATGCCGGTCATATCCAGTGTTTCGAGGTCGACGGCGAGGCCTGTTGATCGAGGCCGAAAACACCAGTGGCCTAACGGCTCCGAGCAAGTCCGCACTCTATCGCGCTGTCGCGGCTGATGTCAGCAGCGACGACCGTGCCGGACGGCGCAAGGGTGAGCGTGCCCGCCGCGTCAACTGGTCTGCTTTCAGATCCGCCAAGGGGCTGTTTGGCGTCGACGAGCGGGGATCACGGATCGGCAGCCCAGACAACCGATGAAATCCCGCGCCGAAATGCGCTGAGCAGATTGCCTTTCCGGTCGTACCGTGAAGCGGGTGAGCATTGTTTCGGACTACGAGCAGCTGATCGCAGACCAGACTCGCGTGCTGGGGCTGATCATCGTGACACCCTGACCAGGCTGCGCCGACTGGCCGAATTCCAGTTCGACTGCCGCGATTTCGCCGGGGCGGTCGTCGGCTACGAGCAACTACATGCCGCCCGAGCACGCATCCTCGGTGCCGATCACGAGGAGACGATTCCGGCGCTGGTCGACGGCTGTACGGGCGATTGCTGTCGATTGCGATACCGGCTGCCACCTCGACTGCCTGCACAACCGACTCGTCGTCGTTGGCTCAGGGGTTCAGAAGCGATGTTGAATGCCCGAGTACCTACCGGATCGTTGTACATGGTCGGCGGCCAGGCCCTGCGCGTCGGCAAACTGTGCCTCAGAGATCATTTAGGGCGGTGTGGCACTGTCGTGCCTGGAATGCATTGACCCAGCTCGCCCGGAGAGCTGAACCGCCACGCTTCACCGCACACATCCAGTCTGCGCCAAGAGATCTGGGCAGTCGTTATGCGCGTCGGCGCTGTCGGAATTGGTCGAATGCGATCACGGTGCCGCCCTCTTTCGGCGTGCGGACGCAGGCGCAGTGCTCGGCAGGCGGGCGGGAGCGGACCGCTGCCCGGCCAGGAAGTCTTCGAGGAGGTCCTGGGGCCACATCAGCTGGTGCGGAGCGAGCATGGCCGCCGTCGTGGCACCATAGCAGCGCTCGACCAGCGCAAGATCAGCCGCGGCCGTTCAGGTTCGCGTGCGTCCCAGCCGGGTTCGGTCTTGCCCCAGGTATGTCCGATGTCGGGGTTGAGGCGGGTGTAGAGCTGGCGGCGCAACATCTCGTAGCGTTGCTGCTCGATCAGCCCCGACGCGGCCAGATGGCGAATCAGCGCGCCGATGGAGATGCCCCACTTCAATTTCAGCGGAACGAGATTCAGCAGCGACGGCACCTTCGGCACTTCGGCGGCGATCGCCTTAGCAGGGGCGATCAGCTCGGAGGCAAACCGTGACGCTTCCAATTCCTGGTCCTCGGTGACCTCCCCACCACCGGCGTGCAGCACGAGATGGCCGATCTCGTGGCCGACCGTCCAGCGCGTGCGCTCCCAAGAAGCACTGGCACGCACCACCACCAGCGGACGGTCTCCGTATTCACCAACCCGCGTCGAGTACCCCAGGTGTTTCTCCGAGAGCCGGAGATATTTCATACGTTCTACTACTTCACAAGAGGTCGCCGTTGCGGCCTCGACTCCGGTAATCGCTAGAAGGTCCGGCGAGGGCTGGACCGGGCTCGATGCTGCTGAGGCCGATCGCAGTGTTGTGCTTCATCGATCTAGCTCGTAGGCGCGGCGGCGACGTCTGGTTCGCTCGGACATCGGCAGATTCCTCCCTGACTCAATCCCCTGGCGCGCACCGGATTTCCCGGGCACAAGATCAATGATGCCGCCGATCACCGACAGACCGGCTCGCGACACGGTGTGAGCGTGAGGGGTCAAAACGATAACCGGGCGAAGTGCGGGTCATGAACGATCAGCTGCCATTCGGGGGTTGCGCAGGGGACACGACCGAGGACTTCGAGCCCGGCGATGCCGTCGGTGAGGACACGGCCCATCGTTTCCTCACCGACAAAGTAGTTGCCCTGCAACCCGCGGCAGCGTGGGCAACTCACGGCTATGGTCCATGCCTTCAACGATTGGCTGTACACCGAGCCGATCGTGTCGGTGATGTCGCGGCGGCCGATCCTGTCGAGCAGCCGGGCCGCGGTAGCCAGCAATGTGCCGTCCTCGTCCTGGGTTGTGATCAGGTGGCGATACTCCGGCGCGGTCTGGTATGGATACAACCCGGAGACGCAGACCACCTCCTCACCGCAGAGCCAGCACGCACGGGTCAATCCCAGCACCAGCACGGTCACCCACGCCGCCGCGTGTGGTGTGGACTGCCGGATCTCAGTATCGGGATCGTGCTCGATTCCCAGGCAGGTCAGGCACATCAAGGCTTTGCCCGTCACTGCGTTGTCGCGGATGATGCCGCCACGTGCGCGTAGCAGCACCGAACATCGCCCGCATGGCGCTGCGTACCGGTTGTGGTCAGCGAAGCGCCCAGTAACAACATCCCGACCGTTCATATTTTCGCTCCCACCTGCGAATCCGGTTCTGCCCCATGCATCTTTGCGTCAATCAGGCATTTCAGCCCGGACGCCGAGCGATTCACCCGGCCGTCGCTGTCTCCGAGTGTGTCACCAATCTCATTGAGCCACAGTGCTTTCCAACGGGACAAACCCCATGTGACCGGAATTGATCATGGCGTGGCCCGCCGACACAAACTCAGCCGGCCATCGCCCATGCACGTGCCAGTTGCGAGGCACAGCGAATTCCGGCGGTTCAGTGTTCGCTCGTGCAGGGCTTGTGGCGGAACGGAATACAGCTCAGCAGCCGCGTCGGCATGCCGGATGCGGTGGGGGATGGCCGGACTATGCCGTCCCTGAGATCACCGACCAGCAAAAGACCTCCGATTCCGCTAGCTGTCAAGCGGCGGAACGTTCTGTCGGTGTGTTGGTAGGTTGTCCGAAGGCTTTGGCGGGTCGAAGGTCTGGTGGGTTGGCGGGCGGTGGGACGAGCTTGCCGAGGATCTTGTTGGACTTCGGTTAGCCTCCATCCATGTCGTCGGATCCGACTGCTGGTTCTCCGGCGCAGCGATTGACCGAGCTGGCTCACCGCGCGGCGGAGTTGCTCCGAGTGAACGGGTTCGCGTGGGGCCCAGCGGTGGCCACTGGCACTCAACTCACCTTCGATGGCGCGCTCGCCAGGGCAGCAGAGGTCCCAGGGGATGCGTACGTCGTCGAGCAGGGGTTTTCGTGGCGCTCGGCCTTCGGCGAGCGCAGTCTGGGCAGGCCGGTCCTGCCGGGCGCGTTCGCTCCTGGTGCTGTCGAGGCTCATATCGATTACCTCGCGCGACTCGAGATCGCCGACGCCCACTTGCTTAGTTCGCCGTCGACTGGGAGCACGTGCTCGACCTGAACACCGCGATCAACTCGATCCCGTTCGAAGCGTGGTTTCCCGTGCCGCGGTGCTCATGCCGGTGGATACCGAGAAACGGAATCACGCCTGGGTGGCCGTACGCGACCATGCACAGCAGCAGGGACGGTATCGGCAATGGCGAGACACCCTCGACCTGGTCACCTCCATTTCCAAACCTGCGTGACTTCCCCCGACCGAAGTCTGCCCGAAGACCTGGCCGCATTTGCGGCAGCCCATATGATCGGTCGAGATGCCATGGCGGTCATCGCTTTCTGTGAGCGCTCCCCTGACGCCTTACTTACCGTGCACCTGGACGAGCTGATCGCGCCGTGGCGCGCTGGCCGGATCGGAGGGCGACCGGATCGCCTACGCCGCAGCTGCCCGACGGGCCGGCGCCATCGCCAGCGATCTACCTGCGCCTGACTCCTACGACCCCGAACTCGACGACTACGACCTCAGTCTGGAAGACGCTGTCATCGATGACTGATTACCGATACCAGCGACGCTCACGGGGTCGGTGCCCTGGCGTCGGGCCGGAGGGACAAGCGCAGAAGACCGTCCGATTCGCTAAGAGTCAAGCCGCAGCGGGTTCGGTTGGCTGAGCGAGGGGTTGGCCGCATGGCGCGATCACTGAAATGGCCTGTGGTCAGGGAGTGACCTGTTTCCGTTGCCGCGGGCCAGGATGGTCGCGGCCCGATGCGCCACCTTTTGGATGATGCGTTCGGTGGGGCCACCGAAACTGGTGCGGTAAGGCGAGTAGAAGGTGAGAACACCGAGCGCGGCGCGGTCGCGGCCTGCGATCAAAGGCTGGCAATGCAGTGACCGAACACCCAGCACGACCAGACGGGCAATACAGTCCGCCCAGCGGTGCTCGACCATGAGGTCGGCCACGGTCACCGGACACGCGGTGACAAGACACTCCAGCACCGGTCCCGCCGGGTAAGTCAGCTGGGCGTGTTCCCACTGTTGCGCGCGCGGCGTCGAGGAGGCGATCGCAGCGAGCTCGCCCCGCCGGTAGGTGGTGATTCCCACCGCGGGGTGTCCAGGCACCTGCGTTGCGGCCAAGGCGATCAGTTGGCGCACAACCGCATATTTGGAGTCCAGACCGAAACGCTTGTCGGTAACCGGAGTGGTCAAAAACTGTGGCATCTGACCCCCTAGCCTCGCTCGGAAAGTCCATAGCTGCGCAGACGGGATTACCTCCGCCCGACGGCGCTGGAGGTAACAACAGTGCCCGACCAGTATCGACCCAGCAACCGACCGGTGTGTTCGATTCGCGGGAAATGGATGATTGCGTAGAGGCAATGGCTGCGGCTGGAGGCCCGGGGCTACTCGCGTCGCGCCATTGCAGCGGTCAGTGCCGCCTGGGTGAACGGCCGGTGGCGTATCGAAATTTCGTGCACGACCTGCAGAGGGTGCGAGCACAGGGAGTGGCTACCGAATCGGTGTATCACCTGATCCCTTCGGCCTGCGCGACGGATATCGGCTCGTGATCGACCGCCGTGAAGACGTCGATGGACATGTCCTCGTCCCGGTAGTGCGCCAGCGTCGACAAGCCACGAGTGGTCCACGCGATCGCGTGGACCTGATCACCGGACATCGGGTACTCGGGCACTTTTCGTCGCCAGTGCACACACAGCACCGTGCCGCCGGGTTCGAGGTGTTCGACGGCGCGGTCGAACACCGCACGCAGGCTTGCGGCGTCGAGGTAATAGCAGACCTCACTGAAAACGATCAGGTCGAATCGCTCGTCGGGCCATTCCTCGCCGAGTGCCCAGCGGCGGAATTCGAC
>NZ_JBHVDF010000021.1:0-65711 GCF_042802915.1 Nocardia sp. NPDC057440
CGGACCTTCAGGTGACCGCCGATGCGGACCGGAAGGTCGTATTCCTCGACGAAGGAGTCCTCGAGAACGTCGATACCGCTCTCGCCGTTGAGGAGTCCCTTCCACGTCGCATCGACGTCACCAGCGATCGACGTGGTCGCCGCCATGCTCGTGACGACGACGTTGGGGAAGTTCCCGTTCAAGGTGGAAGGAGTGGTCACAGTGTCGGCCCTACTCGGCGTTGTCGAACTTGGCCTTGAGCTCCGCGGCGGCATCCGAGTTCTCCGCCTCGAGCTTCTGGATGTAGGCGACTGCGTCGCCGACCGTCTTCAGGCTGGCCAGATCCTCGTCGGGGATCTTCACGCCGTACTTGTCCTCGGTCTGCACTGCGATTTCGACCATGGACAGCGAGTCGATGTCCAGGTCATCGACGAAGGACTTCTCGATCGTCACCTCAGAGGGTTCGATACCCGTTACCTCTTCGATGATCTTGCCGAGTTCCTCGACGATTTGTTCCTGGGTCAGAGCGGCCACTTCGTGGCTCCCTTCTTGATCTCTTTGTAGGGCTTCACTGTTTTTTTCGGTTCGAGACAGCCGATGGTTACCGTCTGCTCGGTCACGATCGTGCGTTTTTATTGCACGGCCGCGGGGGAAAGCTAGCCGGAGGTGGTGAGCCCGGCCAACGCGGGGAGGTCTTCGGGGGTCTTCAGGGCCAGCGTGGGCGTGCCTTTCAGTTCCCGTTTTGCGATACCGACGAGTGTGCCCGCCGGTGGCAGCTCCGCCACTGCCGAAACACCGGCTTGCCTGGTGGTTTCGGTGCACAGGTCCCAACGGACAGGCCGGGTGACCTGCGCCGCGAGCTTAGTGATGGCGTCCGCTCCCGAGGCGACCGGCTTGCCGTCGAAGTTCGACAGTAGGGTCCGGGTCGGCTCATTCGGGGTGATCTGGCTTATGGCTTCCGTCACAGCATCCTGGGCCGGGCCCATGAAAGCTGTGTGGAAAGCGCCCGCGACGGGCAGCGCACGCACCCGAGCCTTCTCAGGTGGGTTCGCGGCGAGTTCCGCCAGGGCGTCCAGTCGACCCGCGGCGACGATCTGACCCACCGCGTTCCGGTTGGCCGGAACGAGGTCGAGCTCCGCGAGTCGTGCGAGCACGGCAGCCTCATCGCCACCGAGCACCGCGGACATACCGGTCGGCTCCAGCGCGCACGCCTTGGCCATCTCCGCACCGCGGATGGCTGCCAGGGTGACCGCCTCGTCGGGGGTGATGACCCCGGCGACGGCGGCTGCGGCAAGTTCGCCGACCGAGTGCCCGGCGACGATCGTAGCTGCCGGAAGTGAACTCGGGTCGATTTCCGCGAAGGCAAGCAGCGCGGCGGCGACAACGAGTGGTTGGGTAATGGCAGTGTCGGTGATCTCCTCGGCCGTCGCGGTGGTACCGAGACGAATCAGATCCAGGCCGGAGGCCTTGGACCAGAGGGCGAGTCGATCTGTCGCGCCGGGAAGGTCGAGCCAAGGCGCGAGCATGCCAGGTGTCTGGGACCCCTGTCCAGGGGCGAACAACGCGATCACATCTCTAAGAAAACACTGTGAGGCAGGCCGCAGGAGATGTCGACGCGAATGAAGCTTGCGGTGGCCTTTTGTGGGACTCCCACAAAAGGCCACGTGAGTCGTCCCGATCGACGGACTCGCAGATCCGTTACAGGCCCTCGTGACCAGATGCGAGGTGAGTTGCCTCTGGGGTAGGTGTTGACGATTCGTTACGCGTTCGTGTCAAACGACCCACTGTGGATGCGATCCGGAGCACATAGGCGTCCCGCGGATTCATCGGATCGCGTCCGGTGACTTCGGCAATCCGCTTGAGGCGATACCGAACAGTATTTGGATGGACGTACAGCTGACGGGCACACGTCTCGACAGCGCCACCGCAATCCAGATAGGCATCGAGAGTGTCCGCCAGCGAAGAACCCGCCGCGGCCAACGGTAGGACAACATACTCGTTCAACGCGTCTATCGCACCTCGATCGCCGAGCAATGCGCGTTCGGGCAACAATTCCGTCGCGTGCACCGGTCGAGGCGCCCCCCGCCAGCCCACAACGGCCTCCATGCCCGCCAGGGCTTCCACCGCGCTCGCATGCGCCGCACCAAGGGTGCGGGTGGTCGGTCCGATCACCACCGCCCCATCGGAGAACACCTCGGCGAGCAGGTCCGCCAGGAACGGCGATATATAGGAACTCTCGCCGAGATTGCCGCTGACGACCATCACCAACCGCGAGCCCTGGACAACAGCGAGCGCCGCACGACCATGCCGTGCGGCGATGGTGTGCACCGACCCGACCATGCCGACACCCTGATCCCCCGGCGGGGTCCCGACCAGCACGGTCGCGGGCGCGGTGGCGTCCCAGTTCAACGTCGCGGCCCGCGACAGCATGTCCGGGCCGGTATCGCCGCGCACAACGGCGTCGACGACCAGCGCCTCGAGGCGGGTGTCCCACGCGCCGCGGGATTCCGCGGCGCTCGCGTACACCGAGGCGGCGGCGAACCCGAGCTCACGCCCGTACCGCAACACCGCCTCGGTGAGCGCGACGAGCTGCCGGTCGTTGCGCGCGAGCGCGGGCAGCCACTGCTCGAAGAACTCCATGGCCACACGGACCATGTCCACGGTCTGGCGCAGCGTCAGCCGCCGCGCCAGATCCTGTGGAATCACTTGGAAGGCATCCAGACTGAACCTGATGTCGCTGTCGGGATCCTGCAGCCACTCCAGGAAGTTCACCACCGCGGTCTGCACCAGCATCTGGACGCCTGCGCGCTGCGCGGCGTCCAGATCGGCGAAGAACGGCAACCGATCCTGCATCGACCCCACCGCCTCGGTGGAGAGTCGACCGGAGAACTGCTTGACACGTTTGAGCAACGTGTCGGGCAGCGGGTCCCGGGTTTGCCGGTTCGGGGAGAGCGCGCCCGTCGGCAGATACACCTCGTGCTCAGAAGAGCCTTCGGAGATCCGTCGCGGCCGCGGCGGTTTACGGTCCACCATCCAATCGTCCGCTACTCGCCGTCGCCGTCGCCGCTTGCCACCGACTTCGGCGCGGCGTCCACATCATCGATGCGGTATTTCGCGGCCGCTTCGGTCAGCGTGGCGGCGTCGATCTTCCCGGCCCTGACGAGTCCGGCCAGCGCCGCGACCACGATGGACTGCGCGTCGACATTGAACACGCGACGCGCGGCAGGCCTGGTGTCGGAGAAACCGAAACCGTCGGTGCCGAGGGTGGTGAAGTCACCGGGCACCCACTGCCGAACCTGATCCGGCACCGCGCGCATCCAGTCCGTCGCGGCGATGATCGGACCCTCGACCGCCGCGAGCGCCTGCGTGACGTACGGGACGCCGACATCGGTGCCCGGGTTGCGCAGCTTCGCGATTTCCTTGCCGAGCGCCTCCTTGCGGAGTTCGCCCCACGACGTCACCGACCAGACATCGGCCTGCACACCCCACTCCTCGGCGAGCAGCGCCTGCGCACGCAGACCGTCCGGCACAGTGACACCGGAGACGAGGATCTGGGCGCGCACATCGCCGGCCGCACCGCGCTTGTAGAGGTAAATACCCTTGAGCAGACCCTGGATATCGAGGTCGTCGGGCTCCGCCGGCTGCTGGTAGGGCTCGTTGTACAGGGTGATGTAGTAGAAGATGTCCTCGCCGCCGAAGCCGCCGTTCGGCTGCCCACCGTGCGAAATGGCGCCCGGCACCGCACCCGGCCCGGCCTCCGGCGTCCCGCCGCCGTACATCCGGCGCAGGCCGTCGCGCACGATATGCGCGAGCTCGAACGAGAACGCGGGATCGTAGGTGACAACGGCCGGATTGGTCGAGGCCAGCAGCAGCGAGTGGCCGTCGTTGTGCTGCAGGCCCTCACCGGTCAACGTGGTTCGCCCGGCAGTTGCTCCGAGCACGAATCCACGCGCCAATTGGTCCGCCGCCGCCCACAGACCGTCGCCGGTGCGCTGGAAGCCGAACATCGAGTAGAAGATGTACAGCGGGATCATCGGCTCGCCGTGGGTCGCGTACGAGGTGCCCGCCGCGGTGAACGACGCGGTCGATCCGGCCTCGTTGATGCCCTCGTGCAAGATCTGCCCGATGGAGCTCTCTTTGTAGGCAAGCATCAATTCCGCGTCGACCGATGTGTACAACTGGCCGTTGCGGTTGTAGATCTTCAACGAAGGGAACCACGAGTCCATGCCGAAGGTGCGGGCCTCGTCGGGGATGATCGGCACGATTCGCTTGCCGATCTCCTTGTCCCGCAGCAGCTCCTTCATGAGCCGAACCAGCGCCATGGTGGTGGCCACGTTCTGCTTGCCGGAACCCTTGCGCACCGACTTGTACGCCTCGTCGCCGGGAAGTTGCAGAGGCTTTGCCGCGGTGCGCCGCTCGGGCAGGAAACCGCCGAGCGCCTTGCGCCGGTCCAGCATGTACTGGATCTCGCGCGCCTCCATGCCCGGGTGGTAGTACGGGGGCAGGTACGGATCCTTCTCCAGCTCGGCGTCACTGATCGGAATCCGCTGCAGGTCACGGAAATCCTTGAGGTCCTGCAGGGTCAGCTTCTTCATCTGGTGGGTGGCGTTGCGGCCCTCGAAGTGCTTGCCGAGGGTGTAGCCCTTGATGGTCTTGGCCAGGATCACCGTCGGCTGGCCCTTGTGCGCCATCGCGGCGGCATAGGCGGCATAGACCTTGCGGTAGTCGTGACCGCCGCGCTTGAGGTTCCAGATGCCTTCGTCGGACATGTCCTGGACCAGTGCCTTCGTCCGCGGGTCGCGGCCGAAGAAGTGATCGCGGACGTAGGCGCCGTCATTGGCTTTGTAGGTCTGGAAGTCGCCGTCGGGCGTGGTGTTCATCAGGTTCACCAGTGCGCCGTCGCGGTCGGCGCCGAGCAGCGCGTCCCACTCACGGCCCCAGACCACCTTGATGACATTCCAGCCCGCGCCGCGGAAGAAGGACTCGAGTTCCTGAATGATCTTGCCGTTGCCGCGCACCGGCCCGTCGAGGCGCTGCAGGTTGCAGTTGACGACGAAGGTCAGATTGTCCAGGCCCTCCATGGCCGCGACCTGCGCGAGGCCGCGCGACTCCGGCTCATCCATCTCGCCGTCGCCGAGGAACGCCCAGACATGCTGGTCGGAGGTGTCCTTGATGCCGCGATCGTGCAGGTAGTGGTTGAACCGCGCCTGGTAGATGGCGTTCATCGGGCCGAGACCCATGGACACCGTCGGGAACTCCCAGAAGTCGTTCAGCAGCCGGGGATGCGGGTACGACGGCAGGCCGTGGCCCGGTCCGCCGTGGCTGTATTCCTGCCGGAAGCCGTCCATCCGATCGGTGCTGAGCCTGCCCTCGAGGAAGGCGCGGGCGTAGATGCCCGGGGAGGCGTGGCCCTGGATGAAGATCGAGTCGCCGCCGCCGGGATGGTCCTTGCCGCGGAAGAAGTGGTTGAAACCGACCTCGTAGAGCGCCGCCGAGGACGCGTAGGTCGAAATATGGCCACCGACACCGATTCCCGGGCGTTGCGCGCGATGCACCATGATCGCCGCATTCCAGCGGATCCAGGCACGGTAGCGCCGCTCAACCTCCTCATCGCCGGGGAACCACGGCTCGTTCTCGGTGGGAATCGTGTTGACGTAGTCGGTCGAGGTCAAAGCGGGGATGGCGACCCGACGCTCACCGGCGCGTTCCAACAGCCGGAGCATCAGATAACGCGCGCGGCCCGGACCTTCCCGGTCGAGCATCTCATCGAACGATTCGAGCCATTCGGAGGTTTCCTCCGGGTCGATGTCCGGTAGGTAGGACGCCACCCCTTCGCGGATCACCCGGACACGGCCGCCTGCCGGCGCGGCAGGCGATCCGTGCGGATCGCGGCCTAGGACAGGGGCGGTCTCGGAGTTCGGTACAGCGGATTTCGCTGCAGCGGAAGAGTGGATCAGGTCGGTCAAATCTGCTCCTCGTACAGGGGGTGGACATGTGATGGCGTCGGTTTCCCCGGGCAGGCACGCATGGTTGGCGGACCGCCCGCTTCACGAAAGTTTCGGGCGCACCTCCATCCTTGCGGATGATGTGTCCCAGGTCATCATGTCAGCAGCAAATCCAGTACCGTTCTGCAGGGAACGTGAGTCGGGACCGCCGTAGTACAACCGAAGCGGGGAGGACGATGAAGGTGCTGGACCCACGCGGGTTCGGATTGGTGTGCGCGACCTTGACGGTCGTCGCCGGATTGACGATCGCGGGATGCGCGAATCGGGTAGAGGGAGCTGCGAATCCGAACGCGGCGGACTTAGCGGCATACAAGACCGCTGCGGCCTCCTCCTCGGCCGCCGCGACCTCCTCACGCAAGGCCGCGGCGCAGACGCGCGCTATCAACGACAACTGCTCGCAGTTCCCCACCACGACCGGCGTCGGCGTCTCGAAGTACAACGATTTCATCAACGCACACGACTCCAACGCGGCCGACTACGCGAGCAAGCGCGATACCGCCGCAACGACCCTCGACGAGGCGGCCAACAAGGTCGAGATCGGAGTGAACTCCGACAGCGACTCGCTGCCGTCGGACCTGGCCGCGAAGTTCACCGAATACGTCGCGGCCGCACGGCTGCTTGCCTCCGAGACCCGCAAGATGACCTACACCGCACCGGTCGGACCGCTCAACGACGCGAGCAAGCGGGTCAACGACGCCCGCAACGCCGTTCGCGACGCGTGCCCGAAACGCTGAATCGGACAGGAAAATCGGCTCGCAACGATCTTGTCACACGACATTCGACGGGTATTTCGTCCGATCAGCTTGCGCTCGAGCCGATAACCATGTTCGCTTGCAACTACCTATTGTCTGGAGTTGAGGAGGACACCACCGTGGTCGCCGCGGCGGACGCGCAGAACTACGCTCAGAAGCTTGGCATTATTCACGGCATGGTTGTCCAGGAACTGGGCTGGGACGAGGACACCAACGACGACCTGCGAGCCGAGATCGAAGAAACCATCGGCAGCGAGCTGCTCGACGATGACTCCGATGAGGTCATGGACGTCGTGTTGCTGTGGTGGCGCGACGGTGACGGGGATCTAGTGGATGCCTTGATGGAAGTCACCGGGCAGTTGTCGGACGACGGATTCGTCTGGGTGCTCACCCCGAAGACCGGAAATTCGGGGCACGTCGATCCCAGCGAGATCGCCGAATCCGCACCGCCCGCGGGCTTCACGCAAACCTCGGCAATCAGTCTCGGGGATTGGGCAGGCAGCCGCCTGGTGCAGCCGAAAGCGCCCTCGAAGCAGCGCTGACCGGTCTTTCGCTATGGTTTCGCCGGGCGGCCTTCGCGCCGCCCGGCGCAAACCCGACTCGATGGAGGATTCGCGATGCCACTTGAGATTGGCCCGCTCGAGATCGGCTCGGTCGCGCCGGATTTCACGCTGAAGGACCAGAACAACCAGGAAGTCACGCTGTCGGACTTCCGCGGCAAGAAGAACGTGCTCATCGTCTTCTACCCGCTGGCCTTCACCGGGATCTGCCAGGGCGAACTGTGCAAGGTCCGCGACGAACTACCGAAGTTCCAGAACGACGACGCCGAGATCCTCGCGATCTCCGTCGGTCCCCCACCCACCCACAAGATCTGGGCGGCCGAACAGGGTTACGTCTTTCCCTTGCTGTCCGACTTCTGGCCACACGGCGCAATAGCCCAGAACTACGGCGTCTTCAACGAGAAGTCCGGCTACTCCAACCGCGGCACCTTCGTCGTCGACAAGGACGGAATCATCCGATTCGCCGAAATGAACGGCCCCGGAGAGCCCCGTGACCAGGCGGCTTGGGAGAAAGCGCTCGCCGCGCTAGATTCATAATCCGTCGCCGCCGGATCTCCGGCGAGCACGGGCGTATAGCTCAGCGGTAGAGCACTGGTTTTACACACCAGCGGTCGGGGGTTCGATCCCCTCTGCGCCCACAGATGAAGTACCACCTGGACAAGGGTTTTCTCCGCCCGACCTTCTGCTCCATGCGCATAACGTGGAGCACGTGATCATTCCAGCCAAGCCGTCTACCACCACCACGGGCCGCGCCATCGCCCGCTGCCACCCCAGATTCCGAACACTCACACATCCGATCGCACAGCGAAGCGATGTGTCATGCACCACTCCAGGTTCGGGGTGTTGCGACGACCACTAGAACCCAAGTACGCGGAACGTGGGTTCAGCCGACCGGGAGTTTCAACACCGGATTGGGGCCCAGGTCGGTGATGTATACGTTGTCCGCCATGTCGATCGTCACACCCTGGGGATTCTTCAGGCCGGTGAACGGCAACGTGGTCGGCGTCGACGCGCCCGCCGCCAACCTCACCACCCATTCGTTACCCCAGTCGACGACGTACACGTCTCCCGCCGTGTCGACCGCCACACCACGGGGATCTTTGAGCCCGGTGAACGGCAACGTGGTCGGTGCCGACGCGCCCGCCGCCAACCACAGCACCCGATCGGTGCCCAATTCGGTGACATACACGTTGCCCGCCGTGTCGACCGCCACAGCCTGGGGATCCTGGAGCCCCGTGAACGGCAACGTCGTCGGCGCCGACGCGCCCGCCGCCAATTTCACCACCCGATCATTAGCCCGGTCGGCGACGTACACGTCTCCCGCCGTGTCGACCGCCACACCCCGGGGATCTTTGAGCCCCGTGAACGGCAACGTCGTCGGCGCCGACGCGCCCGCCGCCAACCCGACCACCCGATTGTTACTCGTGTCGGTGACGTATACGTTGCCCGCCGTGTCGACCGTCACACCCTGGGGATTCTTCAGGCCGGTGAACGGCAGTGGGGTCGGCGCCGACGCGCCCGCCGCCAATTTCACCACCCGATCGTTACCCATGTCGGTGACGTATACGTTGCCCGCCGTGTCGACCGCCACATCGGTGGGCAGGCTGACGCCGGTAAACGGCAGCGGAGTCTGTGACGAGTAGGCCGGGGCGATAGATGCGGGCGAGTTGCCACCGCCGCCTGATTCCCGTTGGACACCGATGACGACAGCTACGGCGGCCACCACCGTAACCGCGACCGCGGCGGCGAGCAGCCAGGCGGTCTTGGGCGACAATCTGATTCGCCGCCCATGGCGCGCGGCCACGGGCTCGGTGGCGCTGACCACGGAATCGCCCACCGCGGCGCGGGCCGCCGCGGCCAGCTCGCGCACGGTCTGGTAACGATCGTCGGGGTTTTTGGCCATTCCCTTGACGATGACCGCATCGAACGCAGTCGGTACATCGGGTGTAGTGGTACTGGGACGCGGCGGCGGGGTGTGCAGGTGTTGGGCGATCACACCCTGCATCCCCATTTCGCTCGTAAACGGCGGTCGGCCGGTCAGGCACTCATACAGCACGCACGCCAACGCGTACACGTCCACTCGGGCATCGGCCTTGGCCTCTGCGCTGATCTCCTCCGGCGCCATGTAGGCGACGGTGCCGATGGCCTCGCCGATCGTGGTCAGCGTACGGTCGTCGGCGGCGTGGGCGATCCCGAAGTCGATCAGGGAGGCGAACTCATTGGCCCCTAGCAGGATGTTGGTGGGTTTGACATCGCGGTGGACCAGCCCGACATCGTGGGCCGCCTGCAGCGCGCCGGCCACCTGCGCGATGATCGCCACTGCCCGCCGCGGCGACAAGGCCCCGTCTCGCGTGATCACCTTGTGCAGGTCGGTGCCCTCGATCAAGCGCATATTCAGATAGAGCCGACCGTCGATGTCGCCGAAGTCGTGGATGGGGATCACATGCGGCTCGGTCAACTGCGCCACCGCCCGGCATTCCCGGCGGAACCGCTCGCGCAGCTGCTCGTCATCGGCGAAGCGCTCGGGCAACACCTTGAGCGCCACCACCCGGTTGGTCAGCGAATCATGCGCCCGCCACACCTGGCCCATACCGCCCTGACCCAGCAGCGACAGGAGCCGATAGCGTCCGAACGCCTCCGCCGGCCCCCAAGTGGCGTCCCCGCCACTCACTTCCGTGTCATCCATTGTGCCGTCCTGTGACTGGCAAACGGTGTACGTGCTTGCATTCCAACCCCGCCCGAGCGGGTAGCCCCACACTAGTTGATTCAGCCAGGCCAGACAGTCGAAAATCAGCGCTAACGTCGGCGCGCGAATTTCCCAGCGATGCCCCGGCAACGGACATCCTGGACTGTCTACCATGGCTTTGGCCGAGGTGCAGCCGAGCTGAGCTCCGCCCGACGCGGATCACCGTGGCCGGCAAGACCTCCGACGCGTGCGGGAATTTTCGCCATCGCCGCAACGCGCAGCATCAGCGGAGCGTGACCGCGAGCGCCTGACGGCAGGCATAGGCATCGCACTCCGAGAAACACCGGACGCCGGGGGTGGGGATCCACACCCCCTTGGGTGCCTATTTGCGGGGCGTTTGCTACTCGACGATAGGAGAACGCATCCCCAATCGCTCGAGCGAGGAAGAACGGGCTCCATGTCCACTGCTCTCGACCAGGCACTTCTCACCCGCACGACTGCGCAAGCGCGCGAGCACACAACTCCGTCGGCGCCGCCGACGACCGTACCCGTCATCGAGGCAATCGCGACCGGTGCGCCTGGCCAGGTCCTCGACCAATCCGTCGCAGCGGACTGGATGGCTGGGCAATTCACCGATCCGGAGCAGCAGACCCGGATCAGACGCATCTTCCGTAAGACCATGATCGACACCCGGCGATTCGCGGTCGACCCGCTGGATCCTCGACGTCATGCGCCCGGCGGCAAACCAGCGACGATCCGGGATCGCATGCAGCTGTTCTACCGCCACGCCGTTCCACTGGCGGTCGATGTGGCGCGGCGCGCGCTCGAAGGCGTCGACCCGGCCGACGTCGGACTTCTCGTGTTCGCCACGAGCACCGGCATCATCGCGCCCGGCGTTGACGTCGCAGTCGTCGAAGATCTCGGACTGCCCCGGTCGGTCGCTCGCCTGGTGGTCAACTTCATGGGCTGCGCGGCAGCAATGAACGGAATTCGCACCGCCTCGGACTTCGTCCGGGCCAACCCGGACAAGAAGGCGATAGTCCTGTGCATCGAGCTCAACTCGGTGCATGTCGTCCCCGTCGAAGACGTCAACGACGCGGTGAGCTACAGCCTGTTCGGAGACGGCTGCGGCGCGGTCGTCATCGGGACCAACCAAGGGGCAGAGCAGGCCGAAGCCGGGACGATCGTCATCCGGGACAACTTCACCCACCTGTTCGAGGGCACCGAAGACGGCATCGCGGTCGGCGTCAACCACGACAGCATTACGTGTGAGCTGTCCGAGAACGTACCCCAGTACATCTATAACGGCGTTGCTCCCGTCGTCGGAGACGTCCTGCGCCGCAATGAATTGCGGCAGCCCGACATTGATGTGTGGGCAATCCACCCGGGCGGGCCGAAGATCTTGCTCGAATCCGCTCGATCGCTTGGCCTCCCGCCGGAAGCCGCGTCGACGAGCTGGGATGTTCTTGGTGAGTACGGAAACATGTCGAGCGTCTCGCTGATCTTCGTGCTCGAACGGCTCGCCGGTCGGACCGGGATGAACAAGCCGATCTCGACGGGCGTCGCGTTCTCGTTCGCGCCAGGAATCACGATCGAGGGATTCGTCTTCGACGTCGTTCGCAGGCGTACGCCGAGGTAGTGCAGTTGGTCGGGCAACGGCGGATCGTCACTGGCGAGGGTGCAACAGCAGTTCGGCGATGGCTTGTGCGCGGGCGAGAGTGATGCCGGTTCGCTGCTCCACGGCCAGCGGGTGGTCAGTGGGTTCCAGTTCAACCGTTGGTCGAACGCCGATGGCCTGGCTGTGCACCTTGGTCTTCAAGTTCAGAGTCGTCGGTTCGTATGTGGGCAGCTCAGTAGACAGCCAGCCGAAATACGGTGGCTCCTGCACCCGCTCCGGACTTGTCCACAACTCCGCCACGCGGTCGAAGTTGGTCTCGCTCAGCGAAATCCACACACCCCACTCGAAGTCGTTCTCCGCGTCCACGAGAGGCAGAATCAGGCGAGCCCGGATAAAGAAGTGTTCCCCGCCGATCACGCACTGCTCGTCGCCGAGGACGTTCCCCGAAGTCCCCTCCAGGCCCTCGTTCCAGTAGTCGGGCGCGACCGAGCCATAGCTGAATGGCAGGCCATCGTGTTCCTGGCCGCAGCGCGAACAGAGGAACCCTAGATCCGTTGACATGCCCGACAGCATAGAAACCGGACACCGCGCCTTCATATCGCAGCGTCGCTCCCGGCAAGGAAGCGCCCGTGGAAATCTTTCGACTGGTCCCTGTCGTATATGCCAGATGCAGTGCAGCTGGGGCGGCTACAGAACGCGGACGTAGTTTCCGTAGCGACCGTTCAGGGAGTCGTTCGCGGCGTTGGCGATGATCTGGCGGTTGTCTCAGTTATTGTGTCGGATTCCGAGCGGTTCCTGCTGACCGTCGAGCGACATGACACCCGTTACTCGCTATGAAGTAGGTCCAAGGTGTCGAACTGGTGCGTTGACCAGATGTGGCGCGAGCGTTCCTCGGGATAGGGCTGGGTGATCGGCTCGGCGGTGTAGACCCGGGTGGACCGGGTGTCCGGATTGTAGGGCGCCCAGCCGGGGGCGCCTGTGGTCGCGAAATTCAGCCAGTCAGTGCGCATGCGGTGGGCGACGCGGATGGCCTCGTCGGCGGCGTTCGGAACAGCGGACGGATGGTTGCGCACATCGTCGATGCTGAGTGTGCCGAGTACGAGCAGGCAGTCGAGGCTGTGCGAGGCGCCCTCCTCCCGGTTGTAGCTCCAGCAGAGTTCGTAGGTCCAGGCCCGCCCGCTCCCGGCGTGCTGGGCGTCCGCGATATGCAGGCTGGGCATCCGAAACAGCCAGTCGGAGTTGACGAGTTCATACAGTTGCCCGGGGGTGGCCTCGGGGTAAACGGCGCGGTAAGCGCGGCTGCTGTCCGAGATGGGCGCGAGACGATCGAGTGTGGCGGTCACCTCGTCATCGGTCATCTCGCTCCCGAACCGGGCATTGAACAGCCGGTATTCGTCACGGGTGTGCCCCACGAGAAGGTCGATGCCCCGCGCGGCGCCGCTGGCGAGCGCGCGCCATGGCGCGTATGGGAGGACGTCACCGTCGACGACAGGTGAGAACGGTGTCGGGGTCAGGGCCATCGGTCCCCATGATTCGACGAGTTCCGGCATCTTCTGGATGATTGCGTCCGTTGCGTTGAGCAGCGCGCGCGGGGGGATACCGGCCAGCTCACCGACGGTGGCTTGCACACCGAGTTCCGCGGCGACCGTTGCCGAGATCGCGGCGGCGAGCCGTGTGGAGAAGAAGGTGCCCGGGACGCTCTGAGCTATTGCACGACGAAACAGCCCAGCGGCCATCGGCATAGTGAGCAGTGCCGCGATGCAACCCGCGCCGGCGGACTGGCCGAACACGGTGACCTTGCCCGGATCGCCACCGAACGCGGCGACATTGTCCTGTACCCACCGCAACGCGGCGGCCTGGTCGAGACTGCCGCGGTTGTTCGGGGCCCCGGCGATGTGGGCGAAGCCTTCTACACCGGTGCGATAGTTCATGCTGACCATCACCACACCGGACCCGGCGAGAGTCGCACCGTCGTGGTGCGGGTTACTGGAGGTGCCCTCCAGGTACTTGCCCCCATGAATCCACACCATCACTGGAAGCCCGGCGGCACCGAGGTCAGGTGACCAGACATTGAGGGTCAAACAGTTGCCGGAACCATCACCGGTATCGCCGGACACCGACGACATCGCGCAGCCTGCTTGAGGAACTGATGGACCGAACTCCAGCACGTCGCGGACGCCGTTCCACGGCTGTGCCGGAACAGGGGCCGCGAACCGACGTGAGCCCACCGGTGGCTGGGCGTAGGGGATTCCCCGGAAGACCGCGACAGAGATCTCCCACCTGCCACGCACAACTCCGGCAGCCGTGCGGATTTCAGGTTCGATGTTCACCTGGGGGTACTCACTTTCCTTGGGTAGGTCATCGGCTGCGTCACAGAGCCGGCCATGTCAGGCCGCCGCACCTCCCCTGAACCACAGCATCCCGGCCGCGCTGTTCACCAGCGCTGCTTGGCATATCGGGGATGCCACCTCGCCGTAGTTCTCCGGCGAATTGGTCGGGTGCATCAATCTGCGCTGCCGCGCGCGGTGTTCGCGTCGTTCTCCTTGATCGCAGCCTCTACCAGGACCCGTGCGGCCCAGGTGACGGCCTCCTGTTCCGCCTGCGGGTCCAGGCCGCGCACGTCGCGCAGGGCGATCTGGGCCTCCCAGCCGACGATGATGGTCAGGGCAGAGATCAGGCGTTGGAACGACTGTTCGCTCAGGGTGTTCCGCAGCGGTTGACAGGCTTGCTCCAGCCATTCCACGCGGCGATGGCCGCGGATCGGGGTGGCCGGGTCTCGGGTGTCGCTCGCCGGCGGGTCGACAGTCAGGCGGATCAGTCGGCGGCCCAGGGGAAGCGATTGCGGTGAGTGCGCCAGCAGGGTCCGAATAAGGGCGTCTACGCGACCTGCGGGGTCGTCGGCGAGTGCGGGGTCGGCCAGCGCCTCTTCGACCGGGGGTTCGTTGAGCGCGCGGGCGGTTGCGTCGATCAGCAGGTGATCCAGGGCTGGGAAGTACGTGTAAATCGTGCGGCGCGACACGTCGGCGGCGGCGGCGATCTCGTCGATGGACGGCGTCGCTCCATCGGCACTGAGTTGGACTGCCGCGGCGAGGATCGCTTTGCGGGTGCGGCGGCGCTGCGCTTCACGTCCGCCGCGGCGGATCGAGTCTTCGCTGGTCATCGTTCCTATTACTCCTCGATGTCGGTTATCGGTCGGCGGCCCGCGCTTGACGCCACCCTCGATTCATGAGTATACATTCGTGCAGTAACTGCACTAGTGTGCAATTACTGCACCGCTGTACCGCTAGAAACGATGGAGAACCTGATGAACCTCACACTGTGGATCGCCGCTGGCCTGCTCGCCGTAGTCGCCCTGGCCAGCGGCATCAGCAAGGCGTTCGTGCCCAAGGCGAAACTGGCCGAGGCCCCTGGCGGGGAATGGACAGCACACGCCAGTGCCGGCTTCGTCAAGCCCCTCGGGATCCTCGAGATCCTGGCTGCGGTCGGCCTGATCCTGCCCGCTGTGCTCGACATCGCACCGGTGCTGGTGCCGGTGACGGCCGTCTGCTGGATCTTGTTGATGGTCGGCGCGATGATCACTCACTTCCGCTCTAGCGAGTTCAAGTTCGTGGCAGTGAACGTGGCCTACCTCGCCCTGGCCGCCTTCGTGGCCTTGGGCCGCTTCGGCGCTGAGTCCTTCACCGCCTGACCAACGACTCCGCGTGCCGACCTCACCTGTGTAGTGACCTGCCTCACGCAATTGTCACAACGATCGATCACGCGGTGTCTTGTGCCCGAACCCCTTGAAACGAAGGAGACACCATGACTGGGAACACCGATGTGGTCGTGATCGGCGGCGGATACGCCGGTGTCATGGCGGCCAATCGCCTGACGCAGCGCGACAACGTGACAGTGACTCTGATCAACCCGCGCCCGAGTTTCGTCGAGCGGATCCGCCTGCACCAACTGGCGGGCGGCTCGCACGACGCCGTCGTCGACTACAGCAAAGTCCTGAGTGAGCGAGTGCGGCTGGTGGTCGACACCGTGACACGGATCGACCCGGCCGCGCGCGGCGTGACATCGGCGAGCGGCGGCACCGTCGGCTATGACTACCTGATTTACGCGGTGGGCAGTGGCAGCGCCGACCCGAGCGTGCCAGGAGCGGCCGAGTTCGCCTACCCGATCGCCGACCTGGAAGAGGCGCAGCGGCTGCGGCCGGTCCTCGACGCCGCGCCCGCCACCGCCGCGGTGACGGTTGTCGGAGCCGGTCCGGCCGGTATCGAGACCGCCGCCGAGCTGGCGGAGCAGGGCCGCACCGTGACCCTGGTCTGCGGCGAGGCGCTCGGCCCGTACCTGCACCCTCGGGGTCGACGCGCGGTGGCCAAGCGGCTGGCCGAGCTCGGGGTGATCGTGCTCGAAGGCCCCGACGCGAAGGTGACCGGTGTGACTCGCGACACCGTGCGGCTCAGTGGCGGCCACACCCTGCGAAGCAACGTGACCATCTGGACCGCCGGATTCGGCGTGCCGGACCTGGCCGCGCGTAGCGGGCTCAGCACCGACGCCATGGGTCGCCTGCTCACGGACGAGACGTTGACCAGCGTGGACGACGTGCGCATCGTCGCGGCCGGGGATTCGGCGGCGCCGTCGGACCTGCCGTTCCGGATGGGCTGCCAGTCCGCGGTGCAGCTGGGCCCGCAGGCCGCCGAGACAGTGCTCAGCCGACTCGCCGGTGAGCAGCCCGCGCCCATCGACGTGGGGTTCGCCGGTCAGTGCATCAGTCTGGGTCGTCGCGCAGGCATCTTCCAGTTCGCTTCCAAAGACGACACCGCGAACAAGTACTACCTCGGCGGCCGCCCGGGCGCGAAGCTCAAGGAATTCGTGTGCAAGAGCACCGTCTGGCAGCTGGCGTACGAGGCACGCAAGCCCGGTTCGCGCACCTGGTGGGCCAAGGATGACAAGCGCAGGCAGCTGCTGCAGGCCAAGCGTGGGGAGGCGCAGGCCACCGCTGAGCGGGCGGCCTAGCCACGCACTCATGGTCGGTCCGGTTGACTATCAACGGATCCGGACTGCACGGCGTGTGGCGACGCCCCGATTACGGGGCGCCGCCACACGCGCTCATCGGCGGTCCGCTGAGCAACGGACCCGGCAGCTCGGCGGTCACAGCCGCGCGCCGAGTGGAGTCCCACTCTCGATCGCCCTGTAGGTCGGATCGAACGGCTACCAACGATAAGGACCTTGCTGTGGATGCATGCTTGAAGGCTGTAGGCAATCAGGGTCGGCCGCGAGGGAGAGGGCTCGAGAGATGAGCGACCACGCCACCAACCCCGCGACCGAGACTTTCGTCGCCCACCGCAACCTGCTCTTCACCGTCGCCTACGAGATGCTCGGATCGGCGGCCGACGCCGAAGACGTCCTCCAGGAAACCTGGCTGCGCTGGGTGAAGGTCGACATGGGGCAGGTCAGCGACCAGCGCGCCTATCTGGTCCGGATCACGACCCGGCAGTCGCTCAACCGGCTGCGCACCATGAAGCGCCGCAAGGAGGCGTACGTCGGCCCATGGCTGCCCGAGCCGATGCTCACCGCGCCGGACGTGGCCGAGGACGTCGAGCTCGCCGAAAGTGTGTCGATGGCGCTGATGCTCGTCCTCGAGACGCTGTCGCCGACCGAGCGTGCCGTCTTCGTGCTGCGCGAGGCCTTCGATGTCAGCTACGACGAGATCGCGGCCGCCCTCGAGAAGACGCCCGCGGCCGTCCGCCAGATCGCGCACCGCGCGCGCCGGCACGTCGATGCCCGACGCCCGCGCTCGGCGGTCTCCCCGAGCCAGACCCGGGCGGCGCTGGAGTCGTTCCAGCGCGCGCTCGAAACCGGGAATCCGCAGGGCCTGCTCGACGTGCTCGCCCCCGAGGTCGTCCTGATGAGCGACGGCGGCGGCATCAAGCGAGCTGCGCTGCGGCCCGTCATCGGCGCCGAGAAGGTGGTCCGCTACATCCTCGGCGGCACCGGCAAGTTCGCAGCCACGCTCACCATCGACCCCACCGTGGTCAACGGCAGCCCGGCGCTCCTCGTATACCTGGACGGCGAGCTCGACGGCATCATGGCGATCCGTATCGAGGACGCCCACATCACCGGCCTCTACTACGTCCGCAACCCGGAGAAGCTGACCCGCGTCGAATCCGCGACCCCGCTCACCCTGCGATGAATACCGGTGGCGGAACAGTCATCCGAGAATCAGGTGCAACGCAGAGACAGCACGCGGCGGCCGGTGTCGTGAGCACCCGACTCAGGGTCGCGAGTTCGCGTCCTCGGCGGGTCATCCACAGGTTCTGACCACTGCTCGACGGTCACCCGCGCTGTGCATCGACGTGTCCATAACTCCGACAGTTCATCGAAACCCGTACTCAGCAGAAGATGGATCGTGGACCCACGCCAGCTTGGGAACACGCCTACAGGCGGTGCCACATTGCGCAGTTCTGATATATAGTGCAATGCGCATGTATGCATTCGATTGAGGAGTTGACGTGGATGTCTGAGCAGTCGGTAGTGATGCGACCTGCCGGTGGGGCGGGTTTCGCCTCGGCGGCGGGAGTGCGAGTGTTGTTCTTCGCGCCGTTCGCGGTGTTCGTGGTGCACACCTTGGAGGAGATGCCGCAGTTCGCGGCCTGGGTGTCGCAACACTTCGCCCACATGACGACCGAGAAGTTCGCGGTCAGCCACATTCCACTGATCTTGCTGGTGTTGTTGTGTTCCTGGCAGGCATCGCGGCCAGATGCCCGAGTCGGGTGGGTGATCATGGCGGTGGCGTTCCAGTGGCAGTTCGCCGTCAACGCCGTCTTCCATCTGGGTACGGCCGCGGTGTTCGGCGACTACTCACCGGGCATGGTCACCGCGGCCACGGTCGCACTTCCGGCCACGGCGTGGTTCTTCACCCGGGTTCGGCACGAACGATTCCTGAGCACCAGGCAACTAGTGCTGGCAGTGGTGATCGGCACGGCGATCGCGGCGGCGGCCATCAGTGTGCTGTGGCTCGGATAGCTAGTCCCACTACCGAATCCTGCTACGCAACGCCTGGGCGACTGGTTGGGCAGGACCTGAGCTCGGTGCCGGCGAAGCCTCACCACCGGTGGAGAAGGTCACCATCGCCTTCGACGACATGGGCGTCGAGTAGGCAGCCGACCCTGATTCGGCGATCTCAGTGGCACGTTCCTCGGCGCACGGAGCCGGTGTTCGTCCCCCCGGGATCGCCCTCGCACGCAGCCGCGATGTCGCCAGAACCCTGACCGCGCCAAGGTCTCCGTTCGACTCCGACCGGTATGGCGAACCGTTCCCGGCTCGGGCCCCTTCCACGGAGAATCGCACGCGGCGTGTCTGCGGCTCCGGGACGATCCGGTCTGAATAATTCGGACGATGACGTCGGGACGGGTCCGTCGGAGGTCGGTGCTGGCGCTGGCGGCCGGTCTGCCGTTGACCGCACTGTCGGTAGGGCGAGCCGTGGGAGGCGAACCGACGGTGCGGTACACAATGTCCGCATTCACCAACAGCAGCGAAACCGATTTGTATGTCTACGAATCCACCGATGCGACCGCATTCCAATTGCTGCGCGGCTCGGCCTACCGGCCGCCGAGCGGAGTGATGCGTGACCCGAGCATCTTCCGGAATGTCGACGGCGATTACTACCTCGCCTACACCGCGTCCGGGGACGGTCAGATCATCGGGTTCGCGCGGAGCAGCGATCGGGTCGCCTGGACACACCTCTTCGACTTCACGGTCCCGATGCTCGGGGTCGAGGCATGCTGGGCGCCCGAGTGGTTCGTCGATGTCGATGGCCGCATCAGCATCATCGTGTCGCTGACCAACGGGCGCCGTTTCACGCCGTATCTGATGACGGCCACCGACGCGTCGTTGCGGTCGTGGAGTGTGCTGACACCGATGGCGGGGCTGGCACCACTCAACCCGTTCGACACCACCGCGATCGGCTATATCGACACCACCGTGGTCGCACACGGCGGCAAGTACTTCGCGTTCACCAAGAACGAGACCACCAAATACATCGAACTCGCCGTCGCCGTCGATCCGGTCGGCCCGTATGTTTTTGTCGCGACGGGCAATTGGGCAGGCTGGGGCACCCCACGCGAAGGCCAGTCACTCATCCGGCTGCCCGATGGCGGCTGGCGTATCTACTTCGACGCCTACACCGAAGACAAATACTTCTACAGCGACAGCCACAACGGTTTCCGCACCTGGACCGCGCCCCGCGAACTCCCCGGGCTGTCCGGAACCATCCGCCACGTCACCGTGTTTCCGGAGAACCTGCCTGAATCCGAAACCTGAGCGGCGGTTCGATCCGCGCTGCGCCCATCAGAACAGCGATCTGTCGCTGCCCGACCCTGCTCGCCGCCGATGCAAGAACATACGACTCAGCATCGTCAGCGAAGCGACTCGGAGTTCACCCCCGTATTCGCCCCGATTTCTCGTTCCTCGCCATCCTTCCGGTACTGCTGATCGGTGCCGAGTTTGTCCTCATCCTCGAACCGATCACACAAATGAATTTGTTCCTCGGGTGGTACCGCATCGCGGCGCGCGTTGAATTCTGCGAACGCTCGCGGTCACAAGTAGCGCTGGACTCCATCCGCGTCTCGAATGGCGGCGCCCAGGGGGCGGAGAAAGACTCCGATCTACCCCACGTCCCGGCGGAGCCACGTGACTTCCGCGCCGGATTCGATTCCGCAGCGGTAAATCTCCAGGTCCTCGTCCCATGCGGTGCCCAGGGCTCGGTCGATTTCGGCGGCGAGGTCGTAGCCCGCGTACTTGCCGAGTTCGCGGGAGGCCTGCAGGAGGGCGCGCAGGCGCATCTCGCCCAGAGTGACATCGCCGTTAGCGCTCGTGGAACCGTGCCAGAGGCCGAGGTTGGGCACGAAGCTGTAGCGCTCGCCGTCGACGCCGTCGCTGGGGTCTTCGGTGACCTCGAAGCGCAGCATCGGCCAGGACCGCAAGGATTGGGCTATCCGGGCCGCGGTGCCCACCGGCCCGACCCAGTCACTGGTTGCGCGCAAATGGCCGTCGGCGGGCTGCGCGGTCCAGCGCAGTTTCGCAGGGGCGGCCAAGGCCGAGGTGAGTGCCCATTCGATATGTGGGCACAGCGCGGCAGGCGACGAGTGGATGTAGACCACACCCGCCGTCGCGTCCGCGAACTGACTCGATGCGCGCACCACTAACACCTCCAGCTTCGACGAGGGACGTCTTCCCCAACGACCCGTCGAATCCGGCGTTGCCTGAGTGTACTGGAGTGCCCGGAGTTACACGTGTTACTTCGGAACCATGTTCCGTGGTGTTACTCAGGTGCCTCATTTCGTGCAAACGTCGACTCCGCGATCACCGCATCGGAGAAGACCGGCCAAACCTCCCGCGCCCAGTCGCCGAAATTCTCGTCGGTCAGCGCGATACTCGCCACCCCTATTTTCGGATCGACCCACAGAAATGTGCCGGACTGCCCGAAATGGCCATAGGTACCAGGCGAATTACCGCCACCGGTCCAGTGCGGCGATTTGCCGTCACGGATCTCGAAACCGAGTCCCCAGTCGTTCGGCCGCTGCGAACCGTAACCGGGCAGCACACCGTTGAGACCCGGAAATTGGACCGACGTCGCTTCGGCGTGCGTCTGCGCGGAGATCAATTGCGGATTCAGCAACTCCGCGGCGAAGCGCGTCAGGTCGGCGACGGTGGAGCGGCCCGCGTGTCCGGCGGGGCCGGTCAGCACGGAGGCGGTCATGCCGAGCGGTTCGAAGACGGCGTCGTGCAGATATTCGGGGAACCCGATACCGGACTGCTCGGCGACGAACGCGGCGAGCACCTCGAAGCCGGCACTGGAGTAGATCCGCCGAGTGCCCGGCGCGGCGAGCACATCGGTCGTGTCGAAGGCGAAACCGGAGGTGTGCGCCAGCAGATGTCGCACCGTCGATCCCGGTGGGCCCGCGGGCTGGTCGAGCTCGATCGCGCCCTCCTCCACCGCGACGAGCACCGCATAGGCGACCAGCGGTTTGGTCACCGACGCGAGCGGAAACACTCGCTCGACATCGCCCGCGGTCGTCGCGCCCGCGCCGGTGACGATACCGGCCCCCGCATGCCGAACCGGCCAGTCCCTGATCTGCTCGAGTGAACGCACCAGGCGAGCGTACGAGACACCCGGCAGACCGAGGTAAGCGGACACTGCCACCGATTCCGCGACGGAAACGTCGCCGGATACTCGACCGGGTCCGTACCGACCGACACCGACAGACTCCGGTACCGCCAGTACCATCTACGAACCATGAGCGCACAGCCCACTATCCACGGCGAGGTGGAGTCCGGTTTCGGACCCGTCGCCGACGCATTTCGCCGCAACTTCTCCCAGCACGGCGAAATCGGCGCCGCGGTAGCCGTCTACGCGGGCGAACGCCCGGTCGTAGACCTGTGGGCGGGTCATCGTGACCGGCGCCGGACGCTGCCGTGGGAGCGGGACACTATCGTCCCGGTGTTCTCCTCGACAAAGGGCATGGCCGGATTCGTCATCGCGACGTTGGTGTCGCGTGGCCTGCTCGATTACGAGGAGCGGGTCGCGACATACTGGCCGGAGTTCGCCGTCAACGGCAAGGACACGGTCACCGTCCGGCAGCTGATCGACCATCAGGCGGGCCTGTCCGGCCTGGACACCGTGGTCCGTCTCCCTCAACTCGCCGACCTCGACGGACTGGCCACCATTCTCGCCGCGCAGAAACCCGCATGGCGCCCCGGCACCCAGCACGGTTATCACGCCATCACCCTCGGCCTCTATCAAGGCGAACTGGTGCGCCGCGTGGATCCCGCGCGCCGCTCGCTGGGCCGGTTCTTCGCCGAGGAGATCGCGAAACCGCTCGGACTCGACTTCTTCATCGGCCTGCCCGCCGAGCAGAGCATGGATCGCATCGCGGCCCTCGCCGCTACCGAGGGCCTGGACATCCTGCGCTACGAGCGCGACATCCCCGTGCGGATCGGCGCCGAATTATTCGCCAAGCGCGGGTTTTCCTATGCGGCGCTGAACAATCCGCGGGTGGGCGCGCCGGCGAGGGCGGCTCGGCGTGAGTTCCTCGAGGTCGAGATGCCCGGCTCCAACGGTGTCGGCAATGCCAGGTCGCTGGCCATGGCGTACGGCGCCGCCGCAGGCCGCACCGGAGCGCTGCCGATCGACAACAACGTGCTCGACAGTCTCGCCGCCGCGAACACGGCCGATGATGTGCCCGCCGAGGATCTGGTGCTGCACACCAAGAGTCGCTACCACCTCGGTTTCCGCAAGTCGCGCGGCTCGTTCAGCTTCGGCTCCGACAAGCGCGCCTACGGCACAACCGGTCTCGGCGGCTCGTTCGGATTCGCCGATCCGGTAACCGGTCTCGGCTTCGGCTACTCGATGAACCGCCTCGGTCTCGCGGTACTCGACGACGTCCGCAGCCGCAATCTGCGCGCGGCGCTGCTGCGCTCTTACGCCTGACCATATCTCGCCGCGCGCTACTCGCCGCCGCTGCGCGGGTGGCGCACCGCGCGGAATTAGACTGATGCTGCTCGACAAGCTCGCCGAATCTATCCATCGGGAACCCCGCACGGAATCGAGGAGCTCGTGGCAGCGAAACCAGCGAATATCGACGCCTACATCAAGTCGTTCCCCGAGGATGTCGCAGCGGTCCTCACGGAAATCCGGCGCACCATCACCGGGGTGCTGCCAGACGCGACAGAGGCGATCGCCTACGACATCCCGACCTTCCAGCGCAACGGCCACAACGTCGTTCATTTCGCGGGCTGGAAAAAGCACGTCAGCCTGTATCCGATCCCGGACGGCGATGCCGCGTTCGAACTCGAGATCGCGCCGTACCGGGCCGGCAAGGGCACAGTGAAATTCCCGCTCGGCGAGCCGATTCCGTACGACCTCGTCGCACGAATCGCCGCCATGCTCGCCGAGCGGTGACCGCCGCGACTGTTACCAGTCGGCCTCGGTGTACTTGATGATGCCGCGAATGTTCTTGCCGTCCAGCATGTCCTGGTAGCCCTGGTTGATCTCCTCCAGGGAGTAGCTGCGGGTCACCATGTCGTCCAGGTTGAGCTGGCCCGCCTTGTACAGCGACAGCAGGTGCGGCGCGTCCTGGCGGGCGTTGCCGCCGCCGAAGATGCAGCCCTTCACCGTCTTCTGCAGCATGGACAGCAGGAAGGTGTTCATCTTGACGTCACCCGCGTCCATGCGGCCCATCGAGGTGATCACAAGGGTGCCCGCCTTGGCCGTCAGGATCAGGCCCTCTTCGACGTAGTCGCCGTGCATTTCCCCCATGGTGAGGATGACCTTCTGCGCCATCCGGCCCTCGGTGGCCTCGATCAGCGGCATGATCGCGGCGGCCATGCTCTCGTAGGTGTGCGTGGCGCCGAACTTCTGCGCCTGCTCCCGCTTCCACGGGTTCGGGTCGATCGCAACGACTTTGGAGGCGCCGGCGAGCACCGCGCCCTGCAGGGCGCTCATGCCGACACCGCCGATGCCTGCGATCACCACGGTCTCGCCCGGCTTGACCTCGGCGACATGCGTGGAGGACCCGAAGCCGGTCGGCACGCCGCAGCCGACGAGGCAGGCGACCTCGAACGGGATGGTCGGGTCGATCTTCACCACCGAGGTGTGGTGCACCGTCATGTACGGCGCGAAGGTGCCGAGCAGGCACATCGGGATGACATTCTCACCGCGCGCCTGGATGCGATAGGTGCCGTCGCTGATCGCCTGACCCATCAGCAGCCCGGCGCCCAGGTCGCACAGCGCCATATTGCCGCTCACGCACGCCGGACAGCGGCCGCAGGCCGGGATGAACGACAGGATCACGTGGTCGCCGACCTCCAGGTCGGCGGGGCAGTTGGGCCCGAGCTTGGTGATCACGCCCGCGCCTTCGTGGCCGCCCATCACGGGGTAGCCGGGCATCGGGGTCGCACCGGTCACGATGTGGTGGTCCGAGTGGCACATTCCGGCGGTTTCCATCCGGATCTGGACCTCACCGGCGACCGGGTCACCGACCTCGATCTCCTCCACCGACCACGGCTGGTCGATCCCCCACAGGATCGCGCCTTTCGTCTTCATTCGTGTAGACCTCTCGCATGCACGGGCTTCTATGTGACTGCACCCACACTACGAGAAAACTGTAACGCGTTCTAGTACCGGGTCGAAAATTCGTCGGCGCGGATCAGCCGAACACTCGAACAGGTTCCAATTCCCGTCGCCCCCTGCCCTGCTCGCTTCAGATCCTGCCCGATTTCAGCCGCGCACGTCGTGCACATGATGAATCACGTCGTGCACGAAATAGCCGGCGAGCGTCTCCACGGTGAAGGTCGAGCCGTCGCTGCGCCGCACCTGGAATCCACGGTCGGCAACGGGCACCGATTCGAGCGCGCGCGCCACCCCGTCGGCAGCCTCGGTCAGCTCGGCGGCCACGGTGGCCGGGTCCTGCTCGCCGTATCCGTCGGCGATCGCCGTTTCGTCCTGGTCCCAGTTCGAGAACACCGGCACCCCGTCGGCGGCAGCCGCGGCATCGATCCCCCGCGCATCGAAGGCGGGCACTCGGGGGTCGACCGCCTCGCCGCGGGCCGCGACCGCGGTCCGATAGGCGAAGATTCGGCACACATCGCGCACATGGGCGGCGTACTCCAGCGCCGACCACGTCCCCTCGTCCGGACGTGTGAGCGCGTCCGGCAACGTCAATCTCGCCGCCAACCGACCGGCATACTCCCGAGCCAGCCCCGGGACCGTTTCGTACGGCGTCGCCGCGGCGTCGAATCCACATTCGGGACAGGACCGCTCGAGGACCCAGGTCCAGTTCTTCACGTCAGGCACGATTGGCATGCGACCCAGCCTATTGTTGGCCGAATATCATCAGCCACATAAATACAGCCACATGTGCGCGATATTCCGACAACCAACGGCATGGAGATCCGAACGAAGGGCGACCCCGGATACACAGACAGCCGCCATCCACTGGCCGGACTACTCCATCAAGCTTTGCGCACGCTCGAAGAGCTCGAGGGTGATGGCATGCAGGAAATCGCCGACCTGCTTGGGCGCTTTGCCCGCGAAAGCGCGAGCATGGGTGCCTTCCAGCACGATGCCGAGCTTGAAGCAGGCCAGCACGGTGTACCACGGGACCACGCTGAGATCACGGTCGGAGAACTTGCCGTAGTGCGCGATCATCTCCTCCGGGGTCGGCAGCCCGCCGACCGCGCCGAGCTTGCCGACCAGCGCCGCACCCGCGGTGCCCGGCACCGGACGGGTGGCGATCTGCCAGCCGAGGTCGAGCAGCGGATCGCCGATGGTGGACATCTCCCAGTCCACCATCGCCGCCACCTCGGGGCCATCGAAGGAGAACATCATGTTCGCCAAATGGCAGTCGCCGTGCAGGATGCCGGGCGTCCACCGCGCGGGCCGATTGCGATCGAGCCACTCGCCGACCTGCCGCACACCCGGGATCGCCGGGCCCGGGTAACCCTCGTTGGACGAATAGGACTCGAGTTCACCGAGCCAGCGCGGCACCTGCCGTTCCAGGAAGCCATCGGGTTTGCCGTAGTCGGCGAGTCCGAGCGCCTGATAGTCCAGCGCCCCGAGCCGTGCGATCGCCTCCACCGCAGACAGACCCATCTGCCGCCGAATCTCCGGATCGCCCGCGTGCAACTCGGGCAGCTCGTTCTGCGGATTGAATCCGGTGATCGGCTCCATCAGATAGAAGACGGCGCCGAGGACCGTTTCGTCGGGGCAGGCGGCGATCACTCGCGGCGCGCGCACATCGGCGCCGTCGAGCGCCCCGAGCAGCCTCGCCTCGCGCCGGATCACCTCATTGCTCTTGGCACGCAGATGCTTGGGGCCGCGGCGCAATACGTAGTCCCGGCCGCCCCTGGCGAAGCGCAGCATGATGTTCTGCGTCCCGCCGCCGAGCGATGTCACCCCCTCGAACTCACCACCAGGCAGGCCCTGCTCATCCATCCACTTCCCGACCACGGTGAAGTCGACAACGTCACGATCCACGTCGACCGGCTGCGCAACAGACATGTCCGACATTGTGCCTCATCGGTTCACTCCAACTGAAGGCAGTTGACAACAGTTAGCCGTTCCGGGCTGCGCGTAGGGTTCCAGACACCATGCACACGTTGTTGATCGACAATTACGACTCGTTCACCTATAACCTGTATCAGCTGATCAGCGAAGTGAACGGCGTAGAACCGACGGTGGTGCGCAACGACGAGGTCGACGATCTCACGCGGCTGGATCTCGCCCGTTTCGACAACATTGTCATCTCCCCAGGCCCCGGCCGGCCCGACGTCGCCCGCGATGTCGGCATCTCGGCAGCAGTGATCCGCGAGACGGAGCTGCCCTTGCTCGGTGTATGTCTCGGGCACCAAGGGATCGTGGTCGCGGCAGGCGGCGTGGTCACGGGCGCGCCCGTGGCCCGGCACGGCTATCTCGACCACATCGAGCACGACGGCAGCGACCTGTTCGCCGGACTCCCCGGCGGCTTCACCGCCGTGCGCTACCACTCGCTGTGCGCCCAGCGTCCGCTCCCCGACAGCCTGGAAATCACGGCGGTCGCCGCCGACGGGGTGATCATGGGCGTCCGTCACCGCAGTAGACCGCAGTGGGGCGTGCAGTTCCATCCCGAATCGATAGCCGGCGAACACGGCGCGGCGCTGCTGCGAAACTTCGCCGAACTCACCGCGGCCCAACCGGTGGCACCACATGTGCACCGGTTCGTGACAGGCAGATCGGGAACCGGGCGGCCCTCGATCATCGGACAATCCGGATCCATCACCAGGGTGCGCGAGCAACACGCTTCCGGCACAACGGGATTCATCCGGGCAACCACGCGGTTCGCGCCCGCGACCGAGCGGGGGGCCCGGCTCGGCTACGGCGAACCCGTGCGCCCTCGGCAGATCGAACACAGCGTCATCGAACGAGCCATCGATGCCGAGGCCGCCTTCCTCCGGCTGTATGCCGACTCGCCGACCGCATTCTGGCTCGACAGCGAGCACGTCGAACCCGGCCTCGACCGGTTTTCCTTCCTCGGCGATGCGGGCGGCCCGCTGGCCGAGGTGGTTCGCTATCGGGTCGGCGAGGGCGCGGTCACCGTCGAGTCCTCCGATGGGAGCCGACGCCGTGTCCCCGGCACGATCCTCGATTATCTCGCCGCCGAGACCCGCCGGAGATTTGTCGAACTTCCCGATCTGCCTTTCGATTTCGCAGGCGGCTATGTCGGGTACCTCGGTTACGAGGTGAAGGCCGAGTGCGGAGCCGAGGCGGCGCACCGGGCACCGACGCCGGACGCGCAGTGGATCTTCGCCGATCGGATGGTGGTCGTCGACCACGTGGGTGGGCGCACCCACGTGGTCGCGCTCACCGATCCCGTGCCCGAGGCGCTGCGCGCGAGCGCGGACTGGCTGCGCGATACCCATGAGATCCTGGAATCCCTGCCCACATGGGCGAATCCACCGACGCTCGAAGCGTTCTCCGACACCGCCGCCGTGGCGCCGCTGTTCACCAGGGGCCGCGACCGCTACCTGGCCGACATCGCCGTCTGCCAGGACCGGCTGCACGCAGGCGAATCCTACGAAATCTGCCTCACCGACAATGCGACCTTCGCCGCCGCCGAATCCGACGGTCTCGACTTCTACCGCCGCCTTCGCCGCTGCAATCCCGCGCCCTACGCCGCATACCTGCGCTTCGACGACCTCGAAATCGCGTGCTCCTCACCGGAACGCTTCCTCAAGGTCGATCGGGCACGCACCGTGGAGAGCAAGCCGATCAAAGGCACCGCGCCCCGCGGCAGTACTCCGGCCGAGGACGAGCGGCTGCGCCGCGAGCTGGCCGACAGCCCCAAGACCCGCGCCGAGAACCTGATGATCGTCGACCTGCTGCGCAACGACCTCGGCCGGGTGTGCCAGATCGGCAGCGTGCACGTCCCGAAGCTGATGGCCACCGAGACGTATTCGACCATGCACCAACTGGTCTCGACCGTCCGCGGCACGCTGCGCCCGAACGTCGATGCGGTCGACTGCCTGCGCGCCTGTTTCCCCGGCGGCTCGATGACCGGCGCGCCCAAGAAGCGCACCATGGAAATCATCGACGAACTGGAAACCGAAGCGCGCGGCGTCTACTCGGGAACCATCGGCTTCCTCGGCCTGGCAGGCACCGCCGACCTCAATATCGTCATCCGCACCGCCGTGCGCCACAACGGTCTGTGGCGCATCGGCGCGGGCGGCGCCATCGTCCTCGACTCCGACCCCGAGGACGAGTACCACGAAACGCTCCTGAAGGCGGCCGCCACCTACCGGGCCGCGCGATAACCGGCATCGGCTTCCGGCTCGAATCCGCGCGATGTCCTATCGGCCGCCCCGTCTGGGGCTCCGCACCGGTTGCGGGCACCTATTGCGGGCGTGCACGCCGACAGTTGACGCATGCTGACGACCTGCCTGTCACCCGGATGGCCACGAGAACGGCCCGGCCCGGTTACTTCTTTCGGCCGCGTGTTCGTGGTGGTTCGGGCTCGACCGGCGGCTCCGGAGCGCGACCGGCGAATCGGCCGAGGATCGAGACGCCCGGCAACCGGGACAGCGCGGTGAAGAGGTCTTCGCCGAGCCCGATCATCGCCTCGAGCCTCGGCAACAGCCGGTCGTAGGCCGCGAATGCCGGATCCGCGAGTGCCAGGGTGCGGTCGAGGCGGTCGATGGTGGAGTTGAGTCGGTCGACCGCGGTCGAGAGATTCTCGATCAGGTCGGGCAATTGAGCCGCCAACTGTGCCGACGCCGGTGGCAGCCGCACCGCGGCGTCGAATGCCTGCCCCGCCGTCAGCTGCGCCGCGTCCAGCGCCGCGCCCGCCGCCGACTGGGCCGCGGCCGCCGCCGACTGAGCAGCGGCCAGGATGTCGCCCGCACTCGGCACACGCGGACCCGGCGCTTTAGAAGTCGTCGTTTTACGGCCTGACCCTTTTGGGGTGCTCATGACTCCACTGTGCCGTACCGGACAGCCGATCGAACGGAAGCCGTACCGGTCAGTCTGTGACCGATTTCGGACAAGGCCTGCGCTGTATCCGAGTACTGCCAGCGCTCCACGGGTGAATCCTTGCGGATCGGGCGACGCATGCCCGGCTTGCCTTCGTCGACTCCGCCGCGTCGCGCACCGCCGAGCGTCGACCTCGCCGAATTCGGCGTGTCGGACCCGCGTGGCATAGTTCCAGCACGA
The DNA here is from genome assembly GCF_042802915.1 of Nocardia sp. NPDC057440. Taxonomy (NCBI): domain Bacteria; kingdom Bacillati; phylum Actinomycetota; class Actinomycetes; order Mycobacteriales; family Nocardiaceae; genus Nocardia; species Nocardia sp. NPDC057440. The sequence continues at coordinate 29,830 of NZ_JBHVDF010000021.1, forward strand.
TGAAACTCAGCAAAGGCGCCAACGCACCGGTACCGACATCCCTTCTTGCCGTGGTTGTTTCATGGCGGTCGGATCATGTCGTCGATGCGCATGCGCTGTTGCTGAGCGACTCGGGCTCGGTACGGACCGATCGCGATCTCGTGTTCTTCAACGCGCCACGGCATGTCTCGCAGGCGGTGACACTCGACCAGGAACCCGCGCCGGGCACGGCCCGGCTGAGCGTCTCGTTGCCGCGCACCGAAACCGACGTGCAGCGAATCGTCATCGCGGGCTCGGTCGACGGAGGCACTTTCGGCGACATCACCGGTTTGACGCTCACCGTCCATGCCGCCGACGGCCCGGTGACGCAGTTCGAAGTCACCGACACCGACTCGGTGGCCGCGATGATGTTCGGCGAGTTCTACCGACGGGACGGTCAGTGGCGGTTCCGTGCCATCGGACAGGGGTGGTCGAGTGGGTTGGCGGGGCTCGTCACCGAATTCGGCGTCAGCGTCGACGATCCGGCCGAGCGGACCCCGGCGCGCCCGCCCGCCGCCCGAGCCGCGAACCCGTTCGGCAGGACACACCCTCCGACCACATCCCGACTCGTGGGCGCCTCCGGCGGGAACCGGTCGGCGGCGACCGCTCCCCGATCGGTGGCTCCGCTCGACCGGACTCGCGCGTCCGAGCGTGCGTCCCGATCCATCGACCACGCGCAGGATGCCGGAATGCCCGCGCGCGCCGATTCCTTCGATGACGCAGGACTACCCACAAGCGCCGACCGGTCGAGCGACCCACCGGACGGAAGTCGAGCAACGGCGGCATCCCGGCCGGTCGACCTCGAGCGCCACCGCGGATCGGTCGAACAAGCGTCACCGCCGCCCCCGAATCCGCAACGCGCAGACTGGCATCCGGACCCGGAAGACTCCGCTCGGATGCGCTGGTGGGACGGGAACGAATGGACCGGGGCCACCCACCCGCGCAGGCAACTCGGTCCCCGCGACTGTGCTCGGTGCGCCAACCCGCTGCGCCGCAAACTCTTCGGCGGTCTCGCGCCGTGCCAGGCCTGTGCGCTCGAGATCGAGGAATTCCTCACCCACTGGCACACCCAGGCCTGGCGGGTGCTCACGGCGTCGGGGCCACGCGGCGACGACTGGGCCGCGTTGTGGGCGTCGCTGCGATATCAGCGCATCGACGAGGGCGCGGGGCGTGAGGCCCTGCGCGATGGCGCACTCAGCTATGTGGAGCGGCTGGTCACCTTCGCCTTCGCTGACGGCGAGGTGGAGCCGGCCGAGTTCGAGGCCTTCGAGCATGCCATCGCGGAGCTGGCGCTGAGTGGGCCGCTGATCGAAGACCTGCGCAGGCGAATGCACCGCGGCCGCACCCTGTCTCGGCTGCGGGCGGGCGACCTGCCGATGATCCGCACTCCGGGACTACACCTCGATCCCGAGGAGAAGGTGCACCTCGATCTGCCCGCGATCCATGTCCGGCAGTTGGCGCGCGGTCCGAAACTCACCGACGGCCGACTGATCGGCAGCAATAAGAAACTCCGCTTCGTCGGGGCGGACACCGGCATCGAACTGCCCTGGGCGCGAGTCGTTTCCGTGCACCGCGAACAGAACGCGGTGGTGCTCGCCGCCACCTCGGCACGCGGCGGCGCGACCTTCGAAGTCGCCGATCCCGACTACGTCGCCGCGGCTTTGGAAGGTGCGCTGCGGGTGGCCAAACGACTGATCCTGACCCCGGGCCAACGCGACACCCGCAGCATCCCGCAGGAGGTCAAAGCCGAAGTGTGGCAACGTGACGGCGGCAAGTGCGTCGAATGCGGCGACGGCCACTACCTCGAGTTCGACCACATCATTCCGCTCAGCCGCGGCGGTGCGACAAGCGCGTCGAACCTCCAAATCCTGTGCCGCGCATGCAACCGCACCAAGGGCGCCCGCATCTGACCGCCGCGGGCACACACACCCGGCAACCGACCGGCGCCGAGGGCCGCGCTGCCCGGCAATTGCCTAGTCCGCGATGAATCCGGCGGCCCGCCCCAGCTCTGCCAGCATCGTGTCGAAAAGGATCTCGGGGTGGGACAGCGGGATCGGGTAATTGCCGAAGACTTCGAGGGTGACATGGCCGTAGAGGCGGGCCCAGATCTGAATCATCAGATAGGTCACCCCGAGGTCCAGCTTTTCGGCAGGGAACTTCTGGCCTGCCTCCGACATCGCGGCGAGCAGCTCGGTCTGGAAGCCGACGAGATCCTCGCGCAGGTCCCCCGGAATCACATCGGTCGGCGGCGTCACGACGTCGTAGGTCGCGAGCAGGCGGCCCGCGGCGGCCAGGAAAATGCGGCCGAACGGTTCGTCGAAGCGCCGCATCACACCCGAGCGGCCGGCGCCGGGCGAGGCGAACACCAGGGTGAACTCCCTGGTGTGCGCCAGCGCCCAGCGTCGGAAACCCTTGCAGATGGCGACGAATTGCACCGCGCCGTCATCGGGCAGGGTGTCGATCTCGGCCGACAGTTCGGCCGCGAGATCCGCGCAGAACTCCAGGCGCAGGCTCTCCAGCAGATCATCGAGCGACCGGTAGTAGCGGTACAGGGCAGGAGCGGTGATCCCGAGTTCCCGGGCGATCGCCCGCAACGTGACCGCCTCCGGCCCCTGCTCGACCAGCAGCGCACGGGCCACCCGCCGGATGTCTCCGTCGGAGACCACCGGCGCACGGCCGCGCGGTTTACTCATACTGAGATTCAAGCGTATTCGACTTCCCAGCGCTTGATGCCGTTGAGCCAGCCCGAGCGCAGCCGCACCGGGTCGGACACCTGGCGCAGGTTCGGCATCACGTCGGCGATGGCGTTGAACATCAGGTCGATCTCCAACCTGGCCAGATTCGCGCCGACGCAGTAATGGGTGCCGGTGCCACCGAAGCCGACGTGCGGGTTCGGGTTGCGCAGCACGTCGAAGGTGAACGGATCCTCGAACCCGTCCTCGTCGAAATTGGCCGAGCCGTAGAACAATCCGACCCGCTGCCCCTTCTTGATCTCCTGGCCGCCGATCGCGGTGTCCCGCGTCGCGGTACGTTGGAACGCGGTCACGGGGGTGGCCCAGCGCACGATCTCGTCGGGCGCGGTGCGGGGCCGCTGCTGCTTGTAGAGCTCCCACTGGTCCGGATTGTCGACGAATGCCTTCATGCCGTGGGTGATCGAGTTACGGGTGGTCTCGTTCCCCGCCACCGAAAGCAAGATGACGAAGAACGCGAACTCGTCGGAGCCCAGGTTCTCACCGTTGATATCGGCACTGATCAGCTGGGTGACAATATCGTCGGCCGGGCACCTGCGCCGCTCTTCGGCCATGTTCCAGGCATAGCCCATGACTTCGGCGGTGGCGGTGTGATGGTTGCCGTCGAACTCCGGATCGTCGTAGGAGATCATCTGGTTGGTCCAGTCGAAGAGCTTCTTACGGTCGTCCTGGGGGACGCCGATGAGCTCGGCGATGGCCTGTAGCGGCAGCTCGCACGCGATCTGCTCGACGAAGTCACCGCGGCCGGACTTCTTGGCGTCGTGCACGATCTTGGCGGCCCGCTCGGTGAGTGCGGCGCGCAGGCTCTCGACCGCGCGTGGGGTGAAGCCTTTGGAGATGATGCGGCGGATCTTGGTGTGCTGCGGCGGATCGAGGTTCAGCATCAGCATGTTGCCGAGCATGTCGATCTGCTCGCGAGTGGTCTCCTCGTTGAACCGGATGATCGCCGTGTTCTCATGCGAGGAGAACACCTCCGGATTCTTCGAGATCTCCTTGATGTGGTCGAGCTTGGACACCACCCAGTAGCCGCCGTCGTCGAAGCCGCTGGACCGGTCGGACTGGGCGCACCACCACACCGGGGCGGTGCGGCGCAGCTCGGCGAATTCCTGGATCGGCAAACGGCTGGCGAGCAGGTCAGGGTCGGTGAAGTCGAATCCTGCGGGAATCGAAGGCGTGGTCACGGCTATCTCCTAGCGGTCTGGGCTGCAGACCTCACAACGATGTGTGGAACACGTTCCATAGGAGATAGAACCACAGCATACCCTCTTGTGAACAGTGTTTACTAAAACCTGTTTACTTTTCTTTGGCCGTACCCAGGAAAACCCTGACAGTTCGCCCGAACAGCGCACGGCGACCGCCGCCAAGGCTTGTAATGGGGGTAATAGATTCGCTCGATGCTCCTTTCGGAGGCTCTCACCATGACCAGCCTGTACGAGCACGCCGGCGGCGACGAGGCATTGCACCGCGTCGAAGCGGCGTTCTACGAGAAGGTCCTCGCCGATCCTGTGCTGAAAACCCAGTTCACCGAACGGGTCCCCGGCCACGTCGACCACCTCACCTGGTTCACTGCCGAATCCTTCGGTGGCCCAGCCCGTTTCACCGAACAATTGGGATTCGACTACATCATCGCCGTGCACCGCGGCCTAGCGATCACCGATGAGCAGCGCCAGCGGTTCGCCGAACTGTACATCGAGGCGTTCGAGGAAGCGGGCCTGCTCGACAACGAGGCCTTCCTTGCCGCCGTGCGCTCGCATGCCGAGTTCGGTGCGCAAGTGGCACAACAGAACTCGCACGCCGAGACCGACGAGGAACTGCACCCGATTCGAGAGGTGCCCCGATGGACCTGGGAGGGCGACGACTGAACCGTTAGCCCCGCGGGATCCTCCGGGCTATCAGATCGATCATCATCTGTGTCAGCGCACCGGTGACATCGGCGGTCTGTTCGTCCGGGGTGCCGCGGGTGTGGGCGGCCACGGCGAAACCCTGCCCGAATGAGGCCGAGGCCACCTCCTGCGGACCGGAATCCGACCAGCCCCACTTGGTTCCGATGACGCCGGGCAACCTGCCGGTGCCCCAATCCTGGGCGGTGCCATCGGAGGCCGTGGCGTCGGCCGCCGCCATCCAGCCGAAGATCGGCGATTCGGGATCGGTGCGCTGCTTGGTGTGCAAGAAGGTGGCCAGGTCCGCGGTGCTGGTGTACGACATGCCCCAATTGGCGCCTGCCCTGGTCGCGGTGAGCCGGTATTCCGCGGCGACGGCGTCGATCGCCTGCGGATACTTGGCTGCCATCAACTCGGCCGCGCCGTCGTCCGAATCACGGATCATGCGCTCGGCGAGCGTCCGATCCGACGGCGAGCCGTCACCGCGTCGCAGCGCGTAGTCGACCATGTAGAGCTTCACCATCGACAGCCCGGTGCGGATCTCGTGCTCGTTGGCCGTACCCCACTCGATGCCGGGGACTATCGACCGGAACGAGATCGCGGTGCGCGACGGGACCGCACCGGGGTCGGCGGCGTCCGGTATGCCGCGGAGTACTTCGGCTGCGACACCGACCGCGTCGGTCACGGCCGCGGCAGCGCCGAAGGACTCTCCCGCGGGGCCGCGCACCTGCGCACCGGGGAAATCGGCGGCAGCGCCGGGCGCCGCGAGCGCAAGCAGCGTCCCCGTGGCGAGGACCGAGAAGACGGCAGCCCGGCAGCCAATCGCCATTCCTACGGCGCCACGTTCAGCACGGGCGGCTTCCACTGTCCATCGAGCGCAACAGCTTTCGGCACGTATAGACGCATCGTCAGCGAGAACTGCCCCGACTCCGGTATCGGCAGCCAATTCCCGGTGGGCACCCGCGGACCGGGATCGGGGTGCTGGATCGCGAGATCCAGTGAACCGTCGGTGTTGAGGACGACCGGCACCTGATGGCCGATCGAATAGATGTTCGCCGGGTTGGGCACCAGGAAACCGTCCACGCCGTAGGCGGTCAGCGACCAGAACGCTTCGACCGGCGGCAGCCCACCCGGCGGGAAGTGGAGCCGGAAGTTCGCGGGCACGCCGTTGAGGTCGGCGCTGCCGAAGAGGGTCGGATAGATCGCGTCCTCGGGCAGGTTGGCGCCCAAGCCGTGCCATGCGACGTTGGCGCGCAACGGGTAGTTGGTGCCGTACGTGCCGATCTCGCGGTCGAACACCCACCCGTTCTGGTTCACCGCGCTCGGGTCGGCGTTTGCGGGGATCACTTGCTTCGCCCGGTCCGCGGCGGCAGTCAGATCCTCGTCAGAAATACCGGTGACGCTGCCTCCCGGCCGAATCCCGATGGCCGCGAAGCGGTTCATCGCGAGCTGATCTTCGGGCCGCGGCGGATTCACCACCATCACCGCGCACAGCCGCTTGAAGAAAGTGCTCGCGTCCATCTCGACAACCTGTTTCGACGGTGGATCCGCTGAGTCCCGCGTCGGCGTCGTCGCGGATGCGGGCGCGGCTTTGCCCGCGACCCAGTCGGCGAGCGGGATGACCTTCAGTTGCTGCTGAATGGCCTGCACGGCAGGGGCGTCGTCGATGCCGTTGACCTGAATCCGGCTGATCAACCACACCGTCGGCGTCGGCATGGACAACTGCGTCACGCCCTCGGGCAGGCTCCCGGTCCACTGCGGCCCGGTGACGGCATAGATGTAGGGCGGCGCGGGCGCATCCGGCTTCACCTGTGGTCGAACGCTACTCGGGTTGTGCACGGTATTGGTCCAGGCGTCCAGCAGCTGTATCAGCCAGTATCGGCCGGGCTCGATCGCAGGCACCTGCAGCACCATGGGCTCGGTGGACACATCGAGCCATGCGGCGGAGTACAGCGTGTCCAGATTCGGTCGAACCGCATCGCGGCGGTCCGACGTCGGCAGCCCGGCGGCATGCTGGAAGGTGTTCGTCGGGGTGATCTTCTCGGCCGCGACCCTGGTCACATCCATCAGCACCAGGGGGTAGCCGAAGATATAGGCATCCGTGGCGATCGCCTTCGGATCTTCCGGCGGGAGATTCTCGCTGGTCGAGGAGCTCTTCTCCGACGTACCGCAGGCCGCGAGGCTGGCACTCGCCACGGTCGCGGCGGCCACGCCGAACATGGTCCGGCGCGAGAGCTGCGCGAGTGAACGCTCGTCGACCATGGTCTTTCTCCCTACTCTCCGATCGAGCCGGACACCTTCGAGAGATCCAGGCGGAAGTATAGCCACATATTTGCCAGACCTGCGGTTTTAGCGCGCGGCGTCCGGCATGCGGGCCATCAGTGCGAGCAGCATGGCTGTCAGAACCTCGACCAGATCGGCAATCGGCGGACGTGGATCGTCCAGGCTCCATTGATGAACGGTGGCATTGACCGCGCCGATGAAGGCGGTGGTCGCCATCCGCCGGCCGCCGGGCGGCACCGCCGCGGCGCCCGCCAGCTCGGCCAGCACCTCACCCCACTCCTGGCGCACCAGCAGCCGATGCGCCTCGACCTCGGCGCCGACCCCCACGATCTCCACGAAGGCCAGCTTGGACCGCCGAGTATCGGTCGCCATGGCGGACACATAGGCGGTCACCGCCGCGACGATGATCGCGGACAGATCCGCCGATCCCACCGACGCGACCGCCGCGCGTACCGCGGTGCGCGCGTCCTGCTGGATGTCGTCGTACACGGCGACCAGCAGTTCCTCGCGGCTCGCGTACTCCTCGTAGAACTGCCTGCGCGACAGTCCCGCAACAGCGCAGATATCGGTGACCGAGCTCTTCGCGTAGGTCCTTTCGGCGAAGACCGTCAACGCCGCCTCCGCGAATCGCGCGCGGCGCTGCGCTCGACGCTGCGCCACCGGCAGGCCGCCGTAGCTGCGATCGGACTCCATCACGCTCATCACCGACAAGCCTAATGGTGCTGTGGGACAACGTCCGCCGACCGCCGCGCCGGGCCGAGCGAAGGCGCGGATGCCGCCCGACCGGAGCGCGCCACCGCCGAGCAGCCTGCGGTTGCTGACCGGATGCCCGGCTTCAGGCGCCGATGACGGCGTTCATGATGGTGCCCGCACTCGTGGCGACAACACCACCGATCATGGCCCCCGCTACCATCTTCGGCGACTGCAGGCCGCCGCCGGACCACTTCTCCCAGGCGAAGTGGCCACCGGCGTAAATGATGCTGAGGACCCCGGAGAGGGTGGCGAACCAGGTTATGTACCGCACGAACTGCATGATCTTGTCCGAGAGGGGCGGCGCTTCCGGGGTCGGGTTACCGATCTGAGCCAGTGTGGTAAAAGTGTCTGCCACCGACATCAGGATGGTGCTCACGTCTGCTCCTCCGGTCGACAGTTGTTCGGACACCGGCGAATTCGCCTCACTCGAGGAACAGCCCCCACAGTGGCAGCATCACCCCCATCGGCGAGATCACCGGCTCGCGGCGGCCACTGTTCGACCACACACGCGCTTCTCATCATCCCACCGGCATCGACTATCGCAAGGTGTCGCGCATCGCACTATTGCCTCGGCGTGCCTGCGCCACTGCGGATTAACCGATACCATCCCTGTGAGCGAAATCCATCCTGTCCCACATCCAGAATGAGCAGCACCACGATGATCCTGGCCGCCGTTTACGACACCTGGGCACAGATCGGCAATCCGACCCCAGAAGCCCCGCCCATCTCGGACAAGTTCCTCCAACTGGTCCGCTACATGACCTGGTTCGTACTCCTGGCCGGTGTCTGCGCCATCATCTACGCGGGCGGTCGATTCGCCTGGGAGAAGTGGTCAGGCGGCGGCCTGGAATCACCGAAGATGGTGGCCGGAGCCATGATCGGTGGTGTCGTCGCCACCAGCGCGGGCACCATCATGAACGCGGTGATCGGCTGACGCACGGCCGCGCCGCCAGCGGGTAGCGGCTGCGCAGGCGAATCAGTGCAGGACTCCCGCGGCTTTCGCCGCGCGGAGCCAGTCCGGGAATTCGCTGAGCAGCCGTCCGTACAACTGAGCGTCGTCCACTGTGTCGATGTCGTCCAGCGCGAAGAAGCCGGCGTTGTCGACAAGCCGGTCGGACATCTCGTCGAGCGAACGCAGCAGACCGTAGTTGGCCTTACCGAGGCCGACGAACTGCCAAAAGGCAGGCAGGCGAGACGCTTCCCGCATGAGTGCCGCGATCTCGCGTTTCTTGGCGAAGCCGCCGTCGGTGAAGAACAGCACCAGCGTCGGCGGATCGCCGGAACGCAGCGACGAGATGATGTCGCGCATGATCGGCAACTCGTCGTTACGGCCACCCATCGCGTTGTAGTCGATTCCGGCGTGTGTTCCGGACAGATGCAGGAACGTCTGCGCCCACTGCTCGCTGTGTTCGACCGTGATGTCCGGCAGCTTCGCGAACGACAACGCATAGAGGTATGCCTCGAGCGTCCCGTCCGCATCGAGCTGCGTCGCCACCGGAATCATCCGCTGCACCACCCGGTGCACCACCTGTTGGCGATACTGCCGAACCATGCTGCCGGTCTTGTCGATGACCAGCACCACGCGCGCGCGAACCCCGAAGGCGTTCTTGGTGATCAACACCTTCGCCACTTCTCGTTTGCGCATGTCCAGCTGCCCGCGCTTCTCGAACGACAGCTTGGCCTCACCGGGCACGGTGCGCACGTCGAGGGCCGCCGGCGTCGCAGCTCCGGGGTGCATCGGGGGTGCGGACACGATCCGCGATGGCACCACGGCGCCATTGCCCGCTCTGCTGGAGACCGCAGGCGCACGTGTCGCATCGGGTGCGGACTGCACGTCGAGCGCAGGCGGACCAATCGCCGCCGCGGACGGTTCGTCGTCCACGCTGACGCCGTGGTCGATGACCAAGGCCGCGAACCCACCCGCATAGCCCTGCCCGACGGCACGAACCTTCCATTCGCCACTGCGCCGGTACAACTCGAGTGCGATGACCACCGACTCGGCGCCGAGACCATCGATCACGTACTCGTACAACGCGTTTCCGGCAGCGTCACCGACGACGGCAATCGGCGGCGCACTGTGCCCGAAGTTCGCCGTCGGATCGTCCAGGGTGATCACCGCCCGGATCTGCGTGATGTCCCCGGGCACATCCGCGAAGGAAACCACCAGCGACGCAGGCGTTCCCGCCCGCAACTCGACGCCGGGCGCACTCGGCTGATTGAAGAACACGAAGTCCGCGTCGGAGCGCACCCGGCCGGACTCCGTCACCAGCAGCCCCGAGACGTCGGCCGCCGCGGCGACCCGAACCGATACCACGACCGTCGCCACCGCGAGCGGCCCGTTCTGTCCCTTGACGAGCGCCGTGCCCACCGATTCTCCCGCCAGTAGTGACCGCCCGCCCGTGCCGTGCGATTACGAGTAAAGCTGCTCGACAACCCATTTCGCGGTGTCCGGGCTCGACCGGAGAGTCGAGTGGTCGACGGCGGGGCTTCCGGGGAACAGGTCCTCGTAGAAGACGTTGTCGACACCCGGCTCGGTGATGAACGAGCACACTCCAGGCGGTGTCGCGACCCCGTCGTTCTTCGTCGCCAGCACCGAATACCGAACGCCCGGCTGCACCAGCGGTCCGTCCATGACGGCCTTGTAGACCTCGGAGGCCGGAGTCAGCTGCAGCGCGTTGGCCATGCTCGGCATCAGCGTCGACAGCACCGGCACCAGGAACGGCAAGGCGGTCACGAGTTGCACCGGCGTAATCGGCAAGTCTTTCAAGCCGTACTGCGCAAGGAAACCGACGCCGTCGCAACCACGGGCCTCCGGAGTCAGCAGCACCATATTCGGCACATCCGCGGCGCCCCCGAGCACCTTGACGAAGTAGTTCGCGACGAACGTGCCCGCCGAGTGCGCGACGATATCGACCTTGGCCGCCCCCGTCGTCGCCTTGACCTTCGCGACGAACTGCGCGAGCTGCCGAGCCGCGCTCGGCATGTCGCCCGCCCACCGCTTTCCGTCGACGATTCCGCCTTGGAACACCAGCGCGCAGGCCCCCTCGTTGCGCAGCGCCGAAACCATCGGCCCCCATTGCGCCGCGGTGTCCGCTGTGCCGCCGTCCGCACCCGGCAGCACTATCACCGGATTCGGCCGGGCACTGTTCGGCAGGCAGTCGATCGCCGGTTCGATCACCGTCCCCGCGGACACGACCGGCGCGGCCGAACCGCTGCCAGGGGCGGCCCCCACCGGCGCCACTGCCATCGTGAGCGCCACGGCGAGCATGACCCCCACCATCCCCGCCCGCGCCGGGGCGATCCACTTCTGACGCCTGAAAATCATGTCCTGCAAAGCCTTTCGACATGCCGGTCGCCCCGCTGGCGCCAACCGAATCGGCCAGGGCGACAGGCGCGAACCCATCGAACTCCGACTCCCGACCGAGTCCCTTCGCCCACATGCCAACAGCTCCCACCCCAGATGTCAACACCACTCCCGCGACCCCGGTTGGGCGAACAGAACCCCGGCTGTGCGGTCATTCGCCGTTTGCCTCGGCCAAGTCCCGTTCGCCACAAAGGATGTCAGGCGACGAATTCGCGGTCGCCGTACTGGAGGGAGTCGGGGGTCCAGGTGCCGCCGATGCTGGTGACGAATTGCCGGGTGAGGGTCAGGTCGGCGAGGTCGGCTACCAGGATCAGGGCGCCTCGGTCGGTGAGGGAGCCGCCGACGAGGCGGTCCCGAGCGGTCGGGTCGGCGACCAAGGCGTCGCGGAATCGGTGTATATCGACACCGGCAACCTCGATGGTGAACGCGTCGATTTCCGGTGCGCCGGGCGCCAAGTGCTGGAAGGTCAGCACCGATTCCTGGCGGAAGCGGGTGCGCACCTGGTCGGCGATGCGGCGCAGATCGGCGGCGTCGACACAGGCCAGGTGGAACTCGCGCGAGCGCTCGTAGGTCGCCTGCTGTCGCTCTTCGGACCAGAAGACGCCGCTGACGAGTGTGGAGCCCACCGGAAGGCCGATGTTCTGCACCGCGATCCCGGCGACCGCGAGTTCGAACCCATCCAGCCGCATGCGCAGCCGCTGATCATCGGGATCGGTGATGGTCGCGGTGTTGTCGGTGGCGAATAATTCCGCGGTGGGCCGCAGGGGATTTCCCGCCGCACAGGCGGTCGGCGCAGCCTGCACCGACCCAGCTCCCCCGACCAGACCTGACGCGACGAACACAACCGCAACCGCGGCCATGACTCGCGACGTGATCATCCCGATCCCTTCGGTCCTTGAACGACCATCCGAACCAGCACAACATGTTTCGACGATCATCGGATCGAATCGGGCAATACACGCCCGGCCCGGTCAGCCCGCGATGAGTACCGCGGTCAGCGCAGCAGCCCCGGGCACCGCCTGCGCGAACAAGATCCGAGGATTCGCCGTGACCGCGCCATATACCCCGGCGATCACCACGCACGCCAGGAAGAACACCTGCACCCGGAAACCCGTCGGGTCCGCCGCGATCAACCCCCACACCAACCCCGCCGCCAGGAACCCGTTGTAGAGCCCCTGATTGGCAGCCAACGGCGCAGTCGCCTCGGCCATCTCGGCATCGAACCCGGACAACTCCCGCCCCGGCTTCCGCTCCCACAAAAACATCTCCAGCACCAGGATGTACGCGTGCAACACGGCCACCAAGCCGACCAGGATGTTCGCGATAATCGCCATTGCTCGAACAGTACTCACCGGAGTGCCACATCGGCCGACGAAACGCTCGCCATCCGAATCCGATGCCATTGCCCCTTCCTGGGTCGGCGCCGCCGGGACCGCGGCTGAATCGCTACCCGCCGGCGCCGACTATCCGAGATCCGCCTCTGGCGGTGATCGCCGAGACGGTACGAGCTGAAGGGCAGCTCATAACTGCTGCATCGGCCGCTACGGACGCCTCCGTCGATTCTCATCGAAATGCGCCGATACACCAGCAAATCGAACATAGCGAGCCAGAGTCCGATACACAGCACCGTCGCAGCAAATTAGGGGTTGCGATACACGTTACTAGCGGTAGCAGCTGAGGTCGAGCCGCTCTCGGTGCGCAACTCCGGGAGCAGATCCGACCAAAGGTACGAACTACTCCCACGCGCTTGCGACCCCGGTCGCGGGGTCCATCGGGGGGCAGGGACAGTGGACGGTGAACCATGCGCAACTTTGGCTACATTACGTGGCATGAATCTCCGCACCTTTGCCGGCGCGGCCGTAGCGGCCGTCGCACTCTCCATGACAGGCGCCGCGGTCGCAGGCGCGGCCCCGGCGCAGACCGTGGACGACGACACCGTGTACTTCGGCTATGCAGGCGCGAACTGCGCCATCCATTCGAACGGTGACGTCGGCTGCGATATCCCCGGCGGCACCAACCTTTTCGGCTTCATGGTGACCGATCTCGCGATCGACCTGCCGTTCCTGCCTGCCCACCCGACCTTCGGCCTGACCGGCCCCCACGGCCGCGCCGGCAGCCCGCCGATCGCGGGCACCCTCACCAACGGCGGCGCCAGCTGCACCGGCGGTGGTCGAGGCGCCCTGTTCTGCACCTCGAAGGGACATAGCTTCAGCTTCGGCTGGTCGGGCACCCAGATCAGCTGACACCACCGAGCCGCCCCGCTGCACAGCGAATCCCCCTGCGGGGCGGCACCTTTCCGAGACGGCCCGTTATGGCCGTTCCTCCCCACCCGACCCATTCGACCGTCGGTGCGCCCCCTGAACAGCGCGACCGGATCGCGCGCCGACCTGAGCCGGACCGCGAGCCCGGGACGACAATGGTTGTATGACCGCCAGTGTCGAACTGCGCGTATACGCCGAACTGAACGACTTCCTGCGCCCGGAGGCGCGGTATACGACGCAGCTGCGGCCGATCCGTCCGCACCAGACCGTGAAAGACCTCGTCGAGGCCGCCGGCATCCCGCACCCCGAAGTCGACCTGATGCTGGTGAACGGTGAATCCGTCGACTTCGGCCACCGCCCGCGGCCGGGCGATCGGATCGCCGCCTACCCGATGTTCGAGACCCTGGACATAGGACCGCTGACCCGGGTACGTCCCCGCCCGCTGCGCGATCCACGTTTCGTCGTCGACGTCAACCTCGGCGGGCTCGCGCGGCTCATGCGACTGATGGGACTCGACACCCGCTACGAGTGGACGGCCGACGACGCCGCACTGGCCGAAACAGCCGCCGCCGAGCATCGAGTCCTGCTCACCCGCGACCGCGGACTTCTCGAACGACGCAACGTGACCCACGGCGTCTTCGTGCGTTCGGACCGGCCGTTCGAGCAGATCGTCGAGGTGATCCGCCGGCTCGACCTGACCGACCGGCTGGCACCGTTCAGTCGCTGCCTGCGTTGCGGCGGCATTGTCACCGCAGTCGCCAAGCAGGACATCATCAATCGGCTCGAACCACTCACCCGCCGCTACTACGACACCTTCCGGCACTGCCCGGATTGCGGCCGGATCTACTGGGAGGGTTCACATCAGCAACGGCTGAACGACCTCGTGGCCCGGATCCGCACCGCGATCAGGCCGAGATAGAGGCTTCGTCGCGTCGCCGGTCAGACACGGCGCGGTACCCGAGCCGACACCAGCACGCCCGTACGAGAGCGCGTGGGCGGAGTCGATCAGGTCGACCACATACGAGAGCTTCGCCCGGCCAACTCGACGCGATCAACCACAGCAGCGCTGAAGCCCTCTTCCCTCGCCTCACCGCAGCGTGATCCCGAGCCGGCGGCGGGCTCGGCATGGACGGCCGAGTTCGGCGAGGAGCGACGTGGGACACGGTCTCAGATCGTGAGCCTTTGCCGTCGAATGGACGGGTGAGGAGAAGTGGTGTCGTCGGTCGCGGGCGAACTCGGCCCACAGCAGGGTTGGTAACGGCCATGCGGAAGGCCTTACCTAGTTAATCGCGCTGTCGCCTCTCCACAGAGTCGCCGAACGATAAATTCCGGCCGCGTCCTCGTCGGCCGGTATACCAACGGTACTTCCGATTCAAATATATATCCCCAGGGATGAAAAACGACTACAATTTTGGAAATTCGGTATCCGAGTACTCATCGACAACGATCAATTCGACGACGCACCATTATACCCATCCGGACCGTTCGTCGGGGAATGTAAAGAGAATCGGCAGCGACAGGAGCGCAAATGTTCATCAAGAAATTGATAGCAACTGCATTCATGGCCATAGCGGCGACGAGCATAGCCACCGCGACAGCACATGGAGAGGCGACGCTGGCGAATGTCGACGTCACCGGCGTGGATGGCCCGGTCGCCTACACGGCGAGTTTCGCGGGCGATCACTCGAGCGCCCTGGTGACCCTCGCCTCCGGCAGTTTCGTCGTCACGCCCGACTCGGTCACGGTCCTCGCGAACGACGGTGCGGTAGTCGGCGCCATCCCGACGACACTGCGCACGGAGGCCGGACAGAATCTCGCGATCACCCCTCGGCTGGACAGCTCCGGCACACAGTTGACCCTGACACCGGTCGGCGGGCCGACGCCAGAGGCTGTCGCGTACCAGGTGCCCGGCGTGCAGCAAGCCATGGGACCGATGTCGGTCATGATGGGTGCAGTCATGGGCTGCGTGATCGGCGTGATGATCGGAATCTGGTTCTTCCTGGTCGGAGCTATCATCGGATGCGCCGTGGGCTGGATGATCGGCGCCATGTTCGGCTTCATGGCACCAGCCGCGTGACGGGTCACCCAGTGGAGGTAACCGAACACGATGACAAGCCGGCCGGGCGCCCATCGGCCGCCCGGCTCGTCGGCGGCTCCACTCCGAACAACCACCCCAGGAAAGTCTTGGTGCGCCCGCCCATCCCGCTCTTCAACAACGTCCTGATCTGCAACAGCTAGTCGGCAGTTAGTTTGGCGGGCATCGAGCGGTAGCTGTTCAGGTTCACCAGGCCACGCGGGATCGGCGGGCCGTCCAGACGCAGATCCGGATACCGCTCGAAGAGGGCGCGCAGTGCGATGGCGCCTTCCAGTCGGGCAAGGCTGGCTCCCAGGCAGCCGTGCACCCCGCTGCTGAACGAGAGATGTTCGGCGGCGTTGGCCCTGGTCACATCGAATCGTTCGGGATCGGAGAAGACGGTGGGGTCCTTATTGGCGCCCGCCAGCAGCAACAGGACCAGGGAACCGGATTTGGCGTGCTGATCGGCGATGTCGACATCACAGCTCGCGATGCGGCCCGTTATCCGTATGGGACCGTCGTAGCGCAGAATTTCCTCGACCGCGCCCGGCCAAAGCTCGGGCCGCTCCCCCAGCATTTCCAGCTGGTCCGGATGGCTTGTCAGCAGGGCGATTCCGTTGCCGAGCATGTTCACCGTCGTCAAGAATCCGGCATCCAGCAGCAGGGCCGCGTTGGCCACCTGCTCACGACGTGTGAGCTCGCCACCGGTCACCAGCATACTGAGCACGTCGTCGCCCGGCTCTGCGGTAAGCCCATCGATGTGCTGGTCGAAGTACCGCTGCCCCTCGGCCAGATCTTCGACGGCGCGGCGGAATGTGGTCCAGGTCAGGCCTCGGTCGAGCAGCGGCGCACCGGTATCCCCCCACTTCAGCAGGGTCGAATGCATGTCGGCGGGCAACCCGAGAATCTCGGCGATGATCGCGATGGGCAACTGCGCGCAGAAGTCGTCGATCAGATCCGGTCGCGGCGTCGACTTCAGGCGTTCGAGCAGGTCATCGGTTACTTCGACAACCCGCTCCCCCAGTTTGGCTATCGCCTTCGGAGTGAATGCTTGTCCCACCAGGCGTCGGTAGTGTGCGTGTTCCGGCGGATCGGTCACCAGCATCGAGGGCGGTTCCGCGAGGTTGGGAAGTTCCAGATCCGTCTTGGTGAGCACCCAGCGGATCGGTTTCGGCAGGGCTCGATTGTTGGGCGTGACCACGCCGAAGCGACGGTCCCGCAGGATGAGCCGACACAGTTCGTGGTCAGCGGTCACCCGAATCCTCGATATCGTGGGCATCCGGCCCCGACGCCGGATCTCCTCGATGGAGCGTGGCGATCCGAGCCCACGATCCGGACCAGCCAGGATCTCTGCGAGGGGATCGCCCCGACGCGCCGACCACAGGAGATAGGACCGTGCGAGGCGGTGCAGGACCAGCCACCGAATCCACGCGCGCGCTAACATTGTCACCTCCCACGCCGGAATCTCCTCATGGTAGAGCGCCACCCCCCGCACCGTTGGCTAATCCCCGGCTAGCCGTCGTCGGCGATGGTGGCGACTGAGGCCGGAGGACGCTGCTTACGGCGGTCACCGTGGTCGAACCCACCGAACCCGGCTTCGTGGTCCCGCCACGCGGGTAGCCTGGTAGAACCGATTTTGCCTGGATCAGCAACCCTCGACGATGCGCATCGCGATGATCATCGTCATGGCCGGCCACCCACTGAGTTTCCTGGTCACCAACAGGTAGGGGGATGTGATGGAGCGACGTTCGGATCAGGCGCGGGGCACGATGGACAGGCGCTGTTTCGTCAAGGGCGTCGGCCTGGCCGCTACGATGCTGGGGTTCGCGGGCGGAAGCACGCTGACGACGGCCCCCACTCCGGCGTTGGCCGAAGATTACAGTCCGAGCCCTAATTCGGCGGTGTACCGCACACTGGTACCGGAGATCTTCGCGCCGCTGCCCGATCCGGCCGACCATGTGCCCGCGATCGTCGTCGGATCGGGGTTCGGAGCGTCGATCACCGCGCTGCGCCTGGCACAGTCCGGGACCGAGGTCGCGGTGCTCGAGCGCGGGTCGCGCTGGCCGAATGATCTGTGGCGCAACATCTTCGCCGTCGACTCGATTCCGGATGGCCGCGGCTTCTGGCATCGCACCACCTTTACCGGCGTGACCAGGGTCCCTGTGTCGTTCGATCCGTTCGGCGGGGTCCTCGATGTTTCCAATTACCCAGGCATCGACGTGTGGCGCGCAGCATGCGTGGGCGGCGGCTCGGTGGTGTTCACCGGGGTGATGATCGAGCCGGAGCAGCGGTTCTTCGACCATGTGTTCGGCGGCGTGGTCGACTACCGCGAGATGCACGACATCTACTACCCCAGGGTCCGAAATACCTTGCGGCCGAGCCCGATACCGGACGACATCTACAATTCCCGCGCGTTCGCGCACGCGCGGGCCTGGGACGATCAGGTCCGCGCGGCCGGCTACATGCCGCAGCGCATCGACGGCATGTGGAATTGGAACATCCTGCGCGATGAGCTGGCCGGCCGATCGACGCCGTCGGCGACGGTCGGCTGTTCGAACCTCGGCAACTCCAACGGCGCGAAGTTCGATCTGAACCAGAACTACCTGCGCTATGCCGAGGACACCGGCGCTGCCCGTATCTACCCCGGCCACCGCGTGGACGCCATCGCCAAGGAACCGGGAGCGTCGGGTCGTTATACCGTCACCGTCACCAAACTCGCACCTACCGGCGAAGTGCTCCGCACACGGACGCTGACCTGCGACAAGCTTTTCCTCGGTGCGGGCTCCATCGGCACCTCCGAACTGCTGGTGCGCGCTCGGGATACCGGCGCGCTGCCGAACCTGAACGAGCACATCGGCGAAGGCTGGGGCAGCAACGGCGATGTCGGCTTGGCGCGGCCGCTCAGCTCGCTCGACCTGGGTACGCAGGGTACGCCGTCCGCGAGCCGGATTCTGGACGAGGCGGGCACACCTGTGTCGCTGGAGAATTGGTACATCCCCGGTGCGACTCCGTACGACATCGGCACTCTCGCATCGCTGGGCATGGTGCTCGACGACACCCGCGGCCGGTTCGTCTACAACCCGACCAACGAGCGGGTGGACCTGCAGTGGCCAGAGAACGGTGCTGCCGGCTACCTCGCGCGAGCGCTGGAAATCAACGATAAGGCCGCCTGCCACTGCCTGACCATCGCCCCACCCACCGTGGGCGGGGACGCCTCGTTCACCTCACATCCGTTGGGCGGCGCAGTGATCGGACGCGCGACGGACAGGTACGGCCGGGTGCTCGGTTATCGTGGCCTATACGTAATGGACGGGGCGGCCGTGCCCGGCAGCACCGGAACAGTGAACCCGTCGTTGACGATCAGCGCCCTGGCTGAACGCAATATCGAACAGATCATTATCTCTGGGGAGTAGACAACCGACGCCGCCCCGCTGGGACGGGTGCCCGCATCATTATCGTCGAATACGGACAAACAAGACGCAAGATCAGGAGAAGCGCACTGAACCTGCGCTTGTTATGTATGTCCAAATAAGCCACAGAGCGCCATCTATCACTTTCATAAATTTAGACATTATTTCGCAATGTGGATCCCTGGTCCGGGGTATACGCATACCAATCAGTCGGCTTATACTGGGCGCGGTCGGGTCTGGAGGCAAGTGATGACCGCGGTGCCACGGCAGTTCCCGCCCGATCCGGGGTCGGGAGGGAACTCCGAGCCAAACGTGTCGGTCACTCAGCCTGTGCCGCTGTCTGCGGGGCAGCGGGGGCTGTGGCTGGCGCAACAGTTGAGCCCGAATGTGCCGATATGTGAGGCGCAGTATCTCGAGTTCCATGGGGATCTGGATCTCGAGATACTGCGTAAGGCTTCGATTCAAACGGGCAACGAATTCCAATCGGGGTATCTGCGGCTGGTAGAGGTCGACGGTGAGCCGCATCAGTTGTTCGACCCGTCGCTGGCTTCGCCGGGGCCGGTCATCGATATGCGTGGTGAACCGGACCCCATGGCGGCGGCCTTGCAATGGATGCGCCGGGAGTACACCGCGCCGTTGGATATGACCCGAGACCGGCTGGTCGCATGGGTGGTTGTGCAGGTCGGGGATCGACATTTCCTGTGGTACCTCAGGATTCACCACGTCGCATTGGACGGCTACGCCGCGATGACGATAGTGAACCGGGTCGCGGCGCTATACACAGAGGCGCTGGGAGGCCAGGCAGCAGAGCCGAACCGGGCGGCGGACCTGCGCACCCTCTACGAGGCAGACCGCAGTTACCGGGAGTCCACGCGGTTCACCAGCGACCAAGCATATTGGGTGGACAGACTCGCCGGCGTAGCAGACGAGTCCAGCCTGGCCGCCGGATACGCGCCGGCGCGCGCGGACAGTGTGGTCGCAAGAGCCGAACTGCCCACCATGACGGTAGAGCGCATTGATCATTCCGCGAAAGCGATGGGAGCGACCCCGGCCGCGGTGGTGATCGCCGCATTCGGAAGTTATCTGGCCCGGATGACCGGCCGGGACGAGGTCGTGGTCAATATTCCCGTATCGGGTCGCACCACCGCGGTGTTGCGGCGGTCGGGGGGAGTCTTCGTCAACGTTGTGCCGCTTCCGATCGTGCTCGGCAAAGGGGACACGGTCGCGACGCTGGTGCGGCGGGTGCAGTCCGACCTGATAGGAGCGTTGCGGCACCAGCGGTGCGGCCTCATCGACATTCGCGCCGCCGTGGGGCACAACGGGCAGCGGCGTTTCGCGGGCCCGGTGGTGAATGTCATGTTCTTCCCCCAAGAGCTCCGGCTCGGGTCGATGACCGCGGAATTCCATATTCTCAGCTCCGGGCCGGTCGAAGATTTGCTGGTCGACCTGTATCAGACCGGAGACCCGCCGCAGACGATCCTCCATTTTTTGGCGAATCCCAACCTCTACACCGGGCCCGAACTGTCCGCGCATTACACCAGATTCGGGCAGTTCCTCGACGCGTTCGCCGCCGCCGCACCGGACACTGATCTCGGGCAGGTCCACCCCGACAGCGCCCGCCACGGCGCCCGGATTCGCCGCCGCCGCGAGAACCTGGCGTTCTGGCGAGCCGCGCTCGCGGACCTTCCCATGGAGCTTCGTCTGCCAGTCGATAGACCACGGCCGGTGGTGATGTCGAATCGGGGTGCCACCGTCAGTTACACCTTCGATTCCGAGTTGATGCAGACGTTGGAAAGGTTCGCGCGGCAATATAGTTCGTCACTTTTCATGATGATTCAGGGCACGCTCGCGGTTCTACTTGCCCGATTGAGCGGTAACACCGATATTCCGATCGGCATGCCGATCGCCCGGCGTGGCACGGCCGGGCTCGACGACGTGGTCGGCATGTTCGTCAATACGCTGGTGTTGCGCACCGACATCGATCTCGATCAATCGTTCACCGACCTGCTCGACCGGATCAGACAGGTCGATCAGGATGCCTTCGAGCATGCCGACGTGCCGTTCGAGCAACTGGTGGATCAACTCGCTCCGCATCGGTCGCAGTCCCGGCATCCGCTGTTCCAGGTGATGCTGGCATTCCAGAATCTGGAACGGATGAAGCTGGGGTCGCCCGGTCTCGAGGTGTCGGTAGCCGACCTGCCCAACGAGGGATCTCCGCTCGACCTGCAGATCGCGCTGTCGGATAACCACGACGGTGGGGGCATGGCGGTAGCGGTCACGTATGCCACGGACCTGTTCGATGCCGCGACGATCGATTCTCTGATGCATCGGTGGATTCGGATACTCGAGTCGGTGGCCATCGATCCGACGGTTCCGGTCGGGATGATCGAAGTCCTCGAGCCCGCCGAGCGAGCCGATCTGTTGTCGCGCACCGGTACGCCCACAGCCGAACCGACCACGCTGGCCGACTTGTTGACCACGGCGGTTGCGCAGGACCCCGATGCCGCAGCGGTTGTTTTCGATGGGCGACAGCTGACTTATCGAGAGCTGGACGAGCGTTCGAATCGATTGGCCCGGCTGCTCATCCAGCGCGGTATCGGCCCGGAAGATGTTGTCGCGATCGGTATGCCGCGCTCCCCCGATTCCATACTCGCGGTATGGGCGGTCGCCAAGTCGGGAGCCGCGTTCCTGCCGATCGATCCGACCTACCCCCTCGAACGCATCACCCACATGACGGCCGATTCGAAAGCGGCCATCGGCCTGACCGTCCCCTCGGTGCGCGCGCGATTACCCGACAACATCGATTGGTTGGCAGCAGAGGACCTCGACGAGGCCGACCGCCCTGTCACCGACAGTGACCAGGTACGCCCACTGTGTCCGGACAATCTCGACGAGGTCGAGAACCGCCCCGTCACCGACACCGACCGAATACGCCCACTACGCGTCGACGACATCGCCTACGTCATCTACACCTCCGGATCGACCGGACTACCCAAAGGCGTCGCAGTCACCCACCGCGGACTCTACAACTGCGCCACCGAACACCGACACGCAATGAACATCGAATCCAACTCTCGCACACTGCATTTGGCCTCCCCCAGCTTCGACGTATCAGTACTGGAACTACTGCTGGCCACATCCGCGAGCGCGACCATGATCATCGCACCCAACGACATCTACGGCGGCGACGAACTCGCCGAACTCCTCGACCACGAACACGTCAGCCACGTCCTCATCACACCCACCGCACTGTCCACCATCGACCACACCCGCTGGCCACTACCGGATTTGAGATATCTGCTGGTCGGTGGCGAGGACTACGGTACCGAGTTGGTCGAGCGCTGGAATGGCGGCCGTAGCGTGTACAACGAGTACGGGCCTACCGAAACCACCATCGCCGCGACGCTGACCTCCCCGTTGGTGGCGGGTGAGTTGGTGACGATCGGCGGACCGATTCGCGGGGTCTCGGAATGGGTACTGGACCACCGGCTGCAACCCGTACCCGTTGGTGTGGCGGGTGAACTGTATATCGCGGGCGCCCTGCTGGCCCGCGGATATCATCGCCGGGCGGGCCTGACCGCCGAGCGTTTCATAGCGTGCCCCTGGAGACCCGGCGAGCGTATGTACCGCACCGGGGACGTGGTCCGATGGACAGCCGACGGAACGATCCAACACCTCGGCCGCTCCGATTTCCAGGTCAAGATTCGTGGTCTACGCATCGAACTCGGCGAGATCGACGCGACGCTCGCCGCCCACCAGACCGTCGGCTTCGCCACCACCATCGGCCATCACAACGACTCCGGGGCCGAGTCGCTGGTTTCGTATGTCCTTGCCGCACCCGATAACTCGATCGACACCGAGATCCTCACCGAGTACCTCACCAGCCGGTTGCCTTCCTACATGGTCCCGGCCTCGATCATGGTGCTCGACCGGATCCCACTGACACCGGTGGGCAAACTGGACCGCAACGCGCTACCGAACCCACTATTCACCGACAACAAGCCATTCCGAGCACCCCAGACACCCATCGAACGCACGATCGCCAGATCCTTCGCCGACGTATTGAAAACCGACACGGTCGGTCTCGATGATTCGTTCTTCGCCCTCGGCGGCGACAGCGTGGTCGCGACCCGGGTCGCAGCGCGACTCGGGGCCGCGCTGGATACCGAGATTCCGGTGCGGCTGTTGTTCGAGGCGCCCACGGTGGCGGCGCTCGCGACCCGTATAGAGCGGCATTCCGGCACGGGGCGACAACGCCCGCCACTGATCGCTGGGCCGCGCCCCGAACTGGTGCCATTGGCGCCAGCCCAACAACGGATGTGGTTCTTCAACCAGTACGACACCAGTTCGGGGGCATACAATGTGCCGATCGCCATTCGGTTGCGTGGCGAGTTGAGCGTCGACGCCCTGCGATCGGCCGTGGTCGACGTGCTGCGCAGACACGAGTCTTTGCGGACGCGGTACCCGGACCACGACGGAATGCTGATCCAGCTGATCGAACCCGCCGACGAGGTAGAACCCGAACTGGCCCTGGTATCGGTTCCACCGAGCCAACTGGACGCAGCGGTAACCGAATTCGTCACCGAAGGCTTCGATGTGAGCACCCGGGCGCCGGTGCGTGCCCGATTGTTCCGCGCTGCCGGTAGCGAGGAGCCCGAATACGTGCTCGCCGTCGTGGTGCACCACATCGCCGCGGACGGTTTCTCCATGTCACCGCTGGCCCGCGACGTGACGGCTGCGTACACCACACGGATTCGCGGAGAACTCCCTTCCTGGACACCACTGCCTGTCCAGTACGCGGACTACGCACTGTGGCAACGAGCTACCCTCGGCTCGCCCGACGATCCGGAATCGCTGTGCGCCCAGCAGATCCGATACTGGGCCGCAACTCTGGACGGAGTCGCCGAGGAGCTTCGCCTGCCGACTGACAGGCCGCGGCCGGTGGTGGCGTCCAATCGGGGTGCCACCATCGACTACACCTTCGATGCCCAGTTGATGCGGACGTTGGAAAGTTTTGCGCAGCAACATAGTTCGTCACTTTTCATGGCGATCCACAGCACGCTGGCAGTCCTGCTTGCCCGGTTGAGCGGTACGACCGATATTCCGATCGGCACACCGATCGCCGGACGCGGCGCAGCCGAACTCGACGACGTGATCGGCATGTTCGTCAACACCTTGGTGTTGCGCACCGACATCGATCTCGATGAATCGTTCACCGACCTGCTCGACCGGATCAGACAGGTCGATCTGGAAGCCTTCGGACACGCCGACGTGCCGTTCGAGCAACTGGTGGATCAACTCGCTCCGCATCGGTCGCAGTCCCGGCATCCGCTGTTCCAGGTGATGCTGGCATTCCAGAATCTGGAACAGGTGAAGCTGGAGTTGCCTGGTCTCGAGGTGTCGGTAGTCGAGCTGCCCAACGAGGTGTCTCGCTTCGACCTGCAGGTCATGCTGTCGGACAACCACGACAGCGGCGAGATGGCGGTAGCGGTCACCTACGCCACGGATCTGTTCGATGCCGCGACGATCGATTCTCTGATGCATCGGTGGATTCGGATACTCGAGTCGGTAGCCACCGATCCCACGATCGCGGTGGGGGCCATCGAGATACTGGAGTCCGCCGAACGAGCTGATCTGCTGGCACATTCTGGTGCGCCCATGACAGCGCCCATCACTTTGGCCGACTTGCTGACCACAGCTGCCGCCCGGGATCCCGACGCCGCAGCGATCGTGTTCGATGGGCAGCAGCTCAGCTATCGAGAGCTGGACGAGCGTTCGAACCGATTGGCCCGGCTGCTCATCCAGCGTGGTGCCGGTCCGGAAGATGTTGTCGCGATCGGTATGCCGCGCTCCCCCGATTCCATACTCGCGGTATGGGCGGTCGCCAAGTCGGGAGCCGCGTTCCTGCCGATCGATCCGACCTACCCCCTCGAACGCATCACCCACATGACGGCCGATTCGAAAGCGGTTATCGGCCTGACCGTGCCCTCGGTGCGCACGCGGTTACCCGACGATATCGATTGGTTGACACCGGACAATCTCGACGAGGTCGAGAACCGCCCCGTCACCGACACCGACCGAATACGCCCACTACGCGTCGACGACATCGCCTACGTCATCTACACCTCCGGATCGACCGGACTACCCAAAGGCGTCGCAGTCACCCACCGCGGACTCTACAACTGCGCCACCGAACACCGACACGCAATGAACATCGAATCCAACTCTCGCACACTGCATTTGGCCTCCCCCAGCTTCGACGTATCAGTACTGGAACTACTGCTGGCCACATCCGCGAGCGCGACCATGATCATCGCACCCAACGACATCTACGGCGGCGACGAACTCGCCGAACTCCTCGACCACGAACACGTCAGCCACGTCCTCATCACACCCACCGCACTGTCCACCATCGACCACACCCGCTGGCCACTACCGAGTTGGGGACACCTGGCAGTCGGTGGCGAGGACTACCGCACCGAGTTGATCCAGCGCTGGAGCAGCGCTCGCGACATGGTGAACGAATATGGACCGACCGAGGCCACGATCACGACAAACCAGAGCGCTCCGTTGGTGGCGGGTGAGTTGGTCACGATCGGTGCCCCGATTCAGGGGGTCTCGGAATGGGTTTTGGATCAACGGCTGCAACCGGTGCCAGTTGGTGTGGTGGGTGAGTTGTATATCGGCGGCGCTCTGCTGGCCCGTGGGTACCATCGCCGGGCCGCTTTGACGGCCGAGCGTTTCGTTGCGTGCCCCTGGATGTCCGGCGAGCGTATGTACCGCACCGGGGACGTGGTCCGATGGACAGCCGACGGAACGATCCAACACCTCGGCCGCTCCGATTTCCAGGTCAAGATTCGTGGTCTACGCATCGAACTCGGCGAGATCGACGCGACGCTCGCCGCCCACCAGACCGTCGGCTTCGCCACCACCATCGGCCATCACAACGACTCCGGGGCCGAGTCGCTGGTTTCGTATGTCCTTGCCGCACCCGATAGCTCGATCGACACCGAGATCCTCACCGAGTACCTCACCAGCCGGTTGCCTTCCTACATGGTCCCGGCCTCGATCATGGTGCTCGACCGGATCCCACTGACACCGGTGGGCAAACTGGACCGCAACGCGCTACCGAACCCACTATTCACCGACAACAAGCCATTCCGAGCACCCCAGACACCCATCGAACGCACGATCGCCGAATCGTTCGCCGGTGTATTAGGTATCGACACGGTCGGTCTCGATGATTCGTTCTTCGCCCTCGGCGGCGACAGCATCAGGTCGATCCAGCTGGTCACCCGGGCCAGGGCGGCGGATGTGGTGTTCTCCGCGCGCGACGTATTCGAGCGCAAAACAGTCGCCGGGCTGGCCAAGATCGCCGTCCGCGACAGCACCGCGGCGACCGGCCTTCCGAAGGAACTGCCCGGCGGGGGTGTCGGGCCGATACCGGTGACGCCGATCATGCGATGGCTGATCGAACGCGCGGAGTCGGGGTTCGACCGCTTCTCGCAGGCAGTGGTGCTGGATCTGCCGGCGGGGATCGACCAGCGGCAGCTGACGGGCACGGTGCAGGCGGTACTCGATCGGCACGACATGCTGCGCACGCGGCTGCGCCAGGGCGCCGAGGGGAGCTGGACGTGGGAGGTGTTGCCGGTCGGGATGGTTCGAGCCGACGACGTCGTCCACCGGGTGACGATGCAGGGGAGGCCGGGAAGCGTCGAGTTCCGTGCGTCGGCGGCGGCGGAGTTGGATGCCGCCGCGGACCGGCTCGATCCGGGCGCCGGGATCGTGATGCAGGTGGTCTGGTTCGAACCGGTCGACGCGGCGGAGCCGGGCAGAGTGCTGGTGCTGGTGCATCAGTCGGCGATCGACCGGGTCTCCTGGCGGGTGCTGTTGCCGGACCTCGCGGTCGCGTGGGCGCGGATCGAGTCCGGCGAGCCACCCGATCTGGCCCCGGTCGCGACATCGATGCGCAGGTGGGCGCACGGGCTGGTCGAGGCGGCCCAACGCCCGGAGCGGACCGCCGAACTCGAAGTGTGGCAAGCGATGGCAGTCGGGGATGATCCAGTGATCGGGTCCCGGCCCCTCGACCCCGCGATCGACGTGGCCGCCACCGCACGCACGGTCGAGGTCGAGGTCTCTCCCGAGGTGACCGAGGCGCTGTTGACCGACGTGCCCGCGACATTCCACGGCAGTGTGGGCGACGGGCTGCTGGCCGCGCTGGCGGTAGCGGTGACGAAGTGGCGGCGCGCGCGTGGGACGGAGGCCTCCGGTGGCCCGCTCGCGGACGTGCTGATCGGTCTCGACGGGCACGGCCGCGAGGAAGGCGCCGTCCCTGGCTCGGATCTGACCCGGACGGTCGGCTGGTTCGCCACGAGTTTTCCATTGCGCCTGGATCTGTCGGGCATCGATCTCGACGACGCGTGCGCTGGTGGGCCGGCTATGGGAGCAGCGGTCAAGTCCGTCAAGGAACAGCTCCTCGCGGTCCCTGACCATGGCATCGGCTACGGCTTGTTGCGGTATCTCAACGAAGACACCGGACCGATACTCCGAACTCAGCCGACGCCGCAGATCGGGTTCAACTACATCTCCACGAGGATTCCCGAAGGAATACAGTCGGCCGGATGGATGCCCGACGGCTACCTCGCGGGTGCCGAATTCGCCGGTGCGCAGAATCCGGATATGCCGATGTCGGCAGTGCTCGACATCAATGCCTTCTTCCTCGACGATGAGGGTCGTCCGCGGTTGCGGGCGATCTGGTCGTATCCCGCCGGGGTGCTCACCGCCGACGAGGTGCGCGAGGTGGCAGAGTCGTGGTGCCGGGTATTGACCGCGTTGGCGACACATATCCACCGTGCCTGGGCCGGGGGACGGACGCCGTCGGATCTGGATCTGGTCAGGCTCGGACAGTCCGAGATCGAGCGCCTCGAGGACAGTTATCCGGCGTTGAGCGACGTCTGGCCATTGACTCCATTGCAGGAGGGATTGCTGTTCCATGCGCTGGTGTCCGAGGAGTCGATGGATGCCTACCTGGTGCAGTTGGTCCTCGAGTTGCGTGGGCAGGTCGATCCGCAGCGGCTGCGCCGAGCCGGACAGGTGCTGCTCGACCGGCATGCGAATCTGCGCACCGCATTCGTCACCGACACCGCCGCCGGACCGGTGCAGGTGGTCAATGAAGACGTCGAGGCTCCATGGTCGGAGCTCGACCTGTCCGGGCTCGATGACGATGCACGCAATCGCGAGTGGGATCGACTGATGGCCGCGGACCGGGCGACCCGGTTCGACCCGGCTCGTGCCCCACTGCTGCGCTGGATGTTGGTCACCACGGGGCCCGAGCACTACCGGCTGGTGCTGACCAATCATCACCTGCTGCTCGACGGCTGGTCGACGCCACTGCTCCTGAAAGAGTTTCTGATCCTCTATGCCACCGACGGCGACCCCGCGATACTGCCTCGTACACGTCCCTACCAGGACTTCCTGGCGTGGATCGTCGGGCGCGATATGGCTGCGTCACTCGACGCCTGGGCCCGCGTGTTCGACGGCGCCGATGGGCCGACCCTGGTGGCTCCGGCCGATCCCGGCCGCCCGTACACCGAATCATGTGAGGTGCTCGGCGAACTGACCGAGGAACAGACCGCGGCGCTGACCGGCGTCGCGCGGGCCCGTGGCATCACCCTCAACACCGTGATCCAGATGGCATGGGCAATCGTGCTGGGCGCGTTGACATCCCGGGAGGATGTGACGTTCGGCGCCACGGTGTCCGGACGGCCACCGCAGATCGCGGGCATCGAATCGATGATCGGGCTGTTCATCAACACACTGCCGGTGCGCGTCCGTCTCGACCCCGCCGAGAGCTCGGGGCAGCTGCTCGACCGGATTCAGGCGGAGCAGGCCGCGCTGCTCGATCACCACTACGTGGGTCTGACCGACATAGAGCGTGTGGCCGGGCCGGGGGCGGTATTCGACACGATCACGGTGTTCGAGTCCTTTCCGGTCGATCGTGGTGGGCTGACCGCGGACACCGATATCGCCGGCATGCGGCTGCTCGACGTGACCGGCACCGACGCCGCGCACTATCCACTGGGAGTGATTGCGCGGGTCGACACGCGACTGCACCTCAAAATCAAGTACCTGCCCGAACTCTTCGACCAGGACACGATGGATGCGACTCTTCACAGGGTCCTGCGCGTGATCGGCGTCGTTGCCGCCGACCTGGATCTGCCGCTGGCCGGGCTGGATCTGCTCTCCCCGGCGGAACACCGGGAGTTGACGCCGGTTTCGGGCGATCCGGCTGTGCCCGAGGAGGTGTTGCCGGAGTTGTTGGCGGCGGCGGAGCGGGATCCGGGTGCGGTCGCGGTGGTGTGCGGGGATCGGTGGTGGACCTACGGCGAGCTGGATGCGGAGTCGAATCGGCTGGCACGATTGTTGATCGGTCGGGGTGTGGGGCCGGAGGCGAGTGTCGCGGTGGGATTGCCACGGTCGGTCGAAGCGGTTCTGGCGGTGTGGGCGGTGGCCAAGTCGGGGGCAGCGTTCGTGCCGGTGGATCCGCAGTACCCGGCCAGCCGGGTCGAGCACATGCTCACCGATGCTGGTGTGACAGTAGGAATCACACTGTCGCAGTGGCGTGATCGGCTGCCCGGGCCGGCGCGGTGGTTGGTCCTCGACGAGTCGGCGGTCGAAGCCGAGGCTGCGGGGTTACCGACTGTGCCGGTGACCGATGCGGAGCGAACATCGCCGGTGCGGGTCGACAATGCGGCGTACGTGATCTACACGTCCGGCTCGACAGGTGTGCCGAAGGGTGTGGTGGTGTCGCATCGAGGGTTGGCGAATCTGGTGGCCGACCAGTCTTCGCGGTTCGACATCGGGCCGAGCGCGCGGGTGCTGCATTTCGCGTCCCCTAGTTTCGATGCGGCAGTCCTGGAACACCTATGGGCGTTCGCGGCGGGTGGGCGACTCGTGATTGCGCCCCCGACCGTCTACGGCGGGGACGAACTGGAGCAGATCCTGTTGCGCAAGAAGGTGACCCATGCCGCGCTGACGCCCGCTGCCTTGGGGACGGTCGATCCGGACGCGCTCGAGGACCTCGGGATCGTCGTGGTCGGTGGCGAGGCGCCCTCACCCAAACTGGTGTCGCGGTGGGCACCGGGCCGGAGATTCTTCAACACCTACGGTCCGGCGGAGGCGACGATCCAAACCGATGCCGGTGCGCCGATGGTGGCAGGTGAGGCGGTGACGATCGGCGGACCGATCCGCGGGGTCGGGCAGGTCGTGCTCGACGCGTGGTTGCGGCCGGTGCCGGTCGGGGTCATCGGTGAGCTGTATCTGGCGGGCCCGGGTCTGGCTCGCGGTTACCGCAACAGGATGGGTCTGACGGCGTCGCGATTCGTCGCCGATCCGTTCGCAAGCCCGGGACAGCGCATGTATCGGACCGGCGACCTGGTGCGGTGGCTGCGGCTACCGGAGGGGAGTCTGGCGCTCGATTATGTTGGCCGGTTGGATTTCCAGGTCAAGGTTCGTGGATTCCGCGTCGAGCTCGGCGAGGTCGAATCGGCTCTGGTGGCCTGCCCAGGTGTGGCCGGTGCGGTGGCGACTGTGCACCGGGACCCCGCCATCGGCGACCGCTTGATCGGGTACGTGGTGCCCGAGCCCGGCGCCGACCTCGACGCGGCCGCGGTCCTCGCGTTCGCCGGGGAGCGGTTGCCCTCGCACATGGTGCCCGCGACCGTGGTGGTGCTCGACGCGCTGCCGGTGACGACGAACGGCAAGCTCGACCGCGCCGCTCTGCCCGCGCCGGACTTCACCACGGCCCGAGCCGAATTCCGGGCACCGGCCACCGAGGTGGAGACGACACTGGCGGAATTGTTCGCCGAGGTATTGGGAATCGACGAGGTCGGTCTCGACGATTCGTTCTTCGCCCTCGGCGGAGACAGCATCATGTCGATCCAGTTGGTGACTCGGGCCAGGGCGGCGGGTGTGGTGTTCTCCGCGCGCGAGGTGTTCGAGCGCAGAACCGTTGCCGGGCTGGCCGACATCGCCGTTCTCGACGACAATGCGGCGTCGACCTCCCTTCCGACGGAACTGCCCGGCGCAGGCGTGGGGCCGATACCGGTGACGCCGATCATGTGTTGGATGTTCGAGCGTGGCGGCTTCGACCGTTTCTGCCAGTGGGTGATGCTCACGCTGCCGACCGGCATCGACGCCACCGGAATCGGTGCGACCGTCCAGGCGGTGATCGATCACCACGACATGCTGCGGGCTCGACTACACCCGGAACCCGCGCACACGTCGGGCTGGGAGCTGCGAGTGCCGCCGACCGCGATGTCCGCCGCCGGACTGATCCGGCGCGTGCCGGTGGATGCGGCACCGGACAGCAGCACCTTCGCCGCGCTCGCCGACGCTGAGGCGAACGCGGCGGCCGAGCGCCTCGACCCCGCAGCCGGTGTCATGCTGCAGCTGGTCTGGTTCGACTGGGCCGGACAGCCGGGACGGCTGCTCGTCGTCGCACATCACCTGGTGGTCGACGGTGTGTCGTGGCGGATCCTCGTTCCCGATCTCGCCGCGGCATGGGCCGAGCTGAGTGTCGGGCAACAGCCGCGGCTCGCGCCTGTCGGCACCTCGATGCGGCGCTGGGCGCATGCTCTGAACGCCGCCGCCGGGCGCCTCGATGAACTCGACTGGTGGCGGTCCACGCTCGGCGCTCCCGATCCGCCGATCGGTGCCCGCCCGATCGACCCGGTCGTGGACGTGCAAGCTACCGTCGCCACTGTCGAGGTGGCGCTGCCTACCGAGGTGACTCGCGCCGTACTCACTACCCTGCCCAGGGCGTTCCACGGCAACGTGGACGACGCCCTCGTCGCTGGGCTCGCGCTGGCGCTGACGCGATGGCAGTGCCGCCACGGCGACACCGTCACCGACACGCTGCTCACCCTCGAAAGCCACGGCCGCCACGACACGCTGCTTCCCGGCGCCGACCTCACCCGCACCGTCGGCTGGTTCACCGCCACCTACCCGGTGCGGCTCGACTTGTCCGATATCGACATCGACGACGCGTTCGCCGCCGGGGCAGCGGCCGCGGCGGTCACCAAGTCGGTCAAGGAGCAACTCCGACAGGTTCCCAACCACGGGATCGGCTATGGGCTGCTGCGCTACCTCAACGCCGCTACCGCCCGCATCCTGCGTGAACTGCCCGCCCCTCAGGTGAGCTTCAACTATCTCGGTCGGTTCGACACCACTGCGGCAACGTTGCGCGGTATCGAGTGGATGCCCGCCGGCGACGGCACCGATGGCGGCAGCGTCCAGAACCCCGACGCACCCGTCGCGGCCGTGCTGGGCATCAACGCGGTCACCATCGACACATCGGACGGGCCCACCCTTACCGCCGCCTGGGAATATCCGACCGGCCTGCTCACCTCCGCCGAGGTGACCGACCTCGCGGGACTGTGGCGCGACGCGGTGACCGCTCTGGCCGCCCACGCGTCCCGGCCCGGTGTCGGCGGGCTGACCCCCTCCGGCGTCGACCTCGTCGACCTCGACCAGAACGCGATCGACCGGCTCGAGACCGGACGTTCGACACTGGACGACATCTGGCCGCTCACGCCGCTACAGGCGGGGTTGCTGTTCCACGCCCAGCTCGCCGACGGCGCTCTCGACGCCTACATAGTGCAACTCTGTGTGGACCTCGGCGGGCGCGTCGATGCGGACCGGCTGCGCCGCGCCGCACAGACTCTCATCGGACGGCACCCGAACCTGCGGACCGCGTTCGTGCGCGATGGCGCCGGCGACGCGTTCCAGCTGGTGCACCAGCACGTCGACCTGCCGTTCACCCAGATCGATGTGGCCGAGCGCGACGACACCGAGGCTGCCCTCGAACAGCTCATGGACGCCGACCGCCGCGCATGCTTCGACGTGACCACCGCGCCGCTGCTGCGACTGACACTGATCAGCACCGCACCCCAGCAGCACCAGCTGCTGTTGAGCATGCATCACATCGTGATAGACGGCTGGTCCACGCCACTGCTGATCCGGGAATTGCTGACCCTCTACGCCAGTGACAGCGACCCCACGGTGCTGCGCCCGGTACGTCCCTACCGCGACTACCTGATGTGGCTGACCACCCAGGACCAGGCCGCGGCGGAAGCCGCGTGGGCGCGGACATTCGAGGGCCTAGCCGAGCCGACGCTGCTGGCACCCTCGGACCGCGGCCGTCGGCCCACCATCGCCGCGCGCGAAGTCCAGGTGCGGCTGAGCGAACAACGCACCGCGGACCTGGTCACGGTGGCCCACCAGCAGGAGGCCACCCTCAACACCCTCATCGAAGCCGCCTGGGCGATCGTCCTCGCCACCTCGACCGCCCGCGAGGACGTGGTCTTCGGCACCACCGTCTCCGGGCGCCCCCCGCAGATCCCCGGCATCGAATCGATGATCGGGCTGTTCGTCAACACCGTGCCCGTCCGGATCCGGCTCGACCATCGCGAAACCCTGGCCCAGCTACTGCGGCGAATCCAATCCGAACAAGCCTCGCTGCTCGACCACCACCATCTCGGGCTCGCCCAGATCCAACGGGTGGCCGGTCCCGGGGCGATGTTCGACACCGTGACCGTCCTCGAGTCCTACCCGGTCGACCGGGCCGGGCTGTCCGAAGACACCGACATCGCGGGAATGCATGTCCTCGATGTGCGCGGACACGACGCCGCGCACTATCCGCTCGGCCTGGTCATCCACCACGACACCCGAGTGCACCTGACCTTCAAATATCTGCCAGAACTGTTCAACCAACACCAGATCGACGCCATCGCCGACCGAATGCTGCGGGTGCTCGACACCCTCGCCGAACACATCGACCTGCCCTTGGCCCAGCTGCAACTGCTCTCGCCGGTCGAGCGAGCCACGCTGGTACCCGTGGCCGGTCGGCCCGGTGTGGTGATGTCGGTGTTGCCGCAGGTGTTGACGGCCGCGATGACGCCGGACACGGAAGCGGTGGTCTGCGACGGCGTAAGGCTGTCCTACCGCGAACTCGATGAAACCTCGAACCGGTGGGCGCGGGTACTGATCGACACCGGGATAGGACCGGAATCGTTGGTAGCCATAGCGTTACCGCGCTCCATCGACGCCGTGATCGCCGTGTGGGCGGTCGCCAAATCCGGCGGCGCGTTCGTCCAGATCGACCCCGCCCATCCCCGCGACCGGATCGCAACCATCGTCACCGATTCCGGCGCCGCCATCGGGCTGACACTCGGAACCCACCGAAACCAGCTACCGGACACCACCAGATGGCTTGTCCTCGACGACCCGGCCTTCGCCGCGACGACAGCGTCGGCGTCCCCCATCACGATCACCGACCCCGACCGCACAACCACGCTACGGCCACAGCACCCGGCCTATCTGATGTACACCTCGGGCTCCACCGGAACCCCCAAAGGGGTCGTGGTCACCCACAGCGGTATAGCGAACCTGGCCGCCGACATCCGGGAGCGGTTCGGCCTGACCCCGGCCTCTCGAATGCTGGCCGCCGCCTCGGTGAGCTTCGACGTCTCGATCCTCGAATGGCTCAGTGCCGCAGCTACCGGCGCCACACTGGTCCTCGCCCCCGCACCAGTAGTCGGGGGCACCGAACTGGCCGAGTCGATCGAAGCCGAACGCGTCACCCACGCCGCCTTCACTCCAACGGTGCTCGCATCGCTGCCCGCCGACGAACTCGACACCCTCGGCACCGTGCTGCTCGGTGGCGAGATATGCCCACCGGACCTGGCAAAACAATGGACATCGGACCGCACGGTCATCAACTGCTACGGGGCTACCGAAACCACGATCACGAGCTGCGCGGCCGCTCCCTCGAGCACAGCCACGGACGGCCCGATGACAATCGGCGGCCCGACCCGCGGATTCACCGCCGTCGTACTCGACCGCAGACTGCGTCCCGTCCCACCCGGAGTAGTCGGCGAACTGTACGTGTCAGGACCAGGCCTCGCCCGCGGCTACCACAAGCAGCCCGCAACCACGGCAGCCCGATTCGTCCCCGACCCATACGGGCCGACCGGGACACGGATGTATCGCACCGGCGATCTGGTCACCTGGACCACCGACCGAACACTGCAATACAAAGGCCGCAGCGACCTACAACTCAAATTCCACGGCCACCGCATCGAACGCGGCGACATCGAAGCCGCGCTACGCAGCCACCCCGACATCATCTACGCCGCCGTCACAGTCCACACCCAACCCAACGGCACCGACCAACTCACCGGCTACGTCGTACCCGCCCCGCACGCCACACCCGACACGATCGCACTGACCACCTACCTCGCAACCCGGCTACCCACCCACATGATCCCCACCAGCATCCTCACTCTCGACCGAATCCCCCTCACCTCCACCGGCAAACTCGACTACAAAGCCCTACCCGCACCCGACCGGCGACAGTCCCGGTTCCGGTCGCCGTCCACCCCGCTCGAGGCCACCGTGTGCGACGCCTTCACCCAGACTCTCGACATCGAACGAGTCGGCGTCGACGATGGCTTCTTCACCCTCGGCGGCAACTCGCTCGCCGCCACCCAGCTGGTGGCGCGGCTCGAGGAGTCGACCGGCGCCAACGTGCCGGTTCAGTGGGTCTTCACCGACCCCACACCGCAATCGCTGGCCCGCCGCATCGATACCCGCCTCCGCGGCCTCGACGAACAGGATCCCGGTGACGCACTCTCGGTCCTGCTCCCGCTGCGTGCCGCCGGCACCGACCCACCACTGTTCTGCGTCCACCCGGCCATCGGATTGGCCTGGGGTTTCAGCGGACTCGTCCAGCACCTCGGCCCCGACCGTCCCGTCCAAGGCTTGCAATCCCCGACGCTGACCGACCCCGCCGCACGGTTCGACACGCTCGACCAACTCGCCGCCCGCTACGTACGGGAGATCCGTTCCGTCCAGCCGCACGGCCCTTACCACTTGCTCGGCTACTCGCTCGGCGGCACCATCGCGCACGCGATCGCCGTCCAGCTCCGTGGCGGGGCCGGGGACCGCGCCCGGCGGCGCCGCGTTTTGAAACCCCGAGCCAGACCCCACCCCCAACCCCCACCCCCACCCCACAACCGTGACCAACTCA
>NZ_JBHVDF010000021.1:65721-89591 GCF_042802915.1 Nocardia sp. NPDC057440
GCCGCCCGCCCAAACCCTGTGCCGGGTCTACTCCGGGGGCGCCACCACCGCCCCGCCTATCGCCGACCTCCTCGGCCGCGCGGGCGCCGCGGCCGCGACGCTGGCCATGATGGACACCCGCGTCGTCACCGCCGACAGCATCCGCACGCCCACACCCACCATCGTGGACCTGCTCACCGAGTTCGGCGGCCTCGCCGTTTCCCAGCTCCCCGCCGACCTCACCATCGAGGCCGCGGCCGAGTTGCTGCACCGGCAAGGCGGACTCTTCACCGCCTTGACCCCTGAGCATCTCGTGATCCTGCACCGCGACTACATCCGGCTGATCGACCTCACTCGAACCCACCGGCCCTCGACCTTCGACGGTGACCTGATCTACTTCAGCTCCGCCACGGACCACACAGATGACGGTCCCTCTCCGTCGCTCGCATGGGCCGACCACATCACCGGTCACATCACCGAACACCGCATTCCGTCCAGGCACGAACGGATGACAGACCCGGACGCACTCCGCGCGATCGGACTTGCCCTCGCCGAGCATTTCCGGTCCACCAATGCTCCCTCTCCGGAGGCCCGCACCCACCCACGGAGAAGCCGATGACGAACACCGACCGAATCATTGGGACACGCACCGGCGTCGAACCGGTCAACCTGTTCGCCCTCAACCCGGCTCCTGGTGCGACCGAGCACCCCCACGCCGCCGAACTCCGCCGGTGGACTCGCGAATACTTGTGCCAACCCCACCCGGCCCTCGGCCGACCCGGCCCCGTCTGCCCTTACACCAGCCACGCCATCGAACGCCAATACTTGTGGGTGGTATTCATCAATGGTCGCAATATCGACATCCAGCGCATAACCGCCATTGTCGACGACCTATTCGAACTATTCCCTTCCCTGCCACCCAGGGACGAACCCGATTCCAAATCAAAAGCCGTCATTGCGGTATTCCCCGACCTCACCGAATACACCGATATCGAAACTGTTCAACATGACCAGAAAACCCGGTTCGTCCAGAAAGGCCTGATGCTCGGACAATTCTATCCGGGCTGCACTCTCCCTGGACTGCACAATCCGGAATTCCCGGCACTCGACGCTCCCCTGCCCATGCTCGCCGTACGCCATATGGCTCCCACCGACTTCCCATTCCTGACCGCTCGCGACGAATGGATCGACGCCTACCACAGAATTTTCGGCCCCCACGAGGTCCAGGCGAACCACCGCCGTGTCGACCACAGCACCGGCCGTATCACCGACACCGCATCCCCGCCAGGCACGAACGGATGACCGACCCGGACCTACTCCGCGGCCGAGCACTTCCAGTCCACCACCACTCCCGCGTCGGATGCCCTCACCCGGAATTGCTCATATGTTTTCCGGCCGGACTGCGATGCCGACGGGGATCGCTCGGGTGGCGAATTTCGATCGGATGTCGACGACCGCGTGCCGTCAGGTGCCCAAGGGCCGCGTCACGGCCGATCGAAGCAGCGGTCACGGGTCTTTTCTTTCACTTGACTTGCATCCGGGCATTCTCCGGGCGAACCGGCGAGCACAAGCCGATCGTCAACACCGACCGAATCTCATAGATCCGCATGCCGCACCGCGATATCGCCGTCACGCCCGACGGTGATCGTGGCGCACCGCCCGCGCGCGATGCCGTCGATGCCGGCACTGACATCACAAGATCAGCCGTATATCCAGCTATCGACTGGGAGCGAAGGGGCCGGATATGTCATAGTACGAACATACGTTCGATACAATCTTTCGGAGGAGAGTCATGTCCTTTCCCAAGCTTCCCCAGCCGGAGCCCGGCGAAGTGCTGTTGGTCTGTACGTGCTACGAGGACGGCAAGGCACTGTGGGGCGGGCTGCTCGACAAGATCGGGGGCAGCCGGGAAGGCGATGTGCTCGTCGTCGGGGGCAGCGAGGTGCGGCTGCGACCACTCGAGGACAGCGGGTGGGACTTCCTGCACGGCGGAAACGTCCCAGCGCTTGTCGCGGACGCCGGCCCGGTGCCGCCGGTCGTCGTCTTGGCGGACATTCCGGTGGTGTACGGCGGGGACGGGCCTTTGCTGGTGGACCTGGCGGCGATACCCGGACGCGGCGTCCGGGTCCCGCCGGACCGGCTCGGCGAGATCCTGGCCGCCCTGCTGGGCGGCGCACTCGCGTTCGACCATCTGGTGCGCGACATGGACGTGTCCGGCATGTACCAGGGAGACGGCGGCCGGCCGGCCTTCCCCGCGCCGGCGGCACCGCCGCACCGCTCCTTCCCTGCACTGCCCTCCACCGCTGCCGTGCTGCTGGTCCGTACCTCCTTCGACGACGAGGAGGGCTGGCGCGCCCTGCTCGACGAGCTGGGCGGGGCCGACGAGGATGGCTGGGTCGGCGCAGAACTGGAGCCGGACGAGATCGACGCGGAGCACTATCCGCTGACGGCGTTGGTCGTCGACGACCGCACCTTCGACGGCCTCCTGCCGGGTGAGGTCCCGGCGCTGGTCCCGCCGCCCGAGGAGCGCACCGAGGAGCGCACCACGCTGGTCGTGCTCGCCGACGCCAGGACCTTCGCCGAGCCGGGCCGGCCGTTGATCGTTGTCGACCTGCACGACACCCCGGGGCAGGCCGCCGTCCTTCCCTGCCGCATGGTCGGATCGATGGCGTGCAACCTGGAGATCAGCAACATGGACTTCTACGAGTTCGTCGCCGTCGAGAACGCGGAGCCGTGGTGGGAGGGCTCCTGAAAGGGCGCAGGGATGTGCCCGCAGCCGCTGCTGTGGTGTGGGTCCGCTTCCGAGGCCGGGGTTGCCCGCTATGCGGGCCTGGGCTCTTGATGCGGTAGCGAGGGCGGGTAGCTGTCGACGGTCATCGAGTTGTGGAGGCGTGCGCTCTTGGTGGTGAGGCGGAGGAGAGCGCGGCTGGGCCCCGCGGGCAGAGCGGAGACCAGGCGGGCACCCTGGACCAGTCCAGACACGCCGAAGCGGGACGTGGGGACCAGGGTCTTCGCCGCGCTCAGTGCGACCGCGCGGCTACCGCGCACATGTTCCGCCATCGCGCGCTCGTAGGCGGGGAACGCGCGCTCGTGGTTGCCGCCCGCCCGCGCCAACTCCCCGGCGAGGACGTAGGCGCCGACGACGGCCAGGCTGGTGCTGCCGCCGACGGCCGGGCCGGGGCAGTAGCCCGCGTCGCCGACGAGTGTCACCCTCCCTCGCGACCATGCGTTCATGCGGAGCTGGGTGATCGAGTCGAAGTAGAACGCCGGGGTGCGGTCGAGCTCCTCCAACCAGCGGTCCACCTCGGCGTGCATACCGCCGAAAGCACCGCGCAGCAGCTCCTTCTGCCGGGGCACGTCACGGTGGCAGTAGTCGAGCCGGCGCTCGCTCCGGAATAGGAACAACGCTCGCGCGTCGCCGAGGTGCCGCGCGCCGTACATGCCGGCGGTGCGGCCGACACCGACGTGGAGGCGGAGCTCGCCGTCGAGGTCGGAGGTGTTGGGCAGGGTCAGCACCCCGAGGTGGATCCCGATGAAGGCGCTGAAGTGGGACTCGTCGCCGAAGACGAGGCGGCGCACGTTGGAGTGCAGCCCGTCCGCGCCGACGACGAGGTCGAAACGGCGCGGCGCGGCGTTCTCGAACCACACCTCGCCGTCGGGCGAAATCGCGGTGATCGAGTCGCCGAAGACGTACTCGACGTCCTCGGACGCGGCGTCGTAGTAGATCTCGCTCAGATCGTCGCGCATGATCTCGACGTGCCGGTCGGAGGTGGCACTGAAGATCTTGGAGAGGTCCACCCGGACGGGGCGCCGCGTGCCCTCCCGGTAGACGGTCATCCGGTTCGCGCCGGTAGCCCGCTCCTCGACACGCGGGAGCACGCCCATCTTCTCCGAGATATCCATCGCGGGCCGGAACAGGTCGACCGCGTGGCCGCCGGTCTTACGCAGAGCCGGCGCACGCTCGACCACGGTGACGCGGAAGCCGTGCCTGGCAAGCCAATACGCCAGCACCGGACCGGCGATACTGGCGCCGGAGATGAGAATCCGCATGAGCATGCTTCCTTGAAGTCGAGGTTCTGGTTGCGCCCGGCGACCTGCCGTTGCCGCACGCGTGTTCAGTGATGTTCGGCGAAGTCGCGGATGAGTGTGCCGGTGTTGCGGCGGCGGCGGTCGCATCCATGGGTCCTCCTTCGGTCGATCGGTGATGCCACCACCCTCCTGGGCGACAACGGGATGTGTATTGAAGAAATGTCAGCGTCCGCGGATGGATGAACCGCTCATACAATCGGTGTGTGGCCTGGGAGATCGCGCGACCGTTGCGGACATCCGCACTGCGCGGCGTCGATATGGCCGGATTCCGTATCCACGGTGACGGCCCGGCGCGGTTGCGTGTCATTCCCCATCCGGCCGTCACAGTGGTCATCGAGTTCGGTGATCGTTGCTTCGACGTCCGCGACTCGACAGGCCGAAGCCACTCCGGCAGCCTGGCCCTTGGTCTCGCCGGCAGCGCGGTTCCAGTGCGCTTCGAAGATATCGAGTGTGTACAGGTGCGCCTGTCACCGGTTGTCGCACACGCCATCCTCGGGTTCCCGCCTGCCGAGTTGGGCGGGAACATCGTTGGGCTCGACGATCTTTGGGGTCGCGACGCGACGCGCCTGCGTGAGCGCCTGCACGAGACGCAAAGCTGGCACGAACGATTCGCACTGGTCGACACCACGCTGTCGGCGCGGTTCCGGCACGACCGCGGGGCCGACCCGGAGGTCGCCTTCGCATGGCGCCAAATCATCGGCAGCCGTGGCCGATTCCGCGTCGAGCACCTTGCCGCTCGGGTCGGGTGGAGCCGCCAACGGCTGTGGTCACGCTTCGGCACCCAGATCGGCCTGACACCCAAGCGCGCCGCCATGCTGGTTCGTTTCGACCACGCCATGCACCGGCTGGTCCAGGGACATTCGCCTGCGCGAGTGGCGGCCGACAGCGGATACGCCGACCAGTCCCATCTCTACCGCGATGTCCGCGGGTTCACCGGCGCGCCCCCCGCATCCGCGGCCAGCGAACCATGGCTCGCGGTGGACGACAGGGCCTGGCCGTCGAGCACTGTCGGCTGAGCCGGCGTTGCAATCCGTCAGGGCAGGCTGTGGGCGCCCGTCCGCATCAAGTAAGGCGCGCAATGGATCTGCCACAGTTTCCGTCTACCGTTCCAGGACGGAACCGGCAGGCACAGCAAGCACGATGAGGGGTTCTCCATGCAGCGTTCCCACTGGCCGCTCCTT
The DNA here is from genome assembly GCF_042802915.1 of Nocardia sp. NPDC057440. Classification (NCBI taxonomy): domain Bacteria; kingdom Bacillati; phylum Actinomycetota; class Actinomycetes; order Mycobacteriales; family Nocardiaceae; genus Nocardia; species Nocardia sp. NPDC057440. Next base: position 70,971 of record NZ_JBHVDF010000021.1, read on the forward strand.
GACGGCCGCACCCGGCCGCTCGGGATGAAGGAGTGGGGCGATCTGGCCGTCATGGACCCCGACGCCGGAAAGCAGCCGCGCGGACGCGGGTTCCTGGCGGCCGCGAAAGACTGGCTGCGCATCGACGCCGGGAGCGCCCTGGAGAACCCCGTCGTCACCCTCTACGCCGGAGATGACCCGGGAGCAGAGAGCGGCTGGGACGAGGTCGAAGAGATCACCGTGATCTCCACGACCGGCTTCCTTGCCCTGTGCGACAGCGGGTACGAGCCGCTGCGCAAACAGAACCTCGCCACCGCAGGAGTCGGCCCCTACCTGATCCGCGTCCATGCCAGTGACCGGTCGTCGGACGGCAAGAAGCCCCGCTTCCTCATTCAGGTCATCCCCGGCGAGCGAACGGGGGCCGAGCCCGAGCCGCCCTCCTCCACGATCGAGGAGGCCGCGGGTCCGCTCCTGGTGCGGACGTCCTTCGAGCAGCCAGATGAGTGGACACGCTTGATCCAGGCCCTCGAAGGAGGCTCGGAGCACTACACGTCGATCACTGTCATCGACAACCGCGCCTACGCGAGCTTCACGGCGGATCAGATCCAGGCGCGGATCGGGCGCGATGACGAGGACTGGCCCGCAAGTACTCTCGTCCTCATCGCCGACGAGCGGGCACTGGCCTCCGCAGAGTTCCCGTTGCTGGCCGTGAACAACCTGCCCGACGATGACGGCGATCCATTCAGGATCACCCTCGCGGCGGCCGGTTCCTTCGTCGTCAACATGGACTTGGCGAACACGGGATTCGGTGAGTGGGGCTGTGGTGTAGACGCCGACGGCGTCTACCGGGAAGAGCACTATCAGTAGCGCACTGAGCGAACCAGCGAATACGCCATATCCATAGTTTTTTCATCTATTCGTGGAAGAGCGCTGTTAGATCCAAACCTCTCCAGAAAACAAAACCCGCTGGCGCAACCCCAGAAGCCGCCGGAGGTCCTGAGCGCGCCGGGCTGAGCACACGGGGCGCGCACGGCGGTGGATGCTCAGCGTTGGACCATCAGGGCGGTCGGGTTGAGTACGGCCCACTCCCTATTCGACCAAGTGTCGGATCCGTCGATGGCGTCCCAGCCGCGCAGGGCACCGTATTGGCCGATGTCGGCTAGTGTCAGATCCTTGTCCAGTAGCGCGAAGTAGCGAGCCGTGAACTCGCCCGTGCGGTTCGCTATATTGCGCTCGACCTCTAGTTCACGGGTGACTTGCGCCTGGGTGCGGCTGCGTTCGGACTCGAGTGCGCGGAGAGTGATTGTATTGGCATCGGGGTGTAGCGCCATCTTCACCACCCGGGCCTGCCGGGTGGAGAGGTTCTGTGTGCGGGTGGGATCGGTGTAGCTGAGTGCGACGGCCTCCAGCGGCGAGGCATACGTCCCGGATCCGGTGGTGCCGCCGCCAGGTCGCACCGGGCCGACGATGAAGGCATCGACGTAGCGATCCTCCTCGAACCCTCGGAACAGCGCTGGCCTGTCCGCCGTGACCGCCGCGGCGACCTCGTGCGGTGTGGCGATGGTGACAGGGCCGTCGAATCCTTGGAGCCGTTGGATCTCTTCGAACGTCGGGGAGGTCCCCAAGGAGCTGGTTCCCCGTGCCCGCCGCAGTGCGCGGTAGTCCACCTCGTCGATCAGATCGCGGCCACGTACGTAGGTGGAAGACGTTGCGGTGGTGACGATCCCGCCGGACACATCGGAGAACGTTGCCACCAGAGCCGGTGCATTCGCCGCATCGGCCTCCACGGCCCTGGCAACGGTCTCGGTGACGCCGTGGGCGGCTTGCGCGGGCCCCGCGGCGACCGCAGCGCTGGCGTCCTTGGCTGCGGCGCCGAGCACATCGCGCACAGACCGCCACGCTGTGTCCAGGGCGCTGGCGTCCTTGGCTGCCGTGCCGAGCACATCGCGCACAGACCGCCACGCTGCGTCCAGTTCGCTGCCCATAACCGGCACTGTGCCGCACCGCGCGCTTGCCGTGCAACATGTCCGTTCCGATGTGAACTTTTGGAGAGTAAATGGAGACCTGACCACTCCCGGCCGGTCGAAGGTGGGGCCACCGCCTCGGCGGTCTCAATTGTCATGGCGCCATTGACCATCGCGCCGTACGCGGCAACCTCGGCGCCGCACCCCACTGCTGGAACAGAATCTTGGAACCCATTGCTACAGTTGACAATTAGAGATGTTTTTACAACCGTGGGCGACATCATTCGGCCATTGAGACACGGTGATGCGCCGACTGTGAGCGGACGTTACCCCTGAAGCAGGCTGACCTGGTTCACTGTCGGGAGGGAACGCCATATCGCACAACGAATCACAACCGCATCGGGCGCCTCTGGTTGTGGTGGCTTCCTACCGCAAGTGGCTCCTTCAAGCCCACTGGAACCGCATCAAGGACGTCCTCACGGTTGGATTCCGCGATGCGGCCGAACACGCGGGTGAGGGTTTCTACAGAGGGACCAGCGGGCAGATGCAGCGTGCCACTTCCGAGACGCTCCACGCCGATCGAGCCGGAATGCGGTGCATCGAGGAATCCGCTTCTTTCGCTTTGTCGCCCGCGGCCCGGCGCGCGCTCCCTGACGGCTTGGAGCCGCCCCGGACTCAGCGGGAGCTCCACGATCTGTGGACGGGGCTCTCACGCGAGGACAGGGACGCACTGCATAGGGCCGATCCGTTCATCGGTAACCGTGACGGTATCCCGCAAGTCGACCGTGACCACTACAACCGGCAAACCCTGGCCATGCTTCAGGACAGAGCCGTCTCGGCATCCGATACCGAAGCCGTCAAACGCTACGGAAAGATAGCGAGGGCTCTGCAACCCCGGGAAGGTATGCCGCGACGCTACCTGTCCTTGGTCGATGACAAGTTCCGCGTGGCGATCGCTGCTGACAACCCCGACGAGGCCACACACGTCTTGACTTATCTCGCGCCGGCCGGGGTGAATCCCATAACTGGTGGGGCGAGGCTGGACAAGCTACGTCAGGCCGCGCTGGCAGTGGATCCACACGCCAGAACGTCCGTGATCTCGTGGTCTGGATATGAAGGGGCGCCAAGCGTCAGTAGAGCAATCGAGTCCGTTCACGCACGTAACAGTGCGCCAGTGTTACGCAGCTATCAGGAGGGATTGCGGGTGACACACGAGGGACCACCGTCGCACAACACCGTTCTCGGCTATTCCTACGGCTCTGTCACCGCTGGGCACGCGGCAGCGTACGAGGTGCCACTGGCTGCGGACAACATCATCTTCGCGGGTAGTTTCGGGACGGGAGTCGAGCGCGCCAGTGACTTGAGGCTGGCCGGGATCGACCCCGCCGACATCGACCGGCACGTCTTCTCCACGATTGCTGAACACGACTGGATCCGACTGATGCCTAAAACCCATGGCACGCCGCCGACCAGCCCCAGTTTCGGCGGCACCGTGTTCAGCACCGATTCGGCCCGCGGCCCCTGGACCTCGCTCGGATGGAACCCACATGATCACCACTCCTACTGGGACACCAGCAATCAAGTGATGAAGAATATGGGGCTGATCGTCACCGGCCATGGAAACCTTGTGACGTGAATAGATACCTAAGCCGGCAACCTCGGCACCGAACAGGACCCGCCATGTCACCGGAAGCCACAGAAGCCATGGCACGTCGCCGCCTGCACCAATACTTCATCGAAACTCTGCACATGTTGCCGCCGAATTTCACTCTATCGCTGCACAACCCCGCCGCTCCGCTGGCGCGCTTTCACACCGGTATCACGTTGCCTTGTGACGACAACGACGACGACGGGATCGGGCCGAAATATTTCGACATCTCCTACTGGATACTCGGAAGCACACCAGAAACCTCCGACCTGCATTTCGACCTTCTGGTGCGGGGATGGCGACAGCGGGGATGGACGACGAAACCGGATCGTGACGCCCGCCCGCGGGCCGCATACACCCGCACTCCCGACAGTTACGGACTTACGATCCAACAAAGCATCAACGGATATCTCAGCCTGTCCGGTTCCACACCCCCCTTTCCTTCCGACACCGCAGGCGCGAATCCGCTTCCGGCAACGATAGAGAACAGCCTGAGCGAACGTCAGATCAACGGCGGTTCGGACCTCGGCGTTGGTTAGGTATCGACGACGCGACGCGACGGGTGATCGACCATGTAGTGCCCAAACTCGGAGCGGATCAGCAAGCCCCTCAGGACGCGGCTGGCATGATCGCGGTGTGAACCTACGATTCGGTATTCAGTTGGCGCCGACGGTGACCGAGCTGCCGCAGCTACGCGCGATGGCCAAGGTGGCGGACCGGGAAGGCCTGGACCTGCTCGGCATCCAGGATCATCCGTATTCGGGCGGGCTGGCCGATACCTTCGCGGTGATCGCCACGGTGCTGGCGGAAACCGAACGGCTGCGGGTGTTTCCGGATGTGGCCAGCCTGCCGTTGCGCGGGCCCGCGATGCTCGGGAAGCAGAGCGCGACCTTGGATCTGCTCAGCGGCGGGCGATTCGAACTCGCTGTGGGAGCGGGCGCGTTCTGGCCCGCGATCGGCGCCATGGGCGGCCCAGTGCGGTCGAATCCCGAAGCGCTGCAGGCGCTCGAGGAGGCCACCGCGATCATCCGGGCCATGTGGCGGCCGGGGACGAAGGCGAAAGTCGAAGGCACGCACTACACCGTGCAGGGCGTGCAGTCCGGACCCGCGCCCGCGCATCCGGTCGGGATCTGGTTCGGCAGCGTCGGCCCGAAGGCCAACGCCCTCACGGGGCGTATCGCCGACGGGTGGGCCGCGCCCATCCCGCATTACCTACCGTACGAGAAATGGCAAGCGACACAGGACATCATCTCTGCCGCCGCGATCGACGCGGGACGTAACCCAGCCGACATCACCCGGATGGCGCAACTCGTCGGAACGATCACCGACACTCCTGGACCGGTCACACTGCGCGGCGAGGACCCGATTCGCACCGACGCCGCGGGCTGGGCCCGCATTCTGGTCGATCTCGCCATGGAGACCGGCTTCGACACCTTCGTGTACTGGCCGGAATCCGCCGACGATACCCAGCTCCGCCGCTGGATCGGTGACGTCGTTCCTTTCACTCGAGCCTTGTGCGCCTGACCATCCCGGGTGCCCCATCGAGGTTCCTTCACCAGTACCCCAAACGGAGAACTCCCTGCTGGCGCCAGGACCAACAGGGAAGTTCTCCGTTCGACGGTTGCCGTAGGTCAGCTTCCGGTCAGCGCGTCGTCGAGATATACCGCTATCAACCTCGCCGAAGTACTCGCCGAAAATCGGGCGGATATCGGAGTAATCGCAGCTGAGGGTGCTATCGGTCGTGACGCCGGGTCCAAAGAGGCGCCGCCGATAGATCACCCCTAACCAGGGGATATGCCGAACTTCGTTGGGTTCTCGGCGACTACTACCGGAACCCCGATTTCTCGCAGATGCTCCTCAACCCCTGACCAATCGGCCGCTACTTCACCTGCTCGTGATCACGGCTGGCCGCTGGCGAACGCCTGTACGGCGTCGAGGAACTCCGGGCCGCCCACGACGTATCCGCCGACGGTTCCACCGATCAGCGCACCCACCGGGATGCTGATCCCCCATATCAGGGGCATACACGCCCCGAGGAGGCCGCCCACGAGGGCACCGCCGACGACGCCAGGCAGGTTCTTGTTGATCTGTTCCTTGAGCCGGTCGTAGGAGCTGATGTCCTTCAGTTGCGCAATATCTTCTGCCGTCGGGGTCGGTGTCACGGCCGCTTCGTCGCCGGACTCGAGGACCACCGCACCGTTCTGCGCGATCTCGAACTTGGCATTCTCGACGGCGGGGATAATGACCCTGTCGACTGGCAAAACGGTGAACTGGTAGTTGATTCCGTGATCCACAACGGAAGTCGTATCCCCTGCAATCGGCTGCTCCGTTACAGCCGGCTCTGCATGGGCGGTTGCCGCAGTGATACCCACGGACGAGATGGCCATGAAAACGGCAGCAGTGATTTTCTCGAACTTCAATCTTCGAATCCCTCCACTCAACTGCCCCTGATGGGCGGACCGAGTCAGACCTTAGGCGGTAAGGACTTGGGCTCCGTCAGGCTGGCCGGAGGACGCGCTGTAGCGTCATGCCAGACCCCTTGATGTCAACTATGTTCGCGAACAGAGTTGTGGCATCCTGGCGATATGACCGAGGAGACCGACCACGGCGCCGCGATCCGCGCCGCGCGGGAGCACTACGACACGGCGCGCGCGGAACTCTTCGCGAAGATCCGCGCCGCCCTACTGGACGACCTCGGCCCGTCCGCCATCGCCCGCGACAGCGGATTCACCCGCGAGTACGTCGCCAAGATCCGTGACGGCAAAGGCCCGAAGGGCGTATAGACGGTGAGCACCAGCGAATCCCGGTGGCCCGACCACGGTCTATGTCTCAGCGAGTTCGAAGCCAAGCTTCGAACCAGGTTGTCGCTGCAGGAAGTGCAGGTCTCGGGCACTCCCGAACAGTTCGTTGTGATTGCGGTCGGCGAGGTGTTCGCTGGCATGAGCCGCGTGCAACGCCAGCTGGCGGTGCAGACAGCGCTGGCGGAGCACATCTCCGATGGAGATGTTTGCGCTGTAGCGGTGCAGGCTTACTCACCGACCGAGTGGGCGGAGGCCGGCTCGCCACCATCGTGAGTCGTCGATTCTCACGCGCAGTCCCGTCTTCCGCCTCAGTTCGGTCGCGAAGTCGTCTTTCAACTCGCGGATGTCGTCGAGCGAAGCGGTCCCCATCCCGCGACGGTGCTCCCATAATCTCTTCCTGGAAGAGCGCTGTTCTAGATCGGAACATCTCCAGAAACACAAAAACCCGCTGTTCAGCGGGTGTTTGTGGGGCGGGTGGGGCTCGAACCCACGACCAATGGATTATGAGTCCACGGCTCTAACCGACTGAGCTACCGCCCCTCTTCTGCGGGTGTCCCGCAGGCGTGGGGGATGCTACCGGGTGCGGCGTGGCTTGCACCAGTCGGATGCCCAGGAGTGGTTAGGGTGGGGCGTCAACACCACCGTTGGGAGGTCGGGCCGTGGCCAGTCTGTTCACGAATGTGCTGAAGGTTCATCAGTGGGTTTACGAGAACAGTGGCGGGGTGGTGGGGCATCGGCTGTTGTTCGGGAATCCGACCTTGTTGTTGCGGACGGTGGGGCGCAAGTCGGGGCAGGAGCGGACGTCGGCGCTGACGTACGGGCGGGACGGGGGCGACTATCTGGTGACCGCCTCGAATGGTGGATCGCCGCGGCCACCGGGGTGGTTGGCGAATCTGAAGGCGAAGCCGGAGTGCGAGATTCAGGTCGGGCGACGGAAGATGACGGTTGTTGCGCGGCCGACGTTGCCGGATGATCCGGACTATGCGCGGCGGTGGGAGATCGTGGACAAGGTGAATCAGGGGCGGTACACCGCGTATCAGAAGTTGACCAAGCGGCCGATCGCGGTGGTGGTGCTGACGCCGGTCGGCTGAGCGGACTCAGTCGTCCTCGCCGTCATCCCAGTCTTCGTCGGAATCGTCACTGTCCCAATGACCATCGTCCTCCGGTGGCCTGCTGGCGAACTGCACGACCGCGGTGACGAGGGCGAGTACCGCGACGACAACGACAACGACAATCAGAGTTTGCACGCAGGCACATTAGCGCCCAGTCGGCCTGGGCCGCAGTCCGTCTGACGACCAGTTCTCTACTGCCGCAGCCACTTTGCGAGCCCGCTTGTCAGCTCGCACAATGAAATACCGCCATCCGCTGTGCGATGTACCAGCCGACGATGCCCATCAGTCCGCCTCTTGCAAAGAACCGATTGGGGCCCGCGGCACAGCCCAGCTGCCGCCCCAGGCCCCTTTCGTCCCGCTCACACCGTCAGCAGGGTGCGCCCCACCGTGGCGCGAGAAGCGATCGCGGCGTGCGCACGATCGGCCTCCTCCAACGGAAAGGTCTGGCCGATAACCACTTCCACTGTGCCCGCCACTACCGCGGACTGGGCGCGCTGTGCCAGCGCGTGCCAATCGGTGCCCTCACCGGTGATGTCGAACAGCCCGAGCGCGCTGATGCCGCGGGCCGCGGCGTCGGCCTGATCCAGCTCGGCGAATCCGCCTGCGGCGGCGCCGTATCCGATGAATCGACCACCATCGGCAGCAGCTTGGACAGCGGCCCCGCCCAAAGCGCCACCCGCACCGTCCAATACGACGTTCGCACCTGTCCCGCCGGTCGCGGCGCGCGCGGCGGCCTGCCAATCAGGCTCGGAATAATCGACGACGACCTCCGCACCGAGCCGAGCGGCCAGCTCCAGCTTCACGGCGCCGCGCGCCGCGGCGATTACGTGTGCGCCTACGGCGCGGGCGAATTGGATCAGCAGGGTGCCCAACCCACCACCCGCCGCGGTGATCAACACCCACTCCCCCGGCTTGATCTCCGCCCTGTCGAATACCGCCAGGGCCGTCTTGCCGTCGTGGGCCAGCGCCACCGCCTGCAGCACGCTCAGGCCGTCGGCAACGGCGACCAGAGTGTCTGCCTTGGCGAGCGCCTTTTCGGCGTATCCCCCGATCGGCCTCCCACCACCGATGCCGCTGGCCGCGGTTGCCGTGGCAACCCGCTGCCCGAGCCAGGCTTCGTCCACGCCCGCGCCGACCGCCGAAACCACCCCGCCGATGGCGCCCCCCGGCACATACGGCAGTTCCAGCTTGAAGAATTCGGTGCCCCAACCACCACGCAACTGCGTGTCGAGGAACATCACGTCGGCGGCCGAGACATCGACGACCACCTCACCCGGCCCGGCCTCCGGTTCCGGCACCTCACGCACCGCGAGTACCTCCGGTCCACCGAATTCTGTTGCCTGCACGGCCCGCATGACATCCTCCATCGCTTTGTGCTCGATCAGTTGAGGACGATCATGAAACCTAAAGCATTGTTAAGGTCAAGCCGACGACTGCCGATTACGCTCCGAGCAGAATCACCCGACAGCGGCGGGGTCGACACCAGCCACGACTCCGAGCCGCTCGCTGCCACGCTTCTCGATTGCCGAGAGTTCGCGACGCACGGACGTTCGGACGCACCGTCATCCCGACGCTGAACGGTCAGGGCCGCAGCGAGTGCGGCGGCCGCCGGAATCGGTCAGGAACCGCCGCCGCCACAGCTACTGCCCCCACCCCCGCAACTGCTGCCGCCACTGCAACTACTTCCACCGCCGCCGCAGCTACTGCCCCCGCCGCAACTGCTGCCGCCGCTACAACCACTTCCACCACCGCAGCTGCCGCCAGAATCACTGCCACCGCCCGAGTCCCCGGCCATCCACGGCGAACGACCCCCGGGACGCCGGCGGCGCGGCGGCGGCGTACTGGACGCCTTGACGATGAGCAGGATGACGACCGCGATTATGCCGCCGACCCCCGCCACCAAAACGAACAAAACGACGAGCGCGAGGCCGATCGACACCATACGGAAATCGTATCGGCCCGCACTGTCCACGTGAACGGATCGGAGCCCGAATTATTTCACCGGCGAGCAGCGGTCGCGCGCTATCGGGCCGACGATGGTTTCGGTACCGCCAAGATCGCGGCGGAATACGAAAAAGCCGTACAGTGTATTGTGGACTTCTTCCGCCCCCGAAACCGACTACGGCGTCGAATCGATCTCCACGAAGTCGACAGCACCGTGGCCGCGCTCGAATTGCCCGAGGCCGTCTTCAAGACCAGCCCGTGGCAGCCACGCGACCTGGTGGAAACCGGTCTGCGGCAGTGGTTGCGCTGCTGCGGCGCCGCGATGCGCGACGGCCAGGTGATCGGAATGCCGTCGCACGCCGTCGACGAGGCGTGGCACGGGTTCATTCTCTGCACCGAGCGCTACGCCGCGTTCTGCACTGCCGCCTACGGGCGGTTTCTGCACCACTATCCGGACGGCGTTGGGCCACCGAAGAATTCGCCGAATAAGTCCGCGCACGGCACGATGGCCGAACAACTCGGCCGCACTGTGGTCGCCTGGTCCATGGTCGCCGCGCCGGGCGAGACCTGCGTGCTCTGGGATCTCGACGCCAAGGTCGGCGTCGATCATCCATGGGGCATCGATGCCCGGCGAGTCGCGGCTATCGAAGCCGAACTCGGCCGGGCGTCGGAGTCATCGGGATGAGACTCAGGTCAGCTTCACCCGCGCGGCCACGAACCGGACGATCGCCGGAGCGAACTTGTTGAACTGGTACTGCAACCGCGCCTCCGGAGTGACCGGGACAATGCTGCGGTCGCGTTCTACGGCCCGCACGATCTGCTCGGCGACCTTCTCCGGCCCGTAGCGCCGCATCCGGTAGAGCTTGTCGTACTGCTCCTGCTTGCGCTTCTCCTCATCGGCGCCGACACCTGAGAAGGTCGTGGTGGCAACGATATTGGTGTGCACGACGCCCGGGCAGATGGTGTGCACGGAGATATTCTTCGCGGCCAGTTCCGCGCGCAGGCAGTCGGAGAACATGAACACCGCCGACTTGCTCGTGGAGTACGCGCTGAACCCCTGCTGCGGGCTGTAGGCAGCCATGCTGGACAGGTTGACGATGTGCCCGCCGAGCCCGCGCTCGGCCATGGCGGAGCCGAAGGCGCGGCAGCCGTTGACCACACCGCCCAGATTGATCCGCAGCACGCGATCGAATTCCGCCGACGGGGTGTCGAAAAAGCTCCCCGCCTGGCCGATTCCGGCATTGTTGATCAGGATGTCCGGCACACCGTGCGCCGCGAGCACGGCCGCCGCGTGCGCCGTCACGTCCGCCTCGTTCGAGACATCCAGCTCATAGGCGTGCGCGACGCCGTGTTCGGCGCCGATCAGCTCCGCGGTTTCCTTGGCGGCCACCGGATTGATGTCCGACAGCACGATCTCGGCGCCGAGCCGGGCGAAGGCGAGCGCGGTCTCGCGGCCGATGCCGCTGCCGCCGCCGGTGATGACAACCAGCTGGTCCTCGAAGGGCCGCTTGCCGCGGCCGACCTCGGCGCGACGCAGCCCGCGCGGCACCGATCCGCCGTTGAGCGTATCGATGAGCTCGGTGGTCGCGGTGGCGAGCAGCTCGGGGTGCGAGAACGGCATCCAGTGTCCGGCCGGGATATCGCGCCGCCACAGCCGCGAGGTCCATTTGGGCTCGTCATCGAAGCCCGCCGGCCGGACGGCGACATCACGACCAGCGACGATCAGCTGCACCGGGACCTCGGTATGCCGCTCGCGCGGGGCGAGCATGCGCTGCACGATATTCGCCCGGTAGATGAGCAGACCGTCGACGATGTCCTTGCGGAAGGTCGGTCCGAGCGTGATGTTCGAGGTCGGGGTCTCGTTCATGATCGAAACCACCCGCTGCCACCGCTGCTCGGTGCCGAGCAACCCGAAGGTCGCCCGCGGTAGTCCCGGTGTCATGAAGAAGAACGTGTACGCCGAGGAGAGCAGCTGACTGAACGGCTGCCAGACATTGCGCGGCGTCGGCCGGGAAAGCCTGTCGCGCATCCACTTTCCGATGTGATCGAGGTTGGGGCCCGACACCGAGGTGAAGGATGCGACCCGCTCGGCCGCCTGCGGCTCACAGACCGCCTCCCACACCTGCACCGAACCCCAGTCGTGCGCGAGCACGTGCACCGGCCGGTCCGGGCTTACCGCGTCGGCGACCGCGAAGAAGTCCATGGCGAGCGCGTCCAGCCGGTAGTCCTCGGTGCGCCGGGTGCGGGTAGATCGACCGTGGCCTCGGGTGTCGTAGGTGACGACGTGGAACCGTGCGGCGAGCAACGGCACGACCGCGTCCCAGAGATGATGGGTGTCCGGCCAACCATGGACGAGGACAATGGTTTCCGCGCCCGGATCGCCGTATTCGTATACCGCGATGTCGAATTCGCCACTGCGGACGATGCGCTCCGTGACCGCCGAGCCGATGTCGGTCGTCGTCATTGCCGTGTCTCCTTGTTCCCCGGGTTCGTGCTCATGACCGCGCCGCGCGGGCGCTCGGATCCGTCGCGCCCAGCGGCGTGATGTCTGTGGCCGGACGGTCGGTTGTGGCCGCTGTGCCGCGGGTTCGCGCTCATAGGTCGAGCACCAATCGCCCGCCCTGCGACCGCGAGACGCAGACGAGCATGTCGCCTGCCGCGTGATCGGCTGCGGTCAGCACGGTTTCACGATGATCGGGCGCACCGGAGAGCACCCGAACCTTGCAGGTGCGGCAGAAGCCCTGACGGCACGAGTACGGCCGGTCCGGGCGACTGTCGAGGATGGTGTCGAGCGCGGACCGCTCCGCGGCCACTTCGACAACCTCACCGGTGGAAGCGAATTCGATTTCGAAGGGCTGCCCGTTGACGATCGGAGGCGGCGAGAAGCGTTCGGAGTGCAGCTCGACGCCGGGCATGTCGCGCACCGCCGCGGTAACCGTGGCGATCATCGGCACCGGGCCACAGCAGTACACCGCGGTCTTGGTGTCGACACCCGCCAGCAGCGTCGCGGCGTCCGGCAGCCCGTGTTCGTCGTCGGTGCGCACGGTGACCCGATCACCGAATGTCTCGATCTCGTCGAGGAACGGGATGGCGTCCCGGCCGCGGCCGGTGTAGACCATCGACCAGTCGATACCGAGCCGCAGCGCCAGTCGCGCCATCGGCAGGATCGGGGTTATCCCGATGCCGCCCGCGATGAAATGCAGACGGGCAGCGGAAGATCCGTGGCCGGGCACCGCGAAAGGAAAGGCGTTGCGCGGCCCGCGCACCATGAGGCGGGAGCCGACCGGCAGCTCGTCGTGCACCTCGAGCGACCCACCGCCACCGCCCGGAATCCGGCGCACCGCGACCCGGTAGGCACGGGTGTCGGCGGGATCGCCGCACAGCGAATACTGCCGCAACCGCCCCGAGGGCAGTTCCAGATCCAGGTGCGCGCCGGGACGCCACGCCGGAAGCTCACGGCCGTCGGGGGCTTCCAGCCGCAGGCTGATCACGTCCTGATCGTGCGCCTCGATCCGTCGGGCGGTCACCACCAGCGCCAACCTGCGATCGTCGATCCGCGGGGCCAATTCCTTGCGATTGATCAATGTGGTCCAGCGCAGCCGCGCCGACGCGACCGCGTCGAGCACCCGGACCGCCCTGTCCTGATCGCGCTTGCCGAACAGGTCGGCGGGCAGTTGTTCCGGAGCGGGCAGATAGCTCACGACGCGACCGCGCGCGCGGCGGGCGACTTGGCGAGATAGGCGACCGCTTGGGCGGTGGAACCGACCGATTCCGGGTTGTAGCCGGGCTTGAACGTCGTCAGCGCGCTCCACAGCAGCGACGGCACACCGGGCAGCGCACCACGCCACATCGATCCGAAAACGCGCGTGACCAACCGCGGATAGCCCAGGTCGGGCAGTGCGGGATCCTGATGCACCATGAATTTGGTCCCACGCACCACCAGCGTGAGGAAGATCGGGAACACCATCATCATGACCGCGGCCCGCCGGACGTAGCCGGCATGGAAGTAGACCGCCACGTCGTGCGCGACGTGCCGGTGCTCGACCTCCTCGGCGCCGTGCCAGCGGAACAGGTCCGCCACCCGCGGGTCGGCGCCGAACTTCTCCAGATCCGCGTTGAGCACCCAATCACCGAGGTAGGCGAAGAAGTGCTCGAGGCAGGCGATCACCGCGAGGCGCTCCACCATCATCTGGCGCTGCGCCACACCCTCGGCGTTCGTCGGTCCGAGCGTCTTGCGGAACAGGAACTCGGCCTGACGAACGTAGGGGCCGGGGTCGACGCCATTGGCGGCGAGCACCTCGTGCAGCACCTTGTCGTGCGTTTCCGCGTGCATCGACTCCTGTCCGATGAAGCCGAGCATGGCCTCGCGGAGTTTTTCGTCCTTCACGAACGGCAGCGCCTCGGTGTACGCGGCACAGAACATGCGCTCGCCCTCGGGCAGCAGCAGGTTCAGCGCGTTGATCAGATGCGACGCGATCGGCTCGGCCGGCATCCAGTGCAACGGCGTGTCGGCCCAGTCGAATTGCACATTGCGGGCGTGCAGCGCGACCTCACCCGGATCGATGTCCGGCCGCCGCTCAGCCCGGCGAAGTAGCTTCATCGGTACTCCTTTTCCGCACGAGCCACACCGCTTCGTTGCGCACCTTCCTGCGTGGCTGTAGCAACGATCATACACATATATGGAACCATGGGTAACACACAATGCACGGCGGCTATGCCTCGTCGGCCAGCCTGACAATAGAGACCCCCACTGTGATCCACCTCCCTTCCGTTGCCCGGAACGCTAGAACGCGTTCTAGTAGGGTTTTGCTATGGAGCGACTAACCGGATTGGATGCCAGCTTCCTGTACCTCGAGACCGGGACCCAGCACCTGCACGTCTGTGCACTGCTGATCCTCGATCCCACCGCAGGGGGCACGCACTACTCGTTCGACACATTCAAAGCAGAACTCGGCAGGCGACTACCGCTGGTCCCACAGATGCGACGGCGCGTACACGAGGTGCCTTTCAATCTCGACCATCCGGTCTGGGTGGAGGACCCGGATTTCGACCTGGACTACCACATCCGACGCATCGGCATTCCGAGCCCCGGCGGGCGCGAACAGCTGGCCGAACTGGTCGGCGATATCGCGAGCAGGCCGATGGATCGCGACCGGCCGCTGTGGCAGATGAACGTGGTCGAGGGTTTCGCGGGCGACAAGATCGCGGTGATCTGCAAGTACCACCACGCGGCCGTGGACGGCATCACCGGAGCGAACATGATGATGCACCTGTGCGACGTGGAACCCGGTGCGACGCGACCCGAACCGACCGAGCAATGGCAGCCGGAGCCGACACCGAACGATTGGAAGCTGGCCGCCGAGGGGCTGATCAATTTCCCGAACAAGGCGGGCCTGGTCGGCATGGTGCCGAAGACCCTCGGCATGGTGGCCGGATTCGTGCAGCGACGCCGAGAGAGCAAGGCGGGCATGGCTTTACCGCTGACCGCACCGAGAACCCCGTTCAATCGGGCGATCACACCGCATCGGGCGGTCGCGTTCACCGAGACGAACCTCGATGCCATCAAGGAGATCAAGACCGCCTTCGGGGTCAAGGTCAACGACGTGGTGCTGACCATCGTCGCCGGAGTGCTGCGCACCTATCTGGAGAAGCACGACGAGCTGCCCGACCGATCGCTGATCGCGTCGGTGCCGGTCTCGACGCACGAGGACTCCCGCCACGACGAGGGCATCAACAAGGTCTCGACGCTGTTCTCGCGCCTCGGCACCGATATCGCCGATCCGGTGGAGCGCCTGCGACAGGTGGCCGAATTCAATCGCGGCGCCAAGGAGGAGTACCAGCTCATCGGCGCCGATTTCCTGCAGGACTGGTCGGAGTACGCCCCGCCGAACACTTTTCGGCTCGCCGCCCGCGTCTACTCGTCGCTGAAGTTGGCCGAACACCATCCCGTGGTGCACAACCTGGTGGTCTCCAATGTGCCGGGCCCGCCGCTGCCGCTGTATTTCCTCGGCGTCCGCGTGGACGGCATGTATCCGTTCGGTCCGGTCTTCCACGGCGCCGGGCTCACGGTCACCGTGCTGTCCAACAACGATGATCTGGATTTCGGCTTCATCGCCTGCAAGGAACTGGTGCCCGACATCGCGACGCTCGCCGACGCCGTGCCCGGCGTAGTCGACGAATTACTCGCCGCGGCACGAACCTTGCACTGATCCACCGCCGCCCTGTTCGCCATCGCCGCCGAACAGGGTCTGCCAACCAGGCTCACCGGGCATCGTCGCCCGAGCCGTCCGGCGACACCCCTCCCCGCACCCGGCAGGTTGTAGCCCGCCGCCCGGTGCGACATCGTCTCCCCGAAGCCCGCACGAGGCCGATAGCCGCGCGAGGCCGATGCGCAATCACTCCCCCGTCGCGGGCTTGCCCGAGGCCACTCGGGCGGCAACCGCAGCGCACGCGTCGAGCAGTACCGGCACGAAACGGTCGGCCGCCAGCACACACGATGCGTGGCCGCCCTTGACCAAGTGAATGGTCGCACCGGGAATCAGGGTCGCCATCTCCAGCTGGCGATAGACGGGAATCGCCCGGTCCCGGGTCGTGATGACAACAGCTGTCGGCATTTTCAGGTCGGCGAGCCACGGGGTCGAATCGAACCGGCCGACCTCCGCGATCACCTGCGCGAGCGCCCATCCGCTCGTACTGCGGAATTCCGCCAGCGCCCACCGTTCGAGCCTGCCGGGCGGCCAGGTGTGATCCGGCAGTTCCGGCAGTCGTTCGTGATACAGCTCAGCCCGCTGAAAGGCATAGGGGCCGAACGCATCCGCCAGCGCACCGAACGTTAGATGAAAGGCCCGCTCACGCAACTTCTCCTGGAACCGATACGGCGTCGCGCACAGCACCAGGCCGCTCACCCGATCTGGATGACGGTGCGCGGCAAGCAATCCGACGACACCGCCCAGGGAGTATCCCGCACAGATGGCGCGTTCCACGCCCACCGCGTCGAGCACCGCGACGACATCGTCGGCGCAGTCCTCGACCGAGAACCGCGGTGAGCGAATGCCGCGGCCGTGCCAGCGCTGGTCGAACACGATCACCCGGAACCGCTCGGCAAGCGCGTCGAGCGCGGGAAACCAGGTGAGGTATCCGGTGCAGGCCGTCGCGTGCAGCAACACCAGCGTCGGCGCACCCGCCGGCCCCGGTATGTCGACCACGTAGGTCCGCCCGCGCCCCGGCAGGTCCACCAATCGCCCACCCGGCACCTCGGCGATATCGGGCACCCGAGTGCGCCGCCCGAACCATCGCATCGCCATCGCCGCACCGCGGTCCGGGTTCGTCATCGAGAGCCTCCTTCCGCACGGTTCACCGAAAAGAATTAGAACGCGTTCTACATCGATGATGCCACAGCCCATGACAACGCTCCCGACGGAATCCCGGCTTCAGTCCAGGGCGCGGACGATGTATTCGGCGACGCACGCGGGCTTGTCGCCGCCCTCGCGTTCGATCGTCACCCGCACGACAGCCTGCAGACCGCCGCGAACCTCCTCGACGCTCACGATCCGGGCACGGCCGCGGATGCGCGACCCCGCGGGCACCGGCGCGGGGAACCGCACAGTGTTCAGGCCGTAGTTGAGTCGTGCGGCGGCGTCGGTGATCACCATCAGGTCGGCCATGATCGGCGGGAGCAGCGACAGCGTGAGATATCCGTGGGCAACGGTCGTGCCGAACGGGCCGGTCGCGGCGCGCTCGGGGTCGACATGGATCCATTGCCGGTCCTCGGTCGCCTCGGCGAACGCGTCGATGCGGTCCTGGCCGACCTCGATCCAGCGGCTCACGCCGAGTTCGATACCCGAGGCCTTCCGCAGCGATTCCATGGTGAAAGAGGTGGGCTCGCTCATACGGCGAACCCTACGTTCCACCCGGGATATCGGCCCGCGACACCGCGCGCGCGGCCGTCGGTAGGCTCGTCGACGCAGCGCGATCGACACATTTCTGCAACGCGTTCCAGTAGGTTGACGATGTTCGGCAACAGACGAGAAACGGAGGTGCCGCGATGGCGCGGTTGACCGGCAAGGTGGCATTGATCAGTGGCGGGGCGCGCGGCATGGGCGCCGCGCACGCCAAGGCCCTGGTGGCCGAGGACGCGCGCGTGGTGTTGGGCGATCTCCTCGACGACGAAGGCGCCGCACTGGCCAAGGAACTCGGCGACAACGCCGCCTATGTTCATCTCGACGTCCGCGAACCGCAGCAGTGGCGCGACGCGGTCTCCGAGGCGGTCGACCGGTTCGGCTCGCTGAACGTGCTGGTGAACAACGCGGGCATCGTGAATGGCAACCTGCTGGTCGACTTCGAACTGTCCGAATGGCAGCGAATCGTCGACATCAATCTCACCGGCACCTTCCTCGGCATGCAGGCCGCCACCCCCGCGATGATCGAGGCCGGCGGCGGCTCGATCATCAATATCTCCTCCGTGGAGGGCATGCGCGGCAGCCCCGGCCTGCATGGCTACACCGCGACCAAGTTCGCTGTCCGCGGCCTGACCAAGTCCACCGCACTCGAATTGGCGCAGTATGGAATTCGAGTCAACTCGGTGCATCCCGGCCTGATCCGCACCCCGATGACCGAGGGCATTCCCGCTGACTTCCTGCAGATCCCGATGGGCCGCGCCGCCGAACCCGCCGAGGTCTCCGCGCTGGTGACCTTCCTGGCCGGCGACGAGTCCTCGTATTCGACGGGCGCCGAATTCGTCATCGACGGCGGGCTCACCGTCGGCATCCCGCACAAGACCTTCTGAGCACCGGCGGCGCTCATCCATCCCGAACCCGGTGCGAGCGCAATTGGACTGGGACGCTGCGTAATCCGCCGCCAACGCGAACACGGGTGGACGGGGAATTACTTGGTCGCCGACTGAGCTGTCAAGCCAGCCACTACCCAGCGATGGGGGCATCTGTCCGATGCCGCGCTGGGCGCTCGAGCCCGTACTATAGCGCCGGACCGGGACTAGCGTTAAGGATTTCATTGAAGGGCTCGACCATAGCGATGCTGAGCGTCGCGGGGGGGGGGGGGGGGGGGGGGGGGCGGGGGCCGCGCCCCCCCCCCCCCCCCCCAAAAAAAAAAGGAGGACAAGGGAGACACCGCCGCGAACCAGCGGCGGGTGGGTGAGGAAGATTTATAATGAGCCG
>NZ_JBHVDF010000021.1:89601-121278 GCF_042802915.1 Nocardia sp. NPDC057440
CTATCGCGCCGGCCGGGTAATTGTTTTTTGTTTTTTTTTGTTGGTCTCGACCTTTGCGTGGTTGCGGGTGGGGGGGGGGGGGGATTTGGGATTGCCGGCCCCCCCCGCCACCGCCGATCAACTAGCAGACAAATCTCGCTCCATCAGCACCGAAGACGGCTGGGATCTGCAGGTCAGCAAGACCGCGGAAGACGTTCAACACGTCCCCAATCTGGCAGCGACGCCGTTTACCCGTGAGGGGTTCGTCAGCTTGTCGGCAGCCGCCGACATCAGCGGCGAAGGCCGGGCCGCGGTGAATTCGGGGACGGTACAGCTGGGATACCAGATCGGGTGCCAGGCGGATGTGACCAATGGCCTGTCTATGGGACTCTCGGCCGCGATCGGCCCGAACGCGATGGTGACCATCGTCCCGACACCCGGCCTCGCGGTCGGCGGCAGCGCGCTCGTCCTGCCGAATATCTCGGCGACGATCAAGCCGGGCACCATCAGCAGCATCACCCTCGGCACGAAAACACTTGCCGGAGCGCATGGTTCGATCTCAGTCGATCAGGTGCAGATCAAGATCGATGCGTGTGCCGGTGCGGTCAGCCTGCGCTCGTTCGCGATTGTCTCGATATCCACGGCGACGGCGGATAATTCGGTCGCGGTCTACGGTGACCCGATATGGCTGTGATTCGAATCAGCGGGTGGCGCTCGTGGATCGTGCCCGCGGGGGCATCGGTCACGCTCGTCTTCGCGGCGGCAACCGCCGCCGCCGAGCCGATCGTTCCGGCCGGTCCGGCGGCGTGCGGCGAAAGCCAGACCGCCGCATGCGAAAACGCCGGTCCGCCGCCGGCGCGCGGCCCAGCGCCGCAGCCGCCGCCGTTGCCGCTTCACATTCTCGCGCCCCCGCCCGCGCGGGCCGCGCCGAGCTCGAATACACCGGCCGGTGCCCTGGTTCCCCCCGCACCGGGTCCCGGTGGCAGCACACCGATCGTCCCTGCCCAGCAGTGAACAGGCTCTGACACACGTCACGCTGCGCCGTGCGTGTCCGGCGGTCCGGGCACGCACGGGGCTGCGACGCGCCTGCTGATCGCCGGATGGTTGTCGTAGCCGGACCGGCGGGCAAGACTGAGGGGATGGCGGACCACACCATCGCGATGACCGCGCAGGCCGCTGCGGACATGGGCCGTGCGACCCGGCAACGGATCCCCCGTTCCGCGCTCGGCAGCTGGGCGTCCGGCCCGGACCGCGCCGACCCGATTTCGGTGCTCGAGCGGCAGGCCGCGACCCGAGTGCCAGAACTCGTCCCCATCCGCTACGCCCGGATGGCCGCGGCGCGGTTTCCATTCCTGCGCGGCGCGCCCGCGATCATGGCCGCCGACCTTGCCGGTTCGCCGAACACCGGGCTGACCGTGCAACTTTGCGGTGACGCGCACCTATCCAATTTCGGGCTGTACGCCTCGCCGGAACGCTCGCTCGTGTTCGACCTCAACGACTTCGACGAAACCCTGCCCGGTCCCTTCGAGTGGGACGTCAAACGGCTCGTCGCGAGCATCGCGGTGGCTGTGCGCGACAATGGCGGCGACGACGCGGACGCGCGCCGGTCGGCCGAGGCCGCCGCCCGCTCCTATCGCGAGTCCATGAATCGCCTGTCCGGTCTCGACGAGCTGAGCGTCTGGTACGAGCAGGTCGACGCCGAGCAGGTGGCGGCGCTGGTGACCAAACCCAAGCACCGTAAAGGCGTCGAGAAGGCGCTCAGCCAGGCCAAGTCCAATACCAGCCTGCAGGCACTCGGCAAACTGACCGAGGCCGGCCCCGACGGCATGCCGCGTATCCGAAGCCGCCCACCGCTGCTCACCCCGATCGAGCAGGTGGACGCGCTCGCGCTCGAGCAGGTGCTGGCCGACTACAGCCGGACGCTCGCCGAAGAACGCCGGGTGCTGCTGAAGCGGCACCGCGTGCTGGACATCGCACGCAAAGTGGTCGGGGTGGGCAGCGTCGGCACGCGCTGCTTCATCGTGCTGATGGCCGGCCACCAAACCGGCAATCCGTTGTTCCTTCAGGTGAAGGAGGCCCAGGCGTCGGTGCTCGCACCGCACACCACCCGCAGCAAGTTCCGCCATCATGGACACCGAGTCGTCAACGGACAGCGGCTGATCCAGGCTGCGAGCGATATCTTCCTCGGCTGGGCCACCGGAACCGACGAGCGCCACTATTACCTGCGGCAGCTACGGGATATGAAGGGCTCCGCGGTGATCGAGGACATGTCCCGCACGGCATTGCGCCAGTACTCGGCATTGTGCGGGCTCACCCTGGCCCGCGCCCACGCCCGTTCCGGCGAGCGCATCGCCATCGCCGCCTATCTCGGCACCGCGGACGCCTTCGACCGTGCCATGGGCGAGTTCGCCCTCGCCTACGCCGACCAGACGATCGCCGATCATCGAGCCCTCGTTGCGGCGATCGCGTCGGGGCGGGTGCCCGCCGCCGTCGACTGACCGGCTCAGCGGTGCTGGCGCTGTTCGATCACCCACTGGGAGAGGTCTTCCGCTGTCGCGTCGTCGCCGAGCACGTTGTCGATCACGACGCGACCGACGCAGGCCGCGCGCATCACTCGATCCGCGACGGCTTCCAGATCACCCCACGGCAGATACGGTTTGGCGATCAGCAACGAGGCGATGCCGTGCGCGCTCGCCCACAGTTCCAGCACCACGGGGACGGGGTCGGCCGGTTCGAACAATCCGGCGGCCATGCACTCGCTGACCGCGGCGGCGAAATGTGTGAACGCGCCGCTGCCGAGCACCAGATCGACCGCACCCGCGGTCTGACCAGGGGTCGTGGCCAGCCGGTATTGCTCGGGGTGCTCGATGGCGAACCGGACGTAGGCCATGCCCTGCTGACGCAGACGTTCCATCGGCGAGGCCGCGGGGTCGCCCACGGCGCGCATCACCGCCTCCAGGTCCTCGAAGACCTGCGCGACCACCGCCTCGATGAGCTGATCCTTGTCCGCGAAATGCCGGTAGATCGAGGGCGCGCTGACACCGACCATTTTGCTGATTTCGCGGATCGACACGGCTTCGACGCTGCCGGTGCGGGCCAGCAATTCCTTGGCGGCGCTGAGGATTTCGGCACGCAGCTGCTGTCCGGAGCCGCGGGCGGACCGTTGTCTGCGCGCAAAGGTCATCGGCGACCGGCCAGTGTGTGCTCGTCGGACGCGGGGACGACGGGCTCTTCGCTCAACCCGATCTTGGCGTGCAGCCGGGCCAACGGAGCAGGCGCCCACCAGTTCGCGGTGCCCATCAGCCGCATCAGCGCGGGCGCGAGCAGACCGCGGATCAGTGTCGCGTCCGCGAGCACCGTCAAAGTCAGCCCCAGGCCCATCATTTGGATGAACGATACCTTCGAGGTGACCATGGCGGCCATGATGATCGCCATCAACAGCGCGGCGGCGGTGAAGATTCGGCCGGTGCGCGCGACGCCGATCGCGACCGAGCGCACGTTGTCGGCGGCGGTGCGCCCCGAGGCGAGCCATTCCTCGCGGATGCGCGATAGCAGGAACACCTCGTAGTCCATGGACATACCGAAGGCGAGACAGAACATCAGGATCGGCATGGTCGGCACCAGATACCCCGTCGCGGAACTGCCGAGCAGGCTCGACAGGTGCCCGTCCTGGAAGATCCAGACCATCGCGCCGAAGGCCGCCGTCAGCGAGAGCGTATTGAGGGCAAGCGCTTTCAGCGGCAGCAGCACGCTTCCGGTGAACAGGAACAGGACGACGAAGGTGGCGAGCACGATCAACGCGCCGGCCAGCGGGAGCCGAGCGCCCAGTGCGTCGAGCGCGTCGACGTTGGTCGCCGCAGCGCCGCCGAAGAGCGCGGGCACCGGACTCGGCACCGCGCGCAGCTGCGCCAGCTGGGTCTTGCCCGCCGCGGTGAACGGATCGACCGTCGTTGCCACAGTGAGGAATGCGCCGGTGTTGTTCGACATCGTCGGCGGGCCCGCCGACACCTTCATGCCGCCCGAGTACAGGCCGACACCGGAGAGCACACCGGCCACGCCCTGCACCTTCGACAGTCCGGCGGCGTAGTCGCCGAGCGCGGCGGGGCCGCCCTGATAGCCGTCCAGCACGATGGTGGTGTTCGCGGCCACATCGGCGGCGAAGTCGTTGCGCAGCGCGTCACCGACCTCGCGGCTGGTCGCGGCGGCGTTGGCATTGAGCACCCGGTCATCCGGGTAGCCGAATTTCACCGAAAGGAAGGGGGACCCGACAGCGAGCAGCAGCACGATGATCGCGATGGCGACCGGTGCGGCATGGCGCATCACCCGGCTCACCGTCCGATACCAGAACGTCTCCTCCAGCGGGACATCGGTGCGCGGGGCTCGACCGAGCAGGCGTCCCAACGGCTTTCGGACATCGGCCGCGTTCACCCGCTCGCCGAGCAGCATCAGGACGGCGGGCAGGATCAGGATGGAGGCCGCCGCGGCCGCTATGACGACCGCGACGCCCGCGTAGGCAAAGGATTTCAGGAAGTACAGATTGAACACACCCAGCGCCGCCACCGACAGCGCGACGGTCAGCGCCGAGTAGAGCACCGTGCGCCCCGCGGTCTGCACCGCGCGGACCACGGCCGCTTCCACCGCGAGGCCGTTGGCCAGTTCCTCGCGATAACGGCTCACGATGAACAGGCTGTAATCGATGGCGAGAGCGAGGCCGAGTGCGGTCGTCAAGTTCAGCGCGAAGATCGACACATCGGTGAATACCGTTAGCGTGCGCAGGATCGCCAGCGTGGTGAGGATCGCGAAGATGCCGACGGCCAACGGTAGCAACGCGGCGACCAGGCTGCCGAACACGAGCACCAGCACGATGAACGACAGCGGGATCGCGACCCCCTCGGCGACCGCGAGATCGTGAGTGATCTGTGCGTTCACATCGTGGTAGACGGAGCTGAGGCCGCCTTGATCGACGGTGACTCCGTCGGCGGTCCCGGTGAGCTGCTCGGCGATATCGCCCGCCACCTCTTGGGCCGCGGTCTCGTCGCCGGTGATGTACCCGAGCACCAGCGCGCTCTTGCTGTCCTTGCTGCGCAGCGCGGCGGCGAGCGGTTGCGGCGCGTTCCAGTAGGACTGGACGCCGATCACGTCACCACGGGCCCGCAGGGAGTCGACCAGCCGGGCGCCCGTGGCCCGGGCAGCCGGGCTGTCGGCGCCCGCTTCGGCACTGACCAGCAGGATGACGTTGGGTTGTGCGCCGCCGAAATTATCGGCGATCAGCTGTGACACCCGCGTCGATTCGGCGTCGTCGGAGGTGAAGCCGCCCGTCTTCATGTGCGAGGTCACCGAGGCGCCGAACACCCCGCAGAGCACCGCGAGCAGTGCGGCGGCCAGCAATATGGTGCGCGGGTGCCTGGTGGCCGCGTGCGCGATCCGAACGAGCATGAGCAACTCCCCTTGTTCGATTGCCCGTAGGTTGAACAGGGTTAGCGTAACGCCGTTAACACAGAACGAACAGAGCCCGCTGGCAGCTGCTCGGTGACGCCGGTCTCACTCGGTCCGATATGCCGGAATCGCCGACGCGCCATCGACCTGCTACCCGGGCACCACACCTGCCGGCGTATCCGCACCAACCGGCCGGATCAGACAGGTCAGAAAGCGTGGCAGGCCGTGCGGCAGCCGAATGCAGTAGAGCTCGACGCGCAGCCAGTCACGATCCACGGTCAGCAATCGCACCACTACGCGCGCGTATTCGATGCGGTACGCGGCCAGCTCGGCCATGGCGGCGAGATAGCACCCCTTATCGTCAGGATGGATGAGATGCGTTGTGGCCAAATTGAATTCATCGCGATCAGCCGGATCCATGCCCTTGGAGGCGGGGTGGTGCCGCCAGGCAATTCCGGCCAGCGGCGGCGTCAGCCATTCGATGATCTGCATGCTCTCGATATCGATCAACGCGGTGGTGCCGCCGAGCAGGCCGGCGGCCGCGTCATTGTGGTAGGTCGGCAGCACGACGCCCGCGGTCCGTTCCGCTTCCACCTGCAACAACAGCCCACACAGCGCATGCGGTCCGTAGTAGCGGAAGAAGCCGAACACGCGGGTGGTCCGATCCTCTTGGGCGGTCAGCACCCGCATCGGGCCCTGCCATTCGACGCCCGGCTGCGGGTCGAGCGCCGCGGTGATCAGGCGGTCCCGTTCCTCGCACTCGACGATCCGCGACAGGAACCACGCGCCGTGTAGCAACTCGTGACCGCCCGGAAGCACCGCGCCACCGAAACCGTGACTCATCAAGGTCCACTGCCTGCTGTCCCACACGAACACATCAATGCCCGGCGGGTCTGCCCGGTCCGCGGGCCGTGCGCCCGCCCACAGCTGCACGGCCATCGGCTTCCCGTCCGGACCTACCACCGGCACCGCCAGCACACCATGTAGCTCGCCGCGAATACGAACTTCGCGTGAGCACGGCTCGGTGGACTCGATCGCCTGCGCGAGAGCCGAGTTCGCCAAGACGGCGAGAGAACTGGGCCGGATCGCCCGAAGCAGCGACCGCTCGCGGGCCATGCCCTCCTCCGGCATGTACCGAATTCCCCGATCCGGCTCGGCGACGTCGATCAGATACCACATCCGGCCCACCTCTTCCCGTGCCCCCGTCGGGCTGCGTGAACTCTCCTAGCTACCGCACCGCCGTCTCGGCGGGATCAACGATGTCGAACGGGCAGGCTGTGCCGCCGGAGTGCGAGTCTAGTAGGACCGAGGGGCAGCCGGTCGCCGCTTTGCCGGCCACGCCCGATAGTTGCGCGGACCCCGAGTCCGGGAATCGGTGTGACCGGATCAGGACGGCAGGGTGCCCGTGGTCCAGACAGGTGCGGTTTCCACGCGTGAGAATCGCCAGCCTTCGGGCGTGCGGACGGCGTCGAATCGGTAGGCCCCTCCCGATGTGAACAGGGGTTCCGGGGCCAGCCTGCCGTCCACGGGGGATATCGGAACAATTGCGAGGACTGCGTTCGCCCGGACCGCCGCGCGGTCGCCCGCCAAGTCGATCTGCACGTTGCTGATGTAGTGCGGAGCTCGCCGTTGGTTCGAATGGGTCCGGCTGGCCAGCGCGATCACGGCGTCAAGTCCTTGCGCCTCGCCGCCAGGGGACTTGGCCTTCACGTCGGCGGTGTAGATCGTGTCGAACGTGTCGAATCGACCTTCGTCGAGGGCGGTTGCGAGACGGTCGACCAAGGCATGGATCTCCTGACGGTCCAGCAGTTCTCGCAGTTGTCGCCGGGTGGAGTCACCCTCGGTCGCGGTGGCGCCGGTCGAGCACGCGGCGGCCAGCAGCGCCAACGGCAAGGCAAGGATCGGGAATGTACGGCGGAGCTTGTTCATCGGACGGCCCTTTTCGATTATTGTTGGTCTCACCAATGTGGGTGACGCCAACGATAACAGTTGTGGGTGCCACCAACAAGTGCCGGGAGGTTTGGCCGACGCCGACGCGGTCAGCACCGAATTCTTCGGCCTCACCCGGCCCGAATCCACCCACGGCGGCACCGCTCGCGATCGGCTCGCCGCATCGAATCCGCATGGCAGACTGCGGTTTATGAACGATGTTCCGGCCGGTTCACCGATCCCCACCATCAGCTGTGGCGCGCGCACCAGGAAGCAGCCGGAATCGCATCGGCGGGCCGGGCGGCTCGCGGCAGCCCTCGCCGACGCAGACCTCGCGCGCGGCGACCGCGTTGCGGTCATGCTGCGCAACGACATCGAGTTCCTCGAGGTCTCGCTCGCCATCGCGACGTGCGGGGCGAATCCCGTGCCCGTCAACACGCGGTGGCAGGCCCGTGAGGTCGCGCATATCCTCGCCGACAGCGGAGCCCGTCTGATCATCGCGCACACCGAGTTCGTCGGCATCGTCGAAGACGCCATCGCCCTTGCGGGCGTCGACCCGATGGTCGTCGAGGTGGCCATGCCCGCCGAACTCCTCGCCGAAGCCGGGCTCGACCGAACGCAGCTCACCCACCGGCACGCCACCCTGGAGGACTGGATCCGGGACCATCCGGAACCGCTCGGCCATCTCGACGGCGCGATCGCGGATTCGATGGGACTCATCTACACCTCCGGCACCACCGGAACACCGAAAGGTGTACTCCGCGAACGCATGACACCACATCAACTACTGTCCATAGCGGGCGGCACCGCGCAGCGCATGGGTCTCACCCCCGGCGGCCGGATGCTGGTGGCGGGACCGATGTATCACACCAGTCCCAACGCGGTCGCCGTGCTCGCGCTGCGCATGGGCGCCGACATCACGATCATGCCCCGCTGGCACGCCGAGCGGTTCCTGCACCTGGTCGACGAACACCGCATCACGCAGGCCAAGGTGGTGCCTACCATGCTGTCCAGGCTGCTGTCGCTGCCCGCCGAGGTCCGCGACCGGTACGACGTTTCCAGCCTCACCCATCTCATCCACTCCGCCGCACCGTGCCCGCCCGCGGTGAAAAGGGCGGCGATCGACTGGTTCGGCGATGCCCTGATCGAGTTCTACGGCTGCACCGAGGCGGGCGCCATTACCTGGATCAGCGCCGCGGAATGGCTGGCACATCCCGGCAGCGTCGGGCGCGGTGTCGACGGGTCCGGTGTCGTGGTCGCCACCGACGACGGAACTCGGCTGCCCGCAGGCGAAATCGGGCAGGTGTTCGTGCGCGGCGCGGACTACTGGCCCGACTTCACCTACCTCAACCGAACCGATGCCCCGGCAAGTGCGGTGCCCGGTTATCTCACCGTCGGTGACACCGGCTACCTCGACGACGCGGGCTACCTCTACCTGACCGGGCGTTCCAGCGACATCATCATCTCCGGCGGTGTCAACATCTACCCGGCCGAAATCGAGGCCGCCATCATGGCCGACCCCGACGTAGAAGACGTTGCCGTCTTCGGCATTCCGCACACCGGTGACCTCGGCGAGGCCGTCGCCGCCCATGTCGTCGCCCGGCCCGGCGCGACCGTCACCGAAGAACGGGTGCGCGCCGGGTTGGCCGGACGGATCGCCGACTACAAAATCCCCGCCACGCTGCGCATCGTCACCACATTGCCGCGCGACGACTCCGGCAAGGTCTACAAGCGGCAGCTACAGCAGCTGTATCCGGCCTGAACGGGCCGAGCGCGACATCCGTTACTCCGGCGGCATCCGGAGCACAGCCACGCACAGCCGAGCGCATTCGGCGGCGGTCATGTCGACTCGGCCGCCGAGCCGGCCCTCGATGAGCTGATTCACCCCACCGGTGACGAACGGCGCCGCCCGGCGCAGCCCGTCCGGGTCGGCAGGCCCACCGAGCGCGTCGGGGGCGTGGCGCACGACGAGATCGGCGATCATGCCGAACGGCGCCACCACGCGCTGCGACTTCGGCATCAGCTCGGTCGGCGAACCGCTGTTCGTGCCCCGCTCCCCCGCTGCGCCCGAAGACGACGGCTGGCTGCTGTTCCTCAACCACGAGTTGGTCGAAAACCGTTCTCAGCTGGTGATTCTCGATGCCCGCGACCTCGAGCGCGGCCCATTGGCCACGGCATGGCTCGAGCACCAGGTGCCGTGGGGTTTCCACGGCACCTTCACCCACCGGATCGCCGAGCCGAAGTCTCCGATACCGGAGCCGGACGACCTACCCGGTCGGTAAGTCGTGATCAACCGGTGAGCACCAGACCAAGGGCCAGGCCGAACATCACCAGTGCGATAGCCGAATCCAGCATCCGCCAAGCGGCGGGACGGGCGAACAGCGGACCGAGCAGCCGGGCCCCGAAGCCGAGTCCGGTGAACCAGATAATGCTGCCGAGCATCGCGCCGACCCCGAGGAACCAGCGGTCCGGGGTGGCGTAGGTGCTGGCGAAGGAACCGAGCAGCACCACGGTGTCGAGGTACACATGCGGATTGAGCCAGGTCAGCGCCAGGCAGGTGGCGACGGTGGCGCCGAGGGCGACAGAGGCGCCGGTGGATGCCGCGGTGAGCGCGCCGTTCGACAGCGCCCTGCGCGCCGCGAGCACACCGTATCCGGCCAGGAAGACCGCTCCGCCGTAGCGCGCGATCTCGACGACCGCGGGGACGGAGGTCACGACTACCCCGAAGCCGCCGATACCCGCGGCGATCAGCACCACATCCGACACGGCGCACACGGTGACGACAGCCAGCACATGTTGGCCGCGCAGCCCCTGTCGCAGCACGAAAGCGTTCTGCGCGCCGATCGCCACGATGAGCGAGAGCCCGAAGCCAAGACCTGAGATAGCAGCCAGGGCTGCTGAGGAAGCCGTCACGTCCGCCGACGTTAGGCGGGTAACCGAGGCAAGACCAGCTAAAGATTTTCACGTACCTTTACGATTTCTTAATGGACCTCCAGCTCGACCAGCTCCGCGCCCTCAACGCGGCCGTCACCGAGGGCACCTTCGACGCCGCCGCGCGCAGCCTGCGGGTCACCCCCTCGGCGATCAGCCAGCGGATCAAGGCGCTGGAGGATGCGGCGGGTCGCATCCTGTTGCAGCGCACCAAGCCTGTACGCGCCACCGAATCCGGACTGGCGGTGCTGCGGCTGGCCCGGCAGATCGAACTGCTCGCCGGTGACACCGCCCGCGAATTGGGCGACACCGGCCAGGAGCCCACTATCGATCGTCCGATTCGTCTTCCGATCGCGGTCAACGCCGACTCGCTGGAGACCTGGGTGATGCCCGCGCTGAGCCGGGCGTCGTCCGGCGTGTGTTTCGAGATCCACCGCGAAGACGAGGAGCACACCACCCGGCTGCTGCGCGACGGGACGGTCATGGCGGCGATCACCGCCACCGCGGCGGCGGTGCAGGGCTGCAAGGTCGAGCGGCTCGGCGCGATGCGCTACCGGCCGATGGCCAACCCCGACTTCGCCCGAACCTGGTTCGGTGACGGGGCCACCGCCAAGACCTACGCGGCGGCGCCGGTCGTCCTCTTCGACCGTAAGGACGACCTGCAGGACCGGCACATGCGACGACGCAGCAGGCAGCCCATCGACCCGCCCCGCCACTACATCCCCTCCTCGACCGGCTTCGGCGACGCCGTTCGCATAGGGCTCGGCTGGGGCATGCTTCCTGACCTGCAAACCCGTGCGGATCAGGCCGCGGGCCGATTGGTGCCCATCGACGGCGACTCCTACATCGACGTCCCGCTCTATTGGCAGCAGTGGCGGCTCGAGTCCCCCGCGCTGAGCGGCATCGCCACCGCTATCGCCGCGGCCGCCGCCGACGCACTACTGCGATAAGGCTCGCACTCCACCCTTCATCGGCGTTACCCGAGATACGCGACGATCGCCGCCGCGATGGCATCGGCGAATTTCGCGCGCCCGTCGGGTGATTCGAGCACTGCCGCGTCACCGGGGTCGCGCATGTTTCCACACTCGACCAGCGCGACCGGGCGTTCCGAGAAGTTGAGTCCCGCCAGGTCCGCTCGGGGGTTCAGCCCATCGGAACCGACGTAGGTCGAGGTGACGAATCCGAAACCGACCATGGTGTCGCGCAACATCGTCGCCAGCCGAATCGATGGCTCGCCCTGGGCCGGATTCAGCGGCGGCGAGGAATACGCGACGTGGAAACCGTGCGCGCCTGCGGCCGCGCCGTCCGCGTGAATCGACACCACCGCCGCTGCCCCACTGTTGTTTCCGATGGCGGCGCGTTCACCGATGCACGGCCCGACACCGGCATCGTCGGGTCGCGTCATCACGACGCGGATACCGCGCGCGACGAGCGCGTCACGTACCAATGTCGCGACATCCCAATTGAACTCGTGCTCGGTATACCCGTCGTTCGCCGAGGTCCCCGTCGTATTACATGGTTTGGTCCTGCCCCGGCCATCAGGGACCTGCTGATTGATCACCCCGGGATGCGCGGCATTGCCGCCGTTGTGACCGGGATCCAGCACCACGACACGATCGTCGGCGATGGGGACTGCCGAGGCATCGGGCGAACCGGCGACCGACTCCGGCGCTGCGCTGGAAGCCCGCTTGCTCGGGCGCGAACTCGCCGTGTCGTGCGCGCATCCGACGAGCAGCACGCACCATGCGCTGATCCCCGCAGCTACCTTCCAGTATCGATGTCCCACGACGCCACAGTAGCTAGGGGCCGTTCTAGTCTCTGCGCGCTACGGGCGGTCGAACTCGCCGTCATGCACTCCTGCGGTGAAGGCGTCCCACTCGCTAGGCGTGAAGACCAGCGCCGGACCAGTCGGGTTCTTCGAGTCCCGGACGCCGACAAGTCCGCCATCCAGGTGCGCTACCTCCACGCAATCCTTCGTTGAACCGCTGCGGCTCGACTTGAACCACTCGGCCCCGGACATGTCGATGTTCACTCGGCATACTCCTTTGCAACAGCCAGGATCAGGCTCCTGGACTTGCCTCGATCCAACGCTACCCGGTCTATCTCTCGCAACGCACGGCGATAACGCTGCACCTCCGCTTCCCGTTCCAGGTACAGATCGCCGGCATACTCCTCCACGTAGACGATCGGAGGCTCTGCAAGCTTGGACTGCGGCAGCTCCGGGAACTCCAGGAGGCTGAAGGAGCCGACATACGACCCGAGGATGCTCCGTGCGCTGAATCGCACCACGCGCACTGAAACATTGGGCAGCTCAGACACTTTGACGAGGTGGTGCATCTGTCCAGTCATCACGGCAGACCCTCCCACCTCATCACGGAGAACCGACTCCGACAAGATCACATCGACCGTAAAGTGAGGATCTTCGAGACGTGTTTGCCGTCGCGTAGCCCACTCGATTCGCTTCTCGACCACATCGGACGGCACATCGGGTGATTCTGCCCAGGCAATCTCACGTCGATACTCAGGAGTCTGAAGCAGTCCAGGAAGGATCGTTACCTTCCAGGCAGTCAACCGGCACGCTGATTCTTCTAGAGCTAGATAGTGATCAAAGTCCGTCGCGATCTGATCCGCGTAGGCCCTCCACCAGCCCCCACCGCGCTCACGGGCGGCACGAACTTCTTGCACCAGACCCAGAAGGGTTTTCCGCTCTACGTCGGTGGCATCGAACGCATCACACAGGGCGTTAACCATCATGTTGGTTACGCGTGTGGACTGACCTTCCTCGATGCGGCCGATTGATTGCGGGGACGTCTCCCCCACCCGCGCCGCTTCGGCCTGGGTCATCTCCTTTGCCGTGCGGAGTCTGCGGAGTTCACGGCCAAGAGCCCGCCGCGCCAAGGTGCTTCCGGTAGCGCTCACGTCATTAGCCTCGCTGTCGAGTGACCCGTCCTTTGGAAGCCGTCAACTGGCAGCATCCGCCCGGCAGCATCCGCAGTAAAAGTACGGCATCTATCAAACGGATTCACGCGTTTGAGGATTCCAGTTTTGACGGCTTGGGTGTGTTCTGGGAGACGCGCCCTGAGAGATAGCTTTCTTCCCCCATCGGGAGAAGTCAGAGGCGAGCGCACCTAAGCCACAGTCGATGCACCGGAGGTCGGCAGATGCCGAACAACGAGCTTCCACAACGAGACCCGTTCATCGGTCCACCTTTCGCCTACGTGGGCGCAGAGGCCGACGTGGTCGATCGTTTCGCAACCGCGATGCGGAAGTGGGCAGGCCCGCCCACCGCAACCGAATCAACCTTGCGCTGGGCTGGCGAGTCCCCAGCGTCAGGCGCACACAACCCACTGTCGAACTGAGCAGAGGCCAATCCCGATGGACCACATACCGTTTGGTGACACCCCAATATCCCGCTGCGTCTTCTACAGGCGAGTATGCGATCTGCCCGCGACCATCGACCCACCGAGCCTCGGCCGCATCATCATGAAAGCCACCCACGTCGGAGGACTCACGATGCCCGCACCGCTGGGCCAATCGGTCAAACATGACATGAGTCGACGCGGAGCCGCTATCGGCCCGATCCTGTCGCATCCACGGTCCAACAGATGGACGTTCTTGATCCGACCCGACATACCCGACGATGTGCCGCTCTTCGCTGACCTGTTCCGCCACAACATATCTGTCATCCGCGACGGCGGAACAGTGGCATTGCCGTCACCCACCACGCAGTCCGGAGCCATCAGGCAATGGATCGAACCACCACACGACACCTTCCGCCCCTCCGGCCTCCTCGTCATCGAATCGGTCCGCGCGTGCGTGGGACCGCGCCGAGTGCGGGCGGTGTCACATGCCTGACAACGACAGCAGTCCAGCAATCGCCTGGCCTGATAGCACCCGCCTCGACAACAACGAGGACGTAAAACCAATGTGCGACATGACACCTCATCTGCCGCCCGGCGAGATCGCCCCACCCGTGCGGGCGCTACTCGCGGTCTTCCACGAGGACACCGCCCGCAAACTCGCGATCGCCCCCACCGACAGTCCACCCATCGTCCACCGATCGGACGGAACCTTGTGCACCGTCGACGAGAACGGCTGGCCCGAACTGTACGACGACCTCGACAAGCTCGAAGCGATCCCGATACGCCCCACCAGCGTCCGAGATACGGAAACACCATGAGCCCCAATAATTCCCCGATGCCAGACGAGGTGGATGTACATCTGAGCGTGTTCCTACACGGTGTGCGGCTGGACTTCGCCGCGTGCCCGACTGCGGCCTTGCGATTCATGGAAGACCACCGAGCACGCCACTACGTCGATGCGGTGCGCGTGATCCCCGGCGACGCTACGGGATTGGCACGACTGCCCAATGAGCGGTTATTTCTGGAACCCTTAGCAACGACACCGAGCGGTTCGGCTGAAACACCGGCCAGAGCCGCTGAGGAATGGCGACGATGAATCGCTGAGTGACACCGAGACCCTGAACGGTCCGGCAATGCCGATTATTCTGCGCTCGGCACCGGCCGCTGATGTAGTGCGGCCCGATTCGGATTCGATCGGTGCGGAGTGTTCGCGTCGGGGTAAATGGCATCGGAGTGGCCGGCAACAGCACCCAGACGCCAGCGACGTTGGCGAGTTCCGCTCTGTTGGCGGCGTGGCGATATAGCGTCGCCGGACCGATTTCAGCGGCGGACGTGTCGTGGCGACTATGTGGACGCGTTTACTCCGTTGTCCAGTCCGCGCACGGGCATCAAATGTGACGAAATCCAACCGAGGAATGTGATGCACGTCATTGCCCGAGAAGGCGTGGTTGGGCATCGTCATCAATTCGTTATCGAAAAGAACCTGGTTGGAGATGCCCATATGGCCGACCTCAATTTTGCCTACGACCTCACGCTGGACGAGGCACGACGGCGCAGCGCCGTCGTCGCGGCACTCGGTGACGACTGGGATCCGGTCGCGGTGCTTGCCGAGGAAGATCTGGCATACGACATGCTGTACTCGAATCTCGACGATGAGCAGCAGCGGATCTACGAGGAACTCGTCCGGGCCGGGATCCTGCCGGATCGGGCGACGCGCCATATTGCCGACTGATCTCACCGCCGAGCACGAACCATGACCAATGTTCAGTGTCCCGCCTCCGGCGAGTCCTGACCTAGCCGCTCCGGCTCTCGGCTGAGTTTCGTGTGCAGTGGATGCACAGTAATGCTGCGACCCGCGCGTTCGATCAGGGCAAACGTTGGCCAGCAGTTGATCTCGCGAATGCGCGCTCATGCCGAATACCGCTTGGTGTTGCACACCGGCCCCAGCCAGCCGCATCCCTGGGCAGTTGCAGCCAAGCCAAGCACCAAACACACTGCCCCATAGCCCAAAACGACGGACCACTCCTGACCGGGGCTATGCCATTTCCTTTGTTTTTTCGGCGATTACTACCTGAACCCCAAATCGATCGCTTTTCGGCGCTGCGAGCGAACCAGAAAGGTTTTCTCGAGGCCCGTATCGCTGAGGGCACAAGGCTCGCCCTCAGCGACCTGATGCAGCGGTATGCAAGAAGATCGCTGAGGGCGAATGGGTTTGGACGATCAGCTGTTCAGGAGAGCTTGTGCCAGTGGGTGACCTTCACCTCACGCGATTCGACACCGAACTTGCTGAACAGGGCACCGTGGTGGGAGTCCATGTAGATGCCCTTCTTCGCCTGGAAGAAGTCCTCGTCGTACCAGACGACACCGAATCGCAGCGTTCCGCCGCCGTGCAGGCTCGGCTCGAAAGTCACCATCTGCCAGTCGTAGGGGTCTCCCACGTTGTTCTTGATCTTCTCCGCCAGGCGTCGGTCCGATTCCTCCAGCTTGGCCAGGCACGTGGTTGCGTCGGCGTCGTTGTTCAGCGTGATCTCGACATGCGATTCGGCAATGGGTTCCCGACCGGCGCGGCGCTCCTCGGTTTCGCCTCCCAGCGACACAATCCGCCTGATGGACTCGACGCTCGGTGTGGTGACAGCTTGTGTGGTCATTGTGAATCCCTCCCTAGATGCCGCCAACCCCGAAAAGTGTTGGCACAACGATCTTTACAGCGTGCGCGCTAGTGAAGATAGGTTTCTGGCAGGGTCTGGCAGGGTTCTGGCAGAGCATTCTGAAAGCTCAGCTGGTCATCAGGCTGTACTACTAGGTAGCTGGAATGGGATTCGAATGGGGGAGTCGAACGATGATGCGGTTGGGTGTCCTGGCTGGTGCGCTCGCGGTATCCGCGGCGGGTAGCGCGGTAGCGCGGGTGGCGCTGATGTTGCTGTTGCAGGATCACTCTCCGCTGTCGGTCTCGGCGTTTCTCTTCGCGAGCCTGGCGCCTGGAGTGTTGCTCGCGCCTCTGCTCGCACCAGTGGTCGATAGGGTCGAATCCCGCAGATTGCTGACAATGACGTTGCTCGCGCAGGCGGCGGTGACCCTGGCGATGGCCGCGTCGGCGTCGTTGCCCATTGCAGTCATCATCGGGTTGGGGTTCGCGGGAAGTTGCCTTTCGATGCTCAACGCTCCAGCGATGATGCTGTTGGCCGAGCAGGCAGACGACAACAGCGGATCCAATCCGGCCCGGGTGTATTCGACCTTGGACGCCGCACGCATGACGGGTGTGCTGGTGGGTCCCGCGCTCGGTGGTGTCGCCGTCGGCCTATTGGGTTTTTCGGTGACGATGGTGCTCGATGCGGCCTCGACCTGTGTTCTGGTCGCGCTCATGGCGGCTCTGGGCCTGCGTCGCCATCCCCCGCAACAGTCTTCGCAACGCCCGAGTTGGTGGCGCCAGGTTGCCGAGGCCCCCACGCTGTTGGCATCGGACTCCGTCGTGCGCGCCGCGATGGCCTCGCTTGCTGCCGCGATCGTTTTCACCGCGATCTTCAGCGTCGCCGAAGTTTTCTATGTCCGCACCACGCTCGCTGCGTCCGCCGTGATGTACGGGCTTGTCACCACCGCATTCGTTGGAGGCCGGCTGGTGACATCGGCATGGCTGGCACCCCGAATACCGCCGTCACGCCAATCCCGCGTGCTGGTCTCGGCCGGCCTGGTGATGGGGATCGGACTGGCCGGAGCCGGACTGTCGCATTCCCTTGTCGGGGCAGCGATGGGATTCATGGCCGCCGGAGTGGCGAATTCGCTGCAGGTCTCAGCGATCAGCGTGCTGATCTCCACCCGGGTCACGCCAGAGGTCAAGGGTCGCGCCTTCGCGGCGATGGGTTCGCTCAACGGCGGTGCGACCATGCTCGGCACCTTGATCGGCGCACCGGCGGTTGCGGGGTTCGGAGCCGCGGGTGCTCTCATCATCGCCGGAGTCGGCACGGCCGCGGCAACCGCGCTTGCCGCACCGATCCTGCTCCGAGCAGGCCGGCGCCCGAAACTCACCGCAGATCAGGCCGCTGCCCAAGCTGAGCACCGATAGCCAATCATGAGTATCAGGGGTGTCGAGAAATCGTTCGGTTCTTGAACAGCCGCCCTCGGGAGGGGAACTGCCAGGCCAGCCGCGCGGAAGCGGTGTCGATAAAACATGTCGAAAGGTATGAAGCTGCGACCGTGGCATCCCGCACCAACGAACGTCCGGAAGTGCCGCGGTGAGGGCGATCGTGGTCGGGCCGACGTGGTCGTTCGAATCGGTACCCCTGCCTCGTCCAAGCCTGCCATCGGCGTCGACGTCCGGCCTGAGATCGCAGCAGGCCGGACATCGGCCAGAATCCAGGCGCGGCTCGAGGGTCGGTGGTGAACAACCGTCCGTGCGATGCTGCCGGTGTGGAGATCTGGGAGCACGACGGCAAGCTGTACGAGGTCAGCTCGTACTACTGCCTACCCGACGACGCCTGGACCTATGAGCTGCAAGGGATGACCGGCCCGCCCGGCACCGGGCCGCACCTCAATGTCAGCGTTCCGGGCGAGACTCCCGACGAGGGTCCGTTCGTCCCGAGATCTCAGCGCCGCGTTGTGGTCAGCTTCGGGCCGGGGTCGATCCCTTGGCTGGTCCTGTGTCGGTTCCGCGCCCATGTGCAGGCCTCCGGAGACATCGTCACGAAGAGTCCACCAGCTGAGGTGGTGGGCGATCTCCGGTGGTCCAACAACGCCTGGCGCTACGGGGACCAGCGATACGAGGTCAACACGTTCCACTTCAGCGATCGCGACGCATGGTGCTACGAACTCTGTGTTCCGGACCCGGATCCCCACGCCAACAACTACCTGGACGTGTTGGTCCCGGATGTCACGCCGAACGGCCCGTTCACTCCGGCAACGGTTGACCGGGTGGTGCTGACCCCGCACGGCGAGGTGAGCCTCTCTTGGCCCATGTTCACCCACTTCATGACGGCGCTGGAGTCGTCCGGCGACATCGTGACCTGACCGAACAGCGGGGCGGTTCGAAGTTGCTCAGTGGACCGGCGGACGTAACGGTTGGCGACGCCTTGCGTTCTATCCAGCCGCGCAGGGCACCGGGCGCGGGTGTCGTGGATCGAGGGCGTTGAGTAGGTAGGCGGCTGCGCGCGGATCGGCGACGATGGCCAGGTGATCGGCCACATCTTGCGAACAGCCTTCTTGCAGAAGGATATTCGTCACCCCGTCGCCGGGCAGCAGGCCCGAGGTGTAGGGCAGGACGACCTGGTCGTGGCTGGTGACGATATTCGTGTAGGTGATGCCGGGGACGTACATTCCGTCGGAATGCAGGTCGACCATGAGCGGTGAACCGGTCTGCGCTTCCTTCCCAGTGGGTTGGGCGGCCAATACCGCTTCAAGGGCCGGACCGACGCCCAGGGCAGCGGCGTACTCGCGGGCTGTGGCCAACTGATCGCCGAAGGTGCCCTGCCACACCGGAGCCAAGCTGACGTACTGGTCGATCCGAGACGCACCGCCGAATCGTTTCGCGTAATAGTTCGGCAGCAGCGTGCCTAAGGAATGGCCGACGATATCGACTTTCCGGGCGCCGGTCGCGGCCTGTACCCGTTCGATGAAGCTGCCGATGGTGCGCGCATTCTGCTCGGCGGTGCCGGTCATCCCGCCGAGCGCCGAAACCGGCCAGGGCAGGTCGAGAGCGCCGTAGGTCAACGCGTAAACGCAGTAGCCTTCGTTGATCAGCAGCGGAGTGATTGTGCCCCAATTGGTTTGCGCGCCTGCTCCGGCCCCGCCGTGCACCAGCACCACCGGATTCGGGTGTGCCGCACTGGGTTTACAGCCCCAGTTGTTGCTGCCCGGCATCGAGCCGCCGGGATTGGCCAGCTCGGCACGTATTCCGCTGAACGCGCTGTATTCCACCGGTAGTTCCGCCTGCGCGGGCCCGACGCCCATGCCTACCGCCACCGCGCCCGCGCACAGCAATGATCCGATTCGCCATCTCGGCATGATGAAGCCCCTCCCATTGGAACGTGTTCCAGTTCCGCCCTTCGAGGAGCGACTATAGCGTGGCATCAGCTGTCCTGGAGGGGTTTTCGGACAGTTGTGCCACGATATTGGCGCGGAGCGCGCGGTCAGCGGATGAGACCCGCTGCGGCTGAAGACTTCCGCACATGCCGAGTTGAGCGCGGTGTGCCGCTCCCTCATGGCGCGGCCGCTACATCGATAATTGATCCAGCCACTGCTGATACAACGGATTCTTGAAAACGAGATCGACTGCCCGGGTCAGGGGGCCCAGGCAGATGACCACTTCCGGCAGTTCCCAGGCCGTCTCGATGACGGGCTCGGTTGTCTGCCGCCTCGGCGAGCCGAGTTCAGCAGTGAGCCTGTCGCACAATGTTGAAACGGCATGGTTCATCGGGTCCGGGGCCGATGAACCTCGACGGTCGGGGCGGCGGGTTTGCCCGTACTCCCACAGTCTCAGCTCAGTGGTGTGTTCCGTGGTCGGCACGGATGTGACCGAGGCGGCCCGTGTCTAACGTTATGAGCATGGAAATCAACGCGAACATCAGCACCGACATCAACGTTCACCTCGAGGTGGCCGATCCCCAGGCCGCCGCCGCGATCTACGACGCCGCGTTCGGACTCGGTGACCGGCTCGGGTTCCGGGCTTCGCCGGCGCCGACGACCGGGTTCCGTGGATTCATCTTGTCACTGGTGGTGTCGCAGCCCTCCACCGTCGACAGCCTCGTCGGCACCGCGGTCGACGCCGGGTTCACCGTCCTCAAGCCCGCGAAGAAGAGCCTGTGGGGTTACAGCGCGGTGGTGCAGGCGCCGGAGGGCACGATCTGGAAGATCGCCACCTCGAAGAAGAAGGACGTGGGCCCGTTCACCCGCGAAATCGACGACCTGGTGTTGCTGATGGGCGTGACGGATGTGAAGGCCAGCAAGCAGTTCTATGTCGATCGCGGCTTGACGGCATCGAAGAGCTTCGGCGGCAAATACGCCGAGTTCGCGAACTCGGGCTCGCCGGTCACCCTGGCGTTGTACCCACGCAAGGCCGCCGCCAAGGAGGCGGGGGTCTCCCAGGAAGGCAGCGGATCGCACCGCATCGTCATGGACAGCGGCATCGGCTCGTTCACCGATCCGGACGGGTTCGCGTGGGTGACAACGGCCTGAGCTGGACGATCAGGCTCCGTCACCTGCGGCGAGGGTCAGACTTCGGTGTACTGATGGGTCCAGTGGGCGGGCCGGATCCGCGGTGAGCCGGCAGAACAACAGGAGAAAGATCATGAAGTTTTGGACCCACGTCGAGCCACCCGAGCCCATGCGGGGCCTGGAAGTTCCGCCGGAGGTGGTGGCAGCGCTCGGCGAG
This sequence comes from Nocardia sp. NPDC057440, assembly GCF_042802915.1. Classification (NCBI taxonomy): domain Bacteria; kingdom Bacillati; phylum Actinomycetota; class Actinomycetes; order Mycobacteriales; family Nocardiaceae; genus Nocardia; species Nocardia sp. NPDC057440. The sequence goes on from NZ_JBHVDF010000021.1 coordinate 110,599, forward strand.
GGCGCGCGGCCGCCAGTGACGATCACGATCAACGGGCATTCCTGGAAGAGCCGGGTCGCCCTCATGCGCGGCCGCTACCTGCTCGGCCTCAGCAACGCCAACCGGCAGGCCGCGGGTGTCGCGATCGGCGACGAGGTCGAGGTCGAACTCGAGCTCGACACCCAGCCGCGCGTCGTCGTCGAGCCCCCGGACTTCGCCCGAGCCCTGGACGACGCCCCCGTCGCCCGCGCCGCCTACGACAACCTTTCCTATAGCCGCAAGCGCGAGCACGTGCACGCCATCGAGAGCGCGAAGAAGCCCGACACGCGCCGACGGCGCATCGATAAGGCCATCGCCACCCTGCTGGGCTGAAACCCGAGAAGCGAGACTCCGCCTGGCTATGAAATCGCCGCGCGGAGGGTTTTCATCACCAATGCTGGTGCGACACTGCTCTTCTCTACTCGAAGCACCGTCGGACCGTTCGCAGCTAAGAGTGCACGGGCCCCGTTCGACGATTGTGCCGCCGATACCCCAACCTGTGGCGCTGCCGTCGGCTAGTCGTCAGGGGAAGCGCGGCGGTTGCGTTTGGTGACGCCGCGCCGCTTCTTCGCGGCAATGCGACGTTCCTTTGCTCCGCGTGAGGGCTTGGTGGCGCGGCGAACGGGTGGCGGGGCGGCAGCGGCGTCACGCAGTAACGAGGCCAGGCGTTCGCGGGCGGCCGCGCGGTTCTGCAGCTGTGCGCGTTGCTCCGATGCGGCGATCGTGAGCACCCCGTCGACCAGGCGGGTGGCCAGGCGGTCGAGCATCCGGGTGCGCAGCCACTCCGGCACGGAGGGCGAGTTGGCGAGGTCGAACGACAGCTCTACCCGGCTGTCGGTGGTGTTGACGTGCTGTCCTCCCGGACCGGACGACCGTGAGAACCGCTCGCGTAACTCGGACGCGGGTATCACTAGAACCCGAGTCACGGTCAGGTCCTCTGCCATGATCCGACGCCGCTCTTTCCGATCCGCGAGTCGACTAGGCCACGTCGGTCTAGTTGCGACTGAATGGCGACCTTGTCGTTCACGATAGCGACGACCTTGTCGATGTGTGACAAGCAGGCCGTCCGCACATGCCGCGACCCGCGCGTTCGATCAGGGCACAAGTACCCCACTCGATCTCGCCTGAACCCCGGTCGGTCGCCCCTTCATGATCAAGCCAAGATCCGTACTCCGTGTCGAGATGCGCACCACTACAGGCACCCGGAATGGATACAGATCCCGAGAAGCAGTGCGGCTGTTGCCGTTACCGGCGCCGTTCTCGCCACCGCCTTGTTTGTCGACCGCTCACCGGAACCAAAAGAACGCCGTCGTCTGGCGGATCGCCGACGGACGCACGCACACGCCGACGACCGGACGTCGCCCCTCGGTCATCCTGTGATTCACCTGTCGGATTTGGTGTCGGGCATCGCGGGCATCAATCGGGGCGCCGGTGGCAGCGGTGCGGACGCCGGTGAGGTTTGGAACGCTTGGATCATGAGGGCGGCGAAGCGGCGGGAAGCCGCGATTCGTGCTGCCGGTGTGCTGGCGTGGATGCCATTGTTGGCCATGATCATGAGGATGAGGTCGTCGAGGCCGATGTCGGGGCGCAGTCGGCCGGTGTCCTTGGCGCGGCGGATCAGTTCGGCGGCGCCGGTGAGCGAGGCGGTGCGGATCGCGGTGAAGTCCATCGCGTGCGGGTAGGCGGACATGAAGGCCGCGGTGAAGCCATGGTCGCGTGCTTGCAGCTCACAGAGCTTCTCGATCGTGAGGCAGAAGCCGGACCAGGGATCGGGGTCGGCGAGCCCTTCGTCCACAAGGGTCCGGCAGGCGAGCATCTGGTCGGTGAACGCCTCGGCGATCAGCATCTCCTTGGTCGGGAAATGGCGGTAGAGGGTGGCGGGGCCGACCTCGGCGCGGCGGGCGATCTCCCGCATCGGCACATCCAGGCCGTCGGTGACGAACACTGCGCGCGCCTCGTCGAGGATGCGTTCGCGGTTGTCCCGGGCGTCGGAACGCAGGGTGTGAGGCAAACGAGTGGTCACCGCTCTCACTTTAGCTAAACGGACGGGGGTGTCCGTTACGGTCCGTTGGTCTGCCCCGATCGAACAGAACACGGAGAACCCAATGCATGCAGTCATGGTCCCAGCGTTCGGAGGTCCCGAGGTCCTCGCGCTGGTCGAGCTCCCCGACCCGAATCCGGCCGCCGGACAGGTGTTGATCACGACCGAGGCGATCGGCGTCGGCGGTGTTGACGCCCTGATTCGAAGTGGCGCGCTGGCCGCCTACGGAGCCATGCCCGGTCACATCCCCGGCCAAGAGGTCGCAGGCACCGTGACCGAGGTCGGCGAGGGTGTCGACACAGGGTGGATCGGTCAGCGCGTGTGGGCGTTCACCGGTGAGGGCGGCGGCTACACCGAGCGCGCCGTCGCCTCGGCCGAGGCGCTCGTCCCCCTCCCGGAGACCATATCGGCTGTCGACGCGGTGACACTCGGCAGCTCGGCAATGGTGGCCCACTTCGCTTTGCGCCATGCGCATTTCGCGCGCGGCGAGTCGGTGCTGGTGCGTGGCGCGGCCGGTGGCATCGGAGTCATGGCGGTCCAGCTCGCGGCTCGTGGCGGCGCCGGTGCGGTCGCGGTGACGACCTCATCGGCCGAGCGCGGTGAGCGCCTGCGCAAGCTCGGCGCGACCCACGTGCTCGACCGCGCCGGCCAGGGGGCGCAGGACGCTCTCGTCGGCTACGACGTCATCATCGACATCGTCGCCGGCGCGGATCTGCCGTCGTTCTTCGCCAGGCTCGAGCCGAACGGTCGCATGGTGGCCGCCGGCGTGATGGCAGGCATGCCACCGGCGGACTTCGGCGCGGCGATGATCGCGGCCTTCAGGAAGTCGATGTCATTCGCGACCTTCAGCGCCGACACCGTGCCCGCACCCGACCGACGCGCCGCGACCGCCGAACTGTTCGCCGCCGCCGCCCGCGGCGAGCTGGAAGCGGTTGTACACGAGACGCTTTCCCTGGAACAAGCTGTGCTGGCGCACCAGAAAATGGAAACCGGCGAGGTATTCGGCAGAATGGTGCTCACACCATCGGCGAGATAGGCGACACCGTCTCTCACCGCAATATCAACGCACGCACATGCCGCTGGGTGAGCGACTGGTGACCGAGACGCGCTGCGGCTCGAGACATCCCATAATGCCTGCGGGTTCAGGCGGTCATCGCAACGCTTGGTTGAGTGTGCGTCGCAGTTGATCACAATCCGCCATTTATGAGTGTTCAGTGACCTGCGTCACGCAATGTCACGGGGATCGGTCCGGGGGTGTCTTTAGGCCCGAACCTCAAAACAAGGAGAACCTCATGAACATCGCGCTGTGGATCGTCACCGGACTGCTGGCCGCCGTCGCGCTCGTCAGCGGCAACATCAAAGCGTTCACCCCGAAGGCCAAACTGGCTCAGGCGCCGGGCGGGCAGTGGACTGCTACCGCCAGCGCCGGGGTCATCAAAACCCTAGGAGCCCTGGAGGTTCTGGCCGCGATCGGATTGATCCTGCCTGCCGTGCTCGACATCGCGCCCATGCTGGTCCCTGTCACCGCCGTGTGCTGGTCGTTGCTGATGGTAGGCGCGATGATCGTCCACGTCCGAGACGGGGAATACAAGGTGATCACGGCGAATGTGGTCTATCTGGCGATGGCGGCCTTCGTGGTGTGGGGCCGGTTCGTGCTCGAACCGTTCGCTGGCTGACCCTGTGGCCTTGCCGAGCATTTGTGGCAAGGCATGAGGAGCGGGATGAGCAGCGCAACGACCAACTCGGCAACCGTGCTCCGCGAAGTCTTCGATGTCAGTTATGAAGAGATCGCCGCCGCGGTCGACAAAACACCGGCGACGGTTCGTCAGATCGCCCGCCGCGCGCGGCAGCATGTCGAGGCCCGCCGTCCGCGTTCGGTGGTTTCCCCCGACCAGGCGCGGGCGGCGCTGGAGTCGTTTCAGCGGGCGCTGGAAACCGGTGACCCGCAAGGTCTTCTCAACGTGCTCGCCCCGGATGTCGTGCTTCTCACCGACGGTGGCGGCATTAAGACCGCGGCACGGGTGCCGATCATTGGCATCGAGCGCGTGCTCCGGAACCTGGTCGGCTTCGGCAAGATCAGTGCCACGCTCAGCACCGAACCTATTGTCGGAGAAGCTGACCCACATCGACTCGCAGACAGCACTCAGCTTGCAATGAGTATCGACAAGACATACGGAACTCGAAGAGCGGGCGTTGTCAGTCTGTTTGTCAGCTTGTGTCGGTGATGCAGAGAACAGTGATCTCTGCATTGGCGGTGTCAGTCAGGACGTACGTTTGATCAAATACCACGCCCTCGAACCATGGAGCCCATGCCTCGTGGCTTACATCCAGGCGAAAGTCCTCAAAACGGTTCTGGGTCAACGCTTCAACGGCAGCACTAGCGAGCGCCTTCGCATCGCGCGCTGGCCCGCGGTATCGCTCATGTGCGCCGCCATTCACGATCGCGCCAGCCAGCAAGCCGTCCAGGCACAGCGATCCAGCCCAATGCTCTTGAAAGCCGCCAACGTCCCGACCGAGCGGCTTGGGGATCTGAAGTTCGCTGAGCCCCGCTCGGACCGCCTTACTGTCGAAGAAGACACGAAGGAGTTCGTACTCCTCCAACCGGTTCCGAGCGAGGAACCAGGCCGTCGTGTCCGAATAGTCGACCGCACACCACCGCCCGAATAGGTATCCACCGTTCAGGTGGGTCGCCGCCACCTGAACGAGGTACCGCTCCAGTGCCGGGGCATTCACGGGCACGGGTTCCCAAGCGATGCTCTCCCACGACGCAATGACTTCGAGCAGCTCGGGGCGCGGATCGTCCCAGTCGATCTCGTTCCAACGTTTCGGCACGGTCATGAGTTTGACAGCTACGACCCGGCCAGCGCACGCCAATTCCGTCCGCTCCTGCCGCTGGGCGCGTGGTCGTGAACATCCGCATCTGCCGATTACCGCGCAATCTGGACTGGCTTCGGCGAGCCGCAGCAGATGACACCGAATAGCTGGCTCAGTCCCGCACTATTCACCGCCGTACGGCGTTAGAAGGCCAATATCAGCGCAGTAATGCGAGATCAGGCCGGATGATCTCGCCGCGATGTCTTGTGCCGGCCTTCGACGTCGGCGCTACCGATCATCTCGACACGGTGGTTGTGGGACGCGGATCAGCAGTGTTCGTATCGACGTACGTAGGGCTGCGACTCCGGTAAGACGTTGTATCCGGGTGTCTGGCAGCCGCCGACCACGACCTCGAAAAAGGGGCCCATGGAGTAGACGGGGCCGTTGGGTGTGTGGATCGTGTAGGCGACCGCCGTGCCGGAGCCTGCCAGGTAGGGGAGATGTAGATCGGCGAGTTGTGTGGTCTGCGCGGCGCTGAATTCCGTACCTACGGGAGGGAATACGGTGACGCCCAGTGTGCGGCCTTCAAAAGGCGGGTCGTAGACCGACACCCGAGCGAAAAGCGGGATGGGTTGATCGGTCAGGAACCACTGCCACAGGTCGAGTTCGTCATTGGACGGGAAGCGAGGGGTGGGCTCTTGGTGGGGGGTGACGCGATCATGGGGCCATGGATACGACCCGGGGCTCCGTTCCGAGTGATTGGTGAACCCGCGCTCCCGCTCATGAACGGTGGATACGATCCACTGGTTGGATGCCAGTTCGGGGAAGTCCCGGATGATTCGGCGCATCGCCGCGGTGGCGCGGTGAGGTTCGCTCTCGGAGCCCGCCCGGATGTCGATGGTGTTGGTGATGCGGTCCGCGAAGCCGCCGCTCGAGTCCCAGTGCACTTCGGTACCCGCAGCCCATAGTCGCGCCCAGTTGTTTGCGGCGTTCGCTTCCGTGCTCACGTCACGGCCGAACATCCAGTACGCGGAATAGGAGTCCGCCATCCGGTCGATGGTGACCCTTATCGGGTCGCCTTCGAAACGGCGCGGAAGCGGTTGAGCGCCCATGGCACTCACCACAGACGCGGCCTCGGCCGGTGTGGCGTCGTCCCTGAGCCGCACGTCGAGTTTGGCGTTGAAGTGCCTACCCTTGTAGTGCTCGAAGCGGTGTGATGCGTCGGTCACCCCTGGAAGGGCCCGGATGGCCGTCTCGATCTCGCGTGACGAGCTGTCATGCTCGGCCTGGTCGCGTCCTCGATCGAAATAACCACATCCGGTCAGCAGGACAGCCGCCATCAGCAACCCGAGGGTGGGCACGGTAGAGCGCATAGCGTTGATCTTGCCAGCAATTGGCGTCACAGCGCTGCCGCCGACGCGCCCCCAGTTCTGTGGCCGGATTGCGAGGGTTTCGACGCAGCTGGGGAATTGCGGTGGCGTAACGGACGGGGGCGAGCGACGGAATGGACGGCCCGACCCGACGATCGCCACGCCTTGCCCGCCCTCCCGCCCCAGCTATCTGCAGACTGCCATCGCCCGGTCCAATTTCCTTGGGGAGATACTGATTTGAGTGTTCATCCGCCTCTTCGCAGCCGCACTAGGGTTCCCCGTCTTCGCGGGAACGGCTTGGACCTTCCTCCGCGCATCGGGTTCCCTCGTCGATGAGTTCGTCCTGATGCTGGGTGTCCCGGCTGGTATCTGGCTGTTGGTGCGCTCCGTCGATCAGAAGAAATGATCAAGGCCGACGCCCTGTAATGCCGCTGGGCGCGCGGTGACGAACGTCCGCAACTGCCGCCTACCGCGCTGAGCGAAGCGGCCACGTCGTGGTAGCCGGCGGGCCAGACCGGTTGCGGCTCAGAACATCCGGTGGTGCCGGTCAGCGGATCTCGACCACCACTTTGCCCAGGGCGCGTCCCGCACCGACGTGGGCCAGCGCGTTCGCGGTCTCGTCGAGGGGGAAACTGCGGTCGATGTGGATACCGATCCGTCCCGCGACACACGACTCCGCGAGGGGTGTGAAGTGCGCGGGCCCTTCCTTCACCGCGAGGACCCCGAGCCCGCGGCCGGTCACCATTCCGGCGACCACTCCGACCGTCGTCAACCGCAGCAACGCGCGCGTGGTGCCGCCGACGCAGCGGTACCGACCGCCACGCGCGACCGACCTGCGATAGGCGAAGACCGACCGGTGGGCGACGAGGTCGAGTACCCGGTCGTACGGTCCGGTTCGGGTGAAGTCCTCGGCGCGATAGTCGATGACCTCGTCAGCGCCGAGCGTGCGCATGAACGCCAGTTTGGCGGCATTGTCCACCCCGGTCACATGCGCCCCGGCACTCTTGGCCAACTGGATCGCGAACGCTCCGGACCCGCCGCCCGCTCCGTTGATCAACACCGACATACCGGCTGCGATGCCGGCCGTGCCCTGCAGTGCGATCGCCCCCGCCTGTGGCAGCGTCGACGCCTCGGCGAAGCTCAGCGACACCGGTTTGTGGGCCAGCGCCGATTCAGGAACCACGGCATATTCCGCGAACCCGCCCTTGAGCATGAGATTGTCGCCGTAGACCTCGTCACCCGGTGCGAACAGTGTGACCTCGGAGCCGACGACTTCGACCCGTCCGGCGATATCGGATCCGAGAACCGGGCGTCTGGGTGCCCGGAGCCCGCCGATGCGCGAATACAGCGGCGTCCCCCGCAGTGTCTCCCAGTCGGAGAGGTTGATCGACGTCGCGTGCACCTGGACGAGCACCTGTTTCGGCCCTGGGGAAGGCGCTGGGACCTCCGCAATCGACAGCACCTCGGGGCCGCCGTAGCGGTCATACACGACGGCCCTCATGCGATTCCAGCACCGAGGATCGAGCGACAGCCTGACACACAACAAACTCTAGTCGGCGGGCCGCCCCGTGACCGGCGAACTGTGCGTCGGCCTCCGGCGCGACTCGCCGAACCCTCTCCCGCACACCAGCAACGTCCTGCATTACCGCGTGACGCGCGGGTCCGACAGGCCACGCGAAACACCCCAAAGATCTAACGGGCCGAGACTATCTCGACATCCACCAACGCACTGAAATGCCGAGTTGAGTGCGTTCGTTCGAAAGCAAAGGCCTGTCGAGTCGGATCGAATCACCAGGTTGGTCTGCACCTGTTCGAGCGGATATTGCAGGTGGAGCGGGTGCCCGTATATGTTGGCGCAGTGATCTTCTCTTATGGAAAGGGCGCCGTGCGCCCCTGCCGGTGATCCCCGGCAAGTGGCTGGTTTCCGGCGATACGGATGACCAGACCACTCTTCTTATTCAACCACTCAGCCTCAGCGCCTTGCACGGCTCAGGACCATGGCCTCGCCACTACTCCGATGCGCTACCGGTGCTGGTCCGATTCGCCGAGTTGCTCGCGACCACGGCTCCAACCATCACCCGCATCCGTTCCGTGCAAACCATCACGAGGTTGCTGAAAGATCCACCCCCGGAACTGGATTGGTCATCCGGCGAGGTCGCCCGTCTAGCCAGGAATTACTCGGCGCTGTTCGCGCACACCGAATGGTCCGATGAGGTCGAGGCCAGACTTGCCGAACCGGATGGTGAATTCGGTTTCAACCGATACACGCACCACTACCACCCCGCCCGAATCCTCATCGACGAGCTGCACCAAGCCGCGGCCACGTACCGATCCACCGGCAAGACCGGATTTCACCATGGCCATCAATAAGATCCAGTTCGACAGACAAGTCCAGTTCCCCCGCCCACGCCGCTGGCTCCTCGCCGGAATCCTTCCGATCATGCGACGTGACCGGGTCATCCCACGTATCGACGGCGTGCCACTCACCGATCTGATCGACAGATTCGAACTCGACGCAGGTATGCAACCCGCAGGCGGGGCATACGGTGGCCTCATCCCGGCGCACTCTCGGTCCCTGCGGATGGACGACCACTTCCACGGAAGGTCAACCATGGCAACGGGATCGAAGACACCCGTGCTCGTATGTGAATGCGGTGAGTGGGGCTGCTGGCCACTCCTGGCCGAGATCACCGTCACCGACGACCTCGTGATCTGGGACTGCTCCGAACAACCCCGTCGCCGACGCGACTATGGCGCGTTCGGTCCATTCCGGTTCGACCGCAACCAATACGACGAAGCTCTGCGGGACCTGAGTAGGCCAATCAGCTCAAGGATCGCGTGAACACGATTCGCCGCATGTCTTGCTGCTCGCATCTCGCATCTCGCATCTCGCAAATGCACTCACATGCCGCTGGGCGCGCAGTTGCTGAACGTCCGCTTCTGCCGAATGTAGCGAGAATCTGTCGCCGCGTCGTGCGGTACGCCAACGTCGGGGATGCTCGGCAGTGGTGGCCCACCTCACATAACCACTCTGCTTGCAGTACTTTGAATGAAGTGCTTTACTGGTCCAACTTCAACGAAGTGATAGCTCGGTGGACGTCCGGTTCGGACCGGACACTCACCATCCGATCAACGAAGGGCCTTTTTTGCGCAAGCTGGTGTACCTCATTGCTTCTACTCTCGACGGCTTCATCGCGGGCCCGGACGGATCGGACCCGAGCGGGCCCGGTGGCTTCTGGACTCCGTCGGAGGACTACCTGAAGCACCTCATCGAGGGATACCCCGAGACGCTGCCGGGGGCGGCGCGGGCCGCGTTCGGCATCACGGCCGAGAACGTTCGGTTCGACACCGTCGTCGAGGGCCGCAAGAGCTACGAGATCGGGCTGGCGGTCGGGGTGTCCGATGCCTACCCGCATCTGGAGCATGTGGTCTTCTCCCGGACCCTGACCGAAAGCCCGGACCCGCAGGTGAAGGTCGTGGCCGATGATCCGGTGGCGACGGTGCGCGAGCTGAAACGGCAAGGCGGCAAGGACATCTGGCTCGTGGGCGGCGGAGACCTGGCAGGCGCGCTCTACGGCGAGATCGATCAGGTTATCGTCAAGCTCAGCCCGCTCACCCTCGGCGCCGGCATTCCGATGTTCGGCCGCTCGGCGAGCTTCGCCCCCGATGCGTGGAACCTCGTCGACCACACGGTCCTCGGCAGCGGAGCGGCCTTCCTCACCTACGACCGGGTCGCCGGTACGGCGTCGCCGGCCGCGGAGTAGCCGGAACGGCCCAACCGCCAAGTAGCTTCCTACCCAACACCCGCTCATGCCGCGCGCACAAAAGGGCTGCTCTGAGCAGAAGTTTCAGACTCTGCGCGGGTGAGGGGGCGCGTAGAGTCGGAGAGAACATCTTCCGAGTGCAGGAGCGCCGCTCGCGCGGTGCCAGCGGCGTTCGTCGCGTTCCCTCCGCGAGCACGGAGACCCTCATGAACGAGGCGATACCGATGTCATCGATCCACGTGCACTGGGTTGTCACCGAGGCGGTGTACATGGCGGTATCGGGTGACTACCCGGAACTGTGCGCCACCGACCCCTGCTCGTCGCTACGGGCGGTGGAGGAACTCCTGGCAGCCATCGACCGAAAACCTCTATGAGACACACGATCCGAACCAGGTACTGCCCGACCGATCAAGACTGCCAAGCAGGCAGCTCAGCACTCGAAGTGCTTGTCGTGCAACCAATCATGATCGGAACAATCGCATACGAGAGTGAAGGGTCTATTCCAGCAGAGGTTGGATCGCAACGCGAGACCCTTCAGAGCGGCACCCCACGGTGGCACCGACCAAACGCACGCTCATGGCTCCCCTTTATGTCAAGACATGGCTGGGAGACGGTGGTTAGGCTGGGTGGTGGTAGGTCCGGGATGTGGCTTGTCCGAAGGGCCGGTGTGCGG
>NZ_JBHVDF010000022.1:0-23595 GCF_042802915.1 Nocardia sp. NPDC057440
ACCTGCACGGGTCCCGTCAATATCCGGCAATTCACTTATGTGCTTGCCACGTCACCAGAGGTCGACGACATGGGCGCGGTGTTCGGCGACCCTACCTGGTTGTGAGACTTCCTGAAAAGCCCCGGTACGCCGGGGCTTTTCTGCTTTTCACGGCCTTCCCCACTGACATCTCAGGGATTTCATCTACTGAAATGCATTGTTTTCATTAACATCCCGTGCGCGAACCCCGATGATTCGAGTAGTCCAGTACGCAGGTTTCACACGGGGATGCGGCGGGAGAATTTGCCCATGAAACGCCTGGTAGTTTGTTGCGACGGCACCTGGAAAGCCGAATCGAGCAGCACGGTATCCAACATCATCAAGATCGCCCAGACGATCAGATTCGAGGCCAAGGGGCCCACCGGAGAGCCGATCCAGCAGTGGGTGAGCTATGTGTCGGGGCCGGGTGCGCGCGGGTTCCTCGCCGACCGGCTGATGGGCGGCGCATTCGGGCTCGGGCTCGAGGCGAATCTGTCGTCCGCGTACTGGCATCTGGCGCTGAACTGGGAACCCGGCGACGAGATCTACATCTTCGGCTTCAGCCGCGGCGCCTTCACCGCCCGCAGCCTGGCCGGACTGATCGGCCGCATCGGGATCATGACGCCGGAGGCGATGATCGACGGCAAATACCCACAGGCGCTGCGCATTCATCGCTCCGCCGCGCCGCAGCGGACGGCGGAGAACCCGGATCCGCCGGAGCCGCGGGAGTGGATCGACTTCCGCGACGAGCACTGCAGATACCCCGCCAAGATCGACTTCCTCGGTGTGTTCGACACCGTCGGCGCGCTCGGCGTGCCGGGGTTGACCTCGCTGCGGCACAAGTTCCACGATGTGAAGCTCGCGCCCAACGTGCACTGCGCGCGCCAGGCGCTGGCGATCGACGAGCGGCGCCGCAACTTCGAGCCCTGCCTCTGGGAGGTGCCGATCGAGCCGAACGTGAAGTACCGCAAGCACTTCGATCGGGTGAAGCAGGTCTGGTTCGAGGGCGTGCACAGCGATATCGGCGGCGGCTACAAAGAGTGCGGCCTGTCCGACATCACCCTGCAGTGGATGGTGACCGAGGCCGAATCGGTCGGCCTCGCCTTCGACCGGGAGCGGTTGTCGGGGCTTTCGAAGCGCTGCCACGCCGAGGGCGCCAAGCATCTGGAACTGCACAAGTCCCTCGGCATCGGCTATCGCATCCTCAATGTGCTTCGGACGCTGCGTAACCCACGCAACCAGCGCTTTCATTGGGATTCCTGGCGGCGCTTGGCCACACCGATCGACCAGTGCGTCCGGATAGCCTCCAGCGCCAAGGGTGAGCCGGACTACCGGCCGGTGAATCTGCGGCGCTGGCGCGCGGACCTCGGCGGCCTATTCCCGGCGGACCTGGTCGAGCAGACCGGTGGGATGTCCGCCCTGCTAGCGGACGAGCAGGGCGACGGGCAAGCGGGCGAAGAGCTTTTCCAGTCGAGCCCGGCCCTGGAAAGTGTGGCCGGTTAACCGGTCGGTCCAGCTGCCCTGCGGCAATTCGAGCGTGGTATCGCCCCACCCGGTTTCGGCGAGACCAATGCTGTGCCGGGTGGTGGCGACGATCACCTCGGGCGCCTCGCCCGCCCGGCCACGGGCATAGCTCACCAGCCTGCTCGCGTGATCGCCGGTGGCGAACAGCGGCAGATAAGTGCCGCCGACGAAGCAGTCCGGCCGCTCCCTGCGCAACCACAGCGCGTAGGCGACGATCCACATCTTCGCCGCCCCGTTGGTGTTCAACGCCGGTGTGCCGGTGAGCGATTGCAGCAGCCCGGCGCGTGCCGCGAAGTCCACCGGCCGCCGGTTGTCCGGGTCGACCAGGGTGTCCTCCCACAGCTCACAGCCCTGGTAGATGTCCGGGATGCCGGGCCCGCACAGCTGAAGCAGCTTCTGCGACAACGAATCCGACCAGGCGTGCGGCGCGAGTTCGTGCACCAGGTCGCCGATTTCGGAGCCGACCGGTCCGTCGATCACGGCATCCAGCCAGCCGTGCACCGAGGACTCGAACTCGGTATCCGGCTCCTCCCACGAGGTATGCACCCCGGCTTCGCGAATCGACTTCTCCGCGAACCGATGCAGTCGCTCGCGCAGGCCCGACACCGAGGAGGCCGGGCGGCCGTCGGCAGGCCACACACCGAACATGTTCTGCAGCAGGAACAGTGTGGTCGTGCCGTCGGGACCCGGCGTCTGCTCCTCCCACGACTCGACCGACTGCGCCCAGGTCTCGGCGACCTGCGACAGCACCCCGATCCGGGCGCGCACGTCCTCGCCGCGTTTGGTGTCGTGGGTGGACAGCGTGGTCATGGTGGCGGGCCAGCGTTGCGCGCGTTCGCTATTGGACAGGTGGAACTCGTTGAGCGAGTGGCCGAATCGAGCCGGGTTGCCGCCCACCTCTTGCAATGAGACCAGCCGGGCCGCCTGATAGAACATGGTGTCTTCGACGGATTTGGCGGTCAGCGCGCCGCAGACCTGACTGAACCGTACGCTGGCTTCGCCTTCCACGGCCAAGGCGGACACGAGGATGTTCAACGGTGCGGTGAGCTCGGTGTTGCGCTTCTCGACTTCGGCGATCACCGCGCCGGTCATCCCGGCCAGCGGCGCGTAGTCGACGCGATACACCGGCATGAACGCCAGCACCTCGATGGTCGCGTTGGTCAGCGCCATGGTGTCGAAGCTTTCCGCGCGCGCGTCGCGTTTGACCGCGGCGACCAACCGTCGAACCTCCGGGGCCAGAATGCTTTCCGCGACCGCGCGTTTGATCCGGTGCTCGGTCTCGCCGATCCAGGCCCGGTCGCTGCCGTGCCCGGCGATGTGCCGGGACAGTTCGGTGAGCGCGGGCTCACCGTCCGGGTCGATGAGCACGCCGCCGATATCGGCGAGCGCGTCATAGCCGGTGGTGCCGTCGATCGGCAGCGTCGCATCGAGCGGCTCGCGGTTGGCCAGGATCTTCTCCACCAGCAGCAGCCGGTGCGGTCCGATCAGCCTGCGCAGCTTCGTCAGATAGGCGGCGGGGTAGGACAATCCGTCCGGATGGTCGACTCGGACACCATCGATGAGATCGTGCTCGCACCAGGCGGCGAGTTCGCGATGGGTGATATCGAAGACCTCGGGATCTTCCTGGCGCAACGAGGCCAGGCTGCTGACGGCGAAGAACCGGCGGTAGGTGCACAGCCCCGCCTTCCAGCTGACCAGCCGGTAGTGCTGTTTGTCGTGGATGCGCAGCGCGTTGTCGCCGTCGGTGCCCGCCGCGATGGGGAAGCGCAGCTCGTGCAGCGCCAGCATCGGTTCCGAACCGGATCGGTCGACAGTCAGCGCCGCCGGGTCGTTCTCGCTCTGCAGCACCGGCAGCGCCAGCCGTCCGCCCGCGCCGTTGGCCGGGCTCCAGTCGATGTCGAAGAAGTGCGCGAACTTCGATTCGCGGCCGTTGCGCAGCACGTCCCACCACCACGGGTTCTGCTGCGGGTCGGCGACACCGACGTGGTTGGGCACCAGATCGACGATCAAACCCATACCGCGACTGTGTACTTCGTCGGCGAGCGCCTTGAGGCCCGCCGGGCCGCCCAGCGCCGCCGACACGGTAGTGGGGTCGGTGACGTCGTAGCCGTGTGTCGAGCCCTGCGCCGCGGTCAGGATCGGCGAGAGGTACAGGTGCGAGATACCCAGCTGCTGTAGGTATTCCGCGATCGAGCGGGCCTCGGTGAAAGTCAGCACATCGGGCCGCAGCTGGAGCCGGTAGGTGCTGCGGACCGTGGTCTGCCTGGCCGGTCGGCGGCCACGGAGGATGGGATCGGTGAAGTGTGTTTGTGTCTCGGTCATGGGCGTTTCGGTCATGCGGTGCAACGGAGGACGAGCAGGCACCGGGCGGGGAGGGTGACGGTCGTGGCCGCCGGGTAGACGGTTTCGGAGCGGCCGTCGGGTATCGAGCAGTCGAGCGCGACCTTCCACTCGAGACCGTAATCGGTGCCGGGCAGGGCGAAATCGAGGGCTGAATCGTGCGCGTTGAAGCACAACAGGAACGAATCGTCGGTGATGTGCTCGCCACGCGGGCCGGGTTCGGGTATGCCGCGTCCGTTGAGATACACCGTCAACGACTTGCCGAATCCGCTGTCCCAGTCCGCAGGGGTCATCTGCTCGCCCGCCGGGGTGAGCCACGCGATATCGCGGGCATGCTCCTTGGACCGGATCGGCCTGCCCTTCAGGAATCGACGGCGGCGGAAGATGGGGTGCTCGGTGCGCAGCGCGATCACGGTGCGGGTGAAATCGAGCAGGTCCGAATTCGTCTGCATCAGTGACCAGTCCATCCAGGCCAGCGGCGAGTCCTGGCAGTACACATTGTTGTTCCCCCCTTGCGTCCGCCCGATTTCGTCGCCGTGTGAGAGCATCGGCGTTCCCTGGCTGAGCACCAGCGTGGCCAATAGGTTGCGGCTTTGCTTGGCGCGCAGGGCGAGGATATCGGGGTCGTCGGTGGGTCCTTCCACCCCGCAGTTCCATGACCGGTTCCAGCTTTCGCCGTCGCGGTTGTCCTCGCCGTTGGCCTCGTTGTGTTTCTCGTTGTAGGACACCAGATCCCGCAGCGTGAACCCGTCGTGCGCGGTGATGAAGTTGATGCTCGCGCTCGGCCTGCGGCCGGTGTCCTCGTACAGGTCCGATGAGCCGGTCAGCCGGGAGGCGAACTCGCCGAGCGTCGCGGGCTCGCCGCGCCAATAGTCGCGGACGGTGTCGCGGTACTTGCCGTTCCACTCGGTCCACAGGCCGGGGAAATTGCCGACCTGATAGCCGCCTTCGCCGACATCCCACGGTTCCGCGATCAGCTTCACCTGACTGACCACCGGATCCTGTTGCACCAGATCGAAAAACGTGGAAAGCCGGTCCACGTCGTGCAGTTCACGGGCCAGCGTGGCGGCCAGATCGAAGCGGAAGCCGTCGACGTGCATATCCAGGATCCAGTACCGCAGCGAGTCCATGATCAGCTGCAGTGTGTGGGGGTGGCGCACGTTGAGGCTGTTGCCGGTGCCGGTGTAATCCATGTAGCGCGACGGGTCGTCGTCCATGAGGCGGTAGTAGGCGGCGTTGTCGATACCGCGGAAGGCGAGGGTCGGTCCGAGATGATTGCCCTCACCGGTGTGGTTGTAGACGACGTCGAGGATCACCTCGATGTCCTCCGCGTGCAGGGCGCGCACCATCGCCTTGAATTCGGTGACCGCGGCGCCGCCGCGCGGGCTCGCGGCGTACTCGTTGTGCGGGGCGAGGTAGCCGAAACTGTTGTAGCCCCAGTAATTTCGCAGGCCCTGGTCCAGCAGGACACGGTCGTGCAGGAATTGGTGCACCGGCATCAGTTCGATAGCGGTGATGCCGAGGCTCTTCAGATGTCCGACGATCGCCGGGTGCGCGATGCCCGCGTAGGTGCCGCGCAACTCCTCGGGAATGTCGGGGTGCGTCATCGTCATGCCCTTGACGTGAGCCTCGTAGAGCACCGTCTCGTGGTAGGGCCGATTCGGCCTGCGATCGGAGCCCCAGTCGAAGAACGGGTTGATCACCACGCCGGTCATGGTGTGCCCCAGGGAATCCAGGCCGTGGGTGTAGAGCGACGGATCGTTGTCGAAGTCGCCGTCGAAAGCTTTCCCGTAGGGATCGAGCAGCAATTTGCTGGGATCGCAGCGTAATCCGTGATTCGGGTCATACGGCCCGTGCACTCGGAAGCCGTAGCGCTGTCCGGGTCCGATCGTCGGTAGGTACGCGTGCCAGACGTAGGTGTCGACCTCCTCCAGCGGGATCCGGGTCTCGGTGCCGTCCCTCGCGATCAGGCTCAGCTCGACGGCATCGGCGACCTCGGAGAACACCGAAAAATTGGTGCCTGCGCCATCGTAGGTAGCGCCCAGAGGGTAGGCGGTGCCGGGCCAAACACCGAGTGGTGTCACGTCACCGGGCGCTGCATCGGGCTGAGCCATGTCAACGACACTAGCGGCAGCCGCGCAGCCGTCCATGTGGGTGGTTGCGGCCGGGCGCGTCAGTGCTGGTGGGGGCGGATTTTCAACCAGCGACGCCGGTAACCCGCGCGCTCGGCGACGGCGGCGAGTCCGCCCAGGACGACGCGTTGGAGCCACACGGGAATGCCCGCCAGGTAGCCGTCCTGGTAATCCCACAGCAATGCCAGGGCAAGCGGGTCGCGTGGCACTCGGGTGCGGGTGGTCCGGCCCGCG
The DNA here is from genome assembly GCF_042802915.1 of Nocardia sp. NPDC057440. Classification (NCBI taxonomy): domain Bacteria; kingdom Bacillati; phylum Actinomycetota; class Actinomycetes; order Mycobacteriales; family Nocardiaceae; genus Nocardia; species Nocardia sp. NPDC057440. The sequence continues at coordinate 6,249 of NZ_JBHVDF010000022.1, forward strand.
GCGTCCAGGTTGTGCCACAGCCGGAACATCTGCCAATGCCGAAGGGGCGGGCGGATTTCGTGGTCGAACGCGGTGTCTGCCGCCTCGCTCCAGAACTCGTGCACGGCGCGCGGGGGAGCCGTGAGGGTGTCGCCGGGGCCGAGCACGGTCTGCGTGCCGTCGACCACGAACCGCAGTCGGCCGTGCCGGACCGTCCACGATTCGGTGAGTACGGGATGCCAGTGCGGGCCCGCCTGTCGATCCGCTTCGGGCAGTTGATGTTTCAGCCGCAGATAGGGGCCGCGCTCGTCGACGTCTTCCGCGACGAAGGTCACGCGATGTCCGTTGCGGAAGGTCAGTGTCGTGGCGTCTTCCATGCCTCAATATATAAAGGTAACCTTCATAATATGTCAACGGTCGACTCGAACGACTCCCTGCTGAAACTGCTGAGCCTGGCCACCACGGCCTTCGAGCGTGAGCTCAACGTGGAATTGCGCGCCCGGCTCGGCGATCAACTACGCCCGGCGCACTACGTGGTGTTCCGGCACCTGGACCCGGCGGGCACGCGCATCACCGCGCTGGCGGAGGCTGCCGGGATGACCCAGCAGTCGATGGGGGAGTTGGTGACTCATGTGGAGCGCTGCGGATTGGTCGTGAGGCGGGCGGATCCGAAGGACCGCCGCGCGCGGCTGGTCATGATGACCGACGCGGGTCGCGCGGCGCTCGGCGTAGCCGCGGCCCGGATCGAGAGCATCGAGCGAACTCTCGCCGATGCCATGGGCGCGACGGCTCTGGCCGAACTCCGGCGCCACTTGTCCCGGGCGCACGATGTCCTCGCGGCGTCCCGGCTCACGCCCGGACCGTAGCGACGGCTCCGGGTGCCGCGGGTGGCACCCGGAGGCGGGCGAATCGCGAGTGGCGCACTCCATGGTGTCCTCTCGGTCGCGACAGCGGCGCTCTCGAGGCGAAGCGCGTCGCCCGGTCCGGTGAGCAGGTTGCGCTCCGCTGATCGCGGGCGGTGTGGCTGTGCGGTCGGGTGCCGGAGCGGAGTGGGTACGGGGGCGCGGAATCTGTGCACCGCCGAATCGGCGTTGTCGCTGCGCACGGCGGCGATATTCCTCGGGCCGGTCGGCGCCGCCTGGCATCGGTCGCAAGGCGAGGTCGTGCTTACCCAGCTCGAGTGGTAACTTGAACGCCGTTCAAGCCAGCTCCGGAAGGCCGGAGCAGTCGCACGACCGCGAGGATTCCTGTGGCAATGACCCCCGGCGAGATCGCCGCCATCGACGCCGAGCATGTTTGGCATCCTTACGGTGGTTTCCCCGCGACGACCGAGCTGCTCGTGGTGGCGGGCGCGTCCGGGACCCGGCTGACCCTGTCGGACGGGCGCGAACTCGTCGACGGTATGAGCTCGTGGTGGGCCGCGATCCACGGCTACCGGCATCCGGTGCTGGACGCGGCACTGGTCGCTCAGTCGCAGCGGATGAGTCATGTGATGTTCGGCGGGCTCACCCACGAGCCCGCGGCCCGGCTGTCGGAACTGCTCGTCGAGCACACCCCCGACGGCCTGGACAAGGTGTTCCTGTGCGACTCGGGATCGGTGTCCATCGAGGTCGCGGTGAAGATGTGCCTGCAGTATTGGCGCGCGCTCGGGCTGCCGGGCAAGCGGCGGCTGCTCACCTGGCGCGGCGGATATCACGGTGACACGTTCACGCCGATGGGCGTGTGCGACCCGGACGGCGGGATGCACTCGCTGTGGACCGACGTACTGGTCGAGCACGTCTTCGTGCCGACGCCGCCGCGCGCCTACGAACCCGGCTACGTCGCCGAACTCGACCGTGCGCTGGCCGCGCACGCCGACGAACTCGCGGCCGTCATCGTCGAGCCGGTAGTCCAGGGTGCGGGCGGCATGCGCTGGCACGACCCGCGCTACCTCGCCGACCTGCGCCGCCTGTGCGACGAGCATGGCGTGCTGCTGATCTTCGACGAGATCGCCACCGGATTCGGCCGTACCGGAGCGCTTTTCGCCGCCGACCATGCGGGCGTGCGCCCCGATGTTCTCTGCGTCGGCAAGGCGCTGACGGGCGGCTATCTCACATTGGCCGCAGCGCTGTGCACCGCGCAGATCGCGGAAACTCTCAGCGCGGCACACGGCGGCCTGATGCACGGGCCCACCTTCATGGGCAACCCGCTGGCCTGTGCCGTCGCCGTGGCGTCGATCGAGCTGCTGTTGCAACGCGACTGGCGCGGCGAGGTCGCCCGTATCGAATCGGAGCTGAACGCCGGTCTCGCCCCGGTCCGCGACCTGCGCGGGGTCGTCGATGTCAGGGTGCTCGGCGCGATCGGCGTCATCGAACTCGACGGTCCGGTCGACATGCGCACGGCGACCGAGGCCGCGGTGTCCGCGGGTGTCTGGCTGCGCCCCTTCCGCAACCTCGTCTACACGATGCCGCCGTTCATCAGTACGTCCGACGATGTCGCGGCGATCACGGCGGGCATGCGCGCCGCGGTCGAAGCGCAGTCGGCATAGCGGGAACTACCCACGAGCCGACTGACGGCGGTCAGGGATGGTGGGTCCACCGGGCGACCTGAACGGTGTTCAAGTATGCTTCGGAGCTGTGACTACCGATCCGTTGAGCTGGTTGGACGAGCGTGCGGCAGAGCGGGTGACCGCCGGGTTGCGGCGCGAACTGCGAGCACGGGCCCCGCAGTCGTCGTCGATCGATCTCGCCTCCAACGACTATCTCGGTCTGGTTCGGCATCCCGAGGTGGTCGAGGGTGCGATCGACGCCGTGCGGCAATGGGGTGCCGGTTCGACCGGGTCCCGGCTCGTCACCGGAACTACGGCAGCGCATGAACAGCTCGAGGCCGAGCTCGCCGAATTCGTCGGCGCCGAAGCCGGTTTGGTGTTCGCCTCCGGTTACGCCGCCAATCTGGGCGCGGTGACCGCGCTGGCCGGGCGCGGCGCCCTCGTCGTCTCCGACGCGGGCAGTCACGCCTCGCTGGTGGACGCCTGCCGGCTGTCGCGGGCACGGGTGGAGATCGCCGCCCACCGCGATGTCGAGGCCGTCGACCGGTTGCTGGCCGCCCGCACCGAGGAACGCGCGCTCGTGCTGACCGATTCGGTGTTCAGCGCCGACGGTGACCTGGCTCCGCTGGCCGAACTGCACCGGGTGACCCGCGCCAACGGCGCGGTGCTGATCGTGGACGAGGCGCACGGTCTCGGCGTGCGCGGCACCGGGGGCCGCGGACTGGTGCAGGAGGTGGGCCTGGCCGGGGAGCCGGATCTGGTCATCACCGCGACCCTCTCGAAAGCCTTTGCCGCCCAAGGCGGTGTCGTGCTGGCCAGCGCGCGGGTCCGCGCGCACCTGATCGATGCGGCACGCACCTTCATCTTCGACACCGGCCTCGCGCCTGCCGCCGTCGGCGCGGCGCGCGCGGCCCTGCGATTGCTGCGCCGCGAACCCGAGATGGCCGCCCGCGTGCTCGAGCGGGCCGCCGACATCGCCCGTATCGCCGGTGTGGCGGCGCCGGATTCGGCGGTGGTCTCGGTCGTGCTCGGCGCGGCCCAGGTCGCCTACGATGCCGCACGAGCCTGCCGGTCCCACGGCCTCGATGTCGGCTGCTTCCGTCCGCCGTCGGTCCCGGAGGGCACCTCCCGGCTGCGCCTGACCGCCCGCGCCGACCTCACCCCCGCCGAACTCGACACCATCGCCACCGTCCTCACCGAGGTCCTGGCCGAAGCTCGCGGATTGAGCGTGGTGCCGGCGTGAGCGAACAGTTCATCGCAGCAGCTTCGGCCGGCGGCCGGGTGACAGCCGCGCCGTCGGCAGGCATGCGCTCCGACACGGTCGTGTCCGAGTCTTCGCCGGCCCGGGTATCCGGCGTGGTGTGGCCATGAGTCCGCTGTTGATCACCGGAACCTCCACCGATGTCGGCAAGACCGTGGTGACCGCGGCGATCGCGGCGGCCGCCTGCGCGGCCGGTCGATCGGTCGCGGTGTGCAAACCGGCCCAAAGCGGTGTCGCTCCGGGCGAACCCGGCGATCTCGCCGAAGTCGAGCGTCTGGCGGGTGTCACCCGAACCCTCGAAATCGTCCGCTACCCGGATCCATTGGCGCCCGACACCGCGGCCCGTCGCTGCGGCAGGCCGCTGCTGACCCTGGCCGAGACCGTCGCTGCGATAGACGGTCTCGCCGACGCGGATCTCACCCTGGTCGAAGGCGCGGGTGGACTGCTGGTCCGCATGGGCGAATTCACGCTGCTCGATCTCGCGCAGAAGCTCGACGCGCCGGTTCTGGTCGTCGTCGCCGCCGGGCTCGGCACTCTCAACCACAGTGAATTGACCACCCGCACACTGCAAGCTGCGGGCGTGCACTGCGCGGGTCTGGTGATCGGCTCTTGGCCCGCCGACCCGGACCTGGCCGCCGAGTGCAATCGCGTCGATCTGCCCGAGGTCACCGGCGTCGACGTGGTCGGCGCCATCCCCGCGGGCGCGGGGGCCTGGGGCCGCGACCGTTTCGCCGCCGCCGCGCCGAAATGGTTCACGCGCACCTGGTGAAGGCTGAATATGCTCGGCCGAAGTGGATTTCGTGTCGACGGCAGACGAAACACCAGAGCCTCGCACGGCTGCGCCCGGACGCGAACCGATCATTCGCCCGTGGTGCGCATTCTGGGCACAGAGGCGTGCCCATCCCGGAGCCGTCCAGGGCGATGATGGATCGACAAGGTCGGGTTGGTGGTCATGCGGTCCACGGTGCGGGCGCCCCGTGCCGAAACTTGCCTGTGGCGGTTGGTCCCAGGCATGGGGAAGCGCCGCGGGTTCAACTGTCCACGTACACCGGGAGTCTGCGGCCGAGGTAGGCGAGCAGTTGTTCGCCTGGTCTGGTGGTGCGGGTGTGGACCGGTGGCCCGAACAGCGGAGATCGACCGGTGATCGGGACGAGCTGCGCCGCGATGGCCAGTAGGTCGCCTGCGAGCTCGTCCGGTATCCGAACCGACGGCGTGTGCACCACGGCGATGTCCCAAGCGTGCACGGTCAATTCGAGAGCGCCTGCCGCACAGAGGGTTTCGGCGGGCAACGCGGTGCCGGACACCAGCACGGGATTCGGGGAGCAGTGGGTCAGGTCGCCGAGCAGGCCGGTGGCGGCGGCCTGGACATGTCCGACAGCGATGGCATCGGGACGGCGAATGGCGGGGGCGGCGCAAATCCGCCCGCCCGCAACTCCTTCGCGCAGGGCGGCGATCGATTCGTCGACGTGCGTGAGCAGCATGCGCAGGTCCCAGCCGCGGCAGGGGGTCGGTCTGGTGAGGTCGGGGCCGAGTCCCCGCAGGGCGCACAGGAGGTACAGCACCGATCGGTCGAACAGGTCACGGGTCATGGCAGGGACTTCGGCAGGTCGAAGTATTCGAAGAGTCCGCTGTCGTGGAAGGAAACGATGCGCTCGATCCCGGCCGGGGTCGCGGTGAGGACATGGATCGAGTGGGCCTCGCCGCGCAGGTAGAACCCGAAGGCCGGCTGCCCGTTGGCGGCGGTGCGCACCATCCGCACATCGCCTGCGCGGGCCGGGCACCGCGTGTCGATCAGTCGCACGATGCGGAGGTTGCCGCGGAACCATTCGCGGATCGGCGGCATCTCGATCACCGCATCGGTTTTCAACAGCTCGGTGAGCGCCGCCATGTCGGCGTTCTCGAACGCGGCCGCGTACCGGTCGAGCATCGCACGCACGGCCGGATCGTCGGGCTCGGTGAAATCGGCCGATGCCGGGGCCGTCTGCCGCAGGGTGGCGTGCGCGCGGTGCAGCGTGCTGTTGACCGCGGTGACACTCACCTCCAGGAGTTCCGCCACCTCGGATGCTTTCCAGCGCAGCACATCCCGCAGGATCAGCACCGCGCGCTGACGTGGCGGCAGATATTGCCACACGGCGATCAACGCCAGCCGCATGCCTTCGCGCGCGGCGACGATCGCGGCCGGATCCGACGACTCGGGCTCGATGCGGACATCCGGCATCGGCTGTAGCCACGGGATCTCGTTCGAGAGGAACGGCGCGGTCTCCGGATCGTCCGACGGCCCCGACAGCCCGGACGGCAGCACACGCCTACTGCTGTGCTGCAGTGCGTTGAGGCAGGTATTGGTCGCAATCCGATACAGCCACGTCCGCATCGACGCCCGCCCCTCGAAATCGCCGTAGGCGCGCCAGGCCCGCAGCATCGTCTCCTGCACCAGATCCTCGGCGTCGTCCACCGAGCCGACCATGCGATAGCAGTGCGCGAGCAATTCCCGCCGGTATCGCGCCGTACGCGTTGCGAACTCGTCGATGTCGACCATCGGTGCCCCTTTGTCGGACTACTTCGTGTCGGACCCCGGCCGCGGCGTGGAAGCCCTCGAACATGCAGACCGTCCGCGTGCTCGGAACTCATCGGTGCCGGAAACATTCCGGTCACCCTCGATGACAACGAACTCGGCCGGCGCATCTCCCTCGGCGAATTCGCCGCTGTGGCAGAAGCCGAAACGAGGCCCTGACCAGCACTCACCCGACCGGCCGAGTACGGGCAGGGCGATCGATGTTCGCGCACGGATCATCGACGGTGCTCCACAGGCAAATCACGGCCTCTCCAGAGTGTCCATTAGGGGGAGGTCTGACTTTCGCCGTGAGGGCGATCACAGTGGCGCGACCGTCCGGAATTGCACCGGATTCCCGCACCCGCCTGGGATGGCGGGTCGTATTCGACCGTTCGGTCGGGTTTCGGGTGCGGCAGGTGTTCCGCGTTTACCTGGCAAGCCTCCCGGAAGCGTGCCTACAGTGAAGAGATGTCGCCGTTGGAGGAACGGCACCCGTCCACCGTCACGGACTGGGACGACGAGCGACGCAAAGCCCGCCTGCGGGATACCGGCCTAGGGCACGGGTGGAAGTCGTTGCGCCGCACCCGGCTGGTGCTGTTGCGGGTCGCCGCACTGCTGCTCGCGGGACTTGTGCTGTTCGCCCAGTACTGGGTGCACGACGTCGCGCCGGAGCAGACCAGGCTGGCGCGCACCGAGCCTGCGGTCCTGCCGGTCGCGCCCCCGGCCGACGCCGAGAACTGGGACACCGTCGTGGTCGACATGGTCGGCCTCGGCGGCCTCAACGCCGGCAATACCGCCGCGGCGCTGCCCTCGCTGAGCCGGATGGGCGTGGTGTGGGCCATCAAATACGACAACAGCGGCATCGACACCCGCGTGATCGCCGAGCTGATCATCCGCGCCGCCCAGATGTCGGGACTGAAGAACATCGTGCTGGTCGGGCACAGCATGGGCGGGGTGATCGCGCTGGAGGTCGCCAAGCACATCCACACCGGCAGCGACCGCCGCCTGGTATCGGTGATCCTCGATTGCACGCCGATGGACCTGAACGCGGTGCGCCCGGAAAGTCGCGGCCGGGGCGAGGACATGCTGCGCTGGATGGCGTGGCTGCCCGGCGCGCGGGAGAGCCGCGGGTTGCGGCTGACCGTGGAAACCTACGCGCGCCGCGACCGCTTCTTCGACCGGGGTGGCGCGGGGATGCCTGGCATCAGGGTCGCCAAACTGGGCGGGGTGGTGTCGGATGTGCTGCGGGAGAAGATCTTTTCCCGCGACGCGGCGAGCAACGGCCTCATCGAGTCGCAGTTCCTGGCGATCGTGGCGGGCGGCGCGCTCAACGACCTGCGCGCACTGTCGCGCCCCGCGGACGGTAAACCGCGCCCGGCCATCGTCTTCATCCGTCCGCGCAATCCCGGCAACGACCGGGTGGTCGACGTCGAATACTCCCACCGGGTGCTGATCGAGCGCTCCGGCGGCGTCGAGGGCACACTGCTGGTGGTGATGGCGCGAAACACCGGCCACGCCAACCCGATGCAGCGCCCCCGTGAATACAACACGGTGATCGAGCAGCAGATTCTGCCGTTCGTGCAGCGCTTCCAGCAGCAGGTCCGTGCGGCGGCCAGTGCGGCCGGACCGCGCTGACGGCGCCGGGACAGGGCTCGAATCAGCCTGAAAGTAACCGTATCCGCCTCGGATTTGTCTTGCTTCAATGCCAGGATGCACCAACCACGCACGTTCTTCACCGGCCTCCGTGGCCGCACTATCGCCGCAGTGCTCGTCGCGGCGAGCGCTGCGACGCTCGGTCTGGCCGGCTGTGCGAACAGTGACAAGCCGTCGGCCGCCACCGTCGCCGACGTCCCGCTGCCGACCGAGATTCCCGCCGGCACCAAACTCGTTGTCGCCGACCAGCAGGAGCGGCTGCAATCGGTGCTGCGGTTGTCCGGCGAACTGGACAAGTTGCCGTTCAAGATCGAATTCGCCAACTTCATCGGCGGGCCCGCGATTCTCGAGGCCTTCCGTGGCGGCGCCGCCGACGTCGCGCCGGTGGGCGATGTCCCGCCGATCCACGCGCTGGCGGCCGGGCAGGACGTGCCGATCGTCGCGTCGTACCAGACCAGCACGAGCGCACTGAAGCTCGCGGTGGCTCCCGGCAAGACCGCAACCACGCTGGCCGATCTGAAGGGTAAGAAGATCGCCTACGCCGAAGGCACCGCCCAGCAGGCTGCGGTGTTGCGCGCGTTGGCCAAGGCCGGGCTGAAAACCGGCGACGTGCAACTGATTCGGCTGCAACTGGCCGAGTTCCTCGACGCGGTGCGTACCGGGCAGGTCGACATCGCACCGCTGATCGAGCCGAACGTCACCCGGCTGCTGCGCACACCGGGCACCTCACTGATCCCGGATTCCGAGACCAACGGTATCTACGGCGGATTGGCCTACCTGTACGCGCGCCGTGCCGTCGTGCAGGACCCGGCGAAGGCCGCTGCCACACGCGCATTGGTCGGCGCCTACGTGCGGGCGCACCAATGGGCGAATACCCACCAGGATGAGTGGGCGCGCCGGTATTACGTCGATATCCAGAAGGTCAGCGCCGACGACGCCCGGCGCATCGTCGAATCGCTCGGTACTTACACCTTCCCGCACCTGGACCAAGCGCTCGTCGACCGCCAGCAAGCCACCATCGATGTCATCGACGGCGCCGGTGAGCTGCCGAAGAAGATACGCGCCGCGGGCGGTTTCGACCTGCGCTTCGACGCTCCCGTCACCCAGGCCGTCACCGAGAGCGGCGCCGCATTCGAACCGAAGGCACGGTAATGGCCACCTTGGACGCGGGTGTGCTCGGCCGGTTCGGCCGGGCCCGCACGACCCCCGCCCCGGTGCTCGCCCGGCGCAAGCCGAGTCGGCCCAGGCTCGGCCCCGGGCGGCCGATCCCGTTCGGCATCGCCGTCGGACCGGTGCTGCTGGTCGCCGCCTGGCTGATCGGATCCGCCTCCGGCACGCTGGATCCGGAGACACTGCCGGCGCCGTGGACGGTCGCCGAGACCGCCGGTGACCTGATTTCCGATGGCAGGCTGCAGTCGAACCTGCTCACCTCCGTCAAACGCGCCGGAGTCGGGCTCGGCCTCGGTGTCGCCATCGGGGTGGTGCTCGCATTGGTCGCGGGGCTGAGCCGGATCGGTGAAGCCTTGGTGGACGGGCCGATTCAGATCAAGCGGGCGATCCCTACGCTGGCGCTGATCCCGCTGTTCATCGTGTGGTTCGGCATCGGCGAAGAGATGAAACTGCTCGTCATCACCACCAGTGTGGCGATTCCGATCTACCTCAACACTCATGCGCAGCTGCGCAGCGTCGACTCCAGGTATGTGGAACTCGCGGCGACGGTAGGGCTTTCGCGCTGGGGATTCATCCGGCGGATCGCACTGCCCGGATCGCTGCCCGGCTTCTTCACCGGCCTGCGGCTCGCGGTGACCATCGCCTGGCTCGCGCTCGTCGTCGTGGAGCAGGTCAATGCCACCAGCGGCATCGGCTATCTGATGACGCAGGCCCGCACCTACGGCCAGATCGATGTGATCGTCGTCGGACTGGTGATCTACGGCTTGCTCGGTTTGTTCGGCGATATCACCGTGCGCGCGGTGGAACGGAGGGCACTGTCATGGCGGCAGACACTGGCCGACTGAATGTAGTGCGCACCCGCGACCTGTATCGCGGGTTCGGTGACCGGGCGGTTTTGCGCGGCATCGACCTCGATATCGCGCGCGGCGAATTCGTCGCGTTGCTCGGCCGCAGCGGTTCGGGCAAGAGCACCCTGCTGCGGGCGCTGGCCGAATTGGACTACGACGTGCCGGGATCCGGCGAGCTGACGGTTCCGACCGAACGCGCCGTGGTTTTCCAGGATTCGCGGCTGCTGCCGTGGATTCGGTTGCTGGACAACGTGACTCTGGGCCTCTCCGGTGCCGGAGCCGCCGATCGCGGGCGCACCGCGCTGGCCGAGGTCGGCCTTGCCGGTCGGGAAAAGGCGTGGCCCAAGGAGCTTTCCGGCGGCGAGCAGCAGCGGGTCGCGCTGGCGCGCTCGCTGGTCAGGGAGCCGGAACTGCTGCTGGCCGACGAACCTTTCGGTGCCCTCGACGCGCTCACCCGCATCAAAATGCATGCGCTGCTGCAGGATCTGTGCGCCGAGCACAAGCCCGCGGTGCTGCTGGTGACCCACGATGTCGACGAAGCCGTGCTGCTCGCCGACCGCGTGCTGGTCCTGGACGAAGGGCGAATCGCCCTGGATCACCACATCGACCTGGCACGGCCACGCCGCCACAGCGATCCCGGCTTCACTCGGCTGCGGGAATTGCTGCTGGCCAGCCTCGGCGTCGACACCACGACACCACACATCGACGAAGAGAAGAAAGCGTCATGACCTCACCGCGTCAACTCAGCCTCAATGCGTTCATCTACCCCTCCGGGCATCACGAGGCGGCGTGGCGGCACCCCGACAGTCAGCCGGGCCGGATCTACGACGTCGCCTATTACCAGGAGATCGGCCGCACCGCCGAAGCCGCGAAACTCGACGCGGTGTTCTTCGCCGACGGTCCTGCGCTGCGTACCAATGTCAAGCACAACGCGGGCTCGGGGCTGGAGCCGATCACGCTGCTCACCGCCATCGCCACGGCGACGACCCACCTCGGCCTGATCGCGACCGCCTCGACCACCTACTACGAGCCCTACAACCTCGCCAGGCTGTTCTCCACCCTGGACCACATCTCCGGCGGCCGGGCCGGGTGGAATATCGTCACCACCGGAACCGACCTCGCCGCAGCCAATTTCGGCCTCGCCGAGCATCCGTCGCATGCCGAGCGCTACGCACGAGCCAGAGAGTTCGTGGACGCGGTCGTCGCACTGTGGGACAGCTGGGAGGACGACGCGATCGTGCTCGACCAGGCGGCAGGGATCTACGCCGACCCGGACAAGATCCATCCGATCGACTTCGTCGGCGAACACCTGAAGGTGCGTGGGCCGTTCAATGCGCCGCGCACACCGCAGGGGTATCCGGTGCTGGTGCAGGCCGGGGCGTCCAATGACGGCCGCGCGTTCGCGGGCAAGTACGCCGAAGCGATCTTCACCGCGCACCAGCGCCTCGAAGACGCGCAGGCTTTCTATGCCGATATCAAGGCGAAGGCCAGGGAATTCGGTCGCGACGCCGACCACATCAAGATCCTGCCCGGCATCAGCCCTTTCATCGCCGACACCGAGGCGGCCGCCAAGAAGCTGGAACGGGAGTTCAACGAGCTCACCGTCCCCGAGTACGGCCTGAAGCAGTTGGAGGGCATCGCGGGCAAGAGCCTGCGCCACCTCGCGCTCGATGAGCCGGTGCCCGTCGAATTATTCAGCGACGCAGGCGATGTCACCGACAACGCCCGTAGCCGCCTGCAGGTCGTCGCAGGCATCGTGCAGCGCGAACGCCCCACCGTCCGCGGCCTGCTGCACCGCCTCGCAGGCGCCCGCGGGCATCGCGTATTCGCGGGCACGCCGGAGCAGGTGGCCGACACCATCGAGGAATGGTTCCGCAACGGCGCCGCCGACGGCTTCAATGTCATGCCGCCCTACTACCCCGGCGGTCTGGAGGTCTTCGCGGAAACCGTGGTCCCGATCCTGCAGCAGCGCGGCCTCTTCCGCACCGAGTACACCGGCACCACTCTCCGCGACCACTTCGGCCTGCCTCGCCCCGAAAGCCAATTCGCCCGCCGCCCCGCCTTGGCCCCGTGAGCGGGCCAGGAGAACTCGACTGTCCCAGTCCAGCTCGCACCGGATCAGGCGCGCTGTGAGTACCGGGTCTGATTGGCCCGCGCCGTCATCGGTGCGTCTGCGCACCTTGGTATGGACGGTGTTCGTCCCGATGGTGTGCTACGGCATCGGTTCCGGTGCGGCGGCGCCGATGTACGCGCTGCGCGCGTTGGATTTGGGGGCGTCCATCGGTGTCGCCGGCATGATCGTCGCGCTCAGCGGGCTGGGCATGGTGTTGGCGGACCTGCCTGCCGGGCAGGTTGTCGCGCGGATAGGGGAGCGTGGCGCGATCGGTCTGGGGTCGGCGCTCGGGGTGGTGGGGGTGCTGTGCGCGATCTGTGCCCCGAATGTCGGTGTGCTGGCGGTGGGCATGCTGTTCAACGGGGCCGCCGGTGCGGTGTGGGGGCTGGCGCGGCAGTCGTATGTTGTCGCCGTCGTCGACCCGGCAGATCGCGGGCGAGCGTTGTCCACGCTGGCCGGGGCGTCGCGGCTCGGGTTCTTCTGCGGTCCGTTCCTCGGTGCGGTGCTGGTCCATGCGATGGGGCCGAACGGGGCGCTGTGGTTACAGCTGGCGACCACCGTCCTGGCCGGTGCCGCCATGGTCGCCATCCGTTCGACCGACCTCGACGACTCGCATCCCGGCGGCCACAGCTTGCGTTCCGTGGTTGTCGAAAACCGCAGAGTGCTCGGCACACTCGGCTCAGCGGCTTTGCTGGTCGGTGCCGCACGGGCAGCACGGGTGGCACTGCTTCCGCTGTGGGCGGCGCACATCGGCGCAAGTCCGTCGACCACCAGCCTGGTGTTCGGCCTCGCCGGGGCGATGGACGTGTTGATGTCCTATCCCGCGGGCGTCTGGTTGGACCGCTACGGCCGCCGCGCCACCGGTGTCCCGTCGATGCTGCTGTTCGCCGCCGGATACGCCGCCATCCCCTTCGCCTCGTCGGCACTGGAACTCGCCGGCGTAGCGGTGCTGCTCGGCCTCGCCAACGGCGTGAGCAACGGCCTGATCATGACCGTCGGCACCGACGTCGCCCCTGAGGGGCAACGCGCCGAATTCCTCGGCGCCTGGCGCCTCACCCACGACATCGGCTCGTTCGTCGGCCCGATCGCCGTCGGGCTGATCAGCGCCGCAACAGTTCTCGGCGTCGCGGCAATCGCCCTCGCCGCCGCGGCCACCGCGGGAGCCGCCGCCATGCACCGCTGGTTCCCCGGCCCCGCGCCGGCGCTTGGGCGTCACAACGCCCAGGTTTCGAGCGCAACGCCGCACCCGACCGAACAAGTCTCATGAGTGGCACACCGTGGAGGCGCCTCGGCGTGCCGCCGCGACTATGTGCCGCATGTGGGCGGTCCACTGCCCGGCAGGCAGGGTGAGATCCGGTAGCGCGCTGCGCGAAATCCACCCGGTCGCCTGGTGCGAAGTCGTCCTGGTTCAACCGGTTTTGCGGTATTCGGCCGTTCGGTTCGTCGGGCAGAACCAGGTGCGGTTCGCGGTCAGCGGACGCGGGTGCCGAGGAGGTGACGGACGCCGCCGATGAACAGTTGCAGGCCGAAGTCGAAACGGGCGGTGGCGTCGGGGGTTTCGTCGAGGGGGGAGGCGTTCTCGGGGAGGGCGCCGACCGAGTCCATTTGCATTCTGGACTGTTCGTCGACTGTTTGGCCGAGGACGTAATACAGCAGGGTGTAGGCGGCCAGTTCGGCTTCGTGGCGGGGCATGCCTGCGCGGATTGCCGCGCTCACCAGGCGTTCCCGGCCTTTGTTCGTGGTGAGGCGGGAGGCGTAGGTGGCTGAGACCAGTTCGGCGCCGTCGCGGTAGGCCAGCAGGCAGTCGCGCAGCCGATGCGCGAGTTCGGTGATCTGGCCCGACCATTCGATCGCGTCGATCGGCTCGTCCATCGGCGCGAGGATCTTGTCGGCGACCGCGCCGAGCAATGCCTGTTTATTGGGGAAGTGCCAGTACAGGGCCCCGGGCTGCACCTGTAGTGAGCCCGCGAGCCTGCGCATGGTCAGATCGGCGAGACCGTAGTGGTCGAGAATGGCGACAGCGCCGTCGACCACGTCCGCTCTGTGCAGTTGCACCCGGATTCCTTCCCCGTCGTGTTTTGACTCACTCTTACCATTACCCTAGCCTGAACACCGTTCAAGTTGCACGGCCACCTGGGGTGAACCCCAGCGGATCGACCGTGTACTGCACCGGACGAAGGGATTCGTGCAGTGACCCAGGCACCCGTTCAGACCGATATCTTGGCCATTGCCCGCGAGCAGGTGCTCGAGCGTGGGGTCGGCCTGACCCAGGAGCAGACCCTAGAGGTGCTGCGGCTCGGCGACGATCGGCTCGAAGACCTACTGGCCCTCGCGCACGAGGTGCGCATGAAGTGGTGCGGCCCTGAGGTCGAGGTCGAGGGCATCATCAGCCTCAAGACCGGCGGTTGCCCGGAAGACTGCCACTTCTGCTCCCAGTCCGGCCTGTTCCAGTCGCCGGTGCGCGCCGCCTGGCTCGATATCCCCAGCCTCGTCGAGGCGGCCAAGCAGACCGCTAAGTCCGGCGCCACCGAGTTCTGCATCGTCGCCGCCGTCCGTGGCCCGGACGAGCGGCTGATGGCGCAGGTTGCCGCGGGCGTCGAGGCCATCCGCAACGAGGTCGACATCCAGGTCGCCTGCTCGCTGGGCATGCTTACCCAGGAGCAGGTCGACCAGCTGGCCGCCATGGGCGTGCACCGCTACAACCACAACCTGGAGACCTCCCGTTCGCACTTCCCGAACGTGGTCACCACGCACAGCTGGGAAGAGCGCTGGGACACCCTGCGCATGGTGCGCGAAGCGGGCATGGAGGTGTGCTGCGGCGGCATCCTCGGCATGGGCGAAAGCCTGGAGCAGCGCGCCGAATTCGCCGCCGATCTCGCCAAGCTCGAGCCCGACGAGGTCCCGCTGAACTTCCTCAACCCGCGCCCCGGCACCCCTTTCGGCGACCTCGAAGTGCTGCCCGCCGCCGACGCGCTGCGCGCAGTCGCGGCGTTCCGGCTCGCGTTGCCGCGCACCATGCTTCGCTTCGCGGGCGGCCGCGAGATCACCCTCGGCGACCTCGGCGCCAAGCAGGGCATCCTCGGCGGCATCAACGCCGTCATCGTCGGCAACTACCTGACCACCCTCGGAAGGCCCGCCGAAGCGGACCTGGATCTGCTCGGTGAGTTGAAGATGCCCATCAAAGCGCTCAACGAAACGCTCTGACAGTACTGTCATGGATATGGACGAGCGCTACAACCCGTTCACCGGCAAGCGGATCGTGCCGGGTCTGGATGACCCGGTGCCGACCGCTGCTGCAATGGGGCTGGAACCGCCGCGCTTCTGTGCGGAGTGCGGTCGCCGGATGGTCGTGCAGGTGAGCCCGGACGGCTGGTGGGCGAAGTGCTCACGGCACGGCGTGCTCGACTCGGCGAGTCTGGAACGCCGCTAGTGGTCGCGGGGATCCGGCGTGAGGTGCGCGCGGCGGTGGTCATCTGCTTCGCGGTGTTGCTGCTCAGCGTGCTCGGCGGCGTCGTGTGGAGTTGGCTGGCGCCGACCGAGCAACTGCTCGTGGTGCAGCCCGGCCGCGGCTCTGCACTGACCGGGGAAAGCACGCATCAGTTCGATGCGTTGGCGATCTTCGTGTGCATCGGCGCGGTGACCGGCGTGCTGTCCGCGGTGGGTGCGTGGCGGTGGCGTGCGGTGCGAGGGCCGATCGTGCAACTCGGGCTGCTGGCCGGGTCTCTCGCCGGTGCGTTCGCGATGTCCTGGGTGGGCGAGCAGCTCACCCGTTGGCAACATCCGCGTCCGCACGATCCGCCCGTCGGGCAGATCGTGGCGTTGCCTACGGAGGTGAGCAGCTGGCTGGCACTGATCGTGCAGCCGCTGCTGGCGTCACTGGTGGTGTTGTTCGTCGCCGCGCTCTACCCGTCGGACGATCTCGGTACCGGATTCAGCGGACCGTTCGGGGAGAACAGGCCGGTCGACGATCGATTCTTCTCCGGGGCAAGCGTTTACCGGCCCTACATCGCCGAGCATGCGGGTAATGGGGCCGTCCGCCACGGTGAGTACGGGCCGACCCGCGAGCCCGGATCCGGTTCGATGCCGAAGTCTCGTCCCACCTACTGACGCGGTGGCCGAACTGTTGCCTGTGGGGTCGGCGCGGAAGTACCACGACAACCTAGAATTGTTGGGACACGCTCTGCGTTCAGAGAGGAACGGGTCGTGGCGTTCGTCGGTAACGGGCCTGTCGTCGAGGAGCTCGACGCGAAGTTCTGGCGGGTGGCCGCGCCGCTGGTTTATCACGGCGCGGACGAGGAATTCGTTATCCCCGAAGGCTTCCGCACCGATTTCGCGTCGGTGCCGCGCGCGTTCGTCTGGTTGATACCCCGCTACGGCGCCTACACCAGAGCCGCCATTCTGCACGACTACCTGCGTAGCTCCGGCGTGGTGGGTGTGGCCGACGCGGACGGAATTTTCCGGCGCGCGTTACACGAGGCGGGCGTGTCGGTGCCGCGTCGCTGGATGATGTGGGCCGCAGTGCGTCTGGGCAGCCGCCTGCGTGGCGCAGACCCGCTGGATATTGCCCGCTTCGTGCTGATCGCCGCGTTGGCAGTCCCGTTCCTCGTCATTCCGGCGACCGTCGTGCAGCTGTTTCTCCTGTTGTTCTGGCTGGTGGAGCTGCTGTTCTGGGGCGTTGCCGCCATCGGGCGCCGCGCGCCTGCGCCGCCACCGCCGACGCCGCAGATGAAGACGGCCTGACCTGTCGGCCGGCGCTACGCCGAACTCACCCGCGCTCGCCGCCTACTGGGAACGCGCGCGCAGCGCCGTCGGGAACGAGCCGAACGCGGTCGCACTGCGGTCGGCGAACTGACTGAATCTTCCGGTCCGGAAACGATCTCCGACCTTTTCAGCTGCACATTCACCGCATCCGATGGTGGAGTCGTCCATCGGCGTGCGGCAAGCCGCCTACGCTCGATGCGGGTCGGAGGCGATCGCTCCGACGTCGAGCCCGCCGGTCCGGCAGTCTGTGGCGGCATCGATATCGAGCAGCGCCAAAGCTCGGTCCGCTCCGAATATGCCTACGGTGCCACGGGTTCCGAACGCGGCCCTGACACGGCGGATGTCACCGCTTCCGAGAACGCAGGGGGTTCTTCGGAATCAGCGATATCCGCTGCCGCGGGGGGGGGCGCGGCGGGGCGGGCCCGGGGCCGCCCCGGGTGGGGGGGGGCGGCGTAAAATATTCGTGGGCGCGCGGGCCGGGGGC
>NZ_JBHVDF010000022.1:23605-62180 GCF_042802915.1 Nocardia sp. NPDC057440
CCGGGGGGGGGGTGGGAGGGCACGACGTCCACTCCCCCGCGCCCCCGCCCCCCCCTGCGGGGCACGGCCCGCGCCCCGCCATTGTTCGGTGGCCGATTCGAATAAGCGTCGGCGCCGTCGCGACGGGTGCGGAACACGGCCGCGAGCTGAAGCCGCGAGCGCGGCTGAGTCGCACCCAGCGCAGGGGCGAGTTCGAGTGGGTGCCGCGCTGTGATCCATGCGTATAGGCGGACGCTCGAAGGTGTTGCACCGGCAGATAAATGAGTGGAGTGCCGACGCCTGCCGCCGCTACCGTGGATCGGCAGTCGTTTCGATAGTGGGAAGGAGGTGTTGGCAATGAACGAACGTAACCAGGCACTGGTGTTGGCGGGGATGTACCCGGAGCACGGTGGGGAGCGGCCGGATTTGGTGGCGTGGCGGCGGCGCGCTGCGCTGCGCCGGTCCAGTGCTGCGCAACCTGTTCCCAGCAAGCGGCAGTATCGCCGGACGCGGAAACATAAGAATCAGTCGCAGGATTCGTGACACGAGGTATTTCGGTCAGTCAGCTGACTGCTTACAGCGGACCGGTTACAGCTGACGGCTCGCCGGTGACGGTTGACTGCTGACGGTTGACAGCTGATGGCTGATGGCTGATGGCTGATGGCTGATGGCTGACCCGCGATGCCGACCGCCGACCGCGGAGGTCGCCGAGTCGGGTGCGGTCCGCGTTCGGGGAGCGCGGCCCTGACCGCTGTTCGGAGGCGACTGGACAGTCCGCCGTGCCGGGCCCAGACTCGGATGGTAAGTAGTCTCGCCGGTGGGGTGCAGAATGCGTGATAACTGGTGCCCGAGTGTGGCCGAGCGGGTCGATCAGCTGTTCGCGACGTTTCACGCGCGGACGGAACCGGAGCGGTCCGGCGACGAGGTGGCCCGGGAGCTGACGCGGCGGGTGGGGTTCCCGGTATCGGCCGGGGTGTTGAAGGCGTTGCGGCGCGGTGTTTCCGATGGCGATCCCGCGGTCCTGGTCGCGTTGGCGGGGTATTTCGGTGTTCCCGGGCGCTATCTCACGGATGCCGGTCCAGAAGTCGTGGTGCTGCATCGGAACTTGGAACTGCTGCGGAGCATTCGCGAGGCCGGTGTCACCCGGTTGGCGTTGCGTGGCGGCGGTGCCCTGTGTGCGGATGCCGACCTGTCCGCCCTGGTGCGGGCGTTGGATGCCTTGTGAGTCCCGATCCGCGGAGGGATCCGATAATCGAGCAGCTGTGGCGGATGGCGGAAATGCTTGCCGTGCCACTGCCGTGGACCCTGGCGGCATTCATAGAGCGGGCCGAAGCTGTGACAGGCAAGCGAATTCGGCTATTGCCGGTGGCGGGTCTCCGCGCCGAGGGGGCACCGTGCGGGCTGGTGATGGAACGCACGGCCGAGATCGTCATCGCCTGTGACGCAGCGGCTTCGGATGCGGATGTCGGCCATGTCGTCCGGCATGAGGTGGGACATCTGCTGTTGAACCAGATCGGTGGCGCACCGGACCGGTCGATGGCCGAAGCGGTCGAGGCCCTGTTTCCCGGATTCGACCGGGATGAGGTGCTGCACGTTCTCGGACCACGAGATCGCGACGACGAAACAAACCGACGGCGCACCGTCTAGCCATGCTGATTGCCGCCCGGTAGCGGGCGATCGTTCGGGTCTGCGGTACCGGTGCTCGACATGGTGTGCCGCGGCTGCTATCCGCAGGGGTTGCCTGACGGCCTGTGACGCGTAGTCGGCGAGTCGTTCTCCGGAGCGATCATCGGCGTCGACAGGCAACCACCAGGCCGTCGCTGTGCCGATTCTTTTCCGGTCCGGACAACTGCGCCTGGGTGGTTCGCGCTCCTACATCCGGTCCGGAGTTCTCCATAAACAGCCGTGACCAGCTGATTCCGCGGTTCGAGCGCGGCTCGTTCGCGTCGCCCGCCGCGCGATTCTCCTAGCGTCGAGGTCGTGCGATTGATCGAACACCGGGCGGGGTCGTCGATCCGGATTCGGTCGGTAACAAGAAGATCCGTTCGAATCAGAGGGGGAGTCCTGATGTGGAAATCTGTGGCGGTCGGGGCCATGCTGCTGGTGACCGTAGCCGTTGGCGCGCCGGTTGCCGGAGCGGAGTCGACAGACGAGGTTGCGGGACACGGCGCTAACGTCGCGGAACATGCTGTGTTTCCGTGTCTTTGGCCCGTCTGCCTCTTGCGATAGCGGCGGCGAACCACGGCCCGACATCCGGTCTGCCGGGTGTCGGGCCGCCTGTGTCGGGCCGCCTGTGTCGGAGCGGCGTGGGTTGGGCGGGTTCGGCTACCAGCGACCTATACGCGGCGGTCAGGTCGGCGGTCGCAACGCCGCGAATTCGTCGGTCACGCGGAGGCCGGAGTCGGTGAAGCGGTATACCGCGGCGGGCCTGCCACCCGCGCGGCCGGGGGCCGTGGTGGCGCCCGTGGGGGTGATGACCCTGCGCCGGGTCAGGACTCGTTGCAGGTTCGTGGTGTCGACGTCGTAGCCGAGTGCGACGCAATAGATTTCGCGCAGGGTAGACATGGTGAAGCGGTCGGGGGCCAGGGCGAAGGCGATGTTGGTGTAGGAGAGTTTCGCGGCGAGTCGGGTGCGGGCGTGGTCGACGACCGTGCCGTGGTCGAAGGACATATCGGGCAGGGCGGAGACCGGGTGCCACGCGGTGTCGGAGGGTAGCTGCGGATCAGCGGTCAGCGGGACGAGTCCGAGGTAGGCCGAGGCGATGCGGCGCGGGTGGGGGACTCGGTCGGGCTTACTGAAGACCGACAGCTGCTCCAAGTGGGTCAGCTCGCGCACGTCGACCTTTTCGGCGAGCTGGCGCCTGGCCGAGTCGTCGAGGTCTTCATCGTCGCCCAGTCGGCCGCCCGGTAGCGACCAGGTGGCCTTCTGTGGGTCGAGTGCGCGCTGCCAGAGCAGCACGGCGAGTTCGGTTCGCTGGTCGGGTGGGCAGCGTCGGATGACCTCGCCGGAGCGCTCTGCGGGGCCGGGACCTGCGGTGATATCGGAGGGGAAGCGCCGCACCTGGAACACCGCGGTGAGCGATTCGTGGATGGTGTTACTATGGGGCACGTTTTCGATTATAAGTCGAAAACCTGGTTTGGTGCGAATTCGGCGGTGTTGCCGAGCGCATGGAGGAAGGAGCCACCATGGCGACGATGGGAGCAGAGCTCGCAACCGCGCCTGGCACCACGCTGATGGAGCAGGTCACCGACGGGCCCTCGGGATTCACTGGCGTCGAGGGGACGCCCGAGTGGGCGCGGGAGATCAAGCGATTGGCGCGCGAGCGCAACGCCACGATTCTCGCGCACAACTACCAGCTGCCCGAGATCCAGGACGTGGCCGATCATGTCGGGGACTCGCTGGCGCTGTCCCGGATCGCGGCCGAGGCGCCCGAGGACACCATCGTGTTCTGTGGCGTGCATTTCATGGCGGAGACGGCCAAGATCCTCAGCCCCGAGAAGACCGTGCTGATTCCGGACCAGCGGGCAGGCTGCTCGCTCGCCGATTCCATCACCGCGGACGAATTGCGCGCATGGAAGGCGGAATTCCCGAACGCCGTCGTCGTGTCGTATGTGAACACCACGGCCGCGGTGAAGGCGCTCACCGATATCTGCTGCACCTCCTCGAACGCGGTGGACGTGGTCGCCTCGATCGACCCGGACCGCGAGGTGCTGTTCCTGCCGGACCAGTTCCTCGGCGCACACGTCAAGCGCGTCACCGGTCGTGAGAACATGCAGATCTGGGCGGGCGAATGCCATGTGCACGCGGGCATCAACGGCGAGGAACTGCAGGAGCAGGCCCGCACCCACCCGGACGCCGAACTGTTCGTGCACCCCGAATGTGGTTGCGCCACTTCGGCGTTGTACCTCGCGGGTGCGGGTTCGTTCCCGGCCGACCGGGTGCACATCCTGTCCACCGGCGGCATGATCGATGCCGCCAGGGTCGCCAAGTCGAGCCAGGTGCTCGTCGCCACCGAGGTCGGCATGCTGCACCAGCTGCGCAAGGCCGCCCCCGGCATCGACTTCCAGGCCGTCAACGACCGGGCCTCGTGCAAATACATGAAGATGATCACCCCGGCCGCGTTGCTTCGAGCCCTGGTGGAGAACCGCGACGAGGTGCATGTCGATCTGGAAACCGCGGCGCTGGCGCGTAACTCGGTGCAGCGCATGATCGAGATCGGCAACCCGGGCGGTGGGGAATGAGCGCCGCCCGCCCGATGCTGGAAACGGCTGCGCTGGAATATGTTCCGGTGCGTCGGCTGACCGAGATCAATAACCGGGCCCACGTGCTCGTCCGGAGCGGCAGGAGCACATGACGATCGTGCCGCCCCGGATCGACTGGGAGGCCGACGCCGACCTGATCGTGATCGGTGGCGGTGTCGCCGGTCTGACCGCGGCGCGCACCGCGTCGCTGCGCGGTCTCCGGGTGCTCATCCTCAGCAAGGGCGGAGCGACCGACACCTCCACCCAGTACGCCCAGGGCGGGATCGCCGTCGTCGCGCCGCACGGGGATTCGGTGGAGTCCCATGTGGACGACACGGTCGAGGCAGGCGCCGGGCTCTGTGATGTCGATGCGGTGCGGTCGATCGTCGAAGGCGGTCAAGACGCGATCGTCGCGCTGACGGACCTGGGTGCGGTATTCGATCTCGGTCGCGACGGCCAGATTTCGCGCACCCGCGAGGGCGGGCACAGCACTCGACGGATCATCCACGCCGGCGGCGACGCCACCGGCGCGGAGGTGCAGCGTGCGCTGAACGCGGCCGGCCTTCCGGTCCTCTTCGGCACCGCGGCATTGGAGATCGTCACCGGTCCCGGCGGTGTGCAGGGCGTGATCGCGGTGTCCGAGCGCGGATTCGGGGTCGTGCACGCACCGGCGGTGCTGCTGGCCACCGGCGGGCTCGGCCAGCTGTACGCCCTCAGCACCAACCCGCCCGGTGCGACCGCGGACGGTATCGCGCTGGCGCTGTGGGCCGGAGCGACCGTGGCCGATCTGGAATTCGTCCAGTTCCACCCGACGGTGCTGTACACGCCGGGCGGGACCGGTCGCAGGCCGCTGATCAGTGAGGCCGTCCGCGGTGAGGGCGCGACACTGGTGGATTCCGAAGGCAATTCGGTGACCACGGGTGTGCACCCCCGAGGTGATCTGGCACCGCGTGACGTGGTGTCGCGGGCCATCGCGGAGCGGATGCGGGCACTCGGCGCCGACCACGTGTATCTCGACGCCAGGTCCATCGACGGATTCCCGCAACGGTTTCCGACGATTACCGCCTCTTGCCTGGCCGCGGGCATCGATCCCCGCACCGACCTCATCCCGGTCGCTCCCGCCGCGCACTATCAATGCGGCGGGGTGGTCACCGATACGCACGGCCGCACCGCCGTCCCCGGCTTGTACGCGGCGGGCGAGGTGGCGCGAACCGGCCTGCACGGCGCGAATCGGCTGGCCTCCAACAGCCTGCTCGAGGGGCTCGTCGTGGGCGAACGCGCCGGGGCGGCCGCGGCAGAACGCCTCGGAGAGGAAGTGCCCATCACCGAAATCCCGCTCCGTGCCGTACCCCGCGTCGACCGAATGCTGGTGCAACAGTTGATGACCGCGCACGGCTCGGTCGTCCGCGACGCCGCCGGTCTGGCCGATGCGACACGCAGGCTGGAGCATGCCGTGCTGCATCGCGTGACGCGGACGGGCCATGGTTCCGCGAGTCCGGCGGCGCGTGACAGCAGTGCGGCGCCGCGCGGTGCGGCGGCGATCGATCCGTCGATGGACGATGCCGCGGCGATACCCGGCGATCGGCCGGTGCAAGACGGTCGTGGGCCACGTAATGACACGGCGGAGCACAAAGACGCGTCGTCACCGAACGGCGTCGTGCCGCTACCGGGCCCGGCGCAGGGCTCGCCGAGCAGCATTGCGGCGCAACGCATCGCTGAGTTCGAGGATGCCGCGCTCACCTTGACCGCCCGAGTGCTGCTGCTGGCCGCCGCGGCCCGCACCGAGAGCCGCGGTTGCCACACCCGCTCCGACCACCAGGAGCCGACCGAACGCCAGCAGCACAGCGTCGCATTCCGCCTGGGTTCCGAGGGGCAACCGGTCCCGGCGCCCGATGGATTCGCCGTCGCCGACCCCTGGCCCCGAGACTCCCTCCCGAGCGCATCGTGACCGCAAGGGCGATGGATGGCACATGGTTGCGGCACAACGCGGGAAGCGCCCGTCACGGTGTGCCGCTCACCTCGGCCCGGGACCTCGAGTACTGCCCACTGCGGGCGTGGAGAGTAGGAGTGCAGTGATGAGTTCGGATAGTGGGCTCGAGCGGGGCGAGGTGCTCGCGCTTATTCGTACGGCGTTGGACGAGGATCTGCGGTACGGGCCCGACATCACTACTGCGGCAACGGTTCCCGCGGAGGCGGTGGTGAAGGCTTCGGTGGTGTCGCGGCAGCCCGGGACGGTCGCCGGGCTCGATGTCGGGTTGCTCGTCCTCGACGAGGTGATCGGAGCAGGGAACTACGAGATCACCGACCGGGTTGCCGATGGCACCCGGGTGACGCCGGGACAATCGGTGCTCGGACTGGTCGCACCGACGCGCGGTCTGCTCACCGCCGAACGCACCATGCTGAATCTGGTCTGCCACCTGTCGGGCATCGCGACGGCCACCGCCGCGTGGGTGGACGAGGTCGCCGGCACGACATGCCGGATCCGCGACAGCCGAAAGACATTGCCCGGCCTGCGCGCCCTGCAAAAGTACGCGGTGCGGGTAGGCGGGGGAGTGAACCACCGGATGGGTCTCGGCGACGCCGCGCTGATCAAGGACAACCACGTGGTCGCCGCCGGTTCGGTGGTCGATGCACTGCGCGCGGTCCGCGCCATGGCCCCTGACATCGCCTGCGAGGTCGAGGTCGACAGCCTCGAGCAACTGGACGCGGTGCTGGCCGAAAACGTGGAACTCGTCCTGCTGGACAACTTCCCGCTCTGGCAGACCCAGGCCGCCGTCCAGCGTCGCGACGCCAAGGCCCCGCAGACCCGACTCGAATCCTCCGGCGGCCTGACTCTCGACGATGCCGCCGGCTACGCCCGCACCGGTGTGGATTACCTGGCGGTGGGCGCACTCACCCACTCGGTGCGTGTGCTCGACCTCGGCTTGGACATGTAGCGGGACCGCCGTGGCCGAGCGCTCGCATCGCCTATGCGTGTCCGCTCAAGCCGTGAGTTCACGCTCGAGCGGGGTGCGGAAGCGGGGGATGGCGCGGACGTCGCCGAACCAGCCGGTGGTGCGGGCTACTTCGGCATCGATCATGGCTGCGGCGTCGGAGCCGACGTCTTCCAGGAGACGGTAGGCGATCTCGCCGTCCTTGCGTTGCGCCCAGCCGCCGACGATGCGGCCGTCGCACCAGATGGTGGGTCCGATATTGCCATTGCGGTCGAACAGGGCCGGTGCGTGCGGGCCCAGATACCAGTCGCGGGATTGCCAGCCCATCGGGGTGGGGTCGAGGGCGGGCAGCAGCGAGACCCAGGGGTCGGGGGTGGGGACGGGCTCCAGGTCATCGGCGAGCAGGAGGCCGGTGGCGCCGTCCAGGTCGACCTCGACGGTATCGAGCAGGGCGAGGGCCTTGCGGACATCGCCGAGGGACCAGCCGGTCCACCATTTGATATCTGTGAGGGGGGCGGGGCCGAAGGCCGACAACCACTTTCGGACCAGTTCGGCGCGGGCGAGGTCCGCCGGCATCGTCGCGACACCGTCGGGCAGCCACGACTCCGCCGGAGCCCAGCTGTATTGGCTACTGGTCCAGCTGCCGTTCGGGCGACCGCGCACGATGCGGCCTTCGACACCGAGGATCACCAGCACCCAGGTGGTGATGCTGGTCGGCTTCGAATACGCCTTCCCCGGTGCCGGATCCACCTGCGTGCGCAAGCGGGGCACGTCCTTGCTCAGCTGGGCGCCGGTGGCCGCGCCGCGAGCGAGCAGCGCCTTGTGGGTCTCGTCTTCGACATCGGCGAGCCATTCGCGGACATTGCCATCGACCACTCCGGCTACCTCGAGGAACTTGCCATAGGTGCGGCGCTGCTTCTCGGCGAGCGCGTCCGCGCACGAAGCCTGCAGCACCGGCAACAGCTCCACCGGCGCGACGAACATGGTGCGTCGCATCGCGAGCAGCCGCAGCAGGGTGCGATCGTCGTACAGTGCCTGCTCGACGTGCGCCGGAGTGGCGGTGTGGCTGCGCGCGCCGACCGACAGGAACACCGTCGCCGGATCGGTCGCGTGCAGAACGACGAGCGACCGCGCGATATCGGTGACCTCATCGGTGCGGGCGGCAGTGGCCAGCCGGTGTCGTAGCGCGAGCCGGGCTCGCCGCTGTGCCGCATCAATCGAACGCATAGGCGAATCTTAACCGCCGGGCACGCCGTGGTGATCCCCGATGGCGTCGAGCTCGTGCGTCAGAGCCCGAAGTCCTGCGGGTTCAGCCGCAAGGTCTGGCACGCTTCGCGCACTACTGCCATCTCGGACTGATCGAAGTCGCCGTCCGCGTTGCCGATCATGATGCCGATCTGGATCACGGCGTTCGCCTCGGTCGGCTTGCCAACGGCTTTGCTGATCTGCTGCAGGACATACGCGCGACCGAACGCGGGGTCGCTCGCGAGGCGGTGGCAGTTGTCTTCGAACAGTGCGCGCAGATCATCGATCGGAAAGTTCTGCAGGACGGGGTCGGACCCGATGAGCCCGGCCACGCGCACCCGCTCGGTCTGGTCGATGTCGCCGTCTGCGGCGGCTACCAGAGCGCAGATGCCCATGCTCGCGTCGCGAAAGGAGCCGCCGCGCAGCTCGTTCTTCTTGGCAAGCAGCTGCGCCCGCCACTGCGGCGCCTTATCCATCAGGAGGCTGATCGAGGCTGCGTTGGACATGAGGCGATTCAAGAAGGCCATGACAACTCCCCGGAACGATGCTCGGAGCGGCAGACCCGTGCCAGGCCCGAACGGTGGATCGACTATCGCGGACGATAGCAGGCGACGGCGCGACTCGCGTGCACCGAATTACCGTGCCTCGTCGAGGATTTACCGCGTTTCGATGCGTTCAGTCCGCCGGTTGCCAGGCGCGCACGAGATCGAGCAGGCCGGGAAAGCGCGTGTCGAGGTCCTCGATGCGCACGCGGCTGCGCCGTTCGAGCCCGTACTGCTGCTGGCGCGTGACCCCGGCCTCGCGCAGCACTCGAAAGTGGTGGGTGAGTGTCGATTTCGGTCGATCGATGCCGAACCAGCCGCAGGAGCGATCGGTATCGGGCGATTCCAGCAGCAGCTTCTGCACGATGTGCAGGCGCAGCGGGTCGCTGAGTACACCGAGCACGTCTTCGAGGCGGAGATCGTCGCGCGCGGGCTCGGGCAGCGGCGCGACGCTGGTGCCTGGTGCGCGGGTGGCCGACGGCATCGGGTCTCCTCGGTTCGCGGACGTCTTGTACGAGTTCTATCGTACTGGATGCTAAGTTCGACTACTGTCGTACTGGTACGAGAAAAGTCGAACAAGGAGATCGCATGACGGCAGTCGTGACTAGGCCGCACCAGTCGGCCGGAAAAGGCCGGGCGCATAGCGCAATGATCTGGCTGGCCGCGTGGCCGGTGTTCGCGGTGTTCATCCTGTCGAACGCGCCGACCCCGCTGTATGTCGTCTGGCAGCGCGCACTCGGCTTCTCCTCGGGCACCTTGACCGCGATCTTCGCCTGCTACATCGTCGGTCTGCTCGGCGCACTGCTGACGGCTGGTGTGGTGTCCGATCGCCTCGGCCGCAAGCCGGTGCTGCTGCCTGCGCTCGCGCTCGCGATGCTCGCGTGCGTGCTCTTCGCCACGGCGACTTCGGTATTCGTGCTCGCGCTCGCCCGGCTGCTGACCGGGATCGCGGTGGGCGCCGCCGTCTCCGCCGGGATGGCGGCGGTCACCGAGGTCGGCGGTCCGGATCGCACACGTCTTGCCGCACTGGCGGCGTCCGCGGCGATGGTCCTCGGCGCCGGCTTCGGGCCGTTGCTGGCCGGGGTGTTTTCGGAGACCTTGCCCGGCCCGACCGTCACCATCTTCGCCGTCGAGTTCGCGCTGTTGATCTCGGCATCGGTGGTGGTCGCACGCTTGCCCTTGCCGAAGGGCGCGGGCGGGCGCGGGTCGTGGATCCGGATTCCGGCGGTGGCACCGGGCGGGCGGGCGGCGGTATTGCTCGGGATCGCCGTCTTCGCGCCCGGGATCACCGCGACGTCCTTCGTGCTGTCGCTGGGCCCGTCGCTGTTGTCGAGCCTGCTCGGGGCGACCAACAGGGTTGTCGCGGGCGGGCTGGCCTTCGTCATGTTCCTCGGCGCGACCGGCATCCAGTTCGCGGTGCGGCGCTTGCCGATTCGCACCATCATGCTCGGCAGTGCCGTCGCGACCACGGCGAGCATGATCGCGCTCGGGGTGTCGGTGTTCACCGCGTCCATCATGTTGTTCGGCGTGGCCGCCGTACTGGCCGGTCTCGGGCAGGGGATGGGGCAATTCGCCGGACTGACGGCGATCAGCGCCGCCGTGCCCGCCGCGCGGCTGGCCGAGGCGAACGCCGCCCAGAATGTCGGCGGCTATGTGCCCGCGGCGGTGCTGCCGCTCGCGGCGGGTTTCCTCAGCGACGCAATCGGGTTGACCGGTGCCGCCGCCGCCTTCGCGATGGTCGTGCTCACTGCCGCGATCGCGGGTGGAATTCTGGTCGGCGTTCGCGGCGCCGGACACCGATCGCGGCATGGCATCATGCGAGGGTGACGCGCGGATACGGACTGCTTGCGGTGTGTTGTGCGGTGCTGAGTGTGCTGGCGGCGACCATTTCTGTCGCGCCGTCCGTTTCGGCGGAGCCGCAATGCCAGGTGCGAGTCGCGGTGCGGCCGATCACGCTGACCGTGGACGGTGAGGACGCGACGGGACTGGTCTACGAGCCGTATCGGTGCGCGCCGGGCGATCTCGTGCCGCGGGACCTGGTCACCGCCGTGCACGGGCACGGCGGTTCGGCCGCCGACTACGCCGGCTATCTGACCTCGATCGCGCAGCGCACCGCGACCCCGGTCGTGTCAATGGATCTGCGCAGCGCGACCAGCGTATGGAAGCCCGGTGAATGGAACCTCTGGGCAGGCTGGCACGACATCGTCGCGGCAACCCAGTGGTATCGGAACGAGCATCCCTCGATTGCCCGCACCGTGCTGTGGGGCTGGAGTCAGGGCGGGATCATGAGCGGCCTCGCCGTGGCCAACGGTCCGCGTGGACTGTTCGACTATTGGGTGAACAATTACGGCCCGGCAGACGATTTCACGATGTGGCTGGCCTCGGCGGGAATCGACCCGGAGCTGCCGGCGCAGATCGAACGCGACGCGGGCGGCTGCCCGCCGACCACTTGTCCGCAGGCCTACCTCGAACGCTCGCCCGCCCTGCTGGCAGGCCGGATGGACATAGAGCGCGCGTTCCTGGTGCACGGCATCGCCGATGACGTGGTGCCGTACGCTACCAGCGTGGAAATGCGGGCAGGCCTGCTCGCCGCGGGCAAGCCGACCTCGATGTACACCATCGTCACGGGCCGCGACCTCGACGGCGTCGTGGTGCCCGGTGACCACAGCGTCGGCCCGGCGTTCTTCGAAGGCGGCTGTGTGGTCGAACGCCTGCTCGCCGGCACGGAGCCGACCGAGGGCCCGGACCGCGACTATGTCGTGGATGTCGCGCACGGGCTTGTCACCGCCCCCGCCGCGCCGCCGAACGCGAAGTGCGCCGCCTGAGTCGCGCGATGGCGGCGACGCGGAGGAACAGTTCCGGCAGCCGTGTGGTTGCCTCGATGAGACGGATGATGAGGAAGAGGTGTGATGAGTAAGCCCGACGATCCCGCCTACCACTGGAACGGCGAAGAACTGGACCTGGACGCGTATCTGGCGCGCATCGGGTTCGACGGTGACCGCAGTCCGACCCTCGCGACGTTGCGGGCCCTTGTCTACGCGCACACCACCACGATCCCCTTCGAAAATCTGGAGATCATCCTGGGCCGTGACATTCCGCTGGATCTGGAGTCGTTGCAGAACAAGATGATCCGGCAGCGCCGCGGCGGCTACTGCTACGAGAACGTCGGGCTGTTCGCGGCCGTGCTGGAGCGGCTCGGCTTCGGCGTCACCGGTCTCAGCGGCCGCGTGACCATGGGCGTCGATATCGGCCTCCGGCCCGCCACCCACGCGCTGCTGCGTGTGACGACCAGCGACGACGACCGGGTGTGGCTCTGCGATGTCGGATTCGGTTCCGGCCCGCTGCAGCCCTACGAGCTGACCGAAGGTCGTGGTGAGTTCGCCCTCGGCGCGTGGCGATTCCGGTTGGAGCGCACCAGCGGCGAGCTGGACAGCGACCGGTGGGTGCTGCACCAGTTCGGCCGCGACGGCTGGATCGACCGCTACACGTTCACACTGAACCCGCAGTACCGCATCGATTTCGCGGTGGGCAATCACTTCGTGTCGACCTCGTCGCGTTCGCCCTTCACCATGCGGCCGTTCGTGCAGCGGTTTCTCCCGGATGTCCATCACATCCTGGACGGCACCGCCTGGACCGTGGAACGCCCGGACGGTTCGAGTGAGGTCCGGGAACTGGCACCCGGCGAACTGCCCAAGATCCTGTCGGAGGTCTTCGATATCGACCTCGCCGACGCCGACGCGGCGGCGCTGGCCGATGGGCCCTGGCTGGCGGGCTGACCAGCGGCCTGCGGCGCCCCGATGCCACGCGGCTACCCCGGCGCGCCGCCGTCGCCCGATACAGTCGGCTGGGTGCGCACCCACCGGAAGGTCCTCATCCTGTTCGCCGCGCCCGCCCTGGCGTTGACCGGTTGCAGTTCCGGCCCGGACCAGCCCGACACTGTCGCAGGACAATTCGCCGACGCGCTGAACCGCGACGATATCGCCGCTGCCGCGGCCCTGACCGACGACCCGGCCAAGGCCGCGGCCGCGCTGAACGGGCTCTACGACGGTCTCGGCAAAGAGGTGAGCTTCGAGGTCCGCTCGGCGGACAAGAACTCCTTCACCCTCGCCGCCACCTGGAAGTTCGGACCGGACGGCAAGAACGTGTGGACCTACACCACCACCGGCGCCGCGAACGACACCGGCGACGGGTGGAGGGTGAAGTGGGACCCGACCGCTGTCGCGCCCGGCCTCGACATCGGTCCGCTGACCTACGACCCGGTGTACCCCCAGCCCGCCCGCATCCTCGACGCGTCCGGCGGTGACCTGCTGACCCAGCAGGTGGTGACGCTGGTGAACGTGAGCCCCGGCGCGGACACCGGCGCGATCGCCGCCACGGTCGGACCGCTGGCCCCCGGCCTCACCGCGCAATCACTACAGTCGGATCTCGCTGCGGCCCAAGGCAAGCCGATCACCGCGATCACCCTGCGCGCCGCCGACATCGCGCCGATCCAGGCCACGCTCGAGACGACCCGCGGCGTCACCCTCGCCCCGCAGACCCGGCTGCTGACCAACGACAAGTCGCTGGCGTCGCCGACGCTGTCGGGCTTGGCCGAGCTCTGGCAGCAGCAGGTCGACGCGGCAACGGGCTGGGCGGTCCGGGTCCAGAACCCCGACGGTGGCAACCGCCTCGCCGGTCAAGATCCGCAGCCGACCGCCGACATCGCGACCACGCTGGATATCGACCTCCAGCACGCCGCCGAGGACGCGCTCATCCCGATTGCCCAACCCGCCACGATCGTCGCGCTGCAACCATCCACCGGCAAGGTGCTCGCGGTCGCCCAGAACGCCGCCGCCGACGCGCAGGGCCCGATCGCGCTCACCGGGCTGTACCCGCCGGGCTCGACCTTCAAGACCGTCACGGTCTCGGCCGCACTGCAAGCGGGGTCGGTCAGGCCCGACACCGTGCTGCCCTGCCCTGGCGTCGCGAATATCGAGGGCCGCCGGATTCCGAACGACGACGATTTCGACCTCGGTCAGGTGCCGCTGCACACCGCCTTCGCGCGCTCCTGCAACACCACCATGGGCGGCTTAGCGGTGAAGTTGCCAGCCGACGCGTTGACGAAAGCAGCCGCACAGCTCGGCCTCGGTGTCGACTACGTCACACCGGGACTGACCACCGTCACCGGTAAAGTGCCGCCCGCCGAAACCCCCGCACAGCGAGTCGAATCCGGTATCGGACAGGGCCAGGTAACAGCCTCGCCGTTCGGGATGGCGCTGGTCGCGGCCGCGCTCGCCCGAGGTTCGGCGCCCGCGCCTGTACTGGTGACCGGGCGGCCGGGCGTCGCGGACAGGACCGCGGAAACACTGCCGCAGACCGTCGATGACCAGGTGAAATCCATGATGCGCGAGACCGTCACCGGTGGCACCGCCACCGCGCTGCGTGACATCCCCGGCCTGCTCGGCAAGACCGGCACCGCGGAGTACATCGACGACAAGCACGCGCACGGCTGGTTCGTCGGCATCGATGGGGACCTGGCGTTCGCCGTATTCGTCAGTGACGCGGGTAGTTCGGGCCACGCGGTGGAGGCTGCGGGACGTATGCTGCGGGCGCGGCGATAGTCATCGTCGCGGTGTGGGCGGTGGATATGTCCCCGCTGCCGCGTGCCCCGGTTTGCGGCCCGCTACACTCGTCCCGGAAACGCGTGGGTGGTCAATACGCGGTATGTCACGATTTCGAGAAGGTTCGGAGTAGGCGTCATCGATACCGGTCAATTGATCGCGGAACACTACCGCCTGGTCGAGCGGATTGGTAGCGGCGGCACAGGTGTCGTCTGGCGTGCCATGGACGAACGGCTGCAGCGCTCGGTAGCGGTCAAGCAGATCCACATCCAGCCCAGCCTGCCTCCGGCCGACCGCGACGTCATGCGACAGCGAGCAATCCGCGAGGCGCGCAATGCGGCCCGATTCCAGCATCCGAACGCCATCGTGGTGTTCGACATCACCGAGCACGAGGGCGACCCGTGTCTGGTGATGGAGTACATGAATTCACGCAGCCTGGCCGCGGTGATCTCCGCGCAGGGCATGCTGGCGCTGCCACAGGTCTCGCGGATGGGCGAGCAGGTGGCCTCGGCGCTGATCGCGGCGCATCAGGCGGGCATCGTGCACCGCGACGTCAAGCCGGGCAACATCCTGCTCGACGACCACGGCACGGTGAAGATCACCGATTTCGGCATCTCGCGCGCCACCGGTGACGTCACGCTGACCGAGACCGGCCTGATCTGCGGCACCGCCGCCTATCTCGCCCCGGAATGCGCTCGCGGCGCCGACCCCACCCCGGCCTCGGACGTATTCGCCTTGGGCGCAACCCTTTTCCATGCGCTGGAGGGCGAGCCGCCCTACGGCGCGAGCGCCAACCCGCTCGCGGTGCTGTACGCGGCCGCCAACGGCCAGGTGAGCGAGCCGCGCCACGCCGGCCCGGCCACCGATTTCCTGCTGCAGCTGCTGAGTCCGGAACCCGAGGACCGGCCGACCATGCGGGCCGCGCACGACCATCTCGCCGCGCTCGCGGACTCCGGGTCCACGCCGGTGCCCGCCGGATTCATCCCTGCCAGTGAGGCTTTCGGCAGGCGGAAGGTCGGTGAGCCCGAATCGGCCACCCGGGCACTGCGCCCGTCGGTCAACGCCTCGACGCAGTATCCGCCCACCGAACGGCAATCGCGTCCGATGCCGCCGCCCCGAAACACCAGACAGCCCAACACTGCCGCACATCCGCGCACCGCGTCGCATCCGCGCACGACAACGCAGCCGAGACCGGTGCCGCGTAAGTCGGGCGGCAAGCGCAAGGCGGTGCTGATCGGCGCGTCGGTGGGTGCGTTGGTGGTGGTGGTCGCGCTCCTGATCGGCGCACTGGCCCAGGGCGGCGGCGGCACGCCGTCCGGGCAGGCAAGTCCGCCGTCGTCGAGCGCCTCAGCGGGCGGCACGAGCTCCTCGGTGACGCCGGGCGCACCCGGTCAGACAGCCAGTACGGGGACCGTCGATTGGGGATCCGCCGGACAGCTGGTGGTGGATTTCTACAACAACCCCGCTGATTCCTGGTCGCTGCTCACTCCGGCGGCACAGAAGGTGTACGGCACCGAGCAATCCTTCCGGCAGTACTGGAGCTCACGCACCATCGATTCGTTCAGCAACATCGATGCCTACAAGCGCGCCAACAACTCTGACGGATCCGTCGACATGCGTATGGGTGACCTGACGGTCAACGGCCAGTCCAAGCAGGTGACGCTGCGCGTGATCAGCGCCAGCGGCGGCAAGCTGCTCATCGACAGCGACACCAAGGCCGCGGGCTGACCCGATCACCGCAGGCGGGAATGCGCGGTGCTCTCGCGCCACGTCGCCAGCAGCTGCAACGCTGTCGCGCTGGCCGATTCCGCCTCGGTGGTGTGCATGACCAGGGCCTGGTCCGGGTCGTCGGGCAGGCGCAGCGTTTCGAAACCGAGATCCAGCCTGCCGACCACCGGGTGCAGATAGACGTAGCGGCCGTGGGTTTTGTCCTCGAGTTCGTGTTTGTCCCAATGTTTGCGGAACTCCGGGATGTCGCCGAGCTCCGCGAGCAAGGTCGTGATGCCCTCGTCGCCGGGATTGCGGGCCGCGTCCAACCGGAGATAGGCGACGACATCGGCGGCCTTGGCGGGCCAATCCTCGTAGAGCTCGCGCATGCCCTCGTCCAGGAAGACCAGTCGGGCCAGGTTGCGTTCGCGGGGCGGTAGCGCGCCGAAGTCGGTGATGAGTGCCGCGGCAAGCGGATTCCAGGCCAGCACGGTGGTGCCGCGCCCGACCACATAGGCGGGTATATCGCCCGCGGCGTCGAGCAGTCTGCGCAGACCGGGGCGCACCTGCTGCTCGCCGGGTGATTCTTCGCCGGACCACGGACGCGCCAGCCGGTACAGATGTTCGCGTTCCAGCGGGTTCAGCCGCAGCGCCTGTGCCACCGCGTCCAGTACCGAATCCGAAAAGTGCAGTGTGCGGCCCTGTTCCAGGCGCACATAGTGATCGACACTCACACCGGCCACCATCGCCAGTTCTTCGCGGCGCAGGCCGGGCACCCGGCGCCGGCTGCCGTAGCCGGGCAGCCCGACCTCCTCGGGACGCAGGCGCGCCCGCCGGGAACGCAGGAATTCGCCGAGTTCGGCGCGTCGATCCAGACTCACGATTCCAGTATTACCGCGCGGTCGCCCACGAGGGTGGTCACGGTGTGCCCAGGCTCGCGCGGCGCTGTTTACCGCCGTTGCGTTCGCCGAAAGTTGTCGTCACCGCCGGAACGGTTCCGGCACGGACTGGAGACAGACACCATGAACACCACTCGCCCGTTCGGCGATACGGGCATGAACCTCACCTCGCTCGGCTTCGGCACCTGGGTGATCGCAGGCTCCGGTTGGCAATACTCGTGGGGCGCCACCGATGATGCCGACTCGATCGCCGCGATCCGCCATGCGATCGGCGCGGGTCTGAATTGGATCGACACCGCACCCGCCTACGGACTCGGCCATGCCGAGGACCTGGTCGGCAGCGCGCTCGGGGGCATCCCGGAGGCCGAACGGCCATACCTGTTCACCAAAACCGGCCTGATCTGGTCGGAAGGCGACGACCGCACCGGCCCGCCGCGCCGGATCATGCGGCCCGACACGGTGCGTCAGGAGCTGGAGGCCTCGCTGCGCCGGCTGCGCGTCGACCACATCGACCTCTATCAGGTGCACTGGCCCGATACCGGCGCGGTGTTCGTCTACGGCGCCGAGGGTGCGGCGGCGGGCGCGGCGACACCGCTGGCGGAGTACTGGCAGGTGATGGCCGACCTGAAGAAGGAAGGCAAGGTGCGCGCGATCGGGCTGTCCAACCACGATGCGGCGCAGCTCGAGGTCGCCGAAGACATTGCCCATGTCGATGCGATCCAGCCGCCGTTCTCGGCGATCAACCGCTCGGCGGCACCGGAAATCGCCTGGGCGCAGCGGCACGGCACCGGCGTCATCGTGTACTCGCCGCTGCAATCAGGGCTGCTCACCGGCGCGTTCAGCGCGGAGCGGGCTCGCACCCTCGATGCCGGCGACTGGCGTTCGTCGCACCCGGACTTCACCACCGGTCTCACCGCGAACCTCGCCCTCGTCGCTGCGCTGCGCCCGATCGCGGCACGGCACGACGTCGGCGTGGCCGAGGTGGCCCTCGCCTGGGCGACCGCATGGCCGGGCGTGACCGGCGCGATCGTCGGCGCGCGCACTGTCGCGCAGATCGACGGCTGGATCGGCGCGCGCGAGCTGACGCTGACCCCCGAAGACCTCCAGGAAATTGCCACCGCGATCACCACCACCGGTGCGGGAAACGGCCCCGCACTGGCCTGACGAACACGCTCACCCGCTCTACACCGAAAGAGAATCCTGATGAACCTGCACGTTGTCGCCGAATTCCGCGCCGCGGCCGGACACGAGGACCGTCTGCGCACCGCCCTCGAGGCAATGATCGAGCCGTCGCTCGCCGAACTCGGCTGCCTCGGTTACCAGCCCTACACCGACCCCAACGATGCCGCCCGGATGGTTCTCGTCGAGGAATGGACCGGCTCCGCTGCCCTCGACGAGCACTTCACCACACCGCATTTCTGCCACGTGCGCGACGTGCTCGCCGAAATTCTCGCGGAGCCGATGGTCATCAAGCGTCTCGTCACCGCCTGATCGACCCCCGCAGCCCTGCCCCGGCTCCTCGGGTCGGTGCGGGGTTGTCGCGCCTTACCCGTCGCGAGCGCAATCGATCCCGTCGCTTGCCCGAAGCAGGTCCGCGTCCGGCCCGCTGGTCTGCCGAAGCCGCCACCGATCGGCTGCGACGACCTCGGCGATCGCCGGATAACGTGATCGGGGCGCGTGCTGCGGCGTGATCTGTCTCTATGCGGCGGTTAACCGG
This sequence comes from Nocardia sp. NPDC057440, assembly GCF_042802915.1. Taxonomy (NCBI): domain Bacteria; kingdom Bacillati; phylum Actinomycetota; class Actinomycetes; order Mycobacteriales; family Nocardiaceae; genus Nocardia; species Nocardia sp. NPDC057440. The sequence continues at coordinate 42,469 of NZ_JBHVDF010000022.1, forward strand.
TGGCGACCGCCCGATAGGCTGGTAGTCGAACTCCAAGCATGACCAGCACAGACAGGACTGCACACCGAGATGACAAGCCGCATCGAGCTCGCCCGCGTTGATCTGCGCGGTCGCACTCCCTCCGCTGCCGAGCTGCGCACCGCGCTGCCGCGCGGAGGGGTCGACGTCGACTCGGTATTGCATCAGGTGCGGCCGGTGGTCGAGGCCATCCGTGACCGCGGCGTCTCGGCGGCGCTGGAATTCAGTGAGAAGTTCGACGGCGTGATCCCGCCCGGCGTCCGGGTGCCCGCCGCCGAGCTCGACGCCGCGCTCGAAGACCTCGATCCGGCCGTGCGGGCCGCGCTCGAGGTCGCCATCGAACGCACCCGCGCGGTGCACGCGGACCAGCGCCGCACCGACACCACCACCGAGGTCGTGCCGGGCGGCACCGTGACCGAGCGCTGGGTGCCGGTCGAGCGGGTCGGCCTGTACGTGCCGGGCGGCAATGCTGTCTACCCGTCCAGCGTCGTGATGAACGTGGTGCCCGCGCAGACGGCGGGGGTCGAATCCCTTGTCGTCGCCTCGCCGCCGCAGGAACAGTTCGGTGGGCTGCCGCACCCGACCATCCTGGCGGCCGCGAAGCTGCTCGGTGTCGAGGAAGTGTGGGCCGTCGGCGGCGCACAGGCCGTGGCGCTGCTGTCCTACGGCGGCACCGACACCGACGGCGCCCAGTTGGAGCCGGTCGACCTGATCACCGGCCCCGGCAATATCTACGTCACCGCGGCCAAGCGGTTGTGCCGCGGCCTGGTCGGGATCGACGCCGAGGCGGGACCGACCGAGATCGCGATCCTGGCCGACGCCACCGCCGATCCGGTGCACGTGGCCGCCGATCTGATCAGCCAGGCCGAGCACGATGTACTCGCGGCCAGCGTCCTCGTCACCGACAGCGCCGAGCTGGCCGACGCCGTCGATGCCGCGCTCAGCACGCAGATGACGGTGGTCAAGCATGCGCACCGCGTCGCGGAGGCGTTGCGGGGCAAGCAGTCCGGCACGGTGCTCGTCGACGATATCGAGCAGGGCCTGCGCGTGGTGAATGCCTATGCGGCAGAACACCTCGAGATCCAGACCGCCGCCGCCGCCGCCGTCGCGGCACGCGTGCGCAGTGCCGGAGCGATTTTCGTCGGCCCGTACGCGCCGGTCAGCCTCGGCGACTACTGCGCGGGCTCCAACCACGTGCTGCCGACGGCCGGATGCGCCAGGCACTCTTCGGGTTTGAGCGTGCAGACCTTCCTGCGCGGTATTCACGTCGTCGAATACAACGAGGTGGCGTTGAAGGACGTGGCCGGTCATGTGGTCGCGCTGGCCAATGCCGAGGATCTGCCCGCACACGGTCAGGCTGTGCAGGCGCGATTCGAGGCGCTGGCATGACACCGGACATCACCCTGCCCGGTTCCCGAGTGAGCCTGGAGGACCTGCCGCTGCGCGAGAACCTGCGCGGCAAGAAGCCTTACGGCGCACCGCAGTTGACGGTGCCCGTGCAGCTGAACACCAATGAGAACCCGCACCCGCCGAGCCGGGCGCTCATCGACGACGTCGCCGAATCCATTCGGGCCGCGGCGGCCGATCTGCACCGCTACCCGGACCGCGACGCGGTGGCCTTGCGGTCGGATCTGGCCGCGTACCTGCGCGGCCAGACCGGTGTCGCGGTGGACACGGCCAATGTCTGGGCGGCCAACGGTTCCAATGAGATCCTGCAGCAGCTGCTGCAGGCCTTCGGCGGGCCGGGCCGCAGCGCACTGGGTTTCGTGCCGTCGTACTCGATGCACCCGATCATCTCCGAGGGCATCGACACCGAATGGATCGAGGCCAAGCGCAACGCGGACTTCGCTCTCGACATCGACTACGCGCTGACCGCCCTCGCCGAACGTTCGCCGAACGTGGTTTTCGTGACCAGCCCGAACAACCCCACCGGCCACAGCATTCCGCAGGACGATCTGGCGCGGATCCTCGACGCGGCGCCGGGCATCGTGGTGGTCGACGAGGCGTACGGCGAGTTCTCTGCCGCGCCCAGCGCGATCGGCCTGATCGACCGGTATCCCACCAAACTCGTGGTGACCAGGACGATGAGCAAGGCATTCGCTTTCGCGGGCGGCAGACTCGGCTATCTGGTCGCCGCGCCGGCGGTGATCGACGCGATGCTGCTGGTGCGGCTGCCCTATCACCTGTCGGTGGTGACCCAGGCGGCCGCGCGCGCGGCACTGCGGCATGCCGACGAAACCCTCGCCAGCGTCGCCGAATTGGCCGCCCAGCGCGACCGAGTCGCGGCGGCCCTGCGCGACCTCGGTTTCGACGTGATCCCCAGCGACGCCAATTTCCTGCTGTTCGGCCGGTTCACCGATGCCGCGAAGACCTGGCAGCGCTACTTGGACGAGGGCGTGCTGATCCGCGATGTCGGCATCCCCGGCTATCTGCGCACCACGATCGGTCTGGCCGCGGAGAACGACGAACTGCTGCGCGTCAGCGCCATGGTGGTCGGCACCGACCTGACACCCCGATGAACAGGCCCCGAAGCGAATGGAAGTGAGCATGAGTAGGACAGCGCGGGTGGAGCGGATCACCAAGGAATCCAGCATTGTCGTCGAGCTGGATCTGGACGGAACCGGTAAGACCGAGATCTCCACCGGGGTCCCGTTTTACGACCACATGCTGACCGCGCTCGGTGCACACGCCAGCTTCGACCTGACCGTGCGCGCCGAAGGCGACATCGAGATCGAGGCGCACCACACGGTCGAGGACACCGCGATCGTGTTCGGCCAGGCACTCGGTAAAGCGCTGGGCGACAAATCCGGCATCCGGCGCTTCGGTGACGCGTTCATCCCGATGGACGAGACGCTCGCGCACGCGGCGGTCGATGTGTCGGGGCGGCCGTATTGTGTGCATACCGGGGAACCGGATCACCTGCTGCACACGGTGATTCCCGGCTCGCCGGTGTCGAGCCGCGGCACTGCGGGTGCACCGTATTCCACCGTGCTCAACCGGCACGTCTTCGAGTCGATTGCCCTCAACGCCCGGATCGCGCTGCACGTGCGGGTGCTCTACGGCCGCGATCAGCATCACATCACCGAGGCCGAATTCAAGGCGGTGGCACGGGCTTTGCGCGCCGCCGTCGAACTCGACCCGCGGGTGAGTGGCGTGCCGTCGACGAAGGGGACGTTGTGACCAAGAGATCCGTTGCCCTGCTCGACTACGGCTCGGGCAACCTGCACTCTGCCGAGCGCGCCCTGGTGCGTGCGGGCGCGCAGGTCGAGGTCACCGCGGACCCGGAGGCCGCGCTTGCCGCGGACGGTCTGGTCGTCCCCGGTGTCGGCGCCTATGCCGCGTGCATGGCGGGGCTGCGAAAGGTGCGCGGCGAGCGCATCATCGGCCAGCGCCTCGCCGGCGGTCGCCCGGTGCTCGGCATCTGCGTCGGCATGCAGATCCTGTTCGAGCGCGGCGTCGAATTCGGCGTCGAAACCGAGGGCTGCGCCGAATGGCCCGGCGTCGTCGAACGCTTGTCGGCCCCAGTCCTGCCGCACATGGGCTGGAACACTGTCTCAGCGCCGCACGACAGCACGCTCTTCGCGGGCATGGACGCCGACACCCGCTTCTACTTCGTCCACTCCTATGCCGCCCAAACCTGGGACCTCCCGCCGAGCGAACATTTCGCCTCGCCCAAACTCACCTGGGCCGAGCACGGCGTGCCGTTCCTGGCGGCCGTCGAAAACGGGCCGCTCGCGGCGACCCAGTTCCATCCTGAGAAGTCGGGCGACGCGGGCGCACAGCTGCTACGTAACTGGGTGAACTCGCTGTAGATACGCCCGGAGGCGAGCTAGGTGGCTGTTATTGCTGAACGGTGCGTTCGGAACCGGGTGTGCGGCGGCGAACACCGATAGCCGCTCGGCGTCGGCGTGCTTATCGGCTTCGCTCAGCGGCCTTGGAACCGGGCCCGGTCGGCAGCCTCGAGCCCCGCTTCCCAGCCCTCGACACTGCGGATCGTGATGCCGCGGCTCCGCACCGCGGGAAAGAGGGTGTCGAAAGCGTCGTCCACGCTGCGCTGATGGGAGGCGAGCACCGGCAACAGCCGTGCGGCATCGGCGGATTCGGTGATCGTGGTCTCGTTCGCCGCCGCGAGTCGCTCACCGATCCGGGTGGCGTAAGCGGTGAGGAACGCCTTGCGGAAGGCACGCGACCGCGACTCGTCGCTGCGAGCGGTCTGGTTACCGGTGGCGATCATCGCCCTGGTCGCCTGCACGAGCAGGGACGTCGTCAGCAGCTCGACGGCGTCCAGATCGCTCTCGTCACCCACCACGGTCATGAACTCCCACGCCGCGACGAAGATCGCGCGGCAGCGGTTGGCTCGGGTGACCACCTCGACGAGCAGTGCCTTGGCCTCCACATAGGGGGTGTCCAGCCAGATCCTGCGGGCACCGGGCAGATCGGGGGCAGCGGTGTCCGCATCGACGAGCACGCGGTCGAGGGCATGCTTGGTCATCAGCTCCTGGGCCTTGGCCGACAGGGTTTCGGCCTCCTCGGGGAACGAGGTCGACTCCGCCTTCGCGAGCAGGCCGCGGACGCGGCCGAGCACCTTCTCGTCGACGCCGTGGTGCGCGGCCGGGTGCGCATTCGCGGTGCCGGGCAACGGCCGGATCAGCTCCAGCTTCGGCAGCTGGACCAGCAGCGCGAGCGCCGCCACGACAGTGGTCAGCGCTTCGGCGTCGGTCAGCAGTTGGCGGGTCGCCCACTGGATGAGATGCGGTTGCGCCCCCGCCGACCACGTGCCTGCCGCCAGCTCGTCGAGCTGGGCGCGCCAGGTCTCCTCCACCAGCTCGGGCGCGAAAGGCGCGAGGTGCGCGGCCATCACGTCGGTGAGATAGCCGACCGCGAACTCGTCGACGCGCCGACGGGCCGCCTGATGGACATCCATCGGCAGCCAGCCGTACTGGAAGACCCGATCAACGATGCGCTGACCAGCCAGTCGCACGCCCTCCGCCAGTTCATACGTCAGCGGACCGGAACCGGCAAGCTGTTCGATGAAGCGCTGCACCGCAACAGCATTACCTTGCGCCGACGCCACGGCCGCCGCCGTGATCGCGTCGGCTATCCGCTCCGGATCCGATGACACAGCGGTCGCGTCCAGCGCCGGACCGTCGGGACGCGCCGCTCGCCCGGTTCGGCGTCGCCGATTCTGTTTGCCCATGATCGCCGCTCCCTTCTCGACGACCGGCTGTATCGAGTCGCGCTCCGCTGCTGCTGGCGCGGGTGACCAGCGTTGCCATACTGCACGCGACGTCCGATCGACGATCATCCGGCACCGGACCGGCAGCTGCGGGGAGATCGTTCGGGTGGGTGATCAGGAGCGCATATCCGCAGGCCGGAGGTGGGGGGTGCGGAGCAAGCAACTAAGCTGCTGGCGTGAGTCTTGTGCTGCTACCTGCTGTCGATGTCGCCAATGGTGAGGCCGTGCGCCTCGTGCAGGGGGAGGCGGGCAGCGAAACCAACTACGGCTCGCCCCGCGATGCGGCACTGGCATGGCAGGAAGCCGGTGCGGAATGGGTGCATCTGGTCGATCTCGACGCGGCCTTCGGTCGCGGCTCCAACCGGGAACTGCTCGCCAAGGTGGTCGGCGAGCTCGATGTGCAGGTGGAGCTGTCCGGCGGCATCCGTGACGACGAATCGCTCGAGGCCGCACTCGGCACCGGCTGCGCCCGCGTGAACCTCGGGACCGCCGCGCTGGAGGACCCGCAGTGGTGCGCCCGTGCCCTCGCCAAGTACGGCGAGCGCATCGCAGTCGGCCTCGACGTGCGCATCATCGACGGCGAGCACCGGCTGCGCGGCCGCGGCTGGGTCAGCGACGGCGGCGACCTGTGGGAGGTGCTCGAGCGCCTGGAACGCGACGGCTGCACCCGCTATGTCGTCACCGATGTGACCAAGGACGGCACGCTCACCGGCCCCAACCTGGACTTGCTCCGCGAGGTCTGCGCCGCGACCGACGCACCGGTCATCGCCTCGGGCGGCGTGTCGACCATCGAGGACCTGATCGCGATCTCCGAGCTGGTGCCCGAGGGCGTGGAGGGGTCGATCGTCGGCAAGGCGCTGTACGCGGGCCGCTTCACGCTGCCCGAGGCGCTGGCCGCGGTGCGCTGAGCCTGCGACCCGATGGCTGCCGCCCGCTCGAATTCCGAACTTTCGTCCCTGCTGGCTCTCGCGAGCGAGATCCTCGATGCCGCCAGTGCGCGCTTCGTCGAGGGCGTCGGAGCGCCGAGTGCGGTCGCCAAGGGCCGCAACGACTTCGCCACCGAACTCGATCTGGAGCTGGAGCGCACCATCTCGGCGCGGCTCGAGCAGCAGACCGGAATCGAGGTGCACGGTGAAGAATTCGGCGGCCCGCAGCTGACCTCCGGCACCGCCTGGGTGCTCGATCCGATCGACGGCACCTTCAATTACTCCTCCGGGCATCCGCTTTCGGGCATGCTGCTCGCGCTGGTGCACGACGGCGAACCGTTGCTCGGGCTGACCTGGCTGCCGGTTCTCGACCGGCGGTACTCCGCCATGTCGGGCGGCCCGGTCCTGCTCGACGGAAAGCCGTTGCCGCCCTTGCCGCGTGGCAAACTGGCCGAGGCGATGATCGGATTCGGCGCGTTCAACGTGGATTCCCACGGGCGCATCCCCGGTCGCTTCCGCTTCGATCTGCTCGGCCCGCTGAGCAGGTTGTCCTCGCGGGTGCGGATGCACGGCTCCACGGGTATCGACCTGGCGTTCACCGCGTCCGGTGTGCTGGGTGGCGCGATTGTGTTCGGGCACCATCCCTGGGACAACGCCGCGGGCGTGGCGCTGGTGCGCGCCGCGGGTGGCGTGGTGACCGATCTGGCGGGCGAGCCGTGGACTATCACCTCGGGTTCGGTGCTCGCCGCCGCGCCGGGGGTCCATGAAGAACTCCTGGACATGATCTGCACGGTCGCCGACGAAGCATGAGCCGCAGCAGTACTTGCAGTTTCCGAGGAAGGATGAGCCGATGACGTTGGCCGTACGCGTGATTCCGTGTCTCGATGTCGACGCGGGCCGGGTGGTCAAGGGCGTCAATTTCGAAAACCTGCGTGATGCAGGCGATCCGGTCGAACTGGCCGCCGCCTACGACCTCCAGGGTGCCGACGAGCTGACCTTCCTCGACGTCTCCGCCTCCACCAGCGATCGCGGCACCATGATCGATGTGGTGACCCGCACCGCCGAGCAGATCTTCATCCCGCTCACCGTCGGCGGTGGGGTGCGCACGGTCGAGGATGTCGACCGGCTGCTGCGTGCGGGCGCGGACAAGGTCTCGGTCAACACCGCCGCCATTGCCAGGCCGGAGGTGCTGCGCGAAATGTCGGAGCGGTTCGGTTCCCAGTGCATCGTGCTGTCGGTGGATGCCCGCACCGTCCCGCCGGGCCAGCCCGACACCCCGTCGGGCTGGGAGGTCACCACGCACGGCGGCAAGCGCGGTACGGGCCTCGACGCCGTCGAATGGGCTGTGCGCGGCGCGGAACTCGGCGTCGGGGAGATCCTGCTCAACTCGATGGACGCCGACGGCACCAAAGCGGGCTTCGACCTGCCCATGATCCGCGCGGTGCGCGCCGCGGTGACGGTGCCGGTGATCGCCAGCGGGGGAGCGGGCGCGATCGAGCACTTCGCCCCGGCCGTGCAGGCGGGCGCCGACGCGGTGCTGGCCGCCAGCGTGTTCCACTTCGGTGACCTCACCATCCCGCAGGTCAAACACGCTATGCGGACCGAGGGCATCGTCGTCAGGTAGGTTTTGCCGACCTGGCTACGGGCAATGCCTCGAGCTAGGGTTCTGCTGCTCGATCAGAGTCTGCGATCGGAGGAACGGCGTGCTGGGTGAAGGTGAGCTGTTCGCTGGATACCGCATCGAACGCCTGCTCGGCCAGGGCGGCATGGGGTCGGTGTATCTGGCCAGGCATCCGCGGTTGCCGCGCTCGATGGCCTTGAAGCTGCTCAACCCGGAGTTGTTCAGCGATAACGAGATCAAGGCCCGGTTCGAACGCGAAGCGGATCTGGTCGCCCAGCTGGACCATCCGAATATCGTCACGGTGTTCGATCGCGGTGTCGAGGACGAGCAGCTGTGGATCTCCATGCAGTACGTCGACGGCATCGACGCCTCGACGATTGATCGGCGCAAACTGCCGCCGACGCGGGCGGCTCAGATCGTTGCCGAAACCGCGAAGGCGTTGGATTTCGCGCATGGCAGCGGAGTCCTGCACCGTGATGTGAAGCCTGCCAATATTCTGCTCGCCCGCGCGACCGGCGGTCAGGAGCGGGTATTTCTCACCGACTTCGGCATCGCCAGGTTGCGTGACGACGCCGGTCATCTGACATTGACCGGAACCTTCACCGCCACTTTGGCTTATGCCGCACCCGAGCAGCTGACCGGTGCTCCGATGGACGGCAGCGCGGACCAGTACGCGCTGGCCTGCACGCTGCACTGGCTGCTGACCGGCGCGGCGCCGTTCGAAGCGCCGAGCCCGCCCGCGGTGATCCAGGGCCACCTCCAAGTGCCGCCGCCCCGGGTCACCGCACGCCGCGCCGACCTGCCCGCGGCGCTGGACGAGGTGCTGATCCGGGCCCTCGGCAAGCGCCCGGCCGACCGCTACGACTCCTGCACCGAGTTCGCGGAGGCGGTGTATCGAGCACTGCACATGTCGGCCCCACACGCGATGCCCGTAACAGGCCAGGCCGGTCCGGCTGCGACAACGCCGCCGATGCCCATGCACCCACCCGCACAACAGCATGCGCACCTGCCTCCGCAGTCCTACCCGAGCCCGCAGCCTTCTCATGGCTCGCAGCCGTACCCGACCGTGCAGCCCTGCCCGAGCCCACAGGGTTCCCAGGGCTCGCAACCGCACCTGAATCCGCAGCCCTACCAGGGCTCGCAGCCTTATCCGAGCGTGCGGCCCTACCCGAATCCGCAGTCTTCTCATGGCTCGCAGCCCTATCCGAGCGTGCAGTCCCCTCAGTCCTCGCAGCCTCATGCGCAGCCCTACCAGGGCTCACAGCCTCACCCGAGCCCACAGCTTCCCCTGAATCCGCAGCGCAACCCAGGTCCGCAGCCTCAGGCCGCGCCCGGATATCCCACTCCCACCGGGCAACCCGCCGGTTTCTCCGCGAGCCCGCAGCCGTATGGCCACCAGCCACCACCCGGATCCGGTTCGGGGGGAACGGTGGTGGTCGTCCTCGGCATTGTGGCGCTGATCGTCGTCATTGTCGTAGTCGCCCTTCTTGTCTGAGACACTTTCGATCGTGTCGTCGGGCCCAGTGTGAAGATGCCGCCCGCGGCGCAGGTGCGTGCCGAACAATGGACTCTGCCCCTGTATAACGGTGTCATGACTCTCGACCCCGCCATCGCCGCCCGGCTCAAGCGCAACGACGCGGGCCTCGTGTCCGCGGTCGCGCAGGAGCGCGGCAGCGGCGATGTGCTGATGGTCGCCTGGATGGACGACGAGGCCCTGGCCAGGACGCTGGAAACGCGGAAGGCGACCTACTATTCGCGCTCGCGTCAGCAGTACTGGGTCAAAGGTGAGACCTCCGGCCACACCCAGTACGTGCACGAGGTCCGCCTCGACTGTGACGGCGACACGATTCTGCTGGTCGTCGACCAGGAGGGCGCGGCCTGTCACACCGGTACGCACACCTGCTTCGACTTCGACGTGCTGCTCGCCGATAAGTCCTGAGTCGCCACACGTCGCCGAACGCGGCAGGAACTGACCGCGTGTCCGCGCTGGGGCAGATCGGCAGGCGCGGCGCTACTGCGTCGGCGGCTGCTCGGTCCGGTCTTCGGCAGACGGCGCAGCGTCACCGTGCCTCAACGCATCGGCCAGCTGTGTCGACAGTACTTCGCTGAGGTCGGCCAGCTGCGCTGTCTGATGTGGATCGAGTCCATCGAATACCAGGCGGCGTACCGCATCCTGATAACCGGGAGCTGCCTCGACCACCTTCGAATAGCCTGCGTCGGTGAGAACAGCCTGTACTCCGCGTCGCCCGGTGGTCGCTGAGCGCTCGGCCCAGCCCATTCGCTCCATCTTCGACACGACATGCGACAGGCGCGATAGCGATGCGTTTGCCTTGTGGGCTAGATCACTCATTTGCAGTCGGTGGCCGGGTTCTTCGGACAGCAGGGTGAGCACCCAGTATTCGAAGTGCGTGATCCCGGACTCGCGCTGCAGCTGGGTGTCCAGCGCGCCTGGTAGGCGGGTCATCAGCGCCACGATCGCACGCCAAGCTCGCTGTTCGACGGGATCGAGCCACTTCGTCACTGGTTGCCTTCTTTCGAGCCAAGTGACGTGTTTTGTTAGTGAGTCTAGCGATTTATTGAAAGTCATGTTCACAGTCACCCGTGACAATGAGTTTGCCACGACTTCGCTCGACCGTCATGACGTTGCCGCGTGATGGTGAGGTCACTCACATGCCATCGTGGCGTGTCGGTGCCGTTTCCTGGGTGAACTTCGGTGGCCCGGGCGCGGCGGACTGGGGCGGCGGAGCAGACGTCACCGGCTTAGCGGGATGCTTGCGCCGCCATCCGCGCCGGACGACAACGAAGACCGCGAGCAGGAAGACGACGAGTGCGACGATGGCGCCGACCAGTGACGCGCCTCGGAAGGCGGGCGCATCGACATCGAGAATCCGCTGCCCGGCGTGGGCGGCGCTGTTGCCGCCGAGCACGATGCTCAGCGTCATGAGATTCGGGATCGCGGCGATCACCGCGAGCCCGCCCGCCGCGCCCGCGATCACCTTGCCCGCGCGGCGACGCCACACGAGTGCCGCCAGCAACATCAGGAAAAGCGGAATGGCGGTGAACAATCCGCCATAGACGAGACCCCAGCCGATGCCCTTGCTGAAACTGCCGCTGACCAGCTCCGCGATGCGCTGTGCCCACCACCGTGGGATGAAGGCGGCAAGGATGAAGTAGGCGACGACCAGCACGGCGATGACCGCCAGGCCGCCGAGGATCCTCGTGCGCCACGTGGCCAGCGTGGATTTCTGCCTGTCCGGCCGAACCTCGCTCGAAGTCATGAATTCAGCGTAGGCCGGGCCATCTGCGGTGCCGTGATCATCGACTCGGCGTTTTCGAGACGGCCGTCTCGAATACTCGGCGTCGGCCGGGTTACTTGACGCGTTCGCGCAGGAACTTCAATGCCTCGTCGGCATGCACCGTGGCTCGAAATTCGCCCGTGATGATCTTGCGGACGGTGCGATCAGGGTCGATGACGAAGGTGTGCCGCTTCACCGGCGCGAGCTTGCCGAGCAGGCCACGCTTGACGCCGAACTGCGCGGCAACCGTGCCCTCGACATCCGAGAGCAGGGGATAGCCGAGATTCTGCTTGGTCGCGAATCCGGCCTGGGTGTCGACGGCGTCGGCACTGATGCCGACCGGCGAGGCGCCCGCCGCGGCGAATTCGGCGGCAAGATCGCGGAAGTGGCAGGCCTCGGCCGTGCAGACCGGGGTGTTGGCGGCGGGATAGAAGAACAGCACCACGGGACCGTCCGCGAGCAGGGCATCGAGCGAACGTGGTGTGCCGGACTGATCTGGGAGCTCGAACTGCGGTGCGACCTGGCCTGTCTTCATATCGGCGACAGTACCGGGCGATGCGTCGGTACGCGGTGCCGCGATGCCTGCCCAGACCCCCGCCACCCGTGCTTTCGCCCATGTCGCCCTGCGCGCGGCGGGGTATACGAGTTGCGAGGGGTACATCAGTTGTCTCCTCTCGAAGTGGGTACCGCGTGCGACATGGAACGCGGCGAGTGTGGTGACCGCCCACAGCCCCGGAACCCGCGTGCGAACCGGACGGGTGGTTTACGGTCGGCCGGGCCCGCGAAGGGCGGCTGAGTCGGTGTCATAGCGGCCTGGGATGATGGAGCAATGCCTGGCGCGTCCACTCCCACCACCACGACCCGCGAACAGTTCCACCAGCTCGCCGCGGAACATCGGGTGGTTCCGGTGATCCGAAAAGTGCTGGCGGACTCCGAAACTCCGCTGTCGGCCTATCGCAAGCTGGCCGGCGACCGGGCAGGCACCTTCCTGTTCGAATCCGCGGAGAACGGACGCTCCTGGTCGCGCTGGTCGTTCATCGGCGCGGGCAGCCCCTCGGCGCTGACCGTCGTCGACGGTGCGGCGGCCTGGCTCGGCAACATCCCCGTCGACGCGCCCTCGGGTGGCGATCCGCTGGTGGCGTTGCGCGAGACCCTGCAACTGCTCCAGACCGAGCGGCTGCCCGGCCTGCCGCCACTGACCGGGGGCATGGTCGGCTATCTCGGCTACGACGCGGTGCGCAGGATCGAACGGCTGCCCAGCCTCGCCCTCGACGATCTGGAACTGCCGGAGATGGTGCTGCTGCTCGCCACCGATCTGGCGGCATTCGACCATCACGAGGGTGCGATCACCCTCATCGCCAACGCGGTCAACTGGAACGGCACCACCGAGCGGGTCGACGAGGCCTACGACGACGCGGTCGCCCGGCTGGATCGGATGACCCGCGCGCTCGCCGCGCCGTCGGAGTCCACCGTGTCGGTTTTCGACCAGCCCGAGCCGCAGTATCGGCGCAAGCGCACCTCCGAGGAGTTCGGCGCCGGAGTGCGCCGTCTCGTCAAGGAGATCGAGGCGGGCGAGGCGTTTCAGGTGGTGCTGTCGCAGCGCTTCGAAATGGACTACGACGGCGCCCCGATCGATCTGTACCGCATGCTGCGCGCCTCGAATCCGAGTCCGTACATGTATCTGATGCACATCCCGGACGGCTCGGGCGGCACCGCGTTCTCCATCGTCGGTTCCAGCCCGGAAGCCCTGGTGACCGTGAAAGACGGTGTGGCGATGACACATCCGATCGCGGGCACCCGCTGGCGTGGCGCCACCGAGGAGGACGACCTGCTGCTGGAGAAGGGGCTGCTCGCGGACGAGAAGGAGAACGCCGAGCACCTGATGCTCGTCGATCTCGGCCGCAACGATCTCGGCCGGGTGTGCCAGCCCGGCACCGTGCGGGTCACCGAGTACCGGCATATCGAGCGCTACAGCCACGTCATGCACCTGGTGTCGACCGTGCACGGCAGGCTCGCGCCAGGCAAGATCGCGCTGGACGCGGTGCGCGCCTGTTTCCCGGCGGGCACGCTGTCGGGCGCGCCGAAGGTGCGCGCGATGGAACTCATCGAAGAACTGGAGCCGACCCGGCGCGGCGTGTACGGCGGTGTTGTCGGCTATTTGGATTTCGCGGGCGACGCGGATACCGCCATCGCTATTCGCACCGCGCTGCTCAAGGACGGCACCGCCTATGTCCAGGCGGGCGCGGGTGTGGTCGCGGACTCTGATCCCGACTATGAGGACGTCGAATCCCGGAACAAGGCGATGGCGGTGCTCAAGGCGATCGCGGCCGCGAAGACGGTTCGGGCATACGGCACCGAGCCGGGAAGCGAGAACGGCAGCGCGGGATGAGTGCGGCGGAACAGAACCAGGATGGGACCGATGCCGGGGCGATCGCGGTCGATGCGGTAGCGCCACGGCGCAAGTACCCGATCGGCGCGATCGTGTTGCTGGCGATCGCGGCGGCCGCGCTCTGGGGTTCGTCGCGGCTGACCTGGGTGACGGTGTCGTCCACCGACGGGCTCACCGAGCCGCGCACCGACCATCTCAACGGCGGTGTCTGGTTCGGCGCGCTGACCCCGCTGGCGCTGGTGCTGCTGGCCGCGATCGCGGCAGTGCTCGCCACCCGTGGCTGGCTGCGCCGAATGTTCGGCGTGCTGATCGGCCTGGTCGCCGCGGTGACGGCCGTACCGGCCTTCGCCCTGCTGACCAAGTCCGGCGCGACGGCGGCCCGCGCCGCCACCCTGGCCGAACTACCCGGCCGGGCAACGGTCACCGAGGTGGTCACGGCGCCGTTCCCCGCGGTGCTCGCGCTGCTGGGTGCGCTGGCGGCTTTTACGGCCGCTGTGCTGCTCGCCAGGATGCCGCAGGAGGCCGCGCAACTGTCCGGCAAATACGACAACCCGGTGTTCCGGCGGGCCGCGGCCACCGAACAGGTGACGCAGCGACGGACGGAAGGCGCTGCCGCCGGGGCGAATTCGGCCTCGGGACAGCTTTCCGAGCGCGTGCTGTGGGACGCGCTCGACGCGGGTACCGACCCGACCGAGGAGGCTGGGTCGCCGCACAATGATCAGGGCAAACATGTCGAGTGAAGTGTCTGGGCAGGTCCCGACAAACCCCGGCGCGAGAGCGCCGCAAGCAGCCATTTATTCTTTGTCAGCATCGGTGAGACAGCGCCTGGGGGGATTCTCAGGCAGCAAGTTGCGTCTCCCCAGAAAGGATTCGAGCCAGATGACGGTACTCGACTCGATTCTCGACGGGGTCCGCGCGGATGTCGCCGCTCGGGAAGCCCTCCTGGACTTCCAGGCAATCAAGGCCGCGGCCGCGGCGGCGCCTTCGCCGCTGGACGCCCGCGCCGCACTCCTCGAGGACGGCATCGGCGTCATCGCCGAGGTCAAGCGGGCCAGCCCCTCCAAAGGGGAGCTCGCGGACATCCCGGACCCGGCCAGCCTGGCCAAGGCGTATGAAGACGGCGGCGCGCGCATCATCAGCGTGCTGACCGAGGGCCGCCGCTTCCACGGCTCGCTCGACGATCTCGACGCCGTCCGGGCCACGGTGAACATCCCGATCCTGCGCAAAGATTTCGTCGTCGGGCCGTACCAGATCCATGAGGCCCGCGCGCACGGCGCCGATGTCATCCTGCTGATCGTGGCGGCACTCGAGCAGGACGTGCTGTCCTCGCTCATCGACCGCACCGAATCGCTCGGCATGACCGCGCTCGTCGAGGTGCACACCGAGGAAGAGGCCGACCGAGCACTCGAGGCCGGCGCGTCGGTGATCGGCGTGAACGCCCGCAACCTCAAGACGCTCGAGGTCGATCGGGACGTTTTCGCGCGCATCGCGCCCGGCCTGCCCACCGAGGTCATCCGGATCGCCGAGTCCGGCATCCGCGGCACCGGCGACCTGTTGGCCTATGCCGGTGCGGGTGCGGACGCCGTGCTGGTCGGCGAGGGCCTGGTGACCAGTGGCGATCCCCGCGCCGCCGTCTCCGAGCTGGTGACCGCGGGCACCCACCCGTCCTGCCCGAAGCCCGCGCGGCGGGGCCGGTGACAGTGGTGACGGCTTTACCGCAGGCCAGCGAAGGCGTCGCGCACAAGAGCACCCATGAGCCCGACGTCGGCGGACACTTCGGCGTGTACGGCGGCAGGCACGTCCCCGAGGCGCTGATGGCGGTGATCGAGGAGGTCACCGCCGAGTACGAGAAGTGCAGGCTCGATCCCTCGTTCCTGGACGAGCTCGACCGGCTGCAGCGCGACTACACCGGCCGGCCTTCGCCGGTCTTCGAGTGCACCCGGCTTGCCGAGCATGCCGGTGGCGCCCGCATCCTGCTCAAGCGCGAGGACCTGAACCACACCGGCTCGCACAAGATCAACAACGTGCTCGGTCAGGCACTGCTCGCCAAGCGAATGGGCAAGACCCGGGTCATCGCGGAAACCGGTGCAGGTCAGCACGGCGTCGCCACCGCCACCGCGTGCGCGCTGCTCGGCCTCGAATGCGTCGTCTACATGGGCGCGGTCGACACCGCCCGGCAGGCGCTGAATGTGGCCCGCATGCGGCTGCTCGGCTCCGAGGTGGTGTCGGTGACCACCGGCTCGCAAACCCTCAAGGACGCCATCAACGAGGCGCTGCGCGACTGGGTGTCCAACGCGGACGACACGTACTACTGTTTCGGCACCGCAGCGGGCCCGCATCCTTTCCCTTTGATGGTGCGCGACTTCCAGCGCGTCGTCGGCCTGGAAGCCCGCGCCCAGGTGCGATCCTCGACCGGCCGGCTGCCCGACGCGGTCGTGGCCTGCGTCGGCGGCGGCTCCAACGCGATCGGCATCTTCCACCCCTTCCTCGACGATGCCGGCGTCCGGCTGATCGGCTTCGAGGCGGCCGGTGACGGCGTCGAAACCGGAAGGCACGCGGCCACTTTCACCGGCGGCACACCCGGCGCGTTTCAGGGCGCCTACTCGTACCTGCTGCAGGACGATGATGGCCAGACCATCGAATCGCACTCCATCTCCGCCGGTTTGGACTACCCGGGCGTCGGCCCCGAGCACGCCTACCTCAAGGACATCGGGCGCGCCGAGTACCGGCCGATCACCGACACCGAGGCGATGGACGCGCTGCTGCTGCTCAGCCGCTCCGAGGGCATCATCCCGGCGATCGAGTCCGCGCACGCGGTGGCCGGTGCGCTGCAACTCGGCAAGGAACTGGGCAAGGGCGCGATCATCCTGGTGAACCTGTCCGGCCGTGGTGACAAGGATATGGATACCGCGGCGACGTGGTTCGGGCTCTTCGACGGACCCGACGCCGACAAGGAGAGCGTCGAATGAGTCAGCAGTCCCGCCTCGCCAACACCTTCGCCGCCTGCCGCGCCGAGAACCGCGCCGCGCTGGTCGGCTACCTGCCCGCGGGCTATCCAGACCTCGCGGGCTCCATCGACGTCGTCCGTGCCATGGTCGAATCCGGTTGTGACATCGTCGAAGTCGGTGTCGCGTACTCCGACCCGGTGATGGACGGGCCGACCATCCAGGCCGCCGCCGAGCAGGCGCTGCGCGGCGGAGTCCGGGTGCGCGAGGTGTTCTCGGTGGTCGAGGCGATCACCGCGGCGGGCGGCAAGGCCGTCGTGATGAGCTACTGGAACCCGGTGCTGCAGTACGGGGTCGACAAGTTCGCGCGCGATCTGGCCGCGGCGGGCGGGGCAGGCATCATCACCCCGAACCTGATCCCGGACGAGGCCGACGACTGGTTCGTCGCCTCGGCCGCGCACGACCTGGATCGGATTTTCCTGGTCGCGCCGTCCTCCACCGAGGAACGCCTGGTGAAGACCCTGGAAGCGAGCCGAGGGTTCATCTACGCGGCATCGACCATGGGCGTCACCGGCGCCCGCGATGTGGTGTCCTCCGCGGCGCCCGCGCTGTGTGCGCGGATTCGGACCCATTCCGATATCCCGATCGGCGTCGGTCTCGGTGTGCGCTCGGGTGCGCAAGCGGCCGAAATCGCTTCGTACGCAGACGGTGTCATCGTCGGCTCGGCGCTGGTGAGCGCCGCCGCCGAGGGGCTGGACGCGGTGCGCGCGCTGACCGAGGAACTGGCCGAGGGCGTCCGGTCCGCGACCGTCGCCTCCTGACACGCTGCATCGAGCCTCTCGACCGGCCGCAGCCGCGCAGCCGCGAGTGGGCCGTGCTGCCCGTGAGCTCCGCCGCCGCACCGACGGAACGGCGCCGCAGGTAGTGCCCGATCGGACGAACAGCGCTGAACCGCCTGACCCGCGCCATCGTATGAACAGGTATGAGCGCACCGAAGCGGTCGCCTTCGCCACGACCCGCGGTGGCGAGCCTGCTCGTATTCTTTGTTCTCGCACCGTGTGTCGCGACGCTGACCCGGGCCGAGCCGATCGTCGTCGAAGCGCTGTCGGCCATCGGGGCCGGGTTGCTGAGCTTCGGCGCCGGCGCCGCGGTGTGGTGGTGGCAGCGTCGCACATAACGCTCCGCTACGGTTGGCCCCGTGACCTTACGAGTCCTCGCAGACAGCGTCCTGAGCAATGGTGGCGTCACCGCTGATGTGCTGGCCTACATCCCCAGCCCCGCGCAGGGTGTGTGGCAGATCGGGCCGTTTCCGCTCCGGGCCTACGCCCTATGCATCATCCTCGGCATCGTCGTCGCCATCTGGTGGGGCGAGCGGCGCTGGCGAGAACGCGGCGGGCAGCCCGGCGCGATCCTGGATGTCGCGATGTTCGCGGTGCCCTTCGGCCTTGTCGGCGGCAGGCTCTATCACGTGGCCACCGACTGGCAGAAGTACTTCGGCGCCGACGGCCATCCGATCGACGCGCTGAAGATCTACCAGGGCGGCCTCGGCATCTGGGGTGCGGTGTTCCTCGGCGGCGTCGGTGCGTGGATCGGCTGCCGGATCTACCGAATCCCATTGCCCGCCTTGGGCGATGCGATCGCGCCGCCGATCCTGCTCGCGCAAGCCATCGGCCGCCTCGGCAACTACTTCAACCAGGAACTATACGGCCGCGAGACCGACCTGCCCTGGGGCCTGGAGATCTACCTGCGTTTCGACGACGACGGCAAGTTCGACCCGATGAACGGCGTCTCCACCGGCGTCGTCGACAAGGTCGTGCACCCCACGTTCCTCTATGAACTGCTGTGGAACCTGCTGATCGTGGTGCTGCTGGTGCAGATCGACAAGCGCTACCGAATCGGCCACGGCAGGCTGTTCGCGTTGTACGTCGCCGGCTACTGCGTCGGCCGCTTCTTCGTCGAGCTGATGCGCGACGACGAGGCCACCAAGATCGCGGGCATCCGGATCAACTCGTTCACCTCGGCCCTGGTATTCCTTGCCGCCATCGCCTATTTCGTCTTCGCGACGAGGGGTCGTGAGACCGCCGAGCAGCTGCAACCCAGCACCGGATCGCGCCCGTGGCCTTGGCAGATCGCCGCCCTGCGTGCCGCCGCCGCGGAGCAGGCGACAGCCAAGACCTCCGACGCCGCGTCGACAGACCAGGACGCGGCACAGCCGCAGGGCGCGGTGCCCGACACGGACACGGGAGCGGCCGAGGACACCGGCGGCGGCGCAGGCAAGGATGCGGCGACGATCACGGCAGACGATTCTGACAACGCCGTCGAGCTGGACAAGTCCGAGCAGACCGCGGAACCCGAGAAGACAGCCGGCGCGGAGAAGGACACCCCGTCCGCGGGGTCCACCAGCTCCGAGAAGTCCACCGAGCCGGATCGGTCCGCCGACTCGGAATCGCCCGCGGCGCCGGCCGCAGGCACTGCCGCGGAGCAGAAGTAGCCCCCAATTCTGCGCGCACGGCAACATTGCGGGCACTGTCCGCGATATGTACCGAGACGAGCGACGTCGGTCGCCGGACTGCCGAGCCGAATCGACAGGGCGACAAATCATGTCGGTTGCGGCAAGAATGTCTCGTGATCGTCGCGGCAGTTGCTCGCTCGGCAGATCGCAAGGCCGGGGGCCAGCACAGGGTGCCCGCACAAATGAGGAGGACATTTAGTGACCGACCCTTACAACCCAGGACCGCAGTATGGCCCGCCCGGTACGGGGCCGGATTTGAACAAGTCGGCGGACCCGAGCCAGCCGCAGTACCCGAGCCAGCCCCAGTACCCGAGCCAGCCGCAGTATCCGCAGGCCGATCCGTACGGCCAGCCGCAGTACGGTCAGCCCGCCGACCCGTACGCACAGCAGCAGCCGGGCGGCTACGGGCAGCCGGGGGGCTACCCACCCGCGCCGTACCAGCAGCCGCAGGGGTACAACCCGAACGATCCGGAAGCGCCCTACGGGCGGGACCAGTTCGGTGTGCCCTTCTCGGATAAGCAGAAGCTGATCGCGGGGCTGCTGCAGATCTTCCTCGGCGCGTTCGGTGTCGGCCGCTTCTACACCGGTTACACCGGCATCGCCATCGCGCAGATCGCGGTCACCTGGTTGACCTGTGGCATCGGTGGCATCTGGCCGCTGGTCGACGGCATCATGATGCTGGTGGGCAAGGTGCCCGACAGCGATGGCCGTCCGCTGCGCGACTGAGCACGCCTTTTCACCCCGTCGGGCCGCCGCACCGCACCGGTGC
>NZ_JBHVDF010000022.1:62187-75148 GCF_042802915.1 Nocardia sp. NPDC057440
TACCACCCCCCCCCCCCCGCCCCCCCCCCCCCCCCCCCCCCCCCCCCCGACGGGTTTTTCGGGTGCTAAAGCCATTCCGATCTCCATGATCGCGATACTGTTCCTCGAAACGATCCCGGCGTAACGTCGGTCGATCTGTGTGTCGTGTGTGGGCACTCCACGCACCGAAGAGAGGGATTTCGTGCGTCGCAAGTTGTTCGCCGCCGCCATGCTCGCCATCGTCGCCGCCACCGGGCTTTCCGCATGCGGCAGCGACGACCCGAACGTGATCAAGGTCGGCACCGAGGGCACCTACTCCCCGTTCAGCTACCAGGGCTCCGACGGCAAGCTCACCGGCTACGACATCGAGGTGGTCCAGGCTGTCGCCGACAAGCTCGGCAAGAAGGTCGAGTTCGTGCAGACGCCGTGGGACGCGATCTTCGCCGGTCTCGAGTCCAAGCGCTTCGATCTGGTCGCCAACCAGGTGACGGTCAATGATGAGCGCAAGGCCAAGTACTCGCTGTCGCAGCCGTACACCACCTCCGAGGGCGTCATCGTCACGCGCGCCGACAACAACGGCATCACCACTCTCGCCGACCTGAACGGCAAGACCTGCGCCCAGTCGGCCACCAGCAACTGGAGCAAGGTCGCCACCGGCGCAGGCGCGAAAGTCGAAGCGGTAGAAGGTTTCGTGCAAGCCATCCAGTTGCTGAAGAACGGCCGCGTCGACGCCACCGTCAACGACACCCTCGCCGTTGCCGAGTACACCAAGAAGACCGGCGACACCAGCGTGAAGGTCTCGGGCAAGACCGGTGAAACCAGCCACCAGGCTTTCGCGGCGCGTAAGGACGACGCACTGGTCGCCGAGGTGAACAAGGCGCTCGATCAACTCCGCGCCGAGGGCAAACTCGCCCAGATCTCCGAGAAATACTTCGGCACCGACGTCAGCAAGTAGCAGCGCCCTGCCATGGATGCCGCTACGCGGGAACTCATCTGGCACAACCTGTGGCCGATGTTGCAGGCCACGATCACCAAAACCATTCCGCTGACGGCCATCAGTTTCGTCATCGGTCTGGCCATTGCGCTGCTCGTGGCCCTGGCACGGATGTCACCGGTGTGGCCGGTCCAGGCAGCCGCCCGGTTCTACATTTCGATCATCCGGGGTACGCCGCTGCTGGTGCAGCTGTTCATCGTCTTCTACGCGCTGCCGCAGTTTCACATCGTGCTCGACCCGTTTCCGGCGGCGGTGATCGCCTTCAGTCTCAATGTCGGCGGTTACGCGGCGGAGGTAGTGCGTGCGGCGATTCTGAGCGTGGCCGACGGGCAGTGGGAGGCTTCGCAGGCACTTGGCATGTCGTATCCGATGATGATGCGGCTGATCATCCTGCCGCAGGCGTCGCGCATCGCGGTGCCACCGCTGTCCAATACGTTGATCTCGCTGGTGAAGGACACCTCGCTGGCCTCGACCATTCTGGTCACCGAGTTGCTGCGGACCGCGCAGATCGCGGCCGCCCCGACCTTCGATTTCTTCGCCCTCTACGGTGTCGCGGCGCTCTACTACTGGATGATCTGCCTGGTACTCGGTTTCGGGCAGACCCGTCTGGAAACGCGATTGAGCCGTCATGTCGCGCGATGACCGCTCGTTCGTATGTTCCACCAACTTGTGTGCAAATTTTTCACCAAGGTTTCACCGAGGCCACGACAAGACCACCACACCCGGCGGGACTAGGCTCTACTCGTGATGCGACGGACGAAGATTGTGTGCACTCTCGGCCCGGCCACTGCCACCGAGGACCGTATTCGAGAACTCGTCGAGAGCGGCATGGACGTGGCGCGGCTGAATTTCAGCCACGGCGAACACGCCGACCACGCCGAGAACTATAAAAAGGTGCGGGCCGCTTCCGACCACCTCGGTCGTGCGGTCGGTATTCTCGCCGACCTGCAGGGGCCGAAGATCCGGCTCGGCCGATTCATCGAGGACCGCACGGTGTGGGCGACGGGCGAAGAGGTCCGCATCACCGTCGACGACATCGTCGGCACCCACGACCGTGTCTCGACCACCTACCGGGAACTGGCCAAGGACGCCAAGGCGGGAGACCGGCTGCTGGTGGACGACGGCAAGATCGGGCTGACGGTCACCGGCGTCGAGGGCAACGATGTCGTCTGCCGGGTGACCGAGGGCGGACCGGTCAGCAACAACAAGGGTGTTTCGCTGCCGGGCATGGATGTCTCCGTGCCCGCGCTGTCGGAAAAGGACATCGAGGACCTCGAGTTCGCACTGAAGCTCGGCGTGGACTTCATCGCGCTGTCGTTCGTGCGTTCGCCCTCGGATGTGGAACTCGTGCACGACGTGATGGACCGGGTCGGTCGCCGCGTACCGGTGATCGGCAAGCTGGAGAAGCCGGAGGCCATCGACAACCTCGAGGCCATCGTGCTGGCCTTCGACGCGGTCATGGTCGCTCGCGGTGACCTCGGCGTCGAGCTGCCGCTCGAGCAGGTGCCGATCGTGCAGAAGCGTGCCATCCAGATGGCACGGGAGAACGCGAAGCCCGTCATCGTGGCGACCCAGATGCTGGAGTCGATGATCGAGAACTCGCGCCCGACCCGGGCCGAGGCCTCCGACGTCGCGAACGCGGTGCTCGACGGCGCCGACGCGGTGATGCTGTCGGGTGAGACTTCGGTCGGCGCGTACCCGATCGAGACGGTGCGCACCATGGCGCGCATCGTGCACGCGGTGGAGACCGAATCGACCCGGGTGCCGCCGCTGACCCACGTGCCGCGCACCAAGCGCGGTGTCATCTCCTATGCGGCTCGCGACATCGGCGAGCGGCTCAACGCCAAGGCGCTGGTGGCGTTCACCCAGTCCGGTGACACGGTGCGCAGGCTCGCCAGGCTGCACACCCCGCTGCCGTTGCTGGCGTTCACTCCGCTGCCGGAGGTGCGCAGCCAGCTGTCGTTGACCTGGGGCACCGAGACCTTCATCGTGCCTACGGTGGACAGCACCGACGCGATGATCCACCAGGTCGATGTAGCACTGCTGTCGATGGAGCGATATCAGAAAGGTGACCTGGTGGTAATCGTTGCGGGCTCCCCGCCCGGTACCGTCGGGTCGACAAACCTGATCCACGTGCACCGTATAGGTGAGGAGGACCATTAGAGTGACTGCTTCCCTGAGTGGTGCTGTCGGCGTCGGTTCGACGTCGACGGAGGGTTCCGATCTGCGGGTGTTGCTCGACCTGCTCGATCTGGAGCAGGTCGACGAGGATGTCTTCGTCGGCCAGCATCCGGAGAAGGTATGGAGCCGCACGTTCGGCGGCCAGCTCGTATCGCAGGCGATCATGGCGGCGGGCCGGACGGTCGGCGACCGTCCGGTGCACGCGGTGAACGCGCACTTCGTGCGCGGTGGCGATGTGAAGAAGCCGATCGAATACCGCGTCGACCGCCACCGCGACGGGCGCTCATTCGCCAACCGCACGGTGACCGCGAGTCAGGACGGCCAGGAGCTGTTCGTCATGCTCGCCGCGTTCCAGGATTGGGGCAAGGGTCTCGAGCACTCCGCCACCCAGCCGGTCGTTCCGGATCCGGAAACGCTGCCGCGGGTGGAGGAGAGCTTCGAAGGCTTGGAAGACAAGCTGGAAATGTTCATCAAGGCCCCGCACCCGATCGATATGCGCTACACCAACGACCCGGCCTGGATCATGAAGGGCACCGGCGAGCGGCTCAATCACAACCGGGTGTGGATGCGCACCGACGGCAGGCTGCCCGACGATCCGCTGATTCATGTTGCGACGCTTGGTTATTCGTCGGACACCACGGTGCTCGACTCGATCATCACCACACACGGCCTTTCCTGGGGTCTCGACCGGATCATCGCCGCGACGGTCAATCATTCGATCTGGTTCCACCGCCCGTTCCGCTTCGACGAGTGGGCGCTGTACGCCACCGAATCCCCGGTCGCCGCGGGTTCCCGTGGGTTGGCGACGGGCAAGTTCTTCTCGCGCACCGGCGAATTGCTCGCCACGGTGGTGCAGGAAGGCTTGATCCGCCACTTCCCGTCGCGGGGCTGAGCTAGAGCGGCTCGCGCTCGGTCTCGAAGTCGAAGCTGTCGCGGCGCTGTACCCGGATGGTTCGCGGGACGGCCAATCGGGTGGGGCCGCAAGAGGTTTCCAGCATCAGCCTGCGCTCCAGGGCGGCCAGGCTCGATGCTGTGAGATCGCGCGCGGCCCCCACCAGGCTCAGTGCGATCTCATAAGTGCGGCGGCCATCCGGCTCCTGGCCGGGATGGTCGACCCGCCACTGGGTTTCGAGCATCAAGTGATCCGGCGCGTCGGAGTCGACCGGCAGCGTGAAGCGCCACGCGAACACGTCACGATCCTGGAGGTGGTCGTCCACCACAGCGCGCACCGAGTCGACGACGCGCTCCAGGGTTTCCGGTGTCACATAAACATGGAGCGAAACATCCGAAATTCGTTTCGGCATGTCTGATTCCTGTCGTGTGTCGAACCAGCAACGGCGGAATGTTGTTCGCGGGGGAGTTTAAACCCTCGATGCACATGATGAACACAGCCGGGGCCGAATTCGCGGGGAAGCGTCCCCGCGCCGCACCCGGTGTCACGGGATCCGGTGCGCCGCCAGGAATGCCGCGAGCGGTGCGGGCGTGGCTCCCGGCGCGACCACGAGACCAGGACGTTCGTCGTCGACTCGCTTGCGCTGCTCGTGCGGGGCCAGCACGAGCAGCAGCGGCACCAGCGCTTCGGCGATGCGGTCGCCGACCTCACAGAATGCGGTCTCGGACAGGCCGACCGGGTCGGCGATGTTCTCGCGGCCGACCAGTGCGAGGTCGTGGCGGGCGTGATGCAGATCGGCAATGCTGCGCGCGCCGGTCACTTTGGCGATACGGTGCGCCTCCAGCAGGGTGAAGGTGCGTGGCCCCGCGCCGAAACCCATCGTCGTGGCCTGGTCGCGGATCTGCTCGGTCATCGTGAGCACCAGATCGGCGCGGTCGATCATGCCCGGCTCGAGGCGGCGCGCGCGAAAGTTGTCGGGGTTGGCGCCGAGGCCCGAGATGGTCTGGGCCGCGAGCGGTTCCACGGGGAAGCCGACCAGCGCACGGGTTCCCGCGCTCTCCGCGGTGAGGCCGGCGATGCGGTGTTCGACAGCGAGGGCTCGGGTAAGCCGCTCGGCGATCACCGAACGGCAGACATTGCCGTTGCAGACGAACAGGACGTGCATGGGGATACGGTAGGACGGCAGATAACGATTCAGAAGCGGTCCGGCCGCGAATCACATCGCCACGAGCACATATTCATCTGTGCGTTGCGCGGCGTACACGAAGCACGCCCTCGTATTCGGAGAGACGCTCGACGGGCGTTGCCGACCGGTGGCCGGCCCGTCATCGAGGTCTGGGCGTATCCGCGTAGTTACCCGATATGAATGAATTGAATCATGGTGTCGCCGAGCGATGTCGTCACCGCTGGGAAGCCGCGGCCGTCCGCCGGAACGGCCGTCAGTCGGATTCGGTTCCGTAGTAGGCGGATTCGTCGACCACCGGCGCCACCTTGGCGGCCTCGTCGTGGACGCGGCCGCGGGTGGAGAACATCCGGCCGCGCGAGGCGACGACGGGCGCGAAGCGCGCGAGCCCGGTGGTGGTCTCCATATCGTCGTACATGGCGTCGATCCCGCCGCGCAGGAAATAGGCCTCGTGCCAGAATCCGGTGCCGCCGGAGTCGCGCAGGAACTTCTGCCACCAATCGCGGTGCGGCGCCGAGCGCGTCCACCGCTCCAGGCTGTCCAGATCGCGCCAGTACTGCCGCGCCCCCCAGTGTGGCGGAAACAGCGCCCAGACCACGTCCTCGTGCAGCAGCAGCCCCTCGGGCTGATCCTTGTGTGACTTATAGAGTTTCGGCCCGAGCCCGAGCAGGCGCAGGAACCCGCGCGGTCGGCGCACCCGCATCCCGAGGTAGACGACCACCAGGTCCGGATACTCGGACAGATCGACTGTAGTTCTGTTCACTCGCATGCTGGGGACCTCCGAAACCGAGGTGTGTGCTGCTCACCCTACGCGGGAAGTACGCGCTGAGTAGGAATCCGGGTCGACCGTGCGAGCCGGGGCGTCGGCAAGACAAACGGCCCGCGCTCGCGATGAGCACGGGCCGCCTGCTTCATTGGTGCCGATTGTGGGACTCGAACCCACACGTCCTTTCGGACAACGGTTTTTGAGACCGTCGCGTCTGCCAGTTCCGCCAAATCGGCGCATCGGTTGGAAAGCATAGCGGGTGGGTGGCGTCGAAAGCGAATGGGTTCCCCTCTGCGGCCCGGACGGGCGGTTTGCGCAGGGTATATGGGTTCTATGCCGAAGTGAAAGGTACTCTTTACATCACTCGACAGCGCAACGGTGGGCCGATGGACCGGCACATGGGCCACGGCCACCCTTCGGCGTGTCGGGACAGGCATCGGAACCAGAGGGGTCTACCTATGAGCAGTACAGCAGGGGGCGCCGGCACGAAGCGGGACGCCGGGGCGAAGCGGGTCGTCGTCGCGGAGGACGAGGCGCTGATCCGTATGGATCTGGTGGAGATGCTGACCGAAGAGGGCTACCAGGTTGTCGGCGAAGCGGGTGACGGTCAGCAGGCCGTCGATCTCGCGGTGGAGCATCGGCCGGATCTGGTCATCATGGATGTGAAGATGCCACGCCGCGACGGCATCGACGCCGCGGCCGAAATCGCGTCGAAACGCGTTGCGCCGGTGGTGATTCTGACGGCGTTCAGTCAGCGCGATCTGGTCGAGCGGGCGCGCGACGCGGGCGCGATGGCGTATCTGGTGAAACCGTTCACGAAATCCGATCTGGTCCCCGCCATCGAATTGGCGGCGAGTCGCTTCCACGAGATCACCGCGCTGGAGAGCGAGGTCGCCAATCTCTCCGATCGGCTGGAGACCCGCAAACTGGTGGAGCGGGCCAAGGGCGTCCTCATGCAGACGCAGGGGTTGTCGGAGCCGCAGGCATTCAAGTGGATTCAGCGCACCGCGATGGACCGCCGGACTACCATGAAAGCGGTAGCCGAGGTGGTGCTGGAGAACCTGGCCCCGAAGTGACCCGATGAGGGCCTTGGCCGGTCGCGGCCGGAAAATTTACTTCGTTGAAACGCATTCACGAAGAAGAATTCGAAACAATGTCGTTCGCATGACGCGAATGTGATGCGGAACTAACGTGGCAACGCTATGTTCTGACCGGGCCGACGTGGTCGGCCTCCTCGGCGAGCCGAGGGAGTACAGGACGTAGAGGTGAGGGACGTGCTTAGTTCGATATGGCGCAGTCGTTCGACACGAGGAGTATTGGTAGCCGGTGCCGCGGCTGCACTCGTGCTGACGGGCTGCAGTGACAAATCGACCAACGAATCGGGTTCATCCGGCACGAATGGTGCGGGAAGCCTGTCCATCCAGCCGGTGGCACAGGTGGACATCGACGGCAAGCAGGTCCCGAAGACCGATCCGGCCAAGGCCACCGATCCGGCGGGCGACGGCAAGGCGACGTGTCCGGCCGGAACCACGATTGCTTTCGCAGGCGCATTGACCGGTCCCAACGCGGCTCTCGGCATCAACATCGTGCAGGGCGTGAAGCTGGCGCTCGATCAGCACAACAAGGCGAACGCGGGCTGCAAGATCGAGCTCAAGCAGTTCGACACCGAGGGCGACCCGCAGAAGGCCACCCAGGTCATCCCGCAGATCGTCAACGACAAGTCGATCATCGGCCTGGTCGGTCCCGCGTTCTCCGGTGAGACCAAGGCGACCGGCAAGATCCTCAGTGATGCGGGCCTGGTCTCGGTCACCTCCTCGGCCACCAACGCCACGCTCACGCAGAACGGCTGGAATACGTTCTTCCGCGGCTTGGCCAACGACGACGTTCAGGGTCCGTCGGTCGCCAAGTACCTCGTCGGCACCGCAGGCTACAAGAAGGTCTGCGTCGTCCAGGACAACAGCGACTACGGCACCGGCCTGGCCAAGAGCATCACCGAGGGCCTCGGCGCCGCGGCTGATCCGAGCTGCGCGGCCAGCATCAAGACCGGTGACAAGGACTTCTCCGCGACTGTCACCAAGATCGCGAGCGCGAACGCGGACGCGGTCTTCTACTCGGGGTACTACGCCGAGGGCGCACCGCTGGCGCAGCAGCTGAAGTCCGGTGGAGTCAAGGCCGTCTTCATCGGCCCGGACGGCGTCAACGATCCGCAGTTCCTTTCGCAGGCGGGTAGCTCGGCCAACGGCGCGACGCTGACCTGCCCGTGTGGTCCGGCCCCGGAGAAGTTCGCGAAGGACTACGAGGCGCTCAACGGACAGGCGCCCGGCGTCTACTCGGTCGAGGCCTACGACCTGGCCACGATCCTGAGCAAGGGCATCGATAGCGGCAAGGTGACCCGTCCCGAACTGCTCGAGTACGTGCGGTCCTACGACGGTCCCGGTCTGGCACGTCAGTACAAGTGGAACCCCAACGGGGAACTGACCAATGCACTGATCTGGATCTACACAGTCAAGTAACCCGCACCACGAAACGCGCAGCACGTATGGGGGTTCGCGCGAATCCCTATACGTGCTGCTGTTTCGTGAGGGCGAATGAATGAGGGCGAATTACGAATGACTTCAACAGTATTGGCCGGTGCTGTACAACTAGCCGGCGGCTCGATCGACTTCAACTATCAAGGAGTGATCGACGATTTCTGGCGACTGACCGTCGACGGATTGTCCTACGGTGCGATATACGCACTCGTCGCTGTCGGCTACACCCTGGTCTACGGCGTACTGCGGCTGATCAATTTCGCCCATTCCGAAATCTTCATGCTCGGCCTGTTCGGCCAGTATGTCGGGCTTATGCTGCTCGGGTTTTCACCGAGCGGTGATGTCTACTCCCAAGGCATCGTTCTCACCATCACCTATCTCGCACTGGCGATGATCTTCGGTATGGCCGTATCCGGCGCCGCGGCAGTCGGATTGGAGCGGGTGGCCTATCGACCGCTGCGCAAGCGGGGAGCCAAACCGCTGATCTTTCTGATCACCGCCATCGGCGCCTCCTTCGTGATCCAGGAGGTCATGCACTTCGTGGTGCCGAAGGTGTGGCCGAAGCTGGGCGGTACCAACGCACAGAAGCCGATCATGCTGGTCGAGCCGACCAAGCAGTTCAGCTTCGGCGGCGCGGATGTCACCAATGTGACGATCGTGATCATCGTCGCCGCCGTCATCCTCGCCATCGCCACCGAGGTGCTGATCAACCGGACGAAGTTCGGGCGCGGCATCCGGGCGGTGGCACAGGATCCCGACACCGCGACGCTCATGGGTGTCTCGCGGGAGCGAATCATCATGTTGACCTTCCTCATCGGCGGCGTGCTCGCCGGTGCGGCCGCGCTGCTGTACGCGCTCAAGATTCCGAACGGGATCATCTACTCGGGCGGTTTCATCCTGGGCATCAAGGCGTTCAGCGCCGCGGTGCTCGGCGGCATCGGCAATCTGCGGGGCGCGCTGTTGGGCGGGTTGCTGCTCGGGCTGGCGGAGAACTACGGCCAGATCCTCTTCGGTACCGAATGGCGTGACGTGGTCGCGTTCGTTGTCCTGGTTCTGGTGCTCATGATTCGCCCGACCGGCATTCTCGGTGAGAGCCTCGGAAAGGCGCGCGCATGACCGACACGGTAAAGAGCCCGCCGCCACCGATGAGCGGGCAGGAAATTACCCCGAAGCACGGCGTCGGTGACGCACTGCGGACCTGGTGGGCCGGGCTGTCGCGGCCCGCCCAGTGGGGCGTCGGCGTGCCCGCCATCATTCTGCTGGCGCTGCTGCCGCTCTACCCCCCGCCGTTCCTGGACACCCCAGGTACCAGCTTCGGCGGCGTCATGGCCCAGTTCGCGATGTACGCACTGCTCGCCATCGGCCTGAATGTCGTTGTCGGACAGGCAGGTCTGCTCGATCTCGGGTACGTCGGCTTCTACGCCGTCGGCGCGTACACGGTGGGTCTGCTGACGAGTCCCAACAGCCCGTGGAACCAGACCGACGGCGGCTGGCTGAGTGAGGACTGGGCCTGGCTGGCCTGTCTGCCGCTGGCGGCTGCGGTCACCGCGGTGTCCGGTCTGATTCTCGGTTCACCGACGCTGCGGTTGCGCGGCGACTATCTGGCGATCGTGACGCTCGGCTTCGGCGAGATCGTCCGGTTGCTCGCCGACAATCTCGGCGACCTCACCAACGGCAGCCTCGGCCTGTCCGGCATCGCCTATCCCCGCGTCGGTGAGTCTGCGGAGCGGCCCAACGGTGTGTTCTCCGCGGGCAATGTCGGCGACTCCGAAGCCTCGAATATCTTCGCAAGGGCCAACTCCGGCATCTGGTGGTTCTGGGTCGGCATGGTTCTGGTGATCGTCGTGCTACTGATCGTCGGCAATCTGGAGCGCAGCCGGGTCGGCAGGGCCTGGGTCGCGATCCGCGAGGACGAGGACGCGGCGGAGATCATGGGGGTGCCCACCTTCAAGTTCAAGCTGTGGGCATTCATGATCGGCGCTGCGGTCGGCGGGCTGTCCGGTGCGCTGTACGCGGGCCAGGTGCAGTTCGTGAATCCGAGCGGGTTCAACATCATCAACTCGATGCTGTTCCTCTGCGCGGTCGTCATCGGCGGTCAGGGCAACAAGCTCGGCGTGATCGTCGGCGCGTTCATCATCGTGTACCTCCCGAACCGGCTGCTGTCGGTGCAGCTGGTCGGGCAGACCGTCGTCGGTTACGTCCTGCTCGTACTGGCCATCGTTGGCATTATCGCGTTGATCGTCGGGTGGAAGCGCTGGGCACGGGATCTGGAGCGGCGGGTGCGTCTCGGCTATCTCGGCGGCGCGATCGTCGTGGTGATCGGGATGTTGATCATCCTCGGGAACGTGCTGAAGTTCCACGAGCAGGGCGCGCAGTCGCTCGGCGACTTCAAGTACCTGTTCTTCGGGATCACGCTCATCGTGTTGATGATTTTCAAGCCGCAGGGGTTGTTCCCGGTGCGACAGAAGTTGCTGGCCTACGGGCGGCAGGTATACCGGGCCGTACGCAAACCGTTCGGTAACGAAGTGATCGGGGAACAGGCATGACCGGGCCGGGCGCGGGAGACGCGCTATTCGACAACGAGGACATGTCGGCCGGCTATGCCGCCGAACCGGAAGCGACGCCGAGCGCCGGCGTCGTCGATGTGACGGCCGTGCTGCCGGAACTCGGCGATGCGGAAGCGGTCGCGGAGGTGGTTGCGCCGAGCCGTGAGATCGAGACGCCGGTGGGTGAAGCGCTGCTGCGCACCGACGGATTGACCGTGAAGTTCGGCGGTCTCACCGCATTGGACGACGTGAGTTTCGAGATTCGCCGCGGCGAAATCCTCGGGCTGATCGGGCCCAACGGTGCGGGCAAGACCACCTGCTTCAACGCGATCACCGGTGTGTACCGGCCGTCGTCGGGCGTGGTCTATTTCGATGGCAAGCCGCTGACGAAGACCAAGCGCAATGCCATCACCCGGCTCGGTATCGCACGCACCTTCCAGAACATCCGGCTCTTCGCCGAGATGACCGCGCTGGAGAACGTGGTGGTCGGTACCGACGCCAGGCACAAAACCTCGGTGCCGGGCGCCATCTTCCGCACGACACGGCATCGCCGTGAGGAGCACGAGGCCATCGAACGCGGCATGGCGTTGCTCGAGTTCGTCGGCATCGCACCGCGTGCGGTGGAGAAGGCGCGCAATCTGTCCTACGGCGATCAGCGCAGGCTGGAGATCGCCCGCGCGCTGGCCACCGAGCCGAAATTGCTCTGCCTCGACGAGCCCGCCGCCGGATTCAACCCCAGCGAGAAGTCCGCGCTGATGGATCTGATCCGCAAGATCCGCGACGACGGGTTCACCGTCCTGCTGATCGAGCACGACATGCGGCTGGTGATGGGCGTGACCGACCGCATTGTGGTGCTGGAATTCGGGCGCAAGATCGCCGACGGTCTGCCCGCCGACATCCGCGAGAACCCCGATGTGATCAATGCCTACCTCGGTGTGCCCGACGACGGCACAGGTGCGCCGGACAAAGGCGCTCAGCCGGGGCCAGCGGACGACACACACGGGACGGACGGGTAGGGACGGCGATGGCATCACACAGGCAATCCGACAGCCCCGGCGACGCATCGGGCCCGCTGCTCGAAGTCACGGACATGGTCGTCAACTACGGCAGAATCCAGGCGCTGCACGGGATTTCGCTGCAGGTGGCGCCCGGCGAGCTGGTGACACTGCTCGGCGCGAACGGTGCGGGCAAGACCACCACGATGCGCGCCCTGTCCGGGCTGCTGCCGCTGACCCGCGGCCGCATCTTGTTCGAGGGCCACGACATCACCCATATGAAGGCACACGAGCGGGTCAAGCTGGGGTTGATCCAAGCACCGGAAGGCCGCGGTGTCTTCCCCGGCATGACGGTGCAGGAAAACCTCGACATGGGCTGCTACGCAAGGCCATTCGAGCCGAAATCGGAGTACGACACCACCCTGGAATGGGTGTTCGGTATGTTTCCTCGGCTCGAGGAACGGCGCAAACAGGTGGGCGGCACGCTGTCGGGCGGCGAGCAGCAGATGCTGGCCATCGGCCGCGCGTTGATGGCGCGGCCGCGGCTGCTGCTGCTCGACGAACCGTCGATGGGGCTGGCGCCCATGGTGATTCAGCAGATCTTCCGGATCATCTCGGAGATCAATAAGCAGGGCACCACGGTGCTGCTCGTCGAGCAGAACGCTCAGCAGGCGCTGGCCCGCAGCGACCGTGCCTACATCCTGGAGACCGGCGAGGTGACCAAGTCCGGATCCGGTCGCGACCTGCTCACCGATCCCGCGGTGAAGTCGGCCTATCTGGGCGTCGGATAGATAAAGTCGTGCTCATCGGTGGGGGGGGCGGGGGGGTATGCGGGGCAGCGGGGGGGGGGCGGGGGGGGGAGCGCGCGGCCCCCGGCCGCCGGACGCGACGGCG
>NZ_JBHVDF010000022.1:75158-112146 GCF_042802915.1 Nocardia sp. NPDC057440
TTCTCTGCGTGCGGTGCGGGGCGCGCCCGGTGGTCCCCCGGCCCGCGCCCCCCCCACCGCGGTATCGGACAGCGCCGTCCCGGTGTCGGACACCGCCGCCATGACAGCCGCGGTGTCCAGGTAGAAGGGCCGGATCTCGCTGATGAGCCCGTCGCGGAAGGTGATCAGTTGCATCACCGAGGTATCGAGCACGCGGCCGGTGGCGCGCGCTCGCAGTCTGCCGACGTTGTAGATGACCACCGCGTCGCCGTCCACCACGAACCGCTGCTCGAGGAACTCCAGCGACGACCAGGTTTCGCCCATCGCGGCCATGAATCGCCGGATGCCGTCCCGGCCGTGCCATTCGCCGCCATAGGGCAGGTTGGCGGCCTGATACATCACGACATCGGGCGCGAGGCAGGCCGCCATACCGGCGAAGTCGCCGCCCTCGGTGATGTAGGCGGCTTCCGCCGCGAAGAACCGCTGCAAGGCGGACATTGTTGTGCTCACGGGGAAATGCTGGGCGCAAGCCGCGGCTGGGTCCGGCGGAAATCGGACGTAACACTCCATGCCTCGCGGCGCGTGGGAGCCGCCGCTGTGAGATGTCGGTGGGCCTCCCTAGACTCTTCACCGTGACCCCAGCGACCACTGATCAGCGTCCGAGCTCCGTCTCTGCAGCCGGCTCCGATGCGGCCGGTCCGCAGCCGACACTGCTGTTGCTGGATGGGCATTCGATCGCCTATCGCGCGTTCTTCGCGTTGCCCGCCGAGAACTTCAAGACGGTCACCGGGCAGACCACGAACGCGGTGTACGGCTTCACCGCGATGCTCATCAACCTGCTCCGCGACGAGAAGCCGACCCATATCGCCGCGGCCTTCGACGTGTCGCGCAAGACGTTCCGCACCGAGGCGTACCCGGAGTACAAGGCCAATCGCAGTGCCACGCCCGACGAGTTCCGCGGGCAGGTCGAGCTGACCAAGGACGTGCTCGGCGCGATGGGCATTCCGGTGATGGCGATCGACGGTTTCGAGGCCGACGACCTGATCGCCACGCTCACCACCCAGGCGGTCGCCGAGGGCTTCCGGGTGCTGATCGTCTCCGGTGACCGTGACTCGATCC
Organism: Nocardia sp. NPDC057440; assembly: GCF_042802915.1. NCBI lineage: Bacteria > Bacillati > Actinomycetota > Actinomycetes > Mycobacteriales > Nocardiaceae > Nocardia > Nocardia sp. NPDC057440. Next base: position 76,257 of record NZ_JBHVDF010000022.1, read on the forward strand.
AGCTGGTCAACGACAACGTCACGGTGCTCTACCCGCGCAAGGGCGTCTCCGATCTGACCAGGTTCACGCCGGACGAGGTGATGGCCAAGTATCAGCTCACCCCGGCCCAGTATCCGGATTACGCGGCCCTGCGCGGCGACCCGAGCGATAACCTGCCCGGCATTCCGGGTGTGGGGGAGAAAACCGCCGCCAAGTGGATTCGCGAATACGGTGACCTCGCCACCCTCGTCCACAAGGTGGACGAGGTGAAGGGCAAGGTCGGCGATGCGCTGCGGGCCAATCTGAGCAGCGTGGTGCTCAACCGTCAGCTCACCGAGATGGTGCGCGATGTGCCGCTGCCCTACACCCCCGATCAGCTGGCTCAGCAGCCGTGGGATCGCAACAAGATCCACCAGTTGTTCGACGATCTGGAATTCCGGGTGCTGCGCGATCGGCTGTTCGAGACGCTGGCGCCGCCGGAGCCGGAAGCCGAGGCGGGCTTCGAGATCAGCGGCGGTGCGCTGGAAGTGGGCGCGGTCGCGGCCTGGCTCGCGGAGCATGCGAAAGCTGGTGTCCGGCACGGTGTTTCGGTCGTCGGCTCGGGCACTCCCGGCAACGGGGACGTGCGCGCCCTCGCGATCGCCGGGGGCGACGGCGAGAGCGGCTACATCGATGTCACGGTGCTGACCCCCGAGGACGACGCCGCACTCGGCGCGTGGCTGGCCGACGCGGCGGTGCCCAAGGCGCTGCACGAGGCCAAGTCCGCGGTGCACGCGCTGCGCGGCCGCGGCTGGACCCTGGCCGGACTGACCAGCGATACCGCACTGGCCGCCTATCTGGTGCGCCCCGGCCAGCGCAGCTTCAACCTCGACGATCTGTCGCTGCGGTACCTGCGCCGCGAGCTGCGCGCCGAAACCGACGAGACGCCGCAGCTGTCGCTGCTCGACGACGAGGACACCGTCGACGCACAGGTCGCGCAGACCGAAATGCTGCGCGCCAGGGCCGTCGTCGACCTCGCCGCGGCGCTGGACACCGAACTCCAGCAGATCGAATCCGTTCCGCTGCTGGAGGATATGGAACTGCCGCTGCTCGGCGTGCTCGCGACCTTGGAAGACGCGGGCATCGCCGTCGACGTCGACCAATTGGAGACGTTGCAGCGCCAGTTCGCCGACAAGGTGAACGAGGCGGCCAACGCGGCCTACGAGGTGATCGGCAAGCAGATCAACCTTGGCTCGCCGAAGCAGTTGCAGGTGGTGCTGTTCGACGAGCTCGACATGCCCAAGACCAAGCGCACCAAGACCGGTTACACCACCGACGCCGACGCGCTGGAATCGCTGTTCGAGAAGACCGAGCACCCGTTCCTGCAGCACCTGCTCGAGCACCGCGACGCCACCCGCCTGAAGGTCACGGTGGACGGCCTACTCAAGTCCGTCGCCGACGACGGTCGCATCCACACCACGTTCAACCAGACCATCGCCGCGACCGGCAGGCTCTCCTCGACCGAGCCGAACCTGCAGAACATCCCGATCCGCACCGACACCGGCCGCCAGATCCGCGACACCTTCGTCGTCGGTTCCGGCTTCGCCGAGCTGATGACCGCGGACTACAGCCAGATCGAGATGCGCATCATGGCGCACCTTTCCGCTGACGAGGGCCTGATCGAGGCCTTCAACTCCGGTGAGGATCTGCACACCTTCGTCGCGTCCAAGGCCTTCGACATCCCGCTGTCGGAGGTGAATCCCGAGATGCGCCGCCGCATCAAGGCGATGTCCTACGGCCTCGCCTACGGTCTGAGCTCCTATGGTCTCTCCGCGCAGCTGAAGATCAGCACGCAGGAGGCGAAGGAACAGATGGACGTCTACTTCGACCGCTTCGGCGGCATCCGTGACTACCTCTACGAGGTCGTCGAGCAGGCCCGCAAGGTCGGCTACACCGAGACCCTCTTCGGTCGCCGCCGCTACCTGCCCGACCTGGACTCCAGTAACCGTCAGCGCCGCGAGGCCGCCGAACGCATGGCGTTGAACGCTCCCATCCAGGGCACCGCCGCCGACATCATCAAGGTCGCGATGATCAATGTGAACAAGGCGATCACGGCCGCGGGGCTGCGGTCGAGGATGCTGCTGCAGATTCACGACGAGCTGGTGTTCGAGGTCGCCGACGGCGAGCGGGAGGCACTGGAAACGCTGGCTCGCGACCAGATGTCCGCGGCCATCGCACTGTCGGTGCCGCTGGATGTCTCGGTCGGCACCGGCCGCAGCTGGGATGCCGCAGCCCACTGAGGGCGGAGGCCGCCGTCGAACATGCGGTGGCCCAGCCGGGGCGCATCAGTGCGTTCGGCCGCGAAGAGCAGCGTGTCGTGGTGACCACGACGGGCGGCTACGGGGCTGGGCGGCAGACGCCTTGTACCGCCCAGCTTTTCAGCGCCCGTAGGCGAGCAGTTTGTACCGCGTCGCTGCCATCCGATGGAGATCGTCGGGTTTCCGGCCGTCGGAGGCGACACGATTGTCGGTATCCATCATCGGCGGAACTTCTTCGCCGGCATGATGGTCTCCTGGGTGGCGACCGCTCTGCCCACACACCTGCCGGGAATCTCCTACGTCGGCCGCGCCGAGTGCTACTCCCGGTGGCGCACCAATCGCGCCGAGCCCGCGGACAGATCGATCTCGTCGCGCGGCGGCGCGCCATCGGACTTGTCTTCCTTGTGCATCAGCACGGTCTGGCGCTGCTCGAACTCGTGGCGCTTGGAGCCCTGGAAAACGGCGGCGACTTCTTCGAAACCGGCGGCCGCGACCGGGCGGCCCGCGCGGTCCTCGAACCACGGGAGGATGCGGCTGCCGGTCAAGCGACTCCACAACACCTCGGCCGCGGCGAGCACCATCAGCACTATCGCCAGTCCGGGAATTGTCATGGCAACGAGCAGGCCCATGCGGTCGAAGGTACCCGCGCCCGCGCCGTTGCGCCGCGATCCATGGACGCCATGAAATCGGCTGCGGCGGCGCTGCGGCAATCGCCCGGCCGTATATCCCGTGAGCTGCGCAAACGATACTCGCGAGTAGAAACACCGAGGGTTCTAATAAGGTTGCGATTGCCTCGAGATGCCCCTATCGTGTACCGCGTGCCGAATCCCGCCGACCGCCACAGCGCCGTGCTGAATGTCGCAGACCGCGACAGCGCCGCGCTAATTCCGCTTACCGCGATGGTGGCTGCCCGGCGACTTCTCCTCGTAGTAACCCGCCGTAGCGGGGTCTGATTCGGACCGGCCCCCTCGCTGCGGGCTGTTGATTGTTAGTGCTGGTCCCCTCTGCCGATTCTCTTCGGGAAGACCTGATTGCAATGACGATCCTTACTCTTGACACACGCACGTTCATCGCCGCCGCACCCAAGGGCCTGCGGGCCGAATATGGCGACCTGACGCCTGCGGAGTTCTACGACCGCTACTGCGAACACACCGGACCCATCCGGCTCAGCGACTGGTCGCTCGCCGGTAACGGGAGCGCGGAGTGCATCGCGACGCTAGAGTTCGCCGACCAGTTGCGGACGTTCGGCACCACCGGCAGTCCGGTGGCGGCGATGACCTCCGCCCTCTATGACGCAGGCTATCCGGTCGAGATCCTGCAGTTCCACCAGCGCCGCACCGAGGCAGGCGCTGCCACCTTCGTGCAGTGCGAGGTGAACGGCAGGCGCGGCTGGGGTGCGGCCATGGCCGACGACGGCGCCGAGTCGACGATTCGCGCGATGATCGCCTGCGTCAACCGCATTGCTCGTTGACCGGGTAGACCCGACGGCTCGCAAGCCCCGAAATCGCAACGGACCGTTCACCTCTCGAAGGTGAACGGTCCGCGCGGGGAATGTGCGCGCCTTACTGCGAGGTCTTCTCCGACTGCTCGGCCAGCTGCTTGCGAACCTCGTCCATGTCCAGTGCCTTCACCTGGGTGACGAGATCCTCCAATGCGGCGGGCGGGAGCGCGCCGGGCTGTGCGAACACCAGTACGCCCTCGCGGAACGCCATGATGGTCGGGATGGAACGGATGTTCGCAGCGGCGGCCAAGCCCTGCTCCGCCTCGGTGTCGACCTTTCCGTGGACGACGTCGGGGTGCTTGGTCGAGGACGCCTCGAAGGTCGGCGCGAAGCTCTTGCACGGACCGCACCACTCTGCCCAGAAGTCGACGAGTACCACGTCGCTTCCGGTGACTACCTCGTCGAAGTTCTGCTGGGTCAGCGTCTGGGTGGCCATGACGTCCTCTCGTGTCGTTTTATTGCCAGCTGTAACGTCCGGCGTTCTCTTTATCTTCCACGGGCCACCGGCCACTCGCGCCGTTGGTCACCGTCCCAACGCCGGATACCCACGATGGTCGCCGGGAAATCACGGTCTCTTGCGACAGCGTGCACGGCCTCGCCGAGTTGCTGCTGGGATACGCGGCGCGCCAGCGTCACGTGCGGCGTCCACTCGTCCGGATGCAGGTTCGATGGAACGCCGGGGCACTGCGCCACGATGCTGAAGATCCGTCGTTGCACAGCGAGCAATTGCTCCGACGGAACGACCGCCCTGACCAGGATCGGATGGCGCGCGCCGAATACAAGCAACCCGCCGAGGCGGACCGGGAAGGGCAGGAATCTCTGCTGCTCGAGGACGTGATCGATGCGCGGCCACAGTTGTCTGGCGACCGCGACGGTGATGTGCGGGCGCGTGGTCTCGGCGGTCTTCGCCGCGAGACTGGGGATACCCGCGTCCGCCAACAACTGCCACTGCCGCCGGATCTCCGCATCGGCCGCGTCGTCCAACAGCAATTCGACCGACTGCACCATGGTCCCCCGAAAGTAGCGCCCCCCGGCGTGTCTGTGGGGTGATTCGGTCCCAGCCGACCGGCGGCGGGAGGATGACCTGGTGAACGATGCGATGCAACGCGACAGTTCGACACTCCGTCTCGGCCTGATCGACGGCGACGGGATCGGCCCCGAGATCGTGCAGGCAACCCGGGCAGTGGTCGACGAGGCCATGGCCGCCGCCGGTGCGAATCCGGTGCAGTGGGTTCCGTTGTTGATAGGTCACCGCGCGATCGAAGAGTTCGGTGAGCCGCTGCCCGAGGTGACCTTGACCGGTTTGGCGGGACTCGACGCGTGGATCCTCGGACCGCACGACAATGCGTCCTACCCGGACATGCATCGTGCGGCGGTCGCTCCCGGCGGCGCCATTCGCAAGCGCTTCGGGCTGTACGCCAATATCCGGCCCGCGCGGGCATTCACCGGTGTGCGCGCGGCCGCGCCGTTCATCGACCTGGTGATTGTCAGGGAAAACAGCGAAGGCTTCTATGCCGACCGCAATATGTTCGCCGGGTCGGGAGAGTTCCGGCCGACACCCGATGTCGCGATGGCCGTCGGTGTCGTCACCCGCCGCGCTTGTGAGCTGATCGCCCACGAAGCGTTCCGGCTGGCAGCGACGCGTCGTAAGCGAGTGACCATCGTGCACAAGGCCAATGTGCTGCCGATGACGATGGGCCTGTTCCGCGATGTCTGCTATGAAGTCGCTCACGATTATCCGAGTGTCGAGGTCATCGACGAGCATGTTGACGCGACCGCGGCGCATCTGGTCCGCGCGCCTCGCGATTTCGATGTCCTCGTCACCGAGAACCTCTTCGGCGACATCCTCTCCGATCTGGCGGGAGAGTTGAGTGGATCACTCGGCATGGCGGCATCGCTGAACTGCTCGCAGTCCCGTGCGATGGCGCAGGCGGTGCACGGCGCCGCGCCGACCTTGGCGGGGCGCAATCGCGCGAATCCGGTGGCGCTGCAGCTGTCGGCGGCAATGTTGTTGAACTGGTTGGGGACTCGCAACGCCGACCGGGTTGTGCGCAACGCGGGGGAGCGCATCGAGCGCGCGGTCGCGGCGACCTTCGAGGCCGGTATCGCGACCGCTGACCTGGGCGGTCTGGCGTCGACGAGTGAATTCGCCGAGCAGGTGTGCGCCAGGGTCCACCGCCGGTGATCAGCGTGCCCCGCCCGGGTGTTCAGCGCGGATCGGATTGATCTTCCGTTAACGAGCCGCGAATCGCGGGCGAATCGCCACGTAAGCGAGTCCATGAGTTGCGAGGTCACCGCAGGCGGTCGCGTTGCGCCGCCGCGTTGTGCGACGTGCTCGACCAGGTAGTGCCGTCCTCGCCGCGGTCGGTAACGCCGAGAGCAGCCGCAGACGGGAGACGAACAAGTTCTCGAGTCGATCCGGGCGCAGCGGCATCCGAAGCGATAACTCAGCCGGATTGTTCCACCGAAACGCCGTCAGAAACGACCCGGCAAACTCACCCCGGTCGAGTTTGAAATAATCAACCAGACCGCACGCTCGGCCTGAACCACTCGACCCCACGAGTCGATACACAGTGGGGGAGTCCCGCGGGTGTGCGGTGGCCAGGCGGCTGAAGCTATGAGCGCCGCAGTTTTGCAGTATTTCGAGTCCGGCTCATCTGACGATCCCGAGTGCAGCTCTACATCCAGCCGATCAACGCCAGGTCCCGCGGCGTCCCGACGCCGTCGGGGAAGCTCCATCGCCGCCGACCGCAGCGACACCATCGAAGGGATTGGGCAGCAATGATTCACTCGATCATGCGATCCGCGATCTGCGTGATCGCGGGAACCGGCCTCTCGTTCGCGGGCGCTCCGGCGCCCGTGGTCGCGGCGACCCCACCCAATGTAGTCGTGACCGGCGGCGAGCTCTCCGGCTTCGCGGCCGACGGCATCACCAAATATCTGGGAATCCCCTTCGCCGCACCCACTGGCGCCGAAGCGCGATTCAGTCCACCACGGCCCGCACCGCCGTGGCCCGGCATCCGGCAAGCTCACGGTCACGGGCCACAGTGTTCGCAGAGCGGTTTCCTGCCCAGCCCGCTACCGACAGGCCCCACCAGCGAGGACTGCCTGAGCATCGACCTCTACGTGCCCGACGGCTCCCGCGACAGAAACCTGCCGGTCATGGTGTTCTTCCACGGCGGCGGCTACACCGACGGCGCCAACAGCCAATACGACGCCCCCAGCAGGATGGTCGCCGAAGGCAACGTCATCGTGGCCATCCCCAACTACCGCCTCGGACCATTCGGATTCATGTCGCTACCAGAACTGGCCGCCGAGTCCGGTGGTGCCACCGGAACAGTCGGCATCCAGGATCAACAGGCCGCCCTGCGCTGGGTGCACGACAACGCCCATGGCTTCGGCGGCGATCCATCCAACGTCACGATCTTCGGTGAATCGGCCGGAGCAGGAAGCGTCTGCACACACTTCACCGCACCCGCCTCTGACGGCCTGTTCAGCAAAGCGATTATCGAAAGCGGATCCTGCACACAATCACCTTTGGTGCCCAGCAACCGGGGCGACTCCTTCAGACGCTCCCAGCGATACGCCGAAAGTGTCGGATGCGACGATTTCGCAACACAATTGGCCTGCCTGCGCGCACTACCCGCCGCGAAACTCCTGGAATCGCCGATCGCCCAATTCGACGAACTACCACCGACCTGGCTACCCAGCATCGACGGCGTCGTCGTCACCCGAACGCTCGACACCGCACTCGCACTGGCAGCCGACCGAAGAATTCCCATCATCGTCGGAAACAACAGCAACGAAGGCGCACTGTTCATCGCCGATTCCCTTGCCGGCGGCCGCATCCCGGATGCCGCAAGCTTCGAGCGCTATGTCCGCAAATCGTTCGGCGCCTTCGCCGACCGAGTGCTCGCCGAATATCCACTGGACCGGTACCCTTCACCCGCGGCCGCCCAATCCGCCGTCATCACCGACGGCTTGTTCGCGTGCCCCGCCCTGTTCGTCACCCGCCTCGCCCGTGACTCGGGACATCCAGTGTGGCAATACGAATTCGACCAAGCCGCATTCGGCGACGCCAACCCCCTGCTGCCCGGCGCCTTCCACGCCGGTGAACTGCCCTACCTGTTCTCCAGCCTGATGAGCCTGCCGATCCCATGGACCGGACCGTCCGATGCCTTCGCCCGACAAATGCAGCGATGGTGGACCACCTTCGCCCACACCGGCAATCCGAACGGACCCGGCTCACCTCCATGGTCTGCCTGGCCCGAACCGGCCGGGCAAAGCTCCGACGGGCCGGTACTGACCATGAGGGCGACCGGCAGCACCATGTCCTACGACTTCGCCGTCGAGCACAACTGCGGATTCTGGTCCGAACGCTCACCCTGAATCCCCTCAGCGGTGCAGACAAATCCTCGCGGCGGAACTCGGCAACCGCGCCGAGTTCGACCGGATGCGGATGGTTCGGATGGTCACCGTCGCCACGCGACATGCGGCATTGGCGGACGCTCGCCAGCCGGTTCCGGGCTCTGGCCGACGCTGAGTGGTAGTCGTTGCGGATCGGCTGTCGACGTACGGATGGCCGGTAGCGTCGAGAAGCCGGGCGGTATCGGTGACTGGAGTGTGTCAGAGGACACGGCGGTCACCGCCCCTCAAAGCCGCTGGTCAGGGTCTGAGGGGGTAGGGTGTCTCGCGGCGTGCCGGCGCCTGGGCAGTGGTGAGTTCGCAACGACTTCGTGTCGTTCTTTCGTTACTGTCCAGCATGAAGCGTCCCGGTCGCTTAGATTGCCAACGGGTGGTGACACCCGGGTTGAATCCGAAATGTGGAGGGCTGCTGTGTCTGTTCGATCGGTTTTTGGCAGGCGCGCCCTGCAGGCGATGTGCGTCGTCACTGGCGGCGTGCTGGTGCTATCCAGCTGTAGTAATTCGGAGGACAGCAGCCCCGAGGTGGCGAAGGTGGCCGGTGTCGACAAGGTCGACTCGATCGCCGCGCAACTCCCCGACAAGATCAAGCAGTCCGGCAAGCTCGTCGTCGGCGTGAACATTCCGTATCAGCCCAACGAGTACAAAGACCCGAGCGGGAAGATCGTCGGCTTCGACGTCGACCTGATGGACGCGGTCGCCGCCACGCTCGGTGTGAAGGCCGAGTACCTGGAGTCGTCCTTCGAGAAGATCATCCCCTCCATTCAGGCGGGCACCTACGACGTGGGCATGTCTTCGATCACCGACTCGAAGGAACGCGAGCAGAGCGTCGATTTCACCACCTACTTCAAGGCGGGCAGCCAGTGGGCGCAGCAGACCGGTAAGCCGGTCGACCCGGACAACGCCTGCGGTAAGAAGGTCGCGGTCCAGGCCACCACGGTTCAGGACACCGACGAGATCCCGAAGCGCAGCGAGAAGTGCGTCGCCGAGGGCAAGCCCGCCATCGAGAAGAAGTCCTTCGATGAGCAGAGCGCGGCCACAACGGCTCTGGTGCTCGGCCAGGTCGACGCCATGTCGGCGGACTCCCCGGTGACCGCCTACGGCATCAAGAAGAGCGACGGCAAGATCGAGGCCGCCGGTCCGGTCTTCGACTCGGCGCCCTACGGCTGGGCGATCCCGAAGGGTTCGGCGCTCGGGAAGGCGCTGCAGGCCGCGGTGCAGCACCTGATCGACAACGGCAAGTACCTCGAGATCACCAAGAACTGGGGCGTACAGGAAGGCGCGATCACCAAGTCGGTCATCAACGGCGCAGAGAGCTGATCGATGACCACAGAGGACACCCCGTCGACGCCCGGCGACAACGCCGGGGCCGGCGGGCAGGCCGTTTCGTCGCAGCCCGATCCGATCAAGGCGGTGCCACTGCGCCGTCCGGGTCGATGGATCGCCGCGGCGATCATTCTGATTCTGGTCGGCCTGTTCGTGTACGGCGCCAAGACCAATCCCGCCTACCGGTGGGACACCTACGGAAAGTATTTGTTCGACAGCAGGATCGTCTCCGGCGCGGTGGTCACACTGGAGTTGACCATCCTCGCGATGGCTCTTGCCGTCTCGCTGGGCACGGTGCTCGCCGTGATGCGCCTTTCGCCCAACCCGGTGCTTCGGGCGACGGCGTGGGTATATCTCTGGATCTTCCGTGGCACACCGGTCTTCGTGCAATTGGTGTTCTGGGGCCTGTTCCCGTCCCTGTACAAGCAGATCGCCCTCGGCATCCCGTTCGGGCCGCAGCTGCTGCAATTGGACGTGCAGGACCTGCAGGCGGCGTTCACCTTCGCCGTGATCGGACTCGGCCTCAACGAGGCCGCGTACATGGCCGAAATCGTCCGTGCCGGAATCAATTCCGTCGGCGAGGGGCAGCGGGAGGCGTCCACCGCGCTCGGTATGTCCTGGTCGCAGACGATGCGCAGGACGGTCTTGCCGCAGTCGATGCGGGTGATCATCCCGCCGACCGGCAACGAGCTGATCGGCATGCTCAAGACCACGTCGCTGGTCACCGCGCTACCGTTGACCACCGACCTCTTCGGCAGGGCGCGAGATATCTACGGTGTGAACTTCCAGCCGATTCCGCTGCTGCTGGTCACTGCCACGTGGTATCTCGCGATCACCAGCGTGCTGATGGTCGGCCAGTTCTACCTGGAGCGCTACTACTCACGTGGTGTCTCGCGGCAGTTGACCGCGAAGCAGTTGCAGGAGTTGGCCGATGCGCAACAGATTGTGAAGGCGAAATGACCGTCGACGTCGACAAGGACTCCACCGTCGAAAAGGCCGACCGGCCGCCGATGATCGTCGCGGACCAAGTGTGCAAGAGCTTCGGCGCGCTGCAGGTGCTCAAGGGGATTTCATTGGAGGTCGCGCGCGGCGAGGTGCTGTGCCTGATCGGCCCATCGGGTTCGGGAAAGTCGACCTTCCTGCGCTGCATCAATCACCTCGAGCGGGTGAACGCGGGCCGGCTCTATGTGGACGGCGACCTGGTCGGCTACCGCGAGAAGGGCGACAAGCTCTACGAGCTGCATCCGCGTGATGCCGCCAAGCAGCGCCGCGATATCGGCATGGTGTTCCAGCATTTCAATCTGTTCCCGCATCGGACGGCGCTGGAGAACATCATCGAGGCGCCGACTCAGGTGAAGAAGGTGCGCAAATCTGTCGCGGTGGCTCGCGCGCACGAGCTGCTCGAGCGAGTCGGCATGGGGGACAAGGCGAATGCCTATCCCGCACAACTGTCGGGCGGTCAACAGCAGCGCGTCGCGATCGCCAGGGCGCTTGCCATGGATCCGAAGCTCATGCTGTTCGACGAGCCGACGTCGGCCTTGGACCCGGAGCTGGTCGGCGAGGTGCTCGGCGTCATGCGTGAGCTGGCGGCATCGGGCATGACGATGGTGGTCGTCACGCACGAAATGGGTTTCGCGCGTGAGGTCGCCGATCAATTGGTGTTCATGGACGCCGGGGTGGTCGTCGAAGCGGGCAGGCCGCGTGAGGTGCTCGCCAACCCGCAAGAAGCCCGCACCAAAGCGTTCCTGTCGCGACTGCTGTAGCGCCGCACCGTGTGGCGGCTACGGAGTCTTGGTGCGCGCCAGACTGATTCGGAGCTGACCGAGCAGGACTTTGACGGCGGGACTGCCGGGCCGGTCGAGCCGCCAGGCCAGTGCGAGCTTGCCGTGCAGCTGCGGTTCGCTGATCGGTAGTACCCGCACCCCGAACGCCGCGGCTTCCTCGGGGGTCAGCGCGGGTACCACCGCGATACCGAGGCCGTGGGCGGCCAGACGCAGCAGCAGTGGCGGCGCGGCTGCTTCGAACGCCACATCCGGCTCGAAACCCGCTGCGGCGCAGGCGCGGTCGAAGACGCCGCGGATGCCGGTGCCGCGCGGCAGGCAGATCAGCGGGTGGTCGCGTAGTTCGCCGAGCGGGATGTGTGTCCGGTCCGGTCCGTCGAGCGCGACGGCCGCGACGATCGGAGTGTCGAGCACGACGTCGATACCGAGATCGGCATCGAGGTCCGCTCCCGTCAATCCGACGAGGGCGATGTCCAGCTCGCCGTGCCGCACCGCGGCCAGCATCTGTTCGGAGGTGTTCTCGGTCAGGCTGATGCCGACCTGCGGGTGATCGTCGTGGAAGTTTGCCAGCGCCGAGGAGATGTCGAAGTCCTCGGTGGCTGTGCCCGAGATGCAGCCGACGCGCACGTGCCCACGCAATAGGCCGGTGAATTCGTCCACGGTCTGCGTTATCCGCTCGGTCGCGGCGAGTGCGGCTCGTGCATGCGGCAGCACTGCCGCGCCCACTTCTGTCATCGTCACCGAACGGCCGCTGCGATCGAGCAGTTGCTGACCCAGCTCACGTTCGAGCTGGCGGATCTGGGCGCTGAGCCCGGGCTGGGCCAGGTGCAGGCGGGCCGCGGCACGGGTGAAGTTGGCCTCCTCCACGACGGCGACAAAGTAGCGGAGCTGACGCAGTTCCATAAGCAGTGATTCTAGGAGCAAGCAGAACTATCTGTTGTACTTCTCATTCGGGCGCGGGCATCGTCTGAGTCATGGGAAACACCGCAGCTCAGATGATCGATATCGACGCCTTCACCGGCCCCGTCTTCTACCCCGGCGACGCCGGGTACGAGGACGAGATCGCGGGCTTCCAGACCGCCTACTCGCACCGGCCCGCCCTCATCGTCGGGGCCGTGCACGCGGCGGACGTGCGCAGCGCGGTGGAATATGCGGCGCGCCATGGACTTCCGGTGGCGGTTCAGGCCACCGGGCACGGGCTGTCGGTCGCCGCCGACGGTGGCGTGCTGATCAGCACTCGGCGGATGACCGACATCCGGATCGATCCCGTCGCCGCGACCGCGAGAGTCGCGGCGGGGGTCCGGGCGGGCGCGCTGGTCGAGGCGGCGGCGCGGTATGGTCTCGCGCCGCTGAACGGTTCGTCGCCATCGGTCGGTGTCGTCGGCTACACCCTCGGGGGCGGACTCGGTCTGCTGGCAAGGGAATTCGGCTACGCGGCCGATCATGTGCGCGTCATCGAGCTGGTCACCGCCGACGGACGGATGCGCACCCTGGTTCCCGGCGACGAGCTGTTCGGCGCGGTGCTCGGTAGTGGCGGCAACTTCGGCGTGGTGACCGCCATGGAAGTGGAGCTGGTTCCGGTGACGACCGTGTACGGCGGTCAGCTGGTATTCGACACGCCGCTGGTCGAGCGGGCGCTGGAAGTGTGGCGGGAGTGGACCGACACGGTCCCCGAGCAGCTGACCTCGACCGTCGCCATGCTGACCTTTCCGGACATTCCGCAGGTCCCCGCGCCGCTGCGCGGCCGCTACGTGGCGTCGTTCCGGATCGCGTTCAACGGACCCGCGGAAGAGGGGGAGAAGCTGATCGCCCCGCTTCGCGCGATCGGCGACCGCGTGAAGGACGACCTGCGCGCGATGCCTTACACCGAGTCGCACACCATCCACAGCGACCCTGACCACCCGCACGCCTACGCGGCGACCAACGCCCTACTCTCCGACCTCACTCCGGAAACCCGGTCTGCGTTGCTCGCGGTCACCGGCCCCGGCGCATCGATCCAGGCCGTTGTCGACATTCGCCACCTCGGTGGAGCGCTGCGCAGGCCCGGCCCCGCGGGAATCGTCGTCGACCATCGCGACGCCGGCTACCTCGTGCGCGTCATCACCATGCCCGAACCGGGCAGTGCCGCAACAGCTCCCGCCGGCCACACGGCGGTCCGCGCCGCATTGTCCCCCTGGACCCTCGGCCACAACCTCAACTTCCTCTACGGTGCGGGCGTCGCCGCCACCGAGGACCAAACCCGCACCGGCTACACCCCCGCCACCTACACCCGCCTGGCCACCCTGAAGGCAAACCACGACCCCCACAACATGTTCCGCTTCAACCGCAACATCACCCCGGCCCCCTGAGCCGGTTGTCCTTCCGGCGTTCTCTGCTAGCATTGTGATATCACTTTGATACTTCGGAGGATGTTATGGAGTTTCGGGACGCATTCCGCCTGAACGGTTTTTCGGTGCTGTTGGGCTGGCTGGTGCTCACGATCTTGTTCGGTGGCGGCGCTGTGCTCGGCTACGTGATCGCGGGGCGCAACGACAATGCGCTCGCACTGGTCGGGGCGATTGTCGCGACGGTCATCGTCGTCGTGCTGCTCTTGCTCGCGACCGGTCTGACAGTCGTGAACCCGAACGAGGCGAAGGTGGTGCAGTTCTTCGGCCGCTACATCGGCTCGGTGAGCGAACCCGGCTTCTTCTCGGTGGTGCCGCTCACCGATCGCCGCAGCATCTCGTTGCGGGTGCGCAATTTCGAGACGCAGAAGCTGAAGGTCAACGACGCCGACGGCAACCCGGTCGAGATCGCCGCGGTCGTCGTCTATCGGGTGGTCGACAGCTTCAAGGCCGCTTTCGCTGTCGACGACTACGAGGAGTACGTGGAAACCCAGTCCGAGGCGGCGGTCCGGCATCTGGCGACCACGCATCCCTACGACGCGCACGACGCCGATCGCACCAGCCTGCGCGATGGTGCCGAGGTGGCCGGGGAACTGACCGTCGAACTGCGGGAACGCACCGAGATGGCGGGCATCGAGGTGCTCGAGGCCAGGATCACCCACCTCGCCTACGCCCCTGAGATCGCCCAGGCCATGCTGGTCCGGCAGCAGGCCGCGCAGGTGGTGGCCGCGCGCACCCACATTGTCGAGGGCGCTGTCGGCATGGTCGGTCTTGCGCTGGAGAAGCTCACCGAACAGGGCACGGTCGAACTCGACGAGGAGCGAAAGGCCACCATGGTGTCGAACCTCTTGGTCGTCCTGTGTGGCGACCGGGCCATCCAGCCCGTGGTCAACACCGGATCCATCTACTCCTGAGCCGCGGCGATGGCTGAACGGAAGAAGCTCTTACTCCGCCTCGACCCGGCAGTGCACGACGCCATCGCCAAATGGGCGGCCGACGACCTGCGCAGCATCAACGCGCAGATCGAATACGCCCTGCGGCGCGCGTTGGAACAGGCGGGCCGAAAGCTGAAGTGACCGAGGCGGGTTCCGGCCACGTGGTCCCGTCGCCCGAGTTACCGGCACAAACGCTGGTACCTCTGGTGGCGGGGCCTTTCGGTGTGCTGTTGCGGCGCGGAACGGCAGGGCCGAGCCTCGGCAAGCGATTCGGTGTGGTGGGTGGACATCGGTGACGGCTCGCTTGTCGTCGGAAGTGCCGACGCCGCTGCCGTCATGGATGCTCGGAACTCGCCGCTGCGGTGAGCTCGTCCAGCAGTTCGACACTGTCGTCGTACAGCGCGTGCTGCCGGTCGATGTCGTAGGACGCCTTCGACGACGCCCGCTCGGCGCGTCCGGCGAAGTAGCGTCCGGTCGCGTCGGCAACGGCGGGATCGGTCACCAGCCAGGCGAGATCAGCGCCCGAGGTGGCAGGCGTATGGACACCAGGTAAGGCGACCAGTGCTCGTGCGGCCGTGCGCCACAGCAGCTGCCCGATTTTCCCGGCGTCCCTGGCCAGTCCGGTACCCGGCATCAAGCCGGGATCGAAAGCATTGACCGTGATCCCGCGCGGCCCGAGCCGCCTGGCCAGCTCATAGGCCGTTTGCAGGTTGGCCAGTTTCGACGTGCTGTATCGACGGCGGCCGTCGCGCGGCGCGGATTCGGTCGCGGCCGAGGGGTGGGCGAGCTCTCTGACCGAGGCGATGAGCGGGTCCGGCATTCCGGTGAGCTGGGCGGGATCGTGCGTTCCGGAACTGACGAACACGATTCGCGCGGGCGGGGTCAGCTCGTCGAGTAATGCCCGCACCAGGGCGAGGTGTCCCAGGTGATTGACGCCGAAGGTGGCTTCCACCCCGTCTTCGGTGTAAGTGCGCCGGGTGAACTGCAGTCCCGCATTGCAGATCAGGGCATGCAGTGGCGGCAGCGCGGCAGTGCGCAATTCGGCCGCGAAGCGTGCGACGGATGCCAGCGAGCCCAGGTCGAGGGCGGCTCCGCGTGCGCCGATGGCGGTCGCACTCGCGTGTGTCCGATCGGCGTCGCGGCCAGTGATGACGACCGTCCACCGGGGGTTCGCGGCGAGTGTTCGTGCGCACTCGTGGCCGAGTCCGCTGGTCCCGCCGGTGATCACCACGGTTCTGTCACTCGTTGTCATATGGCATAGTCTGCCATGTGGCGGACTGTGTGACAATATCCGGATGTCGCTGCGGGATCGGAAGAAGGAACGCACCAGACGGGCGATCGCCGACGCCGCGTTGCGGCTGTTCGTCGCACGCGGGTTCGATGCCGTGACCGTCGCCGACATCGCCGCGGAAGCCGAGGTGGGGACCCGAACCCTGCATCGTTACTACGCGAGCAAGGACGAGCTGCTCTTCGCCGAGGACGACGAGCATCGCGAGGAACTGGCCCGCCTGCTCGGCGATCGCCCCGAGGGCGAGTCGCCGGAGTCCACACTGGCCGCGGTGATCGGCCCGATGGTCCTGCGTTTCGCCGACCGCCTCGCCGATGCCCGCGCCCGAGACGCGCTGATCGCCGCCAACCCGGCCCTGCAGGCCAGGGAACTCGCCAAACGCAACGCGGTCGAAACGCTCGTCGCCGAGCATCTCGCGCACCGGATGGGTGTCGATGTCGGTGCGGATGTGCGACCGCTGCTCTGGGCCAAGGTCGGCATGTCCTGCTTCTTCGCGGGATACCAGATCTGGCTGAATTCCGGCGGCGATCTCGGCGCGCATATCGCCGCCGCACGTGCCGCGTTGCCTGCGGAATTCGGCCGGTCGGAGCCCGCTGTCGCGCCTTCGCGCTGAATTCCTACCGCGCAGCACGGCGCCAAATGCTGGGAATCTGCGCGTGGACCAGGCAGTATCAGGACGTTCGGTCATAGATTCCAACGGCGGGAGTAATGATGCAGGGCACTGTCAAATGGTTCAATGCGGACAAGGGATTCGGTTTCATTGCTCCGGATGACGGAGGGCCGGACGTCTTCGTCCATTTCAGCGCGATCGCCGACACGGGCTTCCGCAGCCTGAACGACGAGCAGCGGGTCGAGTTCGACATCACCCAGGGTCAGAAGGGCCCGCAGGCGGAAAACGTGCGGCCGATCTGACGTTCTTGAAGCCTGTGCGTCGCCGGTGGGTCTGGAATCCTCGACGGCGCACAGGTTTTCGGATGATCAACCGGCGTGATCGGCTAGGCGATCCCGAGCACCCGCGACAGCGGGGTACCGAGGCCGGTATCGGCGGTATCGGCACATCGTCGCGGAACACGCCGGGTGATGGGCCCCGCTCGGTCGATCAGTGTGTCGGCGCTATCGGGGCTGTCGGCTTGCTCGTGACGAAAATGGCTGTGCCAGGAAATAATTCGCCGCGCAACGGGCTCCATTGGCCCCATTCGCGGTCCAGCCACTCCGGCCAGTCGGGTTCGATGATGTCTTCGAGGATCAGACCCGCGGCGACGATCTCGCGGACCCGGTCGCCGATGGTGCGATGGTGTTCGACGTAGGTGGCCTCGCCCTCGCCGTCGAACTCTACATAGGGGGTGCGGTCGAAATAGGGGATCGAGGCGGTCAGGCCGGCCTCGCCGGGATCGTCCGGGAAGATCCAACGCATCGGATGGTTCACCGAGAACACCCAGCGCCCGCCGGGGCGCAACACCCGAGCCACCTCGCGCATCACCTGTGCCGAGTCGGCGACGAACGGGATGGCGCCGAAGGCCGAGCAGGCCAGGTCGAAGGCGGCGTCGGCGAAAGGCAAGGATTCGGCGCCCGCCTGCACGAGGGGAACCCGAGGTCCGCCGCGGGCCATGGCGGCGAGGCCGCGCTCGAGCATGCCCATTGATAAGTCCAGCCCGACCGGGTGCGCGCCCTGTCCGGCGAGCCAGCGTGCGCACGGCGCGGAACCGCAGCCGATCTCCAGGATCCGCTTGCCGGCAACGTCGCCGAGGAAATGCATGTCACCCTCATGCAAGCCCTCGGGGCACCAGACGAACTCGCCATCGGGGGAATCGACGCCGAGGAAATCGGCGTGGGTCTCGTGATACTGGGTGGCATCGGCATCCCACCAGCGTCTGCTGGCCTGCTGGCTGGCTTCCGAGCCGATCCGGGTGCGCGTGGTCCCGGCCGTTCCGAGCAGTGTGTTTGCTTGCGCATGGCGATCTTCCGACACGCGGTCAGCGTAGTCCGGCGTGGCGTCGAGACCGGTTTGCCCGGCTGGACCAAGGTCGCGTACGCTGAACGCGCGAGTGCGTTCTGTACTGCCGTACCGATGTCCTGAGAAGGGGCTGAAGTAACAGGTGAGGTAACAGAGCACCCGCGCTGAGTTTCACAGGCTTTGCCGTGCGGTACGTTCATTATGTCCGTCACGTCGCGTCATCGCGGTGAGTTCGCAGCGTACCGAAAGTTCCAATGTCCGCAACCGACCACAATCCGTCCGGAGCAAACCGACATATGCCCACCACCGTCACCTCGCCGCAGGTAGCCGTCAACGACATCGGCTCCGCCGAGGATTTCCTCGCCGCCATCGACGCCACGATCAAGTACTTCAACGACGGCGACATCGTCGAAGGAACCATCGTCAAGGTCGACCGCGACGAGGTCCTGCTCGACATCGGTTACAAGACCGAAGGCGTCATCCCTTCCCGCGAGCTCTCCATCAAGCACGATGTCGACCCGAACGAGGTCGTTTCCGTGGGCGATGAGGTCGAGGCCCTCGTTCTCACCAAGGAGGACAAGGAAGGCCGCCTGATCCTGTCGAAGAAGCGGGCTCAGTACGAGCGCGCTTGGGGCACCATCGAGGAGCTCAAGGAGAAGGACGAGGCCGTCAAGGGCACCGTCATCGAGGTCGTCAAGGGCGGCCTGATCCTCGACATCGGTCTCCGTGGCTTCCTGCCCGCTTCGCTCGTCGAGATGCGTCGGGTCCGCGACCTCCAGCCGTACGTCGGCAAGGAGATCGAGGCCAAGATCATCGAGCTGGACAAGAACCGCAACAACGTGGTCCTTTCCCGCCGCGCGTGGCTCGAGCAGACCCAGTCCGAGGTCCGCAGCGAGTTCCTGCACCAGCTGCAGAAGGGCCAGGTCCGCAAGGGTGTGGTCTCCTCGATCGTCAACTTCGGTGCCTTCGTGGACCTGGGTGGCGTCGACGGCCTGGTGCACGTCTCCGAGCTGTCCTGGAAGCACATCGACCACCCCTCCGAGGTTGTCGAGGTCGGCAACGAGGTCACCGTCGAGGTGCTCGACGTCGACCTGGACCGCGAGCGGGTTTCGCTGTCGCTCAAGGCGACTCAGGAAGACCCGTGGCGTCAGTTCGCCCGCACCCACGCGATCGGCCAGATCGTCCCGGGCAAGGTCACCAAGCTGGTTCCGTTCGGTGCGTTCGTGCGCGTCGAAGAGGGCATCGAGGGCCTGGTGCACATCTCCGAGCTGGCTGAGCGCCACGTGGAGGTCCCGGACCAGGTTGTCGCCGTCGGCGATGACGCGATGGTCAAGGTCATCGACATCGACCTCGAGCGTCGCCGGATCTCGCTGAGCCTCAAGCAGGCCAACGAGGACTACCACGCCGAGTTCGACCCGTCGAAGTACGGCATGGCCGACAGCTACGACGAGCAGGGCAACTACATCTTCCCCGAGGGCTTCGACTCCGAGACCAACGACTGGATCGAAGGTTTCGACAAGCAGCGCGAAGAGTGGGAAGGCCGCTACGCCGAGGCCGAGCGTCGCCACAAGATGCACACCGCGCAAATGGAGAAGATGGCGGCCGACGCCGCGGCCGAGGCCGCGAACGGTGGCGGCTCGTCGAACTACTCCTCCGAGAGCGGTGCGCAGGCGTCCTCCTCCAGCGCGCCCGAGTCGGCCGGTGGTTCGCTGGCCAGCGACGCGCAGCTGGCGGCTCTGCGGGAGAAGCTCTCCGGCAACGCCTGATAGGCACGTTACGAGGAAGGCCCCGGTCCGTTCGCGGACCGGGGCCTTCCCGTTTGTGGTGGGGTAGAAACAAGCACCCACAGTGGGCGCGAGGTTCCCCTGGCCCCGCTCGCGGCCCGCGCGGGCCGTCTCTAAGCTCTTCCCGGTGAGCGGTCAGCATCGTCATCCGACAGTGCCGGGTACTGCAAGGCCGTTCCCGGTCGCCGGACCACTCTCGACGGCCACGACAACGGGGCACGATTGAGCGGCCTTGCCGGCACCGCGGCGAAATTGGCGCCGGTCGTTGTGGTGTTCGGCGGTGGCGTGGTATTTGCGCGGCGCAAGATCATCGGAGCGGAGAGCTCGAAGGCCTTCTCCGACTTCGCTTTTCTCTTCGCGATCCCGTGTTACCTGTTCGGTTCGCTGTATGCGAGCGATCTAGGGCAGGTGTTCGACCCGGTGGCGATCGCCGCGTACCTGACAACGGTGCTTGTCGGGATGGTGGTCGTGGGCGTTGCCGCGCGCCGGGTGATCGGTGCCGATGTTCGGGGCACCGCGTTGCGGATCATGGCGGGGGTTCAGGTCAACACGACGTACTTCGCCATACCGGTTTTCGTGCTCCTGTTCGATGATGCCGCGCCGGTCTTTCCGACGATCCTGCTCCAGGTCTGTGTGCTGACGGTGGTCGTCATCGCCATCATGGAATACGGTGCGGCCCGTGACGACCAGGATCGTCCCACGCGCACCGCCATGGTGCGCGGCGTTCTCGCGGCGCTGGGTACGCCGGTTGTCATCGCCTGTTACCTCGGCGTCGCCGCCAATGTGGCGGATGTTCCGGTGCCGGGGTGGATCCGTGATGTGCTGGCTTTCAGCGGCAATGCGGCCGCACCGGTGGCGTTGTTCGCACTCGGCCTGCACCTGGGCGGGACAGGTTTGCGACTACGTGGAGCGGCTCGCGACGAATACGCGCTGATCGCCTGCAAATGTATCGCGCTCCCACTGCTGGCGTTCGTCGTCGCCGAGTGCCTGTTCGGCATCACCGGCCCGTGGCTGACCTACTTGGTGGTGATCGCCGCGATGCCCGCTCCACAGAACCTGTTCATTTTCGCCCAGCGCTACGACACCGACGTCGACCTCGCGGCGGCGATCGTCGCGAAGACCTCCGTTATCGCACTGGTCCTGCTGCCGCTGTGGCTCCTGATCACCCAGGGCTTCACTGCAGGGTGAGCACCTTCGCCTGGCCGGATATCACGGTGTCGTTCTGGTCGACCAAGGCCGCGCGTATCTGCACCACCGCACCCGAGGCCAATGGCGCCTCTCCGGAGGCTCCTGCCAAGGCGACGGTGGCGGCGTGTTGGCTGCCGTCACAGGCGACGTTGGTCTCGGTGCCGAGGGCCGCGGGGCGCTCCGCGGTGGGTTCTCCCGCCATGACCTTGATGCTTGTCACCCCTGCGGCAGCGTCGCAGGTGTATTCGACGCCGACGCTGCTCGGTGCGGCGCCGGCGATATCGACGGTATTGGCGGCGAGCGCAGGGGCGGCGGTCAGCACCAAGGCGGCGCCCATCGACGCGAAGACGGTCGCGGTGCGGACAGTGCGGTGATGATTCCGAGTGGTCATCATGGATATCGTTCCTCCTGTGTGGCGTAGACGGATCGCTGAACACAACGGGAAGAGAAACGCGGCCCTCACCGCACCGCGTACATCTATGGTCCATCTCCGAGGTTGCCCCGCGTGGCGGAATCGCTGTGATCGGCACGTCGCGGAGGTTGCCGCGACGCGGTCGGACCCGGTGCCGAGGGTTGGTTGGCTCACACTCTTCGTCATTTGCCGTGGATCCATGGCATGGTTGTTCAGTGAGATCAGGCTTATCGACGTGATCCGCTTGGCTCATCTACAGAAAAGAATGAAGTAAGCAATGACTCAAGGCAGTGTGAAGTGGTTCAACAGCGAAAAGGGCTTCGGCTTTATCGCGCAAGACGGTGGCGGCCCTGACGTCTTCGTTCATTACTCCGCCGTGTCCGGCTCGGGATTCAAGTCCCTTGAAGAAGGACAGCGCGTGGAGTTCGAGGTCGGCCAAGGACAGAAGGGCCCGCAGGCCCAGGACGTCCGCGCTATCTGATCGACGCAGCTTGGTAAAGCCCCGCACCCTCTGGGTGCGGGGTTTTTGCGTTTTCGGGGGTAGCCGCTACCCGAGTGGGGTGCGGTTGCTCCCTGCCACGGCCGCGACCAGCTGCCGGAACGCCGGGCATTGCGTGAAGTCCTCCGCTTCGCATGCCATCGCGTGCTCGATCATCCGCTGCGAGGCCTGCGCTTCGGCTATCCGGACGCCGAGCTCCTCATATTGTCTGGCCAGCACGGTTCGGCGCGCGGCACGGTCCGGTGCGTCGAGCATCTCCCGCAACTGCTCCAGGCTCAGCCCGGCCGCCTTGCCTCGCACGATTATCGCGACCCGGACCACATGGTCCTGGACGTAGCGTCGTCGGCCGCTCACCCGCCCGGCCGGTTGCAGTAGGCCCATCGCCTCCCAGTGCCGCAGCACGTGTGTGGCCAGGCCGAAGCGTGCCGCGAGCGCGCCGATCGTGAGCTCGCCGGTGCCAGGGGCGGGATCGGGGAGGCGCGTATCGCCGTCAGAGCTTGACTTCATGTTCACATTAACATGCAGAGTGGTCCGTGATGTCAAGGCGATGTCATCACGAGGAGGACCACATGTTCGAGGTAATCGTGGTCGGTGGCGGGCCGGCGGGACTGTCGGCCGCACTGACCCTGGGCCGCGCCCACCGACGCGTTCTGGTGCTGGACTCCGGCCACGCACGCAACGCACCCGCCGCTGCCGTCCACAATTTCTTCACCCGCGACGGCGTGCCGCCTGCCGAGCTCCGAGCGATCGGCCGCGACCAGCTGACGAGCTATCCCACCGTCGAGGTTCGCGACGGTGCGGCCACCGGGGTCGCCCAGGGCGATCGCGGCTTCATCGTGCAGCTCGCGGACGGCACGACAGCCGAGACCGAGCGGCTGCTGCTGGCCAGCGGCCTGGTCGACCAGCTGCCCGACATCAGCGGTATCGCCGAGCTGTGGGGGCGGGCGGTATTCCACTGCCCGTACTGCCACGGTTTCGAGAGCAGTCGACGGCCGATCGCCGTGGTCGGGGGTGAACCCGACCGAATCCGGCTCGCGCTGCAGCTGAGCCGGTTCAGCGCGGATGTCGTCCTGTGTACCAACGGCCCCGCCGATGTTGCGTCGTCCGCGGCGCAGGCCATGTCGGCGGCCGGCGTCACGGTCCGCCGCGAACGCATCACCGGGTTCGAGGCGGCCGGTGACCAGCTCCGCGCGCTCGCCTTCCAGGACGGACCGGCGCTGCCGCGCGAAGTCGCCTTCGTCGCAAGCACCTGGACCCAGCGGTCTGCGCTACCCGGTCTGCTCGGTTGTGCCACGTTCCCGGACTCGACCGTGCAGGTCGACGAGTTCCATCGGACGAGTGTGCCCGGCGTCTATGCCGCGGGCGACATGGCCCGGCGAGCAACGATCCCGGTACCACTGGCCGCGGTCGTCGCGGCCGCCGCCAGCGGGACCGTCGCGGGCAGTGTGCTCGACCAAGACCTTGTCAGCGTCGACTTCCAGCTGCCGAACCCCTTTACCGCACAGGAGAAGTGAGTCGTGTCCGTCACCACGACCGCGGCTGGACCAGCTGCGCGCACCAGTAATGTCCCGCTCGCCGCCGCCGGGCTTGCGCTCGGCATGCTGCTCTCGGTTCTCGACCAGACCATCGTCAGCATCGCGCTGCCGGACATCGCGGGTGACCTCGGCGATGTCGGCTCGCTGCGCTGGATCGTGACGTGTTACGTGCTGGCGTCCACGGCGACGGGCGCGCTGTACGGCAGGCTCAGCGACCGATTCGGCAGGCGGCCGGTGTTCCTTTCCGCCGTTGGCGTGTTCACCGTCGCGTCGGCGCTGTGCGGCACGGCGGGCACGCTGACCGAGCTCGTGCTGTTTCGCACCGTGCAGGGGATCGGTGCCGGCGCATTGTTCACGATTCCGACGATCGCTCTTGCCGAACTGTTCCCAGCGGCCCTGCGCGGCCGGGTGCAGGGCGCGGTGGGCGCGATTTTCGCCATGGCCGCCGTCGGCGGCCCGCTGGTCGGCGGGGCGATCACCGACACCGTGGGGTGGCGCTGGATCTTCTTCATCAATGTGCCGCTCGGCCTGATCTCGATGGCACTCGTCTGGACCGCGCTACGGCTGCCGCGCAGCGGCCTGGCCGTCCGGCTCGATATCGGTGGCTCCGTGCTACTTGTCGGCGCGGTGGTCGGCGTACTGCTGATCAGTGAGTGGTCCAGCGGTTCGCACCCGGCGGGTGTCGGGCCGATGCTCGCTCTCGGTGCCGCGGTGGTCATCACGCTCGGCGCGTTCGTGTGGCGGGAACGCCGCACCGAGGATCCGGTGATCCCATTGGGGCTGTTCACCAACCGGGTCACGGGCGTCATCCTGCCCGCGACATTGGTCCTCGGAGTACTGATGTATTCGTCGATTGTGTATCTGCCGACCTATTTGCGCAGCGCCTTCGGCATGAGCGCGACCGAGGCAGGACTGGCGCTGAATCCGTATGTCGTCGCGTTCATGGTGGCCTCGTTCCTCTCTGGCAGCCTGGCGAGCAAAACGGGAAGATACCGGCCCTTCCTGATCGGCGGCGCGGCGGTGATCGCCCTCGGATTCGTCCTGCTCGGACTGCTCGATGCGGAGTCGAGCTATCTCGTCGTGGCGCTGGGGCTGATCGTGCTCGGCGGCGGCATCGGAATGATCGTGCAGCTGCTGGTGACAGTCGCGCAGAACGCGGTCGCCGCAACGGAACTCGGTGCGGTCACATCCGCCGTGCTGGCCCTGCGCGGTCTGGGCATGTCGCTCGGCATCGCGATCTACGGCGGTGTTCTCGGCCACGAACTCGCCGGAAAACCTGCCGTGGCAACGGCTACGGCCGAGGCCATTCCGGACACCCTGATCTGGGCTCTCCCGCTGACCATGGTGCTGCTCGCGCTGACACTCGTGATTCCGGATCCTGCTCGGCAGGGCCGGTCGACCGGGGAAGACCGAGCTGACCCTGGCCGGTCGGCACCGTAGCCTGTGCCGCCGTCTTCGCGTGCACGTCGCCGCCCGATTGCCGGCGGGAGGCGACGGGCATTCGATCGGTGACTCATCCCGATCCATTGATGACAAGTGGTGCGATCTCGTGACCGGCCGCAGCGCGCGGACCGTTGATGGCGGCGGCGCGGTAGACCACACGGGATCGGCTCCAGCGTCAGGGGCGCGGGATCGATTCGGGGGTAGTCGAATTCGGGCGGTCGAGGGTCGCGTTCGGCGGTAGGGTGCCGGGCATGGGGAGCAATTCGGGCCGGAACGACTACCTCGAGCAGGTCGTCGCCCAGCAGGCCGCACTCGAAGGTGACTTGCGCACACGCAAGCCGATGGCGGCAGAGGCGCTTGCGCCCGCACCGGCGGCCGCGCCCGGTGGACCGGCGCAGCCGGTACGTCGCGGCGCTATGGCGAAGCGGGCCGATCGAGTCGGGGCCGCTGTGCAGGGCAGCGGGCCGGGGCCGGTAGAGGTCAGGGTCACCGGATTCTGGCGGTGGCGCACGGTTCTGGTGCCGCCCAACGCTTTTGTCGTGCACACCCGGCGTGGTCGCAGCGAACCGCTGCACATCGGGCTCGGCGTCTCCTTCCGCTTCAACCCCGCGACCGATGCGTATCTCGTGGTGCCCGGCGCCATGCAGACGATCCTGATCAACGCCTACTGCATCTGCAGCGAACTACAGGGCGTGCTGGTCCAGGGGTACGTGCAGTGGATCATCGAGGACTTCGCCACCGCCTATCGCAAGCTCGACTTTTCCGACGGCGAGGATCCGATGCGGCTGGTGAATATTCAGCTGCGCGAACAGGCCGAGGCCGCCATCAAGGACAAGGTGTCCACCATGGGGGTGCGGGATGTGCTCAGCGACAAGCAGCCGATCATCGAGGAATTGACGGCGCGGCTCAGAGCGGTGGCCGAGGGATCGGGCGATGCGGCGGGGGACGGCCGCGACCGAGGGCTCGGCCTCGGCATCGTCACCGTGCAGATCAAGGAGGCGGTGGTCAGCTCGTCCACGCTCTGGGAGAACCTGCAGAAGCCCTACCGCAGCGAACAGAGCCAGATCGCCCGCCTCGCGGAACTGGCGACCCAGGAAGTGATTTCGGCGCGCGAGACCGAGGCGAATCGGACTGCCGAGGAGCGGCGCATCGAGAACGAGCGGGAACTGGCCGAACTGCGCGCACGCAACGAGGCGGCGCGGTTCGACAGGGAGACCACCGAACAGTTGCGCCGCACTACCCGTCAGCACGACGACGAGCGCACCGTTGCCGATCTTGCTCAGCAGACCGCACTGCACGCGCTGCGGCTGGAACGTGAACAGCACGCCGAACGCACCGAAAACCTGCGCCGCACCCAGGAGTTGCGGCAGCTGGAACGCGACGGCGAGCTGGCCGACTCGGCGGCCCGGACCCGCGCGGCGCACGAGGCCGCCCTGCTCGACCTGGAGCGCGACCACATCAGGGTGGACACCGCCAATGAGCGCGGTGCCACGGCGATCCAGGCACAGCTGGTCGAGTCGCTGCCGGAGATCGTCGCCAAGCTGCCCGCCCCCGCCGAACTGAAATCGTTCCAGCTCGGCGGCGACTCGGCCTCGTTGTCCGGCGTGATCGCCCAGCTGACCGCCGTGGTGGAGGCATTCGCACCGAAGCCGTGATCGAGGTCGGGCCCGGGTATCCTCGCAACTGATGTCCGAGTCCGCCGTGGAGTTTTCCTCGACCCTGTGGGAACGCAGGAAGATCGAGGCGATGAGCCGAATCCAGCAGGTCGCACTGGATCTGTTCGACGAGCATGGGTACCGCAATGTGACCGTCGACCGGGTCGCGACCGCGGCGAGCGTGTCACCCAGTTCGATCTACCGGTACTTCGGCACCAAGGAGATGCTCGTCCTCTACGACGAGGCGGATCCGCGGATCCTCGAGGTGATCAGAACCGCGGGCGGCGCCGAAACGATCGCGCCCGCCGATCTGATCGCCGTCACCCGGCTGCTGGTGCCGGTATTGATCGAATCGCTGCTCACCGAGGAGTCCGAGCGCCGGATCCGCAGGCGGCTGCAGTATGTGGTGACGATTCCCGAGATCCGGGACGGGCAGACGCGGCAGATGCGCGACCTGGCCGACGAATTCCGCATGCTGTTCGCCGAACGCAGCGGCCGCGACCCCGAGGACCTGACGGTGGGGATGGCCGCCGCGACCGGCGTCTGGGGATGTGTCGCGGCCCTGGACCATTGGGCGGCAACAGGTTTCACTCGGCGACTCAAAGACGTCTATACCGAGGCGATCGGTTCGATAGTCGACGCGATCGAGGTCATGTTCCGGTAGGCGCCAGTTCCGAGCGTGCGCCGCCGCCGCGCGGCCGCCGAGGCCGGCTGCGCGGCAGCCACCAGTTCCATCGACCGAACAGTTGCATGAACGCGGGTACCAGCACCAGTCGGACAATGAGGGCGTCGATAGTGATGGCCACGGCCAAGGCGAACCCGATCTGCTTCAGCTCCAGCACATCCGCGGTCACAAAGCTCGCGAACACCGCGACCATGATGGCGGCCGCGGCGGTGATCGGCCGTGCGGTGCGCTGCAGTCCTTCCGCGACGGCGGCGGCGTTGTCCCGGTTGCGATCCCAGGCTTCCTTCATGCGTCGGATCAGGAATACCTCGTAGTCCATCGACAGGCCGAAAAGCACCGCGAACACCAGCATCGGCAGATACACCTGCAGGAATCCGGTGCTGTGGAAGCCAAGCGCCGACTCGCCCACACCGTGTTGGAAGACCGCGACGGTGATGCCGAGTGCGGCGCCGGTGGCCAGCAGGTTGAGCAGGATCGCCTTGGCGGCGAGCACGATACTGCGGAAAGTGACGACGAGGAAGGCCGGCGAAACGGTCAGGACCAGAATGATCACCCATGGAAAGCGAGCGGTGATCCGTTGTGACACATCGGCGAACGAGGCAGCGGTGCCGCCGACCCTGATGTCCACCCCGTCGACTGTCGCGGCGCGGGAACGGATGTCGGCCACCAGCTCGCCCGCATCGGTCGAGTCGAAGGCAACCTTGGGCACCACTACCGCGAGCAGCCTGCCTTCGGCCTGCTGCGGCAGTACCCGCGCGATGCGGGGATCCCGCGACAGCTCGGTGACGAATCCCTCGACATCCGTGCGTGATCCACCGGTCAGCGGCGTACCGTCGGGTCCGGTGGCGACCACCTCGATGGGCGCCAGCAGACCGGGACCGAAGTTCTGTTTCACCAGTGCGGTGGCTTGCCCGGTCGGACGGTCGGCCAGCGAACCGAGCCCCATGTCCACGCCGTACTGGACGCCGGCGATCGGTGCGGCCGCGAGTGCGAGCACCGCGACGCCGACGGCACCGAACAACACCGGCCGCGCCATCACCAGGCGTGCCCACCGCGCCCACCCGGTCGAGGCCGTCGCGGACTCGACCTCGGCGGGTCGTAGCCGGGCGGGCAGTGCGCCGCGATTGATGGCCGGACCCGACACCGCCAGCAGAGCGGGCAGCAGCGTAAAGGCCGCTGTCAGTGTGGCGATGACCGCCGTCACCACACCGATGGCGATTCCGTTCAGCATCGGAAGACCGACGACGGCGAGCGAGCACAGCGAGATCAACACGATCAATCCGGAGGCCAGGATGGTCCGGCCGGTCGTGTCCATGGCCGCGCCGACGGCTTGCGTGATGGTCTCGATCGCATGGCGATCGCGTACACCCCGCCGGGTGAGTTCCTCGTTGAACCGGCTGACGATGAACATCGCGTAGTCGATCGCGGTGCCGGTGGCGATCATGGTCGCCACCGAGAGCACCAGTGAGTCGAAGCTCAGGAAGGTCGCGAGCCCGGCCAGCGCCCCGATGGCCACGGCGATGCCCGCCGCGGTCACCGCGATGGGCACGGTCGCGGCCACCAGCGCGCCGAGGGCGAGCACCAACACCACGCCGGCCACCGGTAGGCCGATGCCTTCGGCGCGTTGCAGATCGGCGGTTTCGATGTCGGTCAGATCCGCCTGCGCCGGTGCGAATCCGGTGATCATCCTTCGACGCCCGCAACGGATTGCCTGGCCAGGGTGGACTGCAGCTCCTTCGCGATCCGGACTCGCTCCGTCATGCCGCCGTCGACGCCGACGAGGCCGACGGCGGTCTGCCGGTCGGGAGAGATCTGGGCGGCGGCGTTGCCCTCGTACGGGCCGATCGCACCGGCGACGCCGTCGGTGGCTCGGACCGCGGTCATCGTCTTGTCGATCACCGCCCGGTATTCCGTCGAGTCCGCGGTGCGCTGCGCCGAATGGAAGACGATCAGGTCCTGTTCGGTGCCGAACCGCGCGAAGTGTTGTGCGACAAGCCGATCGACGGCCACCGAGTCCGATCCGGGGACCGAGTAGTCGGGCGATCCGAGGCCGGCGTGCAGGGCGGGGTAGGCCGACGCGCACGCGATCACCAGTAGCAGCCACGCCGTGAGCACGATTCGGCGGTGCCGTGCCATCGTGACGCCCCAGCGTCCGACGACGCCGAGGCGGGGCGTGGGGTCCGGTGGATTCTGCCGTTCGAGCACGGTCAGCTGTGTCATCGCCCCTCCACCTGCTATTTCTGAGAGTGACTCTCAGATATTTCCCGCCAGCCTACGAACCGGTCGGGCAAGAAAGCAAGTGACTGTCAGATATTCATGTCGCGTCACGGCGCGCCAGGCCGTCGGCGCTCGCGGATTCGATAGCCGATTCTGGTTAAGCTGCGGCCACTCACACGCCGTCGAGCACAGTCGGACGGTTCACCAACTTCGGGGCGGGGGCGGCGCGGACAGCCAGCACCCTGCTCGATCGAGCTCGGCAGAAAGGCTGTATCAACCATGCGCGCAGCGGGTCCGTTCCGTGGTCTCAACCGCAGGCAGTTCCTGGCGAAGGCCGCGGCGGCAGGCGCCGTCGGCGCACTGGCCTCCTGGGCGAACCCGATCATCGAGCGTGCCCACGCCGCCGATCCCGCCGGCACGGGCGGCCTCGGAGACATCGAGCACTTCGTGCTGCTCATGCAGGAAAACCGTTCGTTCGACCACTATTTCGGCACCATGTCGGGTGTCCGCGGGTTCGGCGAGGCGTCACCGGTCTGGCAGCAATACGGCTGGACGCCCGGTATCGGTCCGACTCCCGACGGCTTCGTGAACCCTTTCCGGCTCGACACCACCCGTGGCGCGACCCTCGACGGCGAGTGCATCAACGACCCGGACCACACCTGGGGCGGCATGCACCGCGCATGGAACGACGGCAAGAACGACCAGTGGATGCCGATGTCGGTGGCCAGCGTCGGCCCGGCCAATGCGCCCGCGGCGATGGGCTACTACCGGCGCGAAGATATTCCGATCCACCACGAGCTGGCCGACGCGTTCACCCTCTGCGACAACTACCACTGCTCCGTGCTGGGCCCGACCGATCCGAACCGGTTGTACTGGATCAGCGCCACCATCGACCCGGATGGGCGTGCGGGTGGTCCCCTGGTCGAGACTCCCACTCTGATCCCGCGGCACGTCTACAGCTGGCGGACCTACCCGGAGAACCTGTCCGACGCCGGGGTGAGCTGGAAGATCTACAACAACCGTGATATCGGCCCACTGGCCTCGGCGATCCTCGACGGCATGCTCGGCTGTTTCACCCAGTCGGCCGACCCGAACTCCGAGCTGGCTCGTCGCGGCCTTGCGCCGGTGTACCCCAACGACTTCCAGGCCGATGTCGCCAATGACACGCTGCCCGATGTGTCCTGGGTGATCCCGTCGCTGATCAACTGCGAACATCCCGCGCTGCCCGCGGCGTTCGGCGCGTTCGGCATCGTGCAGCTGCTCGACATCCTCACTTCCAACCCGAAGGTGTGGGAGAAGACCGCGCTGATCATCAGCTACGACGAGAACGGCGGGTTCTTCGATCACGTCGGTCCGCCGACGCCCCCGCCGGGGACGCCGGGGGAGTTCCTGACCGTGCCGCTGGATCGAGTGAGCTCGTCGAGCGGGATCAGCGGCCCGATCGGACTCGGCTATCGCGTTCCGGGACTGGTGATTTCGCCCTACAGCCGCGGCGGCCTCGTCGCGTCCGAGACCTTCGACCACACCTCCCAATTGCGGCTGCTGGAAACCAGGTTCGGTGTCGAGGTGCCGAATCTGACACCGTGGCGGCGCGGTATCACCGGCGATATGACATCGACGTTCGATTTCGGATCGATGCCGAATGCAGCGAAGCCGATCTTGACCGATCCGAAGCCGAAAGTCGACGCCGCGCTCGCGCAATGCGGCCCGAATCTGGCGTTGGGCACCGTGGCCGCGGGCATTCCGTATCCGGTGCCGCCCAATGAAATGCCGCAGCAGCAGCCGGGCAGCCGACGCAGGCCGAGCGGCGTCGTCTGAGCACGCCGAAAGCGGCCCAGTCCGTTCGGACTGGGCCCGTCGTCAGTTGGGGTCAGCTGGCGGTCGCAGGTACCCAATACGTGGCGGCCACGGCAGAGCGTTTTCGCATGGCGGCGAAGCTGTGCCGCGCGGGGTTGGTCAACGCGGTGAACCACGAGCGGCGGTGCTCGGCGAGCGCGGCCGCGACGGCGGGGATCTGGATGCAGTGCATACCACCCGCCATGCCCAGGCGGTGGCGACCCGTCTGGTCGTTTCTGGTGCTCAATGGTGTTCCTTTGCTTGCTGGTACTGGCCTGGATCGCCACGGCGAAGATTAGCCGAACGAAAGGGCGAGTCAGAGTATTTTGCGCCAGCAATTGCCCCGGCGTGTCGGAAAGTTGTCGCCCGCGAACGGTAATCGGCCGGAAATGTTGCGAGATGGTCTCGGCGGAGTCACGGATCGGGCAAATAGCGGCGCGGGTAGTGGAATGGTCGGTCCGAGTGGGTATTCGAGCCGATTGGGCGCCGAGGTCCACGGGGACGCTCGGGTGGGAGACCGGCCCGCCCGGCGCGGATGCGAGACTGGTCGAATGTTGCGGATCGGCCTCACCGGAGGCATGGGAGCGGGCAAGTCGACGGTGGCGCGGACACTCGCCGACCGTGGCGCGGTAGTCATCGACTCCGACGTGCTCGCACGGGAGGTGGTCGCGCCGGGTACCGAGGGGCTCGCGGCGCTCGTGGCGGCCTTCGGCACGGACATCCTCGCCGCGGACGGCAGCCTGGATCGGCCCGTGCTCGCGGGCAAGGCATTCGGCAGTGCCGAAGCGCGCGCGACGCTGAATTCGATAACGCATCCGCTCGTCGGAAAGCGAACTGCTGAACTTATTTCCGCCGCTGCGCCGGATTCAATTCTCGTGCAGGATATCCCGTTGCTGGTGGAAAACGGTCTCGCGCCGTTGATGAATCTTGTTCTTATTGTGGACGTCCCGGAGGAAATTCGAATTCGGCGACTTGTCGAATTCCGCGGTGTTTCCGAGGCCGATGCGCGGGCGCGAATTGCCGCACAGGCCACCGACGAGCAGCGGCGCGCGGTGGCCGACGTTTTGCTCGACAACAGCGGCGCCGCCGATGACATCGTTCCGATCGTGCACCGGCTGTGGGATGAGCGCCTGGCGCCGTTCGAGCGCAACCTGCGCACCGGCACGCCCGCGCGGCGGCCGGATGTGCGTGTCGTCGCGCCGAATCCGCAGTGGCCGGTTCAGGCACAGCGGCTCATCGCGCGGCTGTGGGTGGCCTGTGGTCCGGCCGCGTCGCGGATCGACCACATCGGTTCGACCGCCGTGCCGGACCTGCCCGCAAAGGATGTGATCGACGTGCAGATCACGGTCGCCGACATGGCGACGGCCGACGGGTTGTGTGAGGCGCTCGGCGCGGCGGGCTTTCCCGTGAAGCCCCATGCCACGCACGACAATCCCAAACCGACGAGCGCGGACCCGGCCGGGACGGACATCGGTCTGTGGGTCAAGCGGCTGCATTCCAACGCCGACCCCGGTCGGCTCGCCAATGTCCATGTCCGCGTTGCCGGGTCGCCCGGGCAGCGGTTCGCGCTCGATTTCCGTGACTGGCTGCGGTCGGATGCCGCAGTCCGCGCCGAATACCTCGAGAGGAAACGGGAAGGCGAGGCCAAGGCGGCCGGACTCACCGGCGAGGAGGCGGCGCTCGCTTACCTCGAGGTCAAGGAGCCGTGGTTCGACGCCGCGTACGAGCGAGTTCGCGCCTGGCGCGAACGCGACGGGTAAATCGGGCACGACCGGCACCGCAGGGTGCGATGTCGGGGCCGGGCAGCGTGCAGTGGTCTGCGGCGGTGCGGTGTCGGCCGCAGGTGATGTCCCGTCCGCGCCGCATCCAGACCTGGGCGATATCGGAGTCAGCGCTGATGCGTTGCCGACAGCAAAGTCCCCAGCCGTTCCAGCGACTGACCCCAGCCTTCGCGCGCTCCGTCCTCCGGGCTCAGCGGTCCGGGGGCGAGTAGATGGAAAGTCATGGTCGTCTTGCCTTCGGTGGTGTCGGCGAAGGTCACCGTGGCGACCGATTCATTGGCGACGGTGCCGTCGCCGGTGGGATCACCCCAGGTGAACACCAGCCGCTCGGGCTCGACGATCTCGCGGAAGACGCCTGCGCTCGGATAGGTCGCACCGTCGCTGTCCGCGACCATCACCGAGTCGTAGCGGCCGCCGACCCTCGGTTCGACGAGGATGCTGTCGCGTGGGGTCGTGAAGCCGTGTGGCCCAGCCCATTCGGTGAGCTGATCGGGGTCGAGCCACGCGCGGAAGACCAGCTCCCGGGGTGCATCGAAGACACGGACGATGGTGAATTCGCGGTCGCTCATGGCGGAATCCTCTGGGGTTGTCGATCGGTATGTTCAGGAATCGTGTTCGGCGTCCGGAGTCTGGCCGCTCATCCACTCGGGTGCACCTGTGGGAAACCGGGTTCGGAAGTCCATCACGCCGACCCAGGTGGGCCGCACCACGATTCGTTCCATCGTGGGCGCCATCCCGGTCACGAAGTCGAGGTAGTCGGCGACGGCCTCGGCACCGCCCTTTCTCATGGCTGTGGCGTATTCCGGTGCCACGCCGTGTACTTCGTGCACCTCGGCGCGGCCCCGGATCAGCAGCACCTCCGGCGGTGCGGAATTCGTGTCGATCGTGATGGCGACGTCGGGGCGGGCGCGCAGTGCTTTCGCCTTCTTCGACGGTGCGAAGCCTGCCATGACGATCTCGGCGCCGTTCCACCAGAAGTTGATCGGCAGCACGCGTGGGGTGCCGTCGGCGGCGGTAAAGGCCAGTCGCGCCGGAATATCGGCCTCCAGCAGCCGCTGGGCGGTCAGGCTTTCGAGGAGTCGGACATCGCCCTGGGCGAGGTGCGTGGTGTCGGTCATATCGATCTGTCCTTGTTCTGTAGCCGGTGCAGATGTTCGTCGAGGCGGTCGAAGCGGCTGTCCCAAAATTTCCGGTAGCGGTCGAGCCAATCGGTGGCTTCGCCGAGCGGCGCGGCCTCCAATCGGCACGGGCGCCATTGCGCGTGCTGGCCGCGGGTGATGAGCCCGGCGCGTTCGAGCACCTTCAGGTGTTTGGAGATCGCGGGCAGGCTCATGGCGAACGGTTCGGCGAGCTCGGTGACGGTGGCTTCGCCGTCGGCGAGGCGGGCGAGGATGGCGCGCCTGGTCGGGTCCGCGAGTGCCGCGAAGGTCCTGCTGAGTTCGTCGTCCGTCATGGTTGTATTAAACCACCTAGATAATTAACTGATAGGTTAAATAATGGTCCTCGCGTCGGCCACTGTCAAGAGGTTGCCCGAGAAAGGAACTACCGCCAGGTGAGCGTGATGCCGCGGGTGGCGAGCCAGCGTTCGAGGGAGTGGCCGTTGGCGGCGATGCCCTCGATCGTCGCTGCCGCGTACTCGATCGCGGCCTGTGTCTCATCGAAGCCGATCAGACCCGCGGCATGGGCGGCGAGCAGCTCGTCCACATCGAGCAGCTCGGTGTCGCGGCCGGTGCGCACCACGATGTCGAGGTAGTGGTCCACCGACTTCCAGGTGCTGGGCCCGACCTGGGCGAACTCACCGAGATCGACGTAGTAGTCCTGATCGCGCTGGTGTTCGGGATGGTAATGGAAGACGGTGACGCGAATGGACAGCTCGGGTAGCAGCCACGACTCGATGTAGTGGAACTGCGGATGGTCGGAAACACGCGCCATGTACAGGCCCCATGGCTCCGCGCGGAACTGCTCGACCGGCCGGACGAAACCCTTCGGGTCCGTGTTGGTCTGCGCCGCGAGGTCGAAGTACTCCACCTTCGGGCGATGCACGTCCACTGATGGTGCCTGTGTCATGCACATAGAATCTACCGCCGCCGGGCCCGCGTCGAGTGCCGCGGCGGTGGCGTCCGCTACATCCAGCTCAGCACGATGCCATGCGAGGCGAGCCAGCGTTCGACATCGTGCTCGTGGGCGGCGAGGCCGTCCATCGCGGTGGTGGCCCGCTCGAAGGCGCGGTGTGCCTGCGCGGTGTCGATCAAACCGGCCGCGTGGGCGGCCAGCAGGTCTTCGACGCCGCGCAACTCGGACTTGCGCCCGCCCTGCACCATGATGTCGAGGTAGTGGTCGATCGCTTTCCAGCGCTTCGGTTCGACCTTCGTGAATTCGCCGATGTCCAGGCAGTAATCCTGCCCTCGGTGATGTGCTGGGGTGCGGTGGGTGATCGTCGCGCGGATCGACAGCTCCGGCACCAGCCACGACTCGACGTAGTGGAACTCCGGCCCGCCAACCGTCCTGGCCATATACAGGCCCCACGGTTCGACGTGGTAGCGCTCCACCGACCGGACGAAGCCTCGTGCGTCGGTATTGGTCAGATCGGCGAGATTGAAATACTCGACCTTCGGTTTAGCGGGGGCGGCCGCGGCGAGCGGTCCCGGTGGTGCGGTCGCGAGCCTGGCGGTTAGTTGACCCGGTGCGACCCCGCGCATGTCCCTGGCGACGTATCCGGCTAACCCGGTCATTGCAGGCACTGCGGCGAGCAATGGAATCAGAGCGCTCATGGCGTCTTCCTTCACCCTGTACCGATAACACCCTGTACCGATAACCAAATCAGGCTACACCCGTCGGGGGTTGCGCGCTTTCTCTGGGAATGTGATGAATATCGTTGCGGCAACGGACATTTCGGGCAAGTAACAAGTTGTGCACCAATGCTTGCCGGTGGCGGTGAATGGGAACTCCCATGGCGCGGGCTCGGTGGTCGCCGATGCGACGTCGGGT
>NZ_JBHVDF010000023.1:0-109808 GCF_042802915.1 Nocardia sp. NPDC057440
TACAACCGGGGGGTATGTAAGGCCGGAACCAATTAAATAATTGGCACTGACATTCATCGACACACTATTGAGTTCTCAAAGAACACACGCACACAGTTCCTCCCCAGATTTTCTCGGGGGGCTCTCTGAGGCAACTTTTCCAGCCTAGCCAATCGTTCGGTCGGAGTCAAGTCCGCTCGCACGATCGATGTTACTGCCGGTCAGGCGCTCCTCGTCCTACCTCGTTTCCCAGGCCCTCCGCTCAGCGTTTCCGCTGTGCTTCTCGGCTCCGGGTCGGTGTCCGTGTCGCTCTGACTTGGATAAAGTTACGCGGCGGAAAACGCTACGTCAAATCGCCAAGAAGCGGAGGTGTTTCCCCAGGTCAGAGCATCTGCACCGACCTGGGAAACCGGCTCGAATTACACGGATGTGACTCAAGCCACCAAGATCTTTAAACGCCCGCCCGCTGTACACCTGCGAAGTTGCGCTTTCCCCTGCGCAGCACCAGCCACCGTCCGTGCAGGTAGTCGGCATCGGAAGGGGTCCATTCCACATCCGAGATGCGCTCGTTGTTCACCGAAGCGCCGCCTTCGTTCACCGCACGACGGGCCGCGCCACGGCTCTCGCTCAGTCCGGATGCCACCAGAAGATCGACGATCGTGCTCGGCTCCTCGGCGACAACCTCGGCGACCGTCCCCTCGACGGCGGCTTCGCGCAGCGCCGCGGCCAACGTCGCCTCGTCCAACTCACGCAGATCAGCTCGACCGAACAGTGCCTGGCTCGCCAACTGCACAGCGCGGGTGTTCGCCTCCCCGTGCACCAGGGTCGTCATCTCCTCGGCGAGTTTGCGCTGCGCCTCCCTGGCATGCGGGCGTTCGGTCGTCGCCGTCTCCAGTTCGGCCAGCTCCTCCTCGGACAGGAAGGTGAACCAGCGCAGGTAGCGAACGACGTCGGCATCGGCGGTGTTCACGAAGTACTGGTACCAGGCGTAGGGGCTGGTCATCTCGGGATCGAGCCACAGGCTGCCGCCACCGGTCGACTTACCGAACTTCTTGCCGTCGGCCGAGGTCACCAGCGGCACGGTCAGCGCGTGCACCGACGCGCTGTCGACCCTGCGGTTCAGTTCCACGCCCGCGATGATGTTGCCCCACTGGTCGGAGCCGCCGACCTGCAGCGTGCAGCCGTAGTCTCGGCGCAGCTGCAGGTAGTCGTTGGCCTGCAACAGCATGTAGCTGAACTCGGTGTAGGAGATGCCTTCGCCGTCGAGGCGCCGCTTGATGGTGTCGCGGGCCAGCATGACGTTCACCGAGAAGTGCTTACCGACGTCGCGCAGGAAATCGACGGTCGAGAGGTTGCCGGTCCATTCCATGTTGTTGACGATGACCGCGCCGGTCGGTGAATCGTCCAGGTCGACGAAACGCTCGAGCTGGGAACGGATCCGCTCGGCCCAATCCGCAACGGTGTCGGACGAGTTCATGGTCCGTTCGCCGACATCACGCGGATCGCCGATGAGGCCGGTGGCGCCGCCCGCCAACACGACCGGCCGATGGCCGGCCCGCTGGAAACGGCGCAGCGCGAGCAGCGGCACCAGGTGTCCGGCGTGCAGGCTGGGGCCGGTGGGATCGAAGCCGGCATAGAGGGTCAGCCGGTCGGCGGCCAGCGCCGAGCGCAAGGCATCCAGGTCGGTGGACTGTGCGATCAGTCCGCGCCAGGTCAGTTCATCGATGATGTCGCCGCTCACGCTGTCCCATCTTTCCGCACGGATCCCGATGCTCCGCGTTCGCCTCGGTCTCGCCGGGGCGTGCCGCGCAGGTCGAGTGGATTTCGCCGGCGTGCGCCGTACTCGGAAGACAGCGATCGGCGGACCTCGGGTCCGCCGATCGCTGTCGGATGTTCAGTTGGTCGAATCGGGTTCTGCTCAGCGGGTCAGCATCGCTCGCAGGGCCGCGATGCTCTCGCGGCGGTTCCATGCGATCCACACGAACACCGCGCACAGGACCAGCGGGAAGATCGCCATGGCCGGGGCGCCGAGTAGAAAAGCCTGGGTCGCGGCGGCACACACCATGGTGATCGACAGGCCCGCCGCGGCGGATCCGGACAGTCGCGGGATCAGCAGGCCGAGGCCGCCTGCGAGCTCGACGACGCCGGTCGCGTAGCGGAACCACTGGCCCCAACCGATCTCCGCGTACACCTCGACGGCGTAGTGCTGACCGACGAGCTTCGGTGCGGCCGAGGCGATGATGAAGAACAGGCCGAGCACGATCTGCAGGGTCCAGAGGGTGATGTTGCGCGCCCGGCTCGGCGCAACGGTGGCGGTGGCGGACTGGACGGAGTGGGCGACGATGGTCATCGGGGTGGTCCTTTGCTGAGGGCTTCGAGTCGGTGTGGCGCGCTCACCAGATAGGACGACGGCCACCGCAGAAACTCATCGCTGCCGCCGCACAATTCGCCAGCACCTGGGCTATGCCTGGCTGAGGGCCGCACGCGGCGCGGACACGATGTGTCAGTACCCGCCCGATCCGGGTCTGGAGCCCGTCTCGATCCGCGGTGCGCGTGGGCTGCGGCGGTACACCGAAACAGCAGTCGAGGCAGGCAGCCAGAATCGCCACGCCTGTTCGGCCGCCATCCTGACGCCGACGCGTGGCCCACTGGCGATCTCGGCTGCGCTCAGTGCGCGGGCTAGCTCCAGCCGAATCGGCGAGGCCGGGTCGAACAGTGGAGTTCCGTAGTCGCCCAGCGTGATTCCGAGCGCGCTACCGAGATTGCCCGGTCCCTTCGCCAGGTCGGCATCGCTACGTGCGGGCGTGCGGCGCGCGCGTGCTGTCGGCAGCCCGGCTACCACTTCCCCCGATCGGATCAGCACCGCGCTCGCGGTCCCGTCCGGCCCGCTCGTCACGTTGACGCAGGTGTGCATGCCGTAGCTGAGGTAGACGTACAGCACTCCGGCGGGCCCGAACATCACCGCATTGCGCTTGGTCCGCCCGCGTCCGGAATGCGATGCGAGGTCCGGCCACGGCCCGGTCGGATCCCCGCCGTATGCCTCCACCTCGACAATCCGCACCCCGACCGACCCCGACCAGAGGGTGGCGCCGAGCAATCGGCGCGCGGCGGCGGGCGGTTCCACAGCGAGTTCATCGGCACACACAGCGGCCATTGTCCCGAACCGGGTCGGTCCGGGCAGCCCGCGCCCCCGCACCCGACCACCGCAACTACGGCGATCATGCTTCGGCCCGGACGGATTCGGGTGCGCAGGCTAGAGGTATGCGCTGTGGTGGCCGGTGCGCAAGGTGATCAGATCGTCGGCGATCACGGCGATGTAGGCGACGCCGACGAGCGCGGCGAGCTGGGCCCATGCCACCCACGCGACGCCGATCGGGATCGTCGCCGCGACTGCCGCAGCGGCGACGAGGCGGTACCACGAACGCGGCAGGCGTAGGGCACGACGGAAGAAGAACTGCCCGAGGAAGTAGAGGGCGACACCCCCGGAGAGCGCGGCCGCGGTGGCGACGGAGGCGACCTCATTGCCGTGCGCGATGCTCATCTTGATACCCGCAGCGGTCACGATGATGCCGATCAGCAGTGGATAGAGTGCGTAGCCGTAGGCGAGGACGGCAACGGTGGAGCGCTGCCGGTCGGGTACCGCCGCGAGCGCGTGTTCGCCGCGCTCGTCATCGATGCCGAAGTACGCCCACCACAGCACATAGGCCAGCGCCAGACCGAGCGCGACATTCGCGACCAGCGCGACAGTCAATTTCTCGCCCGCCAGTCCGGCGCCGATGGCGACGACGGACTCACCGATGGCAACGATGACGACCAGACCATGCCGCTCGCAGAAGTGGCTTGCCCTGACCACGAAGTTGCCGGTGTCGACCACGTACGGGCTGAGTACCTGGACCGCGAATGCCAGTCCCCAGCATAGGTATTGGGCCCAGTCGTGCACGAAACCGCCGGCCAGTACCAGCCCGGCAGCGAGCGCGTTCAGTGGCGCGATCCGCTTGATGGCGATCGTCGCGGAGGCGCCGCCGCTCGAATAGAACATCGCCGTATGCACGGTATTGACCAGGACGTAGCCGAGGCCGAACGCGATGCCGGTGCCGTGGAAGGCGTCCGGGATCGCCAGTGCGAGCACGAAGAACCCGAACATCCCGAGCAACAGCCAGGTCCGCCGGGACGAGCTGCTCGGCGCCACTTCATTGGTGAGCCAGACGTAACCGCTGTACATCCACCAGATGACGCCGAAGAGCAGGGCCACCTGAGCCAGCGCCTGCCAGCCGGGGTGATGGGTGTACACATGGGTCAATTGGGTGATGGTGAAGACGAAGACGAGGTCGAAGAAGAGCTCCAGCGTCGAAGCCCGGACCTGTCCCCTTCCACGTTGTTGTCGGTGGTCTCGCTGGTCACCGCAAGATCGTAAGACGACTGGCGGTTTTCCGCCGCCCGTACCTCAGCCGAGGGTATCGGTCCCCATATACAGCCCCTTGAGCTTGTGCGGATTGACCTGGAAGCGGAGGTTCTGGATCCGGCCGTCGACAATGTCGTAGGTGAAGGCGGCGCCGGGGTTTCCGCCGATGAGCGCGAGTGCGCCGAGTTCGCCGTTGATGTCGGCGGATTCGAGAGTGAAACCGGCCGCGACCGGTTTGGCCAGCACGCCCAGGATCCAGCGGGCCACATGGTCGGGGCCGTGCAGTGGCCGCCGTGCCGCGGTCACCACGCCGCCGCCATCGGACCACGCGGTCACATCGGGGGCCAGCAGATCCATCAGCGCATTGAGGTCGCCGCCCGCGCACGCGGCCATGAATTGGTCGGTGATGTGCGCCCGCTCGGCCTTGTCGGTGTCGAACCGCGGACGACGGGACTGCACGTGAGCCCTGGCTCGGTGGGCGATCTGACGGACCGTTGTCTCGGGCTTGTCGAGGGTGTCGGCGATTTCGGCGTGCGAGTAGCCGAAGACCTCACGCAGCAGGAAGACCGCCCGTTCGACCGGACTCAAGGTTTCCAGCACCACCAGCATCGCAGTAGAGACGGTGTCGGCCAATTCGGTCTCCTCCGCGATATTCGGCGAAGTCAGCAGGGGCTCGGGAAGCCAAGGGCCGACGTAGGTTTCGCGGGTGGCCTTGGCAGAGGTCAGCCGGTTCAACGACAGGTTGGTCACCGTGCGGACCAGATAGGACTTGGGATATTGAACGGTCGACCGATCGGTGTCGTTCCACTTCAACCAGGTGTCCTGGAGGACGTCCTCGGCATCAGTGACGGTGCCCAGCATCCGGTAGGCGGTGGCGAACAGCAACCGCCGATGTTCGATGAAGGGATCCTGCGCCGGCGCTCGGTCAACCATTGACGGTTCCGCCTCCCCGAGTATTCAGGCCGTATAAGTCAGGTGAACCTACCGCCCGCCACGGGGTGTGCGGCGGGCGGGATGCGTGGCTTCATGCTGTCGCACGGGTGGCTTTGCCGCCCTTGGACAGCTGCGCCGACATCGTCATCTTCTTGCTCATCTTGAAGGTCGGTATCGGGCTGCTGCTGACGGTCTCCTTGTAGATCACCGCGGCACGACCGGTCAGGTAGAACCGGCCCGCGGTGTCGTCGGCCTTGGTGAACTGGATGACCGCGTCCTTCCGTCCCAGGCTGACCGGCTGATGGAAGTAGCCGAACCGGAACGGCTCGACCTTCTTGCCGCGCAGCGCCCGCGCGATGGTGTCGGCGGTGTATGCGGCGGTCGGCATGCCGGACTGGCAGGTGCCGTGGATCTGGCCCCAAGCCTGGCGCACCGCGGCAGCATCGCCGATGGCGTGAATATTCGGGTGCGACACCGACCGCAGGGTCGGGTCGACCACGATCAGACCACGCGCGTCGGTTTCGATGCCCGCCTGGGCGGCCAGCGGTGAGACACGGACACCGGTGGTCCACAGGGTCAGATCCGCGGGAACCAGTTCGCCGTTGCCCAGTTCGACCGCATCCGGCAGCACCTTGGTGACGGCATTGCCGATCTCGCGTGCGACACCGAGCCGGTCCAGCGCCTTGTTCAGGTAGGCGCGCGCCTTCTCGCCCATCATCGCGCCGGGCTCGGTGCTACTGATCAGGGTGACCTTCAACCCTGGGTGGTTCTCGGCGATTTCGGCCGCGGCCTCGATGCCGGTCAGGCCGCCGCCGCAGACCGCGACGGCGCCGCCGCCGGCTTCGGTCGCCGCGAGGCGTTCGGAGAAACGGTGCGCGGTGCGGGGATCGTTCAGGGTCCAGGCGTGGTCGGCCGCGCCGGGCACGACGCTGGTATCAGTGCTGCTGCCGAGGGCGTAGACGAGGGTGTCATAGGGCAGGGCCGCGGTGCCGTCGACGATGACTCGCTGTGCGACCGTGTCGATGGAAGTGGCCCAGCCCTGGACGAATTCGACGCCGGTGCCCGCCAGCAGGACCGGGATCCGGTGGTCGGTCAGTTCCTGGCCCGACGCGATCTGGTGCATCCGCAGCCGCTCGGTGAACCGGGCGGCTGGGTTGACCAGAGTGATCTTGGTGTCGAGCTTGCGCGTCCGCCGGGCCAGCCGCACGGCGGCGAGCATGCCGGTGTAGCCGGCGCCGAGGATGACGATCCGCTGTGTGTTCATGGCGTTTCTCCCATGGTCCGTGTCACCGGTTCGGGGTTCTCGGTTGGTGACGACCATGGGACAAACAACGGCCGCGGAACGTGACAGCTTCATGTTGTGATCCACGCCACATCATCGACGGCGGCTCGAAACCGCCTTCTATCAGCTCGAATGCGGAGGCAACCACAGCAGCTCGCGCCGCGGACGATCGATTACCACGCCCTACATCAGCCCTTGCCGAGCGCCTCGTTGCGGATCAATTGCAGCAGGCTCGGGTTATCGGTCATCGTCACGACCCCGACGATCTTGCGCACGAATCGGTCGTCGCTGACCAGCCGGAGCAGACTCGCCGCCAGATCGATGCGCGCGGTATAGCGACTGTCGGCATGCCCCTCGACCATCGTGTACTCCGTGACGGCGGGCAGTTCGTACAGCCCGCCGGGACGCACGATCGTCCACTCGAGATCGCTGGCC
Source organism: Nocardia sp. NPDC057440 (assembly GCF_042802915.1). Taxonomy (NCBI): domain Bacteria; kingdom Bacillati; phylum Actinomycetota; class Actinomycetes; order Mycobacteriales; family Nocardiaceae; genus Nocardia; species Nocardia sp. NPDC057440. The sequence goes on from NZ_JBHVDF010000023.1 coordinate 7,032, forward strand.
CGCAGCAGCGTTTCCATTCGTCGCATGTCGTCGTAGAGCGTCTTGCCCATCACCCGCACGATGTAGGGCTGCAGCACGCGATTGAAGAGGAACCCCGCATCCGAATAGGGCTTCGGGTCGACCGCACTGGACGAGACCACCCCGATGCGGCGCACGTCGTGGCGGTGCATGGCGGCCACGATGTTGCCGACCCCGGCGGAGTAGGTGGTGATCGGCTCTTTGCCGTAGGGCACGCCGAGCGTGGACAGCACGGCGTCGGCGCCCGCGACGGCCGTGTCGACCGAATCCGGTTGGTGGACATCGCCCCCGAAGACAGTGAGGCGCTCGTGGGCGATCGGGAATTCGGCCGGCCGCCGCGTGACTGCGACGACGTCGTGGCCCGCTTCGAGGGCCTGGCCGGTCAGCAGACGGCCGGTGGGACCGTTGGCTCCGAAAACGATGATGCGCATGGTGGATTTCCTTCTGCAGATGTTCGGTACGCCTGCGGCACTCGTTCATCCGAGCGTCGTATTATATGAAAACCATACCATCTATTTTGAGAGTCATACAATATGAGTGACGTAACAAAGGCGGATGCGCGGCGACACCGGCAGTCGGCACGTGTGGTCAAAGAGTCGCTTCGAGACCTGAACATCCAACTGTCACTCCTGAATCGCCAGTTCGGAGCCAAGGTCGAGCTCAAGGACGCCGACTGGAATTGCGTTGACCTGATCAACCGGCACGGCCCACTCAGCCCTGGCGCGCTGGCCAAGCTCGCCGGTCTGCACCCGGCAACCATCACCGGCGTGCTCGATCGACTGCAGCGCGGCGGCTGGATCACCCGCGAACGCGACCCCGACGCGATCGATCGCCGCGCCGTCACCGTGGCCGCGACCCGCGACCGCAATCCGGAGATCTATCGCATGCTCTCCGGCATGAACGCGCGCATGGACGACCTCTGCGAGCGGTATAGCGACGCCCAACTGGAGGTGATCGCAGACTTTCTCCGCCGCACCACCGAGGCGGGACGCGACGCGGCCGCCGAACTCACCGACGACTGAATCGCGATGAAATATCCTGTGGCTCAACAATTTCCGGTTGCCACGCGATGAGACACGGGTTCGCGGCTCGGCGATGCGTAAGCCGACGATCGTCGACGAGATCTCCGCGTTGATGATCATGCCCCGCCCGGACCAGGCGGCGCGGAAGCGGATCGACATGCAGGGCGCGTGCCCGTGCACCGAACCGGCACGGCGATCCGCGCCGAGAATGTTTCGGACACAATGGAATACGAGCACACCAGCCGTGCCGGATGTGGCAGGCACCGACAATCGGCAGGCATCGGGAATCAGGGGCAGGTCAGGGGTGAAATAGGGACGCTCCCCGATGTGTCCGGGCGGTGCGGATTCCTACTGTCGGTGCATGTCTTCGGTTTCTCGACCGCGCTGGTGGCGACGGTTGCTCATCGGCGTCGTCGCCTTCGCGACGGTATTCGTGCTCGTGGTGGGCGGCGGCGTCACCTGGGTGTATGTCAACGCGGCCGTCTCCACCGTCGGCAGCACGGAATTCCGGAACGAGCTCGCGATTCCGCCGCTGGCGCAATCGCAGCTGCGGCCGGACGGCACCCGAGTGTTCGAGCTCGATATGCGTTCAGGGCGAAAGGAATTCCGGGCCGGTCAGGCAACGGATACGTGGGGATTCAACGGCGACTACCTCGGCCCGACATTGCGGGCGAAGCGTGGCGAAAAGGTCGAGGTCCGAGTCCGCAATTCGCTACCAGAAGCCTCCACCGTGCACTGGCACGGCATGCACCTGCCCGCGGCGATGGATGGTGGCCCGCATCAGATGGTGGCGGCGGGAGCGACGTGGACACCGCAGTGGAGGATCGATCAGCCCGCCGCGACGCTCTGGTACCACCCGCACCCGCATGGCGCGACCGAGCAGCATGTGCGGCGCGGACTGGCGGGGATGTTCCTGCTCGACGACGAGATCTCCGAATCGCTTCCGCTGCCGAGCAACTATGGCATCGACGATCTGCCGGTCATTGTGCAGGACGTGAAATTCCGCGGGGCCGAGCTCGATTCGGGACACGCCCTCTTCCGTGACGTCGGGTTCCTCGGCGATCAGACAATGGTGAACGGCACTCTGACGCCGTACCGCGATGTCGGCGACGAACTCGTGCGGCTCCGATTGCTCAACGCCTCCCCCGCACGCGTCTACACCTTCGGCTTCGCCGACAGCCGCTCGTTCTCCCTCGTCGCCACCGACGGCGGACTGCTGGAACGCCCCACCGCGCTCGACCGGCTGCAGCTCTCGCCGGGCGAGCGGGCCGAGATCGTGGTGCGGGTCCGCCCCGGCGAGCGCACGATACTGCGCAGCAACAAGCTCGACGCCGGACTCGACTTCTGGACCGGCAGGTTCGCCGGCGGCGACGACTCGTTCGACGTACTCGAGCTGCGCGCGGCCGCAGCGCTGCGACCCTCGCCCGAACTGCCTGCGACACTGGCATATCCGTCCACGCCGGACGGCACCGATTCGGTACAGGAACGTCGCTTCGAGCTGAACCTGAGCGGGATCAACGGCCAGAAGATGGCGATGGACCGGATCGACCTGACCGTCACACGAGGGACTGCCGAAACCTGGATCGTGCACAACAACGACGGGATGCCGCACAACTTCCACGTCCACGATGTGCAGTATCGAGTGCTGGAGCTGAACGGCACACCGCCGTCCGCGGCGCTGACCGGACCGAAGGACACCGTCTTCCTGCCGCCCAACGCCACCGCGAAACTCGCCATGCGATTCGACGGACCCGCCGATCCGAACTCGCCGTATATGTATCACTGCCATCTGCTGTGGCACGAGGACCAGGGCATGATGGGCCAGTTTGTCGTGGTCGAGCCCGGACAATCCGCAGGCAGGCCGCCGTCGCATCACAGTCACTGACCGAGGCGCGCACCCAACCACTGGATCCGCCGGGGCAGGTCCGACACGCGTGGCGACATGCCGGACTGCGCGCACGACCAGCCGCTGTCTCTTGTCCGGACGCCCTCGTCGCGCTAAATTCATCACACAGTGAATTCAACACTCGATGAATTGAGGCGTCCCATGACGGACCTGCACTCATCCCCCGCCGTCGACGTCAGGAACCTGACGGTGAACCGAGGCGGCCGCGAAGTTCTCCACGATGTCTCACTGACGATTCCGCGCGGTTCGATCACCGGACTGCTCGGACCGTCCGGCTGCGGCAAGACCACGCTCATGCGCAGCATCGTGGGCACGCAGATCGTGGAATCAGGAGAAATCCTGGCGCTGGGGTTGCCTGCGGGCACCAGAGAACTCCGCCACCGCATCGGCTATGTGACACAGGCGCCGAGCATCTACTCCGACATCAGCGTCCGCGAGAACGTGGCGTACTTCGCCGCACTGTATGGCCGCGGCCGCGATGCCACCGACACGGCCATCACCGCGGTCGGGTTACTCGAACACGCACACCAGCGTGGCGACGAACTCTCCGGCGGCCAGCAGACCCGCGCTTCACTGGCCTGCGCGCTGGTCGCGCAGCCGGACATGCTCGTCATGGACGAACCGACCGTCGGCCTCGATCCCGTACTGCGCGTGGATCTGTGGAAGCAGTTCCACGAACTGGCCGCCGCCGGAACGACGCTGCTGGTGTCCAGCCATGTGATGGACGAGGCCGAACACTGCGACCAACTGCTGCTGATGCGTGAAGGCAGATTGCTCGCGCAACTGAGCCCGGACGAACTGCGCGCCAGAACCGACGAACAGAACCTCGAACAAGCCTTCCTCTCCTTGATCACGATGGGACAGAAGTCATGAGCGCCGTCATGGACACCACCGCGCGCCGGATGCCGACCCTGCGTCCCTATGTCGCGACGACCTCCCGCATCCTGCGCCAGCTGCGCAACGACCACCGCACCGTCGCCATGATTCTCGTGGTGCCCGCGCTGCTGATGACATTGCTGTACTTCATCTACAAGGACACCCCGAAGAACCCGCTCAATCCCGTGCCGCTGTTCGACCGCGTCGGCATCAGCATGCTGGGCATCCTGCCGTTCATCGTGATGTTCCTGATCACCGCCATCGCCATGCAGCGCGAACGCACGTCGGGCACACTGGAACGGCTGCTCACCACGCCGCTGTCGAAGATCGATCTGCTGGCCGGATACGGCTCGGCGTTCTCGGTGGCCGCGGCCGCGCAGGCGGCAGTGGCGTGCCTGGTTTCCTTCGGGCTGCTCGGCCTCAACGCCGCAGGCAGTCCGGGCTGGGTTGTGCTGATCGCAATGGTCGACGCGGTGTGCGGAGTCGCGCTCGGCCTGTTGGCAAGCGCCTTCGCCCGCACCGAATTCCAGGCGGTGCAGTTCATGCCGGTGGTGGTCGCGCCGCAGATCTTCCTGTGCGGCTTGCTCGTTCCACGCGACCAACTGCCCGGCTGGCTGGAGGCGATCAGCAATGTCATGCCGCTGAGCTATGCGGTCGATGCGCTGCAACAGGTTTCGAGCCATCCCGAGGCGACCGCCGCGATGTGGCGCGATCTGGCCGTGGTCACCGGGTTCGCTGTGGTGGCACTGTGCCTGGGCGCGGCCACCCTACGGCGGCGAACCCCGTAATGCCACGCGATAGCGTGGCAGCGGGTGATGGGGCGACGGAAGGCGATGGTGTGACGGTCGGCAACGGAACTACAGCAGGCAATGGCGAGCGCGTCACCCGCACCGGGCGCAGACCGGGACAGTCCGGCGCGCGCGAGGCGATCCTGACCTCGGCCCGGGCCCGGTTCGCCGAGGTCGGTTTCGACAAGACCTCGATCCGTGCCGTGGCCACCGACGCCGGGGTCGATCCAGCGCTCGTGCACCACTATTTCGGGACCAAGCAGCAGTTGTTCGCCGCGGTGGTCGAGCTGCCGGTGGACCCGGAGACCGTGCTGCGCATCATCGAGGCAGCGCCCCTGGATCAGCTCGGCGCGACCATCCTGCACGCGGTGGTGAGCGTGTGGGATTCCCCTGCCGGTCCCGGGGTGGTCGCGGCGGTGCGGAGCATGCTCGGCGGCAGCGATATCTCGCTGGCCAGGTCGTTCGTGCTCGACATCGTGCTCGAACGAGTCCGACTGCGGATCGCGATCCCGGACGACGACGGCCGCGCCCGCGTCGCGCTGGTCGCCACGCAGATGATCGGCGTGCTCGTCGCGCGCAAGATCCTGGAAGTGGAGCCGGTCGCCTCCATGCCCATCCCGGAGCTGGTCGCCGCCGTCGGCCCCACCCTTCAGCGCTACCTGACCGGCGAAATCGACCCCGCCACACCATAATTCCGCAAGTCAGCGATCCGTCGACCGGAATCTCTCTGGGACAGCGGCGAACCGGCGCACCGGCGAGTCCGGTGGCACCCCTCGGGGCGTGCCACCGGGTCAGCGCCTGTCAGGCGTCGGTGTGCTGACCGGTGAACACGGCGTGCTCGGCATCGGCGACGTCGCGCGCCTCGTCGATGAGCAGCACCGGAATGCCGTTCTCGATGGGGTACGCCCGGCGCAGGCGCGGGTTGTAGAGCGCGGTGGCGCCCTTGTCATCGCGGACCAACAGCAGCGGACCCTTGTCCTGCGGGCAGGCGAGCAGGCTCAGCAGTGTGGCGTCCAAGGCGGTTTCCTCCGGCATGATCGATAACTTACCCGTCGCCTACAGCTGCTCCGCACCGGAACCGGTCGACGGTGACAACGCCACCGGTTCCCTGCGGAACGAGATGTAGCGATGGCCGAAGAAACTGACGATCGCGACAAGCCCCATCACGACGACCGCCGCGGGCTTGTCGGGGAATCCCAGCACCGAGACGGCCAGCTCCAGCAGCACGATATTCAGCAGCAGCCCACCGGAATTCACCGCGACGAAGCGCAGGAAATCACGGACGACGTGGCCGCGCACCCGGAACACCAGGGTGCGGTGCAGCACGAACGCGATCACGATGCTGATGCCGTAGGCCGCGACCACCGCGACCGACGGCGGCACATCAGGGCCGAGCATCGCGAGCCAGGCCACCGTCAGCGTCATGCCCAATGCGGTGTTGAAGCCGCCGACCACCGCGAAGGCGAGCTCCTGCCTGCGCACCAGGCGCAGCAGTGGTCCGGGATCCTCGGTTCCCGTCGCCCCCGCGTGGGCTCCGGCCTCCCCAGCGCTCATTGGATCGCGCCGACCAGGTCGGGTTCCGGAGCCGGGCGGTCCGCGTTCGGCGGCACCGATGCGCCGCCGCCCGGCTTGTCGTCATCGCGTCGGCCACGCAGATACAGCCACTGCATCGCGCCCGCCCCGAGCAATCCGAGCAGCACCGCGCCGACGCCGGGCTTCCAGCCGGGCGGTCGCCAGGTCAACTCCAGATCCGCGTTCTTGGTTCCCGCCGGAATATCCACGGCGACAAAGGTTTTCGCAACCACCGTGAACGGGATCTCGCGACCGTTGAGCGTCGCGCGGTAGCCGGGCCAGCCGAGCCTGGCGAACACGACTCGTCCGCCCTGCTCCGAACTCACCCGCACCCTGCTGGTCGAATCCGACTCCGAGACCGAGGTCGCGGTGCCGCCCGTGACGGTGGCGACGCGGCCATTACGGGTGGACAACAGCCCGTTGTCGCGCTCCAGCACCGCGATGTACTTCTCGTGCCCCGAGTAGTCGACCCACCGCCAGCCGGGCGGCGCGGCCTGGTTGCGCGCATCCGGGTACAGCGCCTTCTGCAGCACCACCCGGTCGACCTTCATCAGGTCGACGATGGTCTTGCCGGTGGACGGCTCGGTGGTAAAGGCGCGACGGTAGGCGTCGGGACAGACGCTGGTGTCCCATCGCATGCAGAGCATCTCGCCGAACCAGAAGTGGCCGTTGGGGGTGTAGCCGCTGACATAGGTCAGTTCGAGGTCTTTGGCGTAGTTGCCGAAGACCAGCGACCCATAGGCCCCCTGAAGGGTCCGTTCGCCCGGCTGGATCAGTCCGCGGTCCGCGAGTTGCAGCGTGGTACCCGCGAAATCGGGGAAGGCGCCCTTCATCTCGGAACGATTCTCCGGCAGGTTCCAGCTCATCGGTGTCGGCTGCGCCGCGTGCACCTGGAGGAACGCGATCGGGAACACCGAGACGATGACCAGCACACAGGCCGCGGCGGTGCCGCGGCGCAGCCCGAGCCACACCACTGCCGCTCCCAGGGCCGCGATGCCCAGCGCCGCGACCACATGCCACACCACCTCGTCCGGCGCGGACGAGAACGACCGCAACCAGAGCAGCCCGATCAGCACGGCCGCCGCGATGCCGCGCCTGCGCCGGTCGGCGAAGGTCGCATAGCGCCCGAGCAGCACGCACACCAGCACCAGCAGCCCGAGGGCCAGCATCGGCAGCACCCTGGCAGGCCATCGCAGCGGGCCGATGGTGCCTGGGCCCGCGGTCCACATCAGCGCCATGATCGCGACGAGCGCGATGGCGCTGAACTCGCGCCAGCTCTCGCGTGCCTTGCGCCAGTCGATGAAGGCCAGCGCCGGGATCAGGAACCAGGCGATATAGACCACCGGCATCGGCTGCACATAACCCCACCAGGAGCTGTACGCCGGCAGCGTGCTCGGCAGGCTGGCATTGAGCGACTCCGACCACGGCACCGTCAGGAACTGGTCGTTGTTGATCTGCGCGGTCCCGCGCCAGGTCACCTTCGCCGAGAGCATACTCGGCAGGTAGGTCGCCACGCCGGCCAACGCCGCGGCACCCGCCACCGCGAGCAGTCGCACCGACGGCAGCCACTTGCGTTGGTAGACCACCTCGCCGACGGCCACGGCACCGATCATCAGACCGGCCTCTACGGCGGGAAAGATGTACTGCACCGAAATCGCCAGGTACAGGAAGACGAAGGTCGGGATGGGCCCGCTGCGGCCGCGTGCATAGCGCACACCCGAAGCCCAGGCGTGCACCAGCCACGCGGTGCCGGTGAACGCCGTGTACCAGCTGGCCTCGTCGAAGAACAGCAGCCACCCGGTGAAGGGAATCGAGACGCCCGCAACCGCGGCCCACGGCAGCTTCGCGCCGTACTCCACGCAGATCCGGTAGACGCCGAGCCCGAGCACGATCGCGAAGATCAGCTTGATCACCGTGGTGTAGAGCGCGACATTGCTCACCGAGGGCGCGATCAGATCGATCAGCAGCTGCGGCGGATTCAGCAGACCCGCCTCCTCGATGGTGTAGTTGCCCGCCATCCAGTGCTCGGGGACCATCGCTGGGAACTGCCCGTCACGCAGTTGGCGGCCGAGCATCACCCACAACGGCGCGTATTGCGACTCGCTGTCGTCGGTGTAGAAGTGCCGGACATTCGCCAACAGCACCGCACCGTATCCCGCAATCACACCGAGTGCGGTTATGAGACCCCACCTGTACACGTCCCGCCGGGCGGGGGCGCTACTTTCCACCACGAGTTCCAGACCCTACAGCCCACCGCGGGCAGTACCGGAATGCGCACCGTGAGCGGGGCGCTTCCCACACCGAGACCGGCGCGCCTCTCGGCGTCCCGGTTACCGGATGCGGGTCAGCGCTCACGAAACAACGTCCGCCAGTGCGCGTTCGGGCTCACCGGCGGCATCGTCGGCCTGCACCGCGGCGTCACGACGCCGTGACCGCACATACAGCCACTGCAGCGCGCCGATACCGAGTACCCCGGCCGCCATCGCCGCGATACCGACCTTCCACCCCGGCGGACGCCAGGTCAGCACCAGCTCCGCGTTGTGGGTGCCTGCCGGAATATCCACAGCGACGAAGCTTTTCGCGACCACTTTGATCGGGATCGGCTCACCGTTGAGGGTGACCCGGTAGCCCGGCCAGCCGAGCCGCGCGAACACCACTCGACCGCCGTCGGCCGAGGACACCCGCACCCTGCTGGTGGTGCCGGTCTCGGAGATCGATGTCGCCGTCGCGTTGTTCGCGTCCGCGACCCGGCCGTTCACCGTCGAAATCGGGCCGTCCACCCGTTCGAGCACCGAGATGTAGCGCTCGTGGCCGGGGTAGTCCACCCACTTCCAGCCCTCGGGAGCGGGCTGGTCGCGGGCATCGGGGAACAGCGCGCGCTGCAGTACCACCCGGTCCAGCTTCATCAGATCGACGAGCTGCCGCCCGGTGGTCGGCTCCGGGGCGAACATCCTGCGGTAGGCGTCCGGGCAAACGCTGCTGTCCCAGCGCATGCACAGCAGCTCGCCGAAGTAGAAGTGACCCGTCGGCGTGTAGCCGTTGACGTAGGACAGGTCCAGAGATTTGGCGTAGTTGCCGAAAACCAGGGAGCCGTAAGCGCCTTCGAGGCTCTTGTCCGCTGGTTGCAACAGTCCGCGCTCGGCGAGCTGGATGGTATTGCCAGGGAAGTCGGGGAACGCGGCGGCGGCCGCGGAGCGATTGGTCGGCAGATTCCACGTCATCGGGGTCGGCTGAGCGGCCCTGACCTGGAAGTAGGCGATCGGGAACATCGCGGCGATGGTCAGCGCACACGCCGCGGCCACCCCCTTGGTGCGATCGAGCCACACCACCCCCGCGCCGAGCGCCGCGATCGCGACGGCCGCAAGCACATGCCAGATCACGCCGTGCGGATCAGCCGAGAAGGATCGCACCCACAGCAGCCCGATCAGGACTCCGGCGGCCACGCCGCGATTCTTCAGGTCTCGCACCGTGCCGTAGCGCCCGAGCAGCACGCACACCAGCACCAACAGGCCGATGGCGAGCATCGGCAGCACCCGCACCGGCCAGCGCAGCGGACCGATCGAACCCGGTCCGGCGGCCCACATCAGCATCAGGACCGAGAAGATCGCGACCGCGCTGAGCTCCCGCCAGCTTTCCTTGGCGCGCCGCCAGTCGATGAACGCGAGCGCCGGGATCAGGAACCAGGCGATGTAGGTGACCGGCATCGGCTGCACATAACCCCACCAGGAGGTGAAGGCAGGCATCGAACTCGGCAGGCTGGCGTTGAGCGACTCCGACCAGGGCACCGTGAGGAACTGGTCGTTGATGATCTGCGAGCTGCCGCGCCAGGTCACCTTCGCCGACAACATGCTCGGCAGGAAGGTCAGCAGACCCGCGAGACCGGCGCACGCTCCCGCGACGGTCAGCCGCGCGACCGGCTGCCAGCGGCGTTGGTGGATCAGCTCGCCCACCGCCACGGCGAACAGCATGATCGCGGCCTCCACCGCGGGGAAGATGTACTGCGTGGAGATGGTCAGATACAGAAAGACGAAGACCGGAATCGGCCCGCCCGCGCCGCGCGCGTAGCGCACCGACGATGCCCAGGCGTGCACCAGCCACGCGGTGCCGGTGAGCGCGGTCATCCAGCTGGCCTCGTCGAAGAACAGGAAGAAACCCGACAGCGGGAACGCGACGCCCGCCGCCGCCGACCACGCGGGCCGACCGCCGTAGGCCAGGCAGATCCGGTACACCCCGAGTGCGGCGATAACGGCGAAGATCAGTTTGACGACGGTCGCGTACAACGCCATGTTGTCGACCGACGGCGCGATCAGATCGATCAGCAGCTGCGGCGGATTGAACAGCCCCGCATCGTCCATCGTGTTGTTGCCCGACATCCACCGCTCCGGCACCAGCACAGGGAAGGTGCCCTCACGCAACGACCGGCCGAGGCCGATCCACAACCCGGTGTACTGGGATTCGGTGTCGTCGGTATAGAAGTGCCGGACGTTGGCGAGCAGGACCGCGATATACCCCGCGACCGCCCCGATCGCGGTGATGGCTCCCCAGCGGTACACGTCTCGCCGCGAATCGAGCGCTGCACTATCCGTCACGAGTTCCAGACCCTACCGTGCGCGGTGCCGCTTGGCATCGGTCGCAGAAGCCGAAACCCGCACCGTGCTAGAGTTCTGGGCGGCTCGGGCTCTGCTGTCCAGCGGGGAGTACCGGCACGCACCGTTAGCGAAAGTCGATCCAGCTGATGCCGATTCCCACTACTTCCACGCCCCGCACCGATGCTGCAGCGCCGAACGGCAAACCCCGCCCTGACGCGGGTAGCGCGCACACGGTGTCCGTCGTCGTACCGATCTATCGGGGCGAGGACACCATCGGCGGGCTGGTCGCCGAATTGCACGAGCTGACCGTTCCCACCCAAACGCCGGGCGGCGCCGTCTTCGCGATCGACGAGATCATCCTGGTGCACGACCACGGGCCGGATCGGTCCGATGTGGTGCTGCAGGAGCTCGAGCAGACCTACCCCGAGGTGCGCACCGTCTGGCTGAGTCGCAATTTCGGCCAGGACGCCGCGACGATCGCCGGCATGTCCGCCGCCCGCGGCAGCTGGATCGTCACCATGGACGAGGACGGCCAGCACGATCCCCGATTCATCGGCACCTTCCTTGATGCGGCCCTCGCCGAGCGCGCCGACCTGGTCTATTCGCGGCCTACCAACACCCGCCCGCACGGCTTCCTGCGCAACCTCACCTCGCGCGGCGCGAAGATCGTGCTCGCCACGGTGTTCGCGTTCCCGGATTCCACCCGATTCGAGAGCTACCGGCTCATCCGCGGCGCCATCGGCCGCCAACTCGCCGAAGTCGCCTCCAACGGCGTCTATCTGGATGTCGCGCTGACCTGGGTGGTCGGCACCGTCGCCCAGGTGCCGGTCGAGCTGCGTGCCGAGGGCCGCGAGGAGTCCGGCTACAACTACCGGCGGCTGTTCTCACTGTTCTGGAAGATGGTGCTGTGCAGCGGTACTCGCGGTCTGCGGCTGGTCAGCCTGCTCGGTGTCACGCTGGCGCTCGCCGGTGGCGTGATGGCGGCGTTCGTCGTCTATGAGGCACTCACCGCCGAAAACTGGGCGCCGGAGGGCTGGGCCTCGATCATCGTGGTGCTGCTGCTGGTGTCCGGCGCGACCCTGTTCTCCCTCGGCCTGATCGCCGAATACCTCGGCGTCGCTTTGCATATCCTCGTAGGCAAACCGCTCTACCTGACCGTCGACACTCCGACGCCGCGCCCGGCGGATACCCGGGAACTGTCCATGACCGCCGCCAACAGGGGGATCGACCGGCTTGAGCACTGATCGCGTCATTTTCAGCCGCCCGTTCCGGGCACGCCGCGAATTGGCCAATCTGGAGGCCGTGCTCGGCTCCGATCACAGCCACGGCGACGGGCAGTTCACCGCCGCCGCCACCGCCAAGCTGAAGACCATCACCGCCGCGCCGCACGCGCTGCTGACCACCTCGTGCACCTCCGCGCTGGAGATGGCGGGCCTGCTGTTGGAGCTTGGCCCGGACGACGAAGTGATCGTGCCGAGCTTCGCGTTCACCTCGACTGCGACCTCGATGGCACTGCGCGGGGCCACCTGCGTGTTCGCCGACATCGACCCGGAGACCGGCAATCTGGACCCGGACTCCGTCGCCGCGGCGGTCACCGAGCGGACCAAAGCCGTTGTCGTCATCCACTACGGCGGCGTCGCCGCCGAGATGGACCGGCTGCTCGCCCTGGCCGAGGCGCACGGTTTCGCCATCGTGGAGGACAACGCGCACGGCCTCGGCGCCAGCTGGCGCGGACGCCCGCTCGGCACCATCGGCAGCCTCGGCACGCTGAGTTTCCACGACACCAAGAACGTGCACTGTGGTGAGGGCGGCGCGTTGCTGCTCACCGACGAGATACTGATGGCGCGCGCCGAGATCATCCGAGAGAAGGGCACCGACCGCGCCCGCTTCCTGCGCGGCGCGGTGGACAAGTACTCCTGGCAGGACATCGGCTCCAGCTATCTGCCCAGCGAGTTGAACGCGGCGGTGCTGGACGCGCAGTTGGACGAATTCGACACCATCCAGGCCGGACGGCACCGGGTGTGGGACACCTACGCCGCGGCGCTGCCCGAGTGGGCGCGCCGCAACGACGTTCGCCTCATGAGCGTGCCCGACGACCGCGCACACACCGCGCACCTGTACTACCTGCGCACCCCCACCGAGGAACGCCGCGACGACTTGATCGCGCACCTGGGCGCACGCGGCATCTCGGCGCCGTTCCACTACGTGCCGCTGGATTCCAGCCCCGCTGGTCTCAAGCTGGGCCGGACCCCGCAGCCGTGCGTGCGCAGCGCCGAGTTCTCCGGAACTATTGTGCGGCTCCCGCTGTGGCCCGACCTGACCGACGAGCAGATTGCCCGGGTCGTCGACGCCGTCACCGCGTTCACGGTCTGATCTCACGCCGAGAGGACGAACAACTTCTCTCGTCCGCCCGCGATCAGCGACTGCTCGACGACGCGCGACGCGTAATCGCGGAACAACGCGTCCAGGGTCGCTTCGGTGAACCGCTGCGCCTGGGCGCCGTCGCCCGCGTCGGTGAAACGCTGACCGATCGCGGCGAGCACCCGGTTGTCACTGGAGGCCAGATTGCGGATCGGCTCCGCGATGATCACCTGCTTGCCCGCCGCGGCCAGCATCCGGTCGATCAGCGGCCCCGGCTGGGGCAGGAAGTGGTACAGGCTGGCCTGCATGATCACGTACTCGGCTTCCGGCAGCGGGGCGTCGGAGTGCAGATCCCACACCGCACCGCGGCCGCCCGCACGTCGCACGCGGGCGATGAATCGCTCGTTGAGATCGAGGCCCATGTAGTCGACAGATTTGCCGCGCAGATAGCGGGTGTGCAGCGTGGCGGGCCCGCAGCACACGTCAAGGACGCCGGCTCCGTCGGGGACGATAGCGGCGATGGCACGGTATCTGGCTCCGTAGTGGCGGCCGTACAACCCACGCATCGCCAGCTCGTAGACGATCCTGTTGCGATAGATAAGGCTCGTACCCACAGTTTCCTTGTAAGGTTCCGTTTCAACATCGGCCGCCACCACGGATAGTACGGTGAAAACCTGCCGAGTACCCGATCGACCCAACATTTGCCGTGAATCCGACACTACGACAACATGTTTCGGCCCCCGCTCAGTTTTCTCGAGCGGGGGCCGAAATCGTCGGTCAGTCGCCGAGCAGCGTCCGCGCGTACGCCTCGGTGAGCGTCTCGTAGGACTCCGACGCCCGGTTGTACCACCAGGTGCCGGGACCCGCTTCCGGCCGACCGGCGGCCTGCACGGCGCGGGCGGACGGGCGGTAGGACGAGCTGCGCGGGATGTCGTCCACCACATGCACCAGATCGGGGCGCTGGTGATGATCGAGCACCTGCAGCGCCTCGGTCACATCCTTGGGTTCGAGCCGGAAACCGTGGCGAACACTGACGGCCGCCACAGCGAGGCAGTGATCGCCGACCGGCAGTCCGTAAGCGACCTCCATGTCGACCGCGGTGATGTCGTTGAGGGCGTCCACGATCGGCTGGGTGTATACCGGCCCGCGCCGCGTGCGGATCACCGTGTCGGTGCGGTCGACCAGCCAGTAGTCACCGTCGCTGTCGCGGCGGAACAGATTCTCGGTCGGCATCCACGCGTCGCCCGCGGTGAACAGGCCGCGCAGGCCGCCGTCGGACAGGTCGACGCCGTCGGAGGCCTTGCCGATCAGCAGACCCACTTCGTTGTCCGCGCAGCGGCGGCCGAAGCCGGATGCGTCCACCAGGACCTGACCGGCGATCGGATCGTAGGCGACGAGTTCCACCTTGGCCGTGCCTGGCACCGGCCTGCCCTTGCAGCCCGCTTTGACGCCGGTCACGTTGGCCAGCACGACATCGCCCTCGATGGAGGCGTAGAACTCCAGCACGCGGGCGGGGTCGAATTGTTCGGTCGTGCGCCGCCACAGACCCGCGGGCATGCCGGAGCCGATGAACAGGCGGATCGGGTGCGGGTGCCCCGCGGGGAACACCCCGGCGTCGAGGATGTCGCGCAGCATGGTCCAGGTGTAGGTCACCACGGTGACGCCGTAACGGTGCACCTCCTCGGCGAAGCGGGCCGGGTCGAGAGATCTGGCCAGCGCGATCCGGCTGCCGCCCGCGATCGCACCGCCGAGGCTCACCAGCAGGCCGGAGGAATGATGCAGCGGGGCAAGGCAGTACACCGTGTCCTTGCGGTCGAGATCGGCCGAGGTCGCGGTGCCGATCGCGGAAAGCGCCCAGCGATGGTTGGTGATGTACTTCGCCTCCAGCCGATCGCCGGTGCCGGTCACCAGGACGAAGGCGAGTTCGCGGGCCAGGCCGGGATTGGGCCGGTACCAGGCGGGCATCCGCACCTGGCCGGGATCGATCTGCTCGAGATCGATCACGTTCGCACCCTGCTGGATATCGAGTCCACGCGTGTCGCCGCCGCCGAGCACCAGCACCCTGGTACCGGTGGCCGCCGCGGTCCGCAGATTCTCCGGGTCCGCGACCAGTGTCTTGATGCCGGTGAGTTCGATCGCCCTTGCCAGCTCGCCGCCGGGGGCGAGCAGCACCGCGACCGCGCCGAGTCGCGACAGCGCCGCGACGGTCGCCAGCGCGCTCGGCCGGGTCTCCATCACCACGCCGACCCGCATCGCGGGACGGATGCCGACCGAGATGAGACCGCGCACCACATTATCGATGCGGACGTTGACCGAGGCGTTGGTGTGCACGCGATCGTCGAACAGGAAAAGATCGCGCAACGGCGCCCGCTGCGCCTGCTCGGCGAGCAACCGCCCCAGCGAAACCCGGGTGTGCGGCTGGATCATCCCGAGCCGGGTCAACCGCGGCAACGCTCGCGCCGCCTCACCGACCAGCTCGACCGAGCCGCGCACGGTGTTGTTCGCGATCCCCTCCAGCGCCTTGCCCATGCCCGTGCCGGCCTCGGCCAGCGTGCCGACGGTGTGCACGACACGGGTGGCCGCCGAGAGCGGCCGGTTGCTTGCGACGTGCTCGGCCATCGGCGTGATCTCCGGCGGCAGCGGCTGGCCGCCGTCCATCCAATCGACCCACTGCCGGACAAGAGGCCAGGTGTGGTTGGTGGCCATGCTGCCCGCGACGAGGCCGAAATGCCCTGCCACCAAACTGGCTTCGTACACCTCGGCGTTGGGCGCGGCCCGCACGATGCCACGTACCGCTGCGGGCTGGCCGATATCGTCGACCTCACCGACGAACGCCAGAATCGGGCATTTCAGTTCGGCAAGCGAAATCGGCTGATCGCGAATCACGAAGCCGCCGAGCATCAACCGGTTGTGCGCGACGAACTGCTTGAGCAGATCGGCGGCCGCCGGGCCCGCGTAGCCGACCCAGCCGTCGTTGTTGAGGAACCGGCGCTGACGTTCCTTGGGCAGCAACGCTTCCCGGTCGTGCAGCTGGCGCAGGAAATCAATCCTGGACTTCGCGGTCTTCACCGGGTCGAGCAGCTGGAAGCCGATGCGCACCATGGAATCGGTGATCGGCAGCCGGGTGACGACGTGGTCGGCGAGGAACTCCGCGACATCCGACACCATGCCGTACGGGAGCCCGAAGGGCATGCCCGCGACCACGTCGACCGGGCTGCCGAAGGTGACGATGCTCGCCACACCCTTGCCGTAGCGGTAGGCGGAGGTCTGATAGGCGAACATGCCGCCCTGCGAGTACCCCATCAGGTGCACGCTGCTGCCGGTCGCCTCGCTGACCGTGTCGATCGCACTGCTGATCGCGAGGACATGATCGGCCAGATCCCGTTCCCACCCGCCCTCTTCGCTCGCGGGCGATCCGAAATCGACCACCCAGCAATCGATTCCGCCGCGATGCAGAATCCCGACGGCGCCGTCCTCGGCGTTGACGTCCCAGATGTCGGCGTTCACCATCAGCGGCGGCACCAGCACGGCGACCGGCCTGCCCGGTGTCGCATCGTCGGGGAAGTAATGGCGCAGGCGATACATCCGTCTGCGTTCGACGACCTCGAACGGGGACGATTCGACATCGTGGGTCAGCCCACCGAAGCGGATGACTTCCAGGCCGTTCTGGGCGGTCGCCATCAACCTTTGCACCGACCCGACCATATCCTTCGCACTGAACTTCACGATCGCTCCCAGCCCTACCAAGAAACGTGACACGCATCACACACCCCGACGTGTTCAGACGAGCTTCCCACATCGTGTGTCCATTATGTGTCGGCTGTGACCCGTTCCATGACAGGCCGCGCGGATCAGCGGCGATATGTGACCGAACCGGCCGGTTTTCTCGGTCGGGAGGGGGTCAGCGCCGCATGACATTCACATACATGCTCTCGAATGGCTCCGGGCTCACACTCAGATCACCGCGGAACGGCAGATCCATGGCGGCGATCAGGAAAATCATCGCGCCGAGAAAGAAAGCGAAGAGGCCGCCGAGCAGCAAATGCGCCCCGCGATGCAGGCTGAACAAGCACAGCAGCACCAGATTGACGGCCGCGCCGACCAGAATGGTCCACCACAGCACCCCGGGCACACCACCGGTAGTCGCGTTGATGCGATGCCGTCGTTGCTGATCGAACGTGGCGAACTGGTCGATCGTCGCCGCGTGCAGGATCTCCTGGGCATTGGTCTGCGGCTGGAAGGTCAGCAGATGCTCCTGAAACCTGGTCACCAGGGCGGTGCCGCCTATTGGTTCCTCGCCCGCACGCAGCGCGGGCCAGGCCACGGTCAGGGTGTTGTCGGTGTAGTCGATCAGGTCTTGGCGCAACTGGGAGCGCTGCGGCTCCGGATATGCGCCCGCCTCCCGGTAGAGCGTGCCGAGGGCGGCGGCTTCGTCGGCGACCACGCCCTGCGCCGCATCGTAGGACTGGTAGGTCGCGGCGGCGATCAGACCGAGTAGCAGGCCATAGAACACACCGCCGACAGTGAGCACCATGGTGACCGAGTCGTTCTTGCCCGGTTCGGGGCCGAGCGTCCGCAACACGTACGGACGGGTCATCAGGATCGAGCCCGTCGTCAGCACCACACACGTTCCGGTGATGATGAGGAAGTCCAGCCAGATGGGCAGCGTATAGATCCAGGTGAACATGACATCTGAAGATAGCTATGTCGCAGCCATCCGTCCGCGAATCCGTGATTCATCCCAGGACGTTACGTGCCGTTATCGTGATCGAGGGCATGTCGTGACCATCCGAAACCCGTTGTGCCATCATCGACTCCGCGATCTTCGACATTCCTCTGCGCGTGCCGGTGCACCCGTTCTAGGATCGATGCCGTCTGGAACGCACTGTCGCGTAAATCAATTCACTCGAGTGTCTAGTTTCTGCTGTGCAATCGAAGCGCCACCACCACCGTCGACCGTCACGGTGACCGTCTCGAGGTGAGGACAACGCATGACCATCGAAATGCCGGTCCAAACAGATAATCACGTACGCAAGAGTCTCAGCACCGCCGCGGCACGCCCGCTCGCGACCACCACCAAATCCGAGCCGCAAATGCAGGGCATCAGCTCCCGCTGGCTCACCCGCATGCTGCCATGGACGCAGGTCAGCAGCGGTACCTACCGCGTCAACCGGCGACTCACCCACACCGTCGGCAACGGCGAGGTCGAATTCGTCGTCGACGGTTCGCAGGCCAGGGTGATTCCGCTGGAACTCCAGGAACTTCCGCAATTGCGGGACTTCGACGACGAGGAAATACTGCGCACGCTCGCGCAGCGATTCGAACAGCGCGATCTCGAACCGGGCACTGTCGTAGCGGAATTCGGCAATCCGATGAATCAGGTCCTGCTGATCGTGCACGGAAAACTCAGCAAGATCGGCACGGGAGAATATGGCGAGCCGACCATGCTGGGAATGCTGGCGGGCGGCGATTTCTACGGCGATGAAACACTCACCAATCCGTCCGCGATTTGGCCGGTCACCGTCAAAACCGTGACAAGGACGACGATGTTGGTCCTGCCGCGGCAAACGCTGGACGAAATACTGGAATACACACCGGCCTTGCGCGAGCAATTGTCCCGCGTCGCGACAGCACCCGCCCAGCCACAGAACTCCAAGGGCGAGGCCAGCATTCTGATCTCCTCGGGCCATTCCGGAGAACCCTTGCTCGACGGCACCTTCGTCGACTACGACGCCTCCCCGCGCGAATACGAGTTGAGTCTCGCGCAGAGCGTGCTGCGGGTGCACACCCGCGTCGCGGATCTGTTCAACGATCCGATGAACCAGGTCGAACAACAGCTGCGGCTGACCATCGAGGCGCTCTACGAACGCCGGGAAGACGACCTCGTCAACAACCCGGACTTCGGCCTGCTGCACAACTGCGATCTGAAGCAACGGATCTACACCGAATCGGGCCCGCCGACGCCCGACGATATGGACGAGCTGCTCAGCATGCGCCGCAGCACGAAACTCTTTCTGGCACACCCGAAAGCTATCGCCGCCTTCGGCCGCGAATGCAGTAAGCGCGGACTGTATCCCGATCCGGTCGAGGTGGATGGTCATCGCGTTCCGGCCTGGCGCGGGGTGCCGATCTTCCCGTGCGGCAAGATCCCGGTCAGCGGCACCCAGACCACGTCGATTCTCGCCATGCGCACCGGCGAGAAGGACCAGGGCGTCATCGGCCTGCACCAGACCAACATTCCCGACGAGTACGAGCCGAGCCTCAACGTCCGATTCAAGGGCATCGACGATCAGTCGATCATCTCCTACCTGGTCAGCTGTTACTACTCGGCGGCCGTGCTGGTGCCGGACGCACTGGGTGTGCTCGACAATGTCCTGGTTGCCCGGCAGGCCGACTGACCGGGGTGATGAGCGATGTCGGTGCTCTCTCGCGCCTGCGCGCCCGCTGCCACGCACGATCTGGCCGCTGCCGTCGCCGCGCTGCTGTCGAATCTCGATAACACCGCCCCGGCGACGCTGCCACTCGAGGGTATCGGCGCGTCGGCGGAACCCACAGTGCCGGAACATGATTCGCGTTCCGTCTCGCAGCCGCCCGAGCGTGCGAGACCGAGCCCGATGCGACTGCTCGGCCCGAGCGGCCTCGGCGCGGCGGCGCTGCTGCTCGAGCCGAACCGACCCGGTCCGGATGCCCCCGATCCCGACCCGCCGCCCCGGACCCCACCCGAGCCGGCGACACCGGACACCGTGCGCGCACCGGCCGTTCCTTCGGCCGGTGTCGAACCACCGCGCGTGGTGTCCCCTGCCGCCTCGATTCCCGTCGGCGTGGCGCAGGGGGTCGCGCCGACGGGATCGACCAAGTCACGAATACCGGTGGGACCCAGTGGATCAGGAACAATATCGGCACATCTGAGCGGCACCGGATCGGCGATTCCGCCGCTGTACTGCCCACCTCCGGTCCGTGACGATCCGGCCCTCGCCGCACTGGTCAACGACGGACTCATCCAGTGGGCGAAGGAGATCGGCCTCTACGCGGGACGGCTGGACGAGCTGCGCGACGCCGACTTCGGCCGGCTGATCATGCTCGCCCATCCCGACAGCGATGACCCCGACCGACTGCTCGCCGCCGCCAAATGCGCGGTTTCCGAATGGTCGGTCGACGACTACTACTGCGAGGAGGGAGCAGACGACACGGCACCGGACGGCACCCCGTCGAATGCCGCGACCGAACTGGGGCCGAAGCTCGAACTCGCCGCCGCCGCAATGGATCCCGTGCATCTACCGGCACGCTATGCGCCCCGGCTCGAGCAGGCGCTGCAGGCCGATCCGATCCTGCGCGCATTCCGCACGTCGTTCGAGCACCTGTCTCACTACACGACACCGGCGCAGCTCGCCCGCTTGCGCACGGAGATCGCGGGCTGGTTCATCGCACTGGCGGCGGAAGCGGGTTGGCGCGCATCGAACCGGATGCCACCGGTGTGGGAGTACCTCACCAACCGGCAGCCGCACAGTTTCCTGCCGTGTATGGCGCCGATCGATGCGGTCGGCGGCTACGAACTCCAAGCCGCCGAATACACCGATCCGCGGGTGCGCCGAGTCGTCACCACGGCCGCGCTGGCCAGTCAGATGGTGAACGACCTGTATTCGATGGCACGCGAGGATCTTTCGGGCGGAAGGGAATTCAACCTCCCGACCGTGCTCGCCGCCGAGGAGAAATGCTCACGCCGGGAAGCGGTGCTACGCACGGCCGAAGTCCACGACGAGCTCGTGCACCGGTTCGAGCACGAGGCGGGCGCACTCGCCGCCGTCGGCTCGGCCGAATTACGCCGATTCCTCGGCGGCCTGTGGGCATGGATGGGCGGCAACCGCGCCTGGCATGCCGACAGCAAGCGCTACAACGATGCGTCCCACCAGTAATCGCGACAACATCAAGCAGTACAGCGAGAGGATGATCCGAGATGACCATGCTCAACCCCGATACCGGCGCCGTGCTCCGTACCCACTATCAGAAGTCTGTCGCCGAGTACTGGAACAACAATCCCAACGACGACCGGGTCAATACCAAGCTCGGCGAGGTGGACGGGCTCTTCCACCACCACTACGGCATCGGTGACCCCGATTTGTCCGTGCTGACAGGACCGGAGGAAACCCGCGAGGAGCGGATCGTCAAGGAACTGCACCGGCTCGAGACCGCACAGGCCGACTTCCTGCTCGACCATCTCGGCGACATCCGGCCCGGCGATCGGCTGATGGACGGCGGATCCGGGCGCGGCGGCACCAGCTTCATGGCCAATCAGCGGTTCGGCTGCCAGGTCGACGGCGTCACCATCTCCGAATACCAGGTCGGCTTCGCCAACGACCAGGCCGCGCATCGCGGCGTCGCGGACAAGGTGCGCTTCCACTTCCGCAATATGCTCGACACCGGTTTCGACGCCGGCGTGATGCGCGGCATGTGGACCAACGAAACCACCATGTACGTCGACCTTTTCGAGCTGTTCCGCGAGTTCTCGCGACTGCTGGAGCCGGGCGGACGCTATGTCTGCATCACCGGCTGCTCCAACGATGTGACGGGCGGGCGGTCCTCGTCGGTCAGCTGGATCGACGCCCACTACGGATGCATGATCCATCCGCGCAGTGAGTACTTTCGGGCGATGGCCGAGAACAACCTGGTGCCGATCGACGTGGTCGACCTGACCCCGGCGACCATCCCCTACTGGGAGCTGCGCAGCAAGTCCGAGCTGGCGACCGGTGTGGAGAAGCCCTTCCTCACCGCCTACAGGGAGGGCAGTTTCCAGTACCTCATGATCGCCGTCGATAAGGTGGGGAGGTGACCGAGACGCTCTCCCAGCCGTGGACCGACCGCGAGGCGCTGCCCGTCGAACTCGTCGACGAGGCAGGCCACGCGGTCGGCGCGTGCCCGGTCGGGCAGGCCCATCAGGCGCCGGGCCTGCTGCACCGCGCGTTCTCGGTCCTGCTGTTCGACGACGGGGGACGGGTGCTGTTGCAGCAGCGTGCCGCGGTGAAGACCCGGTTCCCGCTGCTGTGGGCCAACACCTGTTGCGGCCACCCGGCACCCGGCGAGCCGGTGGCCGCCGCCGCCGCTGTGCGCCTCGCCGAGGAGCTCGGCCTGGCCGCCGACCTCACCGAGGTCGGCGTCTACCGGTACCAGGCGCAAGATCCGGCTACCGGCCGCGTCGAACACGAATGGGACCACGTGCTCATCGGCCGCCTCGACGCGGGCGCACCGCGCCCCGATCCCGCCGAGGTCGCCGATTACGCATGGCTCCAGCCCGACGCGCTGCGTGACGCGCTGGCCGACGAACCGCAGAACTACACCCCGTGGCTGGCGGGCGTGCTGGACATCGCCGAGAAGGCACACCGCCGCACGGGAACGTAGTCCCGCGCAACCCGTCCGATGCCGGTGCTCAGGCCGGGCCCGAGGCAGTCACCGACCGTCGTCGTCGGTGATCCGGGCCCGGCCGCCTCGACCGAGGTAGCCGACCATCTCCAGGAGGCCGACCACCGGCTGAGCCATCGTCATCGGCCATTGCCCCACAGGTGTCCCTTTCACCGTTCGACCAGGTGATCTCGATGGTGATCGGTCCCTGTGGCGGGGCATCGCGCAGCAACGGAGTCGACCACGAGCGGGGAGAGAATCCCGCACCATCCCTGCGGTCCTGGTCCGGCGCACTCGGCGATGCCTCGCTCGGCCGCAGTCGCGACATTGTTGGATGCGCATATCCGGGTAGGCTCATGGGTGTACTGCGATGTTTGTCACACCGCACAAAACCTTCGAGAACTCACAGGAACGGCACAGGCTTTGGCCAGGCGCGCCTCCGATGCTTGCCTGAGTACGAGCTCTTGGCAATCAGTGAGGTGCACGATGGTCGAAGTCGAAGTCACGGATACCACGGTGACGGTCCACGTTCTCGGCGGGCACCGGCTGCTGGCATTGCGCGAGCAGCTGACCTTCGATCTCTCGGACATCACCGAGGTCACCACTGCCGAGGTCGACCTGCGGCCGCCGTGGGTGCGCGCGCCGGGAACGTTCTTCCCCGGGGTGATCGCGGCAGGCACCTACCGCGGCAGGCATCGAAAAGAATTCTGGGACACCAAGTTCAAAGGGCGGGCCATCCGAATCGAGCTGACCGGCGCCGACTTCACCCGAGTGGTCGTCGATGTCGACGACCCCGATGCCGCACTGCATGCGCTGACCTCCGCTGTCGCGGCCTGATCAGGCCCCGAAGGAGCTCAGCAGCCCGGAGTAGCGCTTGGTCGGCGGCGTGGCGAACTCTCCCCGTCCCGACTTGCGCACACCGAGAGTGAGCAACGACTGCACGGTCAAGGTCGCGGCGGCCACACCGTCGATCACTGGCAGGCCGATTTCGTCGCGAATATGCTCGCACAGGTCTGCCATTCCCGCGCAGCCGAGCACGATCGCATCGGAACCATCGGTTTCCACGGCTTCCTGGCACGTCTCGGTGACGATTTTGCGCGCGTCCGGATCCGTCTCCAACGCAAGCACCGGTAACTCGCAGGCGTGCACGCCTCGGCAGAAACGCCGCATGCCATAACGCTGCGCCAGTTCTTCCGCGCGACCGATGGTTCGGCTCAACGTGGTGACGACACTGAACCCGCGGCCGAGATGGCTGGCCGCGTGCATCGCCGCCTCCGCGATGCCGATCACCGGGCCGCCCGCCAGTTCCCGGGCGGCATCGAGGCCGGGGTCGCCGAAACACGCGATCACGTATCCGTCTATGCCCTCCTGCTCGCCGCGGTGGATCGCGGCGAGCAGACCCGGGATGCTGAGGGCTTCGTCGTAGTGACTTTCGATCGAGGCGGGTCCCATCTCGGAGGTGACCGCGTCGAGCAGGATGCCGGGGCCTGCGACGGCCTTGGCAGACTGCTCGATCGTCTCGGTCATCGCCCGGGTGGTGTTCGGGTTGAGGACCCGGATACGCATCAGGCAGGAACTCCCTGCACTGCCGACCTGGTCCGGGTGGCCAGCAGGCAATAGACCGCGAAACCGATGCCACAGCCGATGAACCAGCTGTACTGCGCTGCGGTGTACATGCCGGTGACATCCTTGGCGAGCACCGGTACCACCGCGACGACGGCGCCGACGGCCGTCGCGATGATCGCGGCGGGGTTGTATCCCTTTCTGTACCAGTAGGTTCCGGTCTTCGACATGGTGAACAGATCGTCGATGATCACCTTCTGTTTGCGCACCAGGTAGTAGTCGGCGATGAGCACACCGAACAGTGGGCCGATGAAGGCGCCGAGCACCTCGAGGGTGTAGTGGATGACTTCGGGGTTGTTGTAGAGGTTCCACGGCGTGATGAGGATCGACCCGACCGCGGCGATCATGCCGCCCGCCCGCCAGCTGATCCGCTGCGGGCTGACATGGGAGAAGTCGAACGCCGGTGAGATGAAGTTGGCGACGATATTGATGCCGATGGTGGCGATGGTGAAGGTCAGCGCACCGAGCACGATCGCGAAGGTGCTGTCGATGCGCGCGACGGTCGCGACCGGATCGGTGATCAGTTCGCCGTAGACCGGAACCGTCAGCGATGCGGTGATGACTACGAGCAGCGAGAACAGCAGGAAGTTGACCGGGAGGCCGAGTAGGTTGCCGCGTCGCACGGCCGCGAAAGACTTTCCGTAACGGGAGAAGTCGCCGAAGTTGAGCATCGGACCGGAGAAGTAGGACACCACCAGCGCGATAGCGCCCAGCATCACCGGCACCGAGGCCGAGCCGGTGTACTTCACTTCGCCGAGCTTCAGGTCGACGGCGCTCCAGCCCGCCTTGGCGATGAGGTAGCCGCACAGCGCGAACATCACGACATACACAGCGGGACCGCAGAAGTCGATGAATCTGCGGATGGACTCCATGCCGCGCCAGAACACGCACGCCTGCACCACCCACAGCAGCAGGTAGCTGCCCCAGCCGAGCAGCGAAAGCCCGAGGAAGCCGTAGTCGCCGGCGACCGCATAGGGCGCGAGCCACGGAAAGAGTTTCACCAGAACAACATCCAGCGCCGCAGAGGCAAGGAAGGTCTGGATGCCGTACCAGGCCACCGCGATCAAGCCGCGGATGATGGCGGGGATATTCGCCCCGCGCACTCCGAAAGCGCTGCGGCACATCACCGGATAGGGCACGCCCGTCACCTGGCTCGGCTTGGCGACCAGATTGCAGAAGAAGTAGACGATGGTGATGCCGATCAGCAACGCCGCGAGCACCTGCCAGCTGGCCAGACCGAGCGCGAACAGGCTACCCGCGGTGACGTAGCCGCCGACGCTGTGCACGTCCGACATCCAGAACGCGAAGATGTTGTAGGAGCCCCAGCTCTGCTTGCGCAGCGGCGCGAGATCCTCGTTGGTCAGTCGCGGATCGTAGGCGGGTGCGGCAGGCGCGGCCGTCTGCGGTGGCACGGGCACCGCGGTGGTGAGCATTTCGGTCATGGTGTTTCCCGTCCGAGGGTGAAACTGCGATCCCGACCGACGGTAGGAACCGTGCATTGCCCACCCATTGCACGGTTGTTGCCCGGCTATTGCGCGGCAGATATATCTTCCGGCGCCAGCAGCCCGGTATCGGTGGGCAGGGTCGCGATAACCGTCTCCAGCCTGCGGTGATGACGTTCGGCGATGAGCAGCAAGCGATCGACGTCACGGGCCAGGAAAGCGTCCATCATCAGCGCGTGGTCGGTGTGCAGGCGGACCCGGTCGGCGCGGCCGATGTGCACCATCGACTGCACCGGTTCGGTGACATTCCACGCCGACTCGAGCATGTGCAGCAAACGGAACATGCGTGACGGCCGGGTCAGTGCGATATGGAAAAGCCGGGACTGCCGATGATAGGCGACCGGGTCGTCGTCCCGGATCGCTTGCTCCAGAAGGACGTTCACCCCTATCAGGTCCGCGCGATCGGCGTCCGATGCGTTCATCGCCGCCGCCGCGAGCGATGCCGTCTCCAGGGTCTCGCGCACGATATACATCTCCCGCAGCTCGTTCGCGGTGAGCTGAGCCACCGTGTAGCCGCCGTGCGGTTGATGGGTGACAAGGCCCTCCCCCAGCAGCGTCTTGAGCGCTTCGCGGACCGGGATGTGGCTGACCCCGAACAATTCGGCGACCTCACGCAGCGGGATCACCGTGCACGGTGGCACGGCCCCGTCGAGGATCACCCGGCGCAGTTCGCCGAGAATGATCTGTGGCCTGCCCGGTTCGTCGACAACCAACCTCGCGAGCAGCGCCGAACGTCTCCGTGGAGGCATGTCGACCACCGTAGGTGAGCCGTATTGCGTTTTCGGTCCCTGATGTGACGGTCAGGAAAATGCACGCTCAGACGGTCACGGCCGCCCGAGCGGGAATTCGACCTGCCATACGCTGTATGGATCCCGAACGGCAAGGATTACTCGATGACGACTCTTCCGACAACGCAAACCGTCGATCGGCGCTTCGTGAGTCTGGTCGCCGAATTCGACCGGTTGTTCCGGCGGCCCTCCGATGGTGGCGGATCCCTTGTGGTGTACCTGCGCGGCGAACCGGTGGTCGATGTCTGGGCCGGCTTCGCGCACCCGGGGGTGCCGTGGGCGCACGACTCGGTGGCCATGGCGTACTCCACCGGCAAAGGTGTCGCCCTCGACCCTGCTGCACCGGCTTGCCGAGCGCGGCCTACTCGACTACGACCAGCCCGTCGCCACCTACTGGCCCGAATTCGCCGCCGCGGGAAAGGAACTCATCACCGTGCGCGCGTTGCTGACCCACCGGGCCGGGCTGCACCGGTTGCGCGGGCTGCTGCCCGGTCCGGTGGACCGCTTCCTGGACGACGCCACGGTGACCGCGGCGCTCGCCGCCGCGACCCCCGATCCACGACACCTGGTGACCAGCGGCTATCACGGAATCACCTTCGGCCACTTGGTCGCCGAGCTGGTACGCCGGATCAGCGGTGCGACGTTCACCGATGCGCTGCGCACCGAAATCGCGGAACCGCTTGCCGCAGCGGATCTCTGGTTCCGCGTGCCGGAATCCGAACGCGGCAGGATCGCCACCAACTTTCCCCGGCTGACCGTCGCCGGCCTGAACTGGGACAACGGCGCCCGGCTCATGTCGAGGACCAGGTTCGCCGCGGCCGCCGACACCACGCCGCAGGGTTTCGCCGACCTGGTGTCCGATCCACGCCTGCACGATTCGGTCATGCCCGGCGTCAACGGTGTCTTCTCCGCGCGCGCACTGGCCCGCGTGTACGGCGCGCTCGCCAACGGCGGCCGCCTCGACGGCTTCCAGCTACTGCGACCCGAAACTATCGAGCTCATCGCCCGACGCCAAGTCTTCACCCCCGACTATGTCCTCGCCTTCCGCATCCCATGGGCCCTCGGTTACCACGGCGTCCCGATGAAGCCCTCCAAAGCCGAACCGGTCTCCGCCTTCGGTCATTTCGGCCTCGGCGGTTCGGGGGCCTTCGCCGATCCCGCCACCGGCATGTCCCTCGGCTTCGTCACCAACCGCCTCGGCGGGAAGCTCACCCCGCTCGGCGACGCCCGCCTCGCCCGCCTCGGCGCCATCGCCCATAACCTCGCCAAGGCTGCGTGAGAAGCGCCCCTACGATGTGGCATTCCGTCCCCGACTCCGCGACGGACGGGAAAGCCGAGACAAGTTGCTGCCGGTCGAGGTGCGACCTGGCAGCATGGCGACATGGAGTTGCTTGGGCTGGATCGAATCAAGGCGGCTGCGGCGCTACTTGCGCCGGTGATCCGGCGGACGCCGGTGGTGGCGTCGCGGGCATTGTCGGAGCGATCCGAGACCGAGGTGTGGCTCAAATGTGAGAACTTGCAGCGGACAGGGTCGTTCAAGCCGCGCGGCGCCTACAACAGGATCGCGAATTTGAGCCTCGATGAGCGGGCCGATGGAGTGGTCGCTGCGAGCGCGGGCAATCACGCGCAAGGAGTGGCCTGGGCGGCGACGACACTCGGAATCCAGTCGACGGTGTTCATGCCGGTGGGTGCCTCGCTGCCGAAACTGGCGGCCACCAAGGCCTATGGCGCACGGGTGCTGCAGGTGGGCGAGACCGTCGATGACGCGCTCGACGCGGCGCTCGACTTCGCGGAGCGCAGCGGGGCGACGTTGATCCATCCGTTCGACCACCCCGACATCGTGGCCGGGCAGGCCACGGTGGGGCTGGAGATCCTGGATCAATTGCCTGAGGTCGGGACGGTGCTCGTGCCCACCGGTGGTGGCGGGCTGCTTGCCGGTGTCGCGGTCGCGCTGCACCATCTCGCCCCGCAGGTGCGGGTGATCGGCGTGCAGGCCGCCGAGGCGGCCGCCTGGCCCGATTCGCTGGCGGCAGGCAAGCCGGTCCGGGCCGGGCGGATGTCGACGATGGCCGACGGCATCGCGGTCGGGCTACCGGGTGCGGTGCCGTTCGCGCATGTTGCCGAATACGTGACGACCATGCTGACCGTCGATGAGGACGCGCTGTCCAAGGCGCTGCTGTTGTGTCTGGAGCGAGGGAAACTGATCGTCGAGCCGGCCGGCGCCGCTGCGGTCGCGGCGTTGATGAGTTACCCGGTGGCGGAACTCGGACTGCGCGGACCGGTCTGCGCGATCCTGTCCGGCGGCAATATCGACCCGCTGCTCTTGACCCGGCTGATCGGCCACGGCTTGAGCGCCGCGGGTCGCTACCTTGCGGTGCGAGTGACGATCGTGGATCGTCCCGGTGGACTCAGCAGCCTGCTCGGCGTGGTCGGCAAGACGGGAGCGAGCGTGGTCGACGTGGCGCACTCGCGCACCGGCACCTGGCTGGCCCTGGGCGAGGTGGAGGTATCGCTGACGCTCGAGACTCGTGGACCGAACCACCGCAATGACGTCCTCGAGGCACTGGCCGAGTCCGGATACGTCGTCCGCGTGGAAGATTAAGGGAAGCGTGCCGACACCCGGCACGGTCGGCACCTCCCGCTCGTCGACCGCTCAGCACTTCCTCTTGTAGAAGTACTTCGCGTTGGCGTCCATATCCGCCTGGGTGATCGCGACCATGTCGGTCTGGATGTTCCTGGTGACCGGCTTGCCCTCCAGCGCAGCGACGGCTTGGTCCACACCCTTGGCTCCGATGCCACCCGGATCTTGGGCGATCAGCGCCTGCACGGTGCCCGCCTTCAGGTCCTCGACCTGTTTGGGGCTCGCGTCGAAGCCGACCAGTTTGACCTGGCCGAGCTTGTTCGCGTTACGCAGACCGGTTGCCGCGCCCTCGGCCGAGCTCAGGTTCGTCGCGAATACTCCGGCAAGGTCCGGGTGGGCGGCAAGCGTGGCGGTCACGATCGAGGCGGCCTGGGCAGCCTCGTTGTTGTTGTACTGCACGCCGAGTGAGGTCATGCCGGGATAGTTCCGCAGCGCCGCCTCGAAGCCCTGGGCGCGTGCGTCGGTGGTAGAGGTGCCCGCCTTGGTGTTGATCACCAGCACCGGCCCCTTCTCCCCGACCAGCTTCGCCAGGGTGGCGGCCGCGAGTTCGCCGCCCTTCTTGTTGTCGGACGAAATCGACGACAGCGCAACGGATGTGTCGTCGAGTGCGGTGTCCACCTCGACGATCTTGATGCCCGCGTTCTTGGCCTGCTCGATCGGATTCGCCATGGCCGTCGCGTGTGTCGGCGCGATCAGGATGCCGCCGGGTTTGTTGGCCATCACCCCCGTCAGCACCGGCGTCTGCGATCCGGCGTCGAACTTGGTCGGCGCCTGGGTATCCAACTGGTAACCGAGCTTCGCCGCCTCGTCCTGCGCTCCGCACTGCATGGAGATATAGAAAGGTTCGTCGGCGACGCCCGGAATGAGAACCAGCTTCTTGGCATCCGTCCCGCCGGAATTGCTCACCTCGCCACTACACGACACGACCATCGTGCCGGCCGCAACTATCGCGCCGATCAGCACCGCTGTCCGCTTCGCCACCCTCATCCGGCCACCTCCGCCTCATTTTTTCTTCTCGCGCAGCGTTGTCGACTGCCTGCCTTCTATCGGTCCCGCGCCCGGCGGCGGAGCTGGTCGAACCACACCGCCCCGACGAGAACCGCGCTCACCGCGATCGGCTGCCAGAACACCGGTACTCCAGCGATGACGAAACCCTTGCGCAACACCGACGGAATGAACACCCCGATCACCGTGCCCAGAACGGTGCCGACGCCGCCGAAAAGGCTTGTCCCGCCGATCACTACACCCGCGATGGCATCCAGATTGTCGGTGCCGTGTCCACCGATGGTGGTGGTGCCGAAGTAGGCGAGGTTCATGAAACCCGCCAGCCCGGCGAGCGATCCCGTCATCAGATAGACCAGCACGAGGTGACGGGTGACCGCGATCCCCGAGCGGCGCGCGGCCTCTTCGTTGGAACCGATCGCGTAGGTGTAGCGGCCGAACCTGGTGGTGTGCAGCACCCAGGCGGCGAGCACGGTGACCACGGTGGCGACCAGCACCAGATTCGGCACGCCGCCCAGTGAGGTGCCGAACCCCAGTGAGTCACGCAGCTTGTCGGGCACGGTCCTGGTGTCGACGCCGCCGGTGATCAGCTGCGCCGCACCGAGTGCGGCGCCGAACGACCCGAGCGTGACGATCAACGGCGGAATCTTGGCTTTGGCCACGAGCAGTCCGTTCAGCAGTCCCCAGATCCCGCCGCCGACAACGGAAATCAGGAACCCGAGGCCGATGATGCCCCAGCCCGCCGCGGTGGCGTTCTCGTCGGGGCTCAGCCATTCCATGGTTTTGGCGCCGAGCACCCCGGCGAAGATCAGCACCATCCCGACCGAAAGATCGATGCCGGAGGTGATGATCACGAAGGTCATCCCGACCGAAAGCACCAGCAGCACCGACGTTTCGATCAGCAGGGTCTGCAAGGTGAAACGGGTGGGAAACGCATCGGGCCGAATCACGCTGAACGCCACACACAAGCCGACGAGCACGACGCCGATCCACACGGTGCTCGCACCGAGCAGTCGTTGCAGCGCAGTGCGTTCGGGCAGTTCCCGGCCATTGCCATCGACGCTGACGGCTTCGTCGTCGCTCATGCGGCCCCTCGCTTTCGGAGTACTGCGCGGCGTCTCACGGTGTCTCCTCGGGCGTCAGTGCACCGGTCATCGCACCGACCAACTGCTCCAAGGTGACCTCCGCCGCGGTGAAGCGAGCCACCCGTCTACCCAGCCGGAGCACCTCGATGCGATCGGCGACGGCCAGTACCTCGGGCATGTTGTGGCTGATGAGCACGACCGCGATGCCCTGGTCACGCACCCGGCGGATGACGTCGAGCACGCGCTCGCGCTGGACAACACCCAGCGCCGCGGTCGGCTCGTCCATGAACACCACCTTGCTCGCCCACATCACCGCCCTGGCCACGGCCACGCTCTGCCGCTGCCCACCCGACAGCGACCCAATAGGCACGTCGGTGTTCTGCAGGGTGACGCCGAGCCTGCGAAAGTGGTCCACCGCCCGGCTCCGCATGGCCGACTTGTCCAGCATGCCCAGCTTGCCCGCTAGCCCGCGCCGCAGCAGTTCGCGGCCGAGGAACAGGTTCGCGGCGGGGTCGAGGTCGGGGGCCACCGCCAAATCCTGATACACGGTTTCCACACCGAGCTTCCGCGCGGCGGTCGGCGTAGGCAACAGCACCGGCCTGCCGTCGAGCAGGATGGTGCCGCCGTCGGGTTGCTCGGCTCCCGAAAGGCATTTCACCAGAGTCGACTTGCCCGCACCGTTGTCACCGATGAGTGCGACGACCTCGCCGGCTGTGGCCTGAAAGTCGGCACCGCGCAATGCCTGCACGCTGCCGTAGTGCTTGGCGAGCCCGGCAGCCTCCAGCACCACGGTGGCAGCGCCCGGTGTTCCCATGACCTCGCCCTCATCACCCGAGGTCATGGGGTACATCCGCGTGGACTCAGCTGAGCAAACGTCCAGTCCATCGCCCGATGTTACGTTCGGTCCCGTGCCGATCGGGACGTATTCGGGAAAATGCAGAGGGCGCAACGCCACTCGCGCTCAGCAACCCGCCGCGGGTCACGGACCGCCGATTTCGGTGGGTCCACGGTGGTGCGCAGTGAATTCCCGGCGGATTTCCGAATCAGTGTGCGCCGCCGAGCTCGAGCGCAAGCACACCGAGGATCACCAGGCCGATGCCACCGATCTGCACCGCGGTCAATCGCTCATCCAAGAACAGCACTCCGATGACGGCGATCGCGGCGACACCGACCGCTGACCAGATCCCGTAGGCGACACCGATCGCCATACCTCGCTTCAGCGCCTGCGACAGGAAATAGAACGCTGCGCCGTAACCGATGACAACGATGATCGAGGGCACGAGCTTGCTGAATCCGTCGGAGATCTTCAGCGAAACGGTCGCGGTCACCTCGGACGCAATGGCCAACGCCAACAGCAGCAGAGTCACCGGCGCAGCGTAACCCGGGCCGCGGCCACCCGGGAGTGGAGCCGCGGGAGCGCGCGCCGCCAAGGCCCGCGACGACCATCGGCAGGCGCGGTAACCGGGGCGCCGACAGTCACGCCAGCCAGCCGCGCAGCTCCCCTGCCGTGCCGCGGATTTCGTCGATCTGCTTCGCGACCTGGACACCTGCCGTGCCGCCGCGAGCATTGCGCGAGGCGATCGACCCCTGCACTGTCAGCACTTCGCGGACCCGCGGCGTCAGTGCCGCGTCGACGGCGGCGAACTCCGCGTCGGTCAGCTCGTCGAGCCCGACGCCGCGCGCCTCGGCAGCGCGGACGCACCCACCCGCCGCCTCGTGCGCGACGCGGAACGGGACGCCTTGGCGGACAAGCCATTCGGCGATATCGGTCGCGAGTGTGAAACCGGCGGGGGCGAGTTCGGCCATCCGTTCGGTGTGGAAGGTCAGCGTCGAAACGAGGCCGGCGATGGCGGGGAGCAGCAGTTCCAGCTGGGCGACCGAGTCGAACAGGGGCTCCTTGTCCTCCTGCAGGTCCCGGTTGTAGGCGAGTGGTTGCGCTTTGAGGGTGGCGAGCAGGCCGGTGAGGTTGCCGATGAGGCGGCCCGCCTTGCCGCGGGTGAGTTCGGAGACGTCCGGGTTCTTCTTCTGCGGCATGATCGACGATCCGGTGGACCAGGCGTCGGCGAGAGTGATGTAGCCGAATTCCGGTGTGCTCCAGATAATGACCTCTTCGGCCATCCTGCTGAGGTCGACACCGATCATGGCCAGCACGAACGCCGCCTCGGCCGCGAAGTCGCGCGCAGCGGTGGCGTCGATCGAATTGGCCGCCGACGCGTCGAAATCCAGTTCGGCGGCAATCGCCTCCGGGTCCAGACCGAGCGAAGAACCTGCCAGCGCCCCGGAACCGTAGGGCGACACCGCCGCCCGCTTGTCGAAGTCACGCAGTCGGTCGATATCGCGCAGCAGCGGATGGGCGTGGGCGAGCAGATGATGTGCGAGCAACACCGGCTGCGCGGCCTGCAGATGCGTCTTGCCCGGCATCACCGCGTCGGGGTGTGCGGCCGCCTGGGCGACAAGCGCGTCGACCACCTCGAGCAGACCGGCCGCGACCCGGCGGACCGCGTCGCGCAGCCACATCCGGAACAGCGTGGCCACCTGGTCGTTTCGCGACCGCCCCGCGCGCAGCCTGCCACCGAGCTCGGTACCGACCCGCTCGATCAGTCCCCGCTCCAGCGCACCGTGCACATCCTCGTCGGACTCCACCGGTCCGTAGGCCCCGGAGTCCACATCGGCGGCAAGACGATCCAGACCGTCGAGCATCGCGGCGAGATCGGCTTCCGACAGCAGCCCGGCCTTGTTCAGCACCCGCGCGTGCGCCTTCGACGCGCGAATGTCGTAGGGGGCGAGCACCCAGTCGAAGTGCGTCGACTTGCTGAGCGCGGCCATCGCCGCGGCCGGACCGGACGCGAAACGCCCGCCCCAGAGCGCCCCTTCGTTGGTGCTGCCGCTCTGCGTCATCGTGTGCTGTCTCCTGACGGTCGGAAGTCGATCATCGGTGGATGCGCTGGCTACGCGATCCTCGGGGTCGGCGCATGCGCACCGACCCCGAGGCCGCTTACTTCTGGTTCAAATCGCGCCGCGCCGCGACCTTCGAGGACAGGCCGTGGATCTGCACGAAGCCCTTGGCCAGCGACTGGTCGAAGGTGTCGCCCTCGTCGTAGGTGGCCAGGTTGAAGTCGTAGAGCGACTGCTCGGAGCGGCGGCCGTTGACCACGACGGAGCCACCGTGCAGCACCATGCGGATGTCGCCGGAGACGTGCTCCTGGGTTTCGGTGACGAAAGCGTCGAGTGCGCGCTTGAGCGGGGAGAACCACAGGCCGTCGTAGACCAGCTCGCTCCAGCGCTGCTCGACCTGCCGCTTGTAGCGGCCGAGCTCACGCTCGACGGTGACCGCCTCGAGCTCCTGGTGCGCGGTGATCAGGGCGATGGCGCCGGGCGCCTCGTAGATCTCGCGGCTCTTGATGCCGACGAGCCGGTCTTCGACCATGTCCAGGCGGCCGACGCCCTGCCGTCCGGCGCGCAGGTTCAGCTCGACGATGGCCTCGAGCACGGTGACCTGACGGCCGTCGATGGCGACCGGGACACCCTTGTCGAAGGTGACGATCAGTTCGTCCGGCGCCTCGAAGTTCACCGTCGGGTCGGCGGTGTAGTCGTAGACGTCCTTGGTCGGCGCGTTCCAGAGGTCTTCGAGGAAGCCGGTTTCCACCGCGCGACCGAACACGTTCTGGTCGATGGAGAACGGCGACTTCTTCGTGACGTTGATCGGCAGCGAGTTCTCCTCGGCGAAGGCGATGGCCTTCTCCCTGGTCCAGGCGTAGTCCCGGACCGGGGCGATGACGTTGAGGTCGGGCGCGAGCGCGCCGATGCCGACCTCGAAGCGCACCTGGTCGTTGCCCTTTCCGGTGCAGCCGTGGGCCACGGTGCTCGCGCCGTGGAACTTGGCGGCCTCGACGAGGTGCTTGACGATCAGCGGGCGGCTGATGGCCGACACCAGCGGGTAGCGGCTCATGTAGAGCGCGTTGGCCTGGATGGTCGGCAGGCAGTAGTCGTCGGCGAACTCGTCGCGCGCGTCGACGACGATCGCCTCCACGGCGCCGCAGTCCAGTGCTCGCTGGCGCACCACGTTCATGTCCTCGCCGCCCTGGCCGAGGTCGATGGCGACTGCCACCACCTCGGCGCCGGTCTCCTTGGCGATCCAGCTGATCGCGACGGAGGTGTCCAGCCCACCGGAGTAGGCGAGTACGACGCGCTCGGACATGTCTATGTGCTCCTCGGATTTCGTGCTTGTCTGTGGTCTTGTGCCTGCTTCGGCAGGCGCGCAGTCGGGGGCCGGGCCTGTCCCGGCAGCCTGCACCGTTCTACAAATGATTATGCACGACTATGCAAGCTCATTCACAACCGGGGTCGAGTCGGGCCCGCTTCCGGCGGAAATGGGTATTCCACGTCGCGCGAGCTGTGTGCGACAAGTCGAGCCTGCCAGATAGCACGCCATTGCCGCAGCACGACGATCGCAGCGGGTGGGAAGCGGCGCGCGGACCGGCAACGGCGTGCTGTCTGGTTGATGTCGATGCGCGCGTTGGGCTGGTGTCCCTCGGTGTGCCGGTAGGCGGTGAGCAATGCCGACTCGATGGACATAGGCCGCGCCAGAGTCGACCTCGTCGATGACCTGATCACCCCGGCTGTCCGGGCAAGGGGCAGCCCGGCCGACGGCCGATACCCCGCCGGCCGAGCCGACCGCGCATACCTCGGCCGATCGGCCGGGCAGCGGGCGAGTGCCGACCCTGGCGTGCGTGCACGGCGTGTCGTCACGACCGTGCGCCACTCACGGACGAACCCGGAGGTGTCAGGCGAGTTCTTCTATCCTGGCGGCCAGTTCGGCGCCGGTGAAGGGTTCGCGGGCGATGACGGCGATGGTGTCGTCGCCTGCGATGGTGCCGACAATGTAGGGCAGGGCGGCGCGGTCGAGGGCACTGGCCAAGTAGTGGGCGGCGCCGGGTGGGGTGCGCAGGACCGCGATATTGCCGCTGGCATCGGTGGAGACGAGCAAGTCGCCGAGGAGCTTCGAGAGGCGGTCGGTGCCGCCGGTGACGCCGCGCACGGGGCTGCCGTCCTCGGGGACCACGTAGACGCCCGCGCCGCCGTCGGCAGCGCGCAGTTTGACCGCGCCGAGCTCGTCGAGATCGCGCGACAGGGTGGCCTGGGTGGTCTCGATGCCCTCGGCCGACAACAGCGCGGCGAGCTCGGTCTGGCTGCGGACCGCGTGCGCGAGCAGCAGTTCGATGATGCGGGACTGACGTCCGGCGCGGGTCCCCGCGATCGCGGGCCCCGGCTTGCCGGGTTCCGGGCGGGTCACGCTCATCGCGCCACCTCGCCCCTGGCTCGCTCACTCACGATGCCACCTCGTCGATACCCGCCGCCGCCCGCGGCAACCCGGCTCTCTCGCTCACGCCACACCCTCGTTGTGCTTGGCCAGCAGCCACACCAGCAGCGCCTTCTGCGCGTGCAGCCGGTTCTCCGCCTCGTCCCAGACGACGCTGTGTGAACCGTCGAGCACCGCGTCGGTGATCTCCTCGCCGCGATGGGCGGGTAGGCAGTGCAGCACGACGGCTTCGGATTCGGCATGGGCGAGCAGTTGCTCGTTGAGCTGGAACGGGCGGAACGGGCCGACCCGGTCGAGGCCGTCGTTCTCCTGGCCCATCGAGGTCCAGGTGTCGGTCACCAGCGCGTCGGCGCCCTCAGCGGCAGCGACCGGGTCGCCGGTGAGCGTGATGGTCGCACCGGTTTCGGCGGCGCGTTTGCGGGCGGCCTCCAGAATCCAAGGCAGCGGCTCGAACCCCGCGGGCG
The DNA here is from genome assembly GCF_042802915.1 of Nocardia sp. NPDC057440. NCBI lineage: Bacteria > Bacillati > Actinomycetota > Actinomycetes > Mycobacteriales > Nocardiaceae > Nocardia > Nocardia sp. NPDC057440. The sequence goes on from NZ_JBHVDF010000023.1 coordinate 43,982, forward strand.
CGGCGATGGTGACGTTCAATCCGGCGGTGACCCCGCCGAGCAGCAGCGAGTGCGCCATATTGTTCGCGCCGTCGCCGAAGTAGGTGAGGTTGCGGCCGGCCAGGCTGCCCTTGCGCTCGGTGAGCGTCTGCAGATCGGCGAGCACCTGACAGGGGTGGAACTCGTTGGACAGCGCGTTCACCACCGGAACCGTTGCGGTGGCGGCCATTTCATCGAGGCGAATCTGCTCGAAGGTACGCCAGACAATGGCATCGACATAGCGCGACAGCACCGTGCCCGTATCGCCAAGGGTCTCCTCGCGCCCGAGCTGGGTATCGCGGCCGTCGACGACGACCGCGTGCCCGCCGAGCTGGGCGATGCCCATTTCGAAGGAGAACCGGGTGCGGGTCGAGTTCTTCTCGAAGATCACCCCGACGCCGCGCGGACCCGACAGCGGCCGATGCGAGAACGGCGCCTTCTTCAGCTCGGCCGCCAGCGCGAGGATTTCGGCCTGCTCGACCGGGGTCACATCGTCGTCGCGAAGGAAGTGGCGCAGGCTCATCCCTTGGCTCCCTTCGCATCGTGGGCGGCGCCGTCCAGAATGTCCGGGAGATCGGCGACGAAGTTGTCGGACTGGGTCTCGGTGAGCACCAGCGGCGGCGCGAGCCGAATGACGTCGGGCTTCGGCGCGTTCACCAGATAACCCGCCGCCCGCGCCCTGGCCTCGACCTCGGCCGAGACGTCCTCGGTGAGCACGATGCCGAGCAGCAGACCCGCACCACGCACGTGGTCGACCAGCGGGTGCTCGAGCAGCTCGATACCGTCGCTGAGCCGCTTGCCGACCGACTCGACGTGCGAGAGCAGGTCCAGCTCGTCGATGGTGCGCAGCACGGCGAGTGCGGCCGCGGCGCAGACCGCGTTGCCGCCGAAAGTGGTGCCGTGCAGTCCGGGAGTCAGCAGATCGGCGGCCGGGCCGGTGGCAAGCACCGCGCCGATCGGCAGGCCACCGCCGAGCCCCTTGGCCAGGGTGATCACATCCGGCACGATGCCGGAAGCCTGATGTGCGTAGAACTTTCCGCAACGTCCGATGCCGGTCTGCACCTCGTCGAGGATCAGCAGCGCACCGTGCCGCGCGGTGATCTCGCGCGCCTTCACCAGGTAGTCGATGGGCGGCACGACAACGCCGCTCTCGCCCATGATGGGTTCGAGGAAGACCGCGGCCGTGTCCTCGTCCACCACGGCCGCCAAGGCCGCGGCATCACCGTAGGGCACGTGCACGACGCCGGGCGGCATCGGCTCGAACGGTGTCCGCTTCGACGGCTGGCCGGTGAGCGCGAGCGCGCCCATGGTCCGGCCGTGAAACGCCTCCTCACACGCGACGATCTTGCGCCGGCCGGTCAGCCTGGCCATTTTGAACGCGGCCTCGACGGCTTCGGTGCCGGAGTTACAGAAGAACGCGCGGCCGTGCCCGTCACCGAATTCGCCGTCACCGAAATGCGCGAGCAGCCGTTCGGCCAGCTCGATCACCGGTTCGTTCGCGTAGATGTTCGAGGTGTGCCCGAGCGTGCCGAGCTGCTGGGTGACCGCCTCCAGAATCGCGGGATGGGCGTGCCCCAGGCTGTTGACCGCGATGCCGCCGAGGAAGTCGACGTAGCGCTTGCCGTCCGCGTCGTAGACCACCGCGCCCGCGCCGCGCACCAGCGCGACCTTGGGCGTCCCATAGTTCTTCATCATCGCGTCGGACCATCGCTGCTGCAGTGCGGCAGTGCCGGTGACTTCGTTCGCTACTTCGCTCATGTTTTCGTTCCGTTCGGCGGGCCGGCGGCGTCCGAACTGGACAACACGGGCGTCACCATCGTTCCGATTCCTTCTCCGGTGAACAGTTCCAGCAGCACCGCGTGCGGCACCCGGCCGTCGATGACGTGCGCGGTCGGCACTCCCCCCTGGACGGCGCGCAGGCAGGCTTCCATTTTGGGCACCATGCCCGCGTCCAGACTCGGGAGCAACTTCGCGAGCTCGTCGGCGTCGATGCGCGAGGTGAGCGACGAGCGGTCCGGCCAGTTGGTGTACAGGCCCTCGACGTCGGTCAACACGACCAACTTCTCGGCGCCGATCCCCTCGGCGAGCGCGGCGGCGGCAGTGTCGGCATTGATGTTGTGCACCACGCCGTCGGCGTCGGGGGCGATGGTCGAGACGACCGGGATGCGGCCTGCGCCGATGAGGTCGAGCACGGCGTCGGGGTTCACCTCGGTGACATCGCCGACCAGACCGATGTCGGTCGGTGCGCCGTCGACGTCGACGGTGCGCCTTGTCGCGGTGAACAGTCGCGCGTCCTCACCCGAGGTGCCGACCGCGTACGGGCCGTGCGCGTTGATGAGCCCGACGAGCTCCCGCCCGACCTGACCGAACAGCACCATCCGCACCACGTCCATCACCTCGGGTGTGGTGACACGGAAACCGCCGCGGAATTCGCCGTGCAGGCCGAGCTTTTTCAGCATCGCACTGATCTGCGGTCCGCCGCCGTGCACCACCACCGGGTGCACACCGACGGCGCGCAGGAACGCCATATCAGCGGCGAAGGCCCGCTTGAGCTCCTCGTCGACCATGGCGTTGCCGCCGTATTTGACGACCACGATCTTGTCGCGGAACTTCTGTAGCCACGGCAGCGCCTCGGCCAGTACGTGCGCCTTGTCCAACGCCGAAAGGTCGTGGAGCACGTGCTCACTCATGAGCTGTAGGCCGAATTCTCTTCGACATAGCCGTGTGAGAGGTCGGTGGTGCGGATCATGGCGGTACCGTCACCGACGTTCAGGTCGATGTGCACGTCGATGTCCATCCCGGACAGGTCGACCTCGCGCGCGCCCGGCGCGCCGACACCGTCGACGCACACCGGGTTCCCGTTGAACGACACCGAGATCCGGTTCGGGTCCAGGGTTATCGGCGCGATGCCGACGGCGGCGAGCACCCGGCCCCAGTTCGGGTCGGAGCCGAACAGCGCCGTCTTCACCAGACTGTCGCGGGCCACGGCGCGCGCGGCGATCAGCGCCTCGTCCTCGCTGACCGCGCCGGAGACGATGACCTGCACCCGCTTGGTGACGCCTTCCGCGTCGGCCATCAACTGTGCGGCGAGATCGTCGCAGACCGCGAGCACCGCGGCGTCGAGATCCTCCTGGGACGGCGTGACCTCGCTCGCGCCGTTGGCAAGCAGCAGCACGGTGTCGTTGGTCGAGCAGGAGCCGTCGACGTCGAGCCGGTCGAAGGTGAGCCGCGTCGCGGTGCGCAGCGCCCGATCCAGCTGGTCCGCGGTCACCGCGGCGTCGGTGGTGAGCACGACCAGCATGGTCGCGAGCGAGGGCGCGAGCATCCCCGCGCCCTTGGCCATACCGCCGACGTTCCACTTGTCCTGGTGGTGGAAGGCCGCTTCCTTGGGCACGGTATCGGTGGTCATGATCGCGTGTGCCGCGTCCAAGCCGCCCGACAGGCCGCCGCCCATCTCGTGCACGATCTCGGTGACCGCCGGGATCACCTTGTCCATCGGGAGCCGGTCACCGATCAAACCGGTCGAGCAGACGGCGATTTCGCCTGCGCCGGTCTCGGTGCCCCAATTGCTCAGCGCCTTGGCCAATTCCTCGGCCGTCTGGTGGGTGTCCTGGAACCCGCCGGGACCGGTGCAGGCGTTGGCGCCGCCGGAGTTGAGAATGACCGCGCGCAGCCGACCGGACCCGAGCACCTGCTGCGACCACAGCACCGGCGCGGCCTTGACCTGGTTACGGGTGAACACACCCGCGGCCGCGTACTCCGGTCCCTCGTTGAACACCAGGGCCAGATCGGGTTTCCCGCTGGCCTTGATGCCCGCGGCGATGCCCGCGGCACGGAAGCCGAGCGGTGCGGTGACCCCCTGGGTCCGGACCAGCTTGCCGCCCGAGCCCTCGGTCGATGTCCCAGCGGTTGTCGTCACGGTGCCACTCCTACAGTGGAAAGTCCTGCGGTCTCGTCGAATCCGACGGCCAGATTCATGGATTGCACCGCGGCGCCCGCAGTGCCCTTGGTCAAGTTGTCGATCGCGCCGATCACCACGAGCAAGCCCGCGTCGGTGTCCACCGCGACCTGCAGCGCGACGGCATTGGATCCGAGCACCGAACCCGTCTGCGGCAGTTGACCTTCCGGCAACAGATGCACGAACGGCTCATCGGCGTAGGCCTTTTCGTACACCGCGCGGGCCTGCGCGGCGTCCACCCGCGTCGGCGCGGTGCAGGTGGCGAGGATGCCGCGCGGCATCGGCGCTAGCACCGGCGTGAACGAGACGGCGACATCGGTTCCGCCCGCCGCCTTCAGGTTCTGCGAAATCTCGGGGGTATGCCGATGCGCGCCCGCGATGCCATAGGCACGTACCGAACCCATTACCTCGGACCCGAGCAGGCCGACGTCGAGCTTGCGGCCGGCACCCGACGTGCCGCTCACCGCGACCACATTCACCGTCGGCTCGACGATGCCTGCCGCGATCGCCGGTGCGAGTGCCAGGCTCGCCACCGTCGGGTAGCACCCGGGGACGGCGATCCGGCTCGCACCGCGCAGCTTCTCGCGGCCGCCGGGCAGCTCCGGCAGACCGTAGGGCCAGCTTCCCGCGTGGGGACTGCCGTAGTACTTCTCCCATGCTTGCGCGTCGGTCAGCCGGAAGTCGGCGCCACAGTCGATGATCACGGTCGACTCCGGCAGCGTCTGCGCGATGGCGGCGGATTGCCCGTGCGGGAGCCCGAGGAACACCACATCGTGACCGGCCAGCTCGTCGGCGGTGGTGGGAGCGAGCACGCGATCGGCCAGCGGCAGCAGATGGGGCTGATGCTCCGCCAGTGTGCTGCCCGCGTTCGCCCCCGCGGTCAGCGCGCCGATGACAAGACGCCCGTCGCGATATGCCGGATGCCCGAGCAAAAGGCGCAGCACCTCGCCGCCCGCGTACCCGCTCGCACCGGCCACCGCGACCCGCAACACGGGTCCGTCCGCTGAATCAACCATGTGATGATTATGCACGATTATGCAAGCCCATTCATGAACGGGGTGGCTTGCCGCCGATCGATCACGCGATCAGCGGGAACATCAGCAACGTGGTCACACCCGCGACCACCAGGTGAAGGCCATATCCTGCGTCATCGGTCCAGTGCTCATCGCCACCTGAGTAACCGCGACGATGATCGGCAAACCTGTCGCCGCATACAACACCGGCTGAGCACGCTCGAGCGACGGCGGGTTCGCGCCGTGCGGGGGTGCAGCGCTCGCGCACCCAGACCGGCAGGCCGCGAGTCACCGCGGCACGAGGACGGCCGCACCGGTGTTGCGGCTGGTGAGCTTGTTCCTGTGTGGTCTATCGCAAGGGCGAAGGATCGATTCCGAGTGTCTCGGCGAGACCGGATTCGCCCTGCTGCGTGAGACGGATGGCGCGGCCGTTACCGACGCGGTGGATCCAATCGAGGTCCTGGAGACGGCGGCACAGCTGCGCTCCTGCCGCGCCGCCGAGGTGAGTGCGCCGCTCGGTCCAGTCGAGGCAGGGTCGGGCGACGGGCCTGCGGGTAGCGCGCAGCCGAGCCGGGTCGATCCCCATCGGGCCGGTGAGCCAGGCCAGACCCTCGGCAGTCAGCGCCAACCCGCCATCACTGCCGAGCAGGCCTCGGGTGGTCATCGCGTCGGTGATCGCCACGCCGAGGCGTCCCGCGAGGTGGTCGTAGCAGGTGCGGCCGCGCGCGAGGGCGGCAGCGACGGTGGCCGCACGCAGCCCTGCCAGTTCGGTGCGCGGCGGGTCGAGGTGGGTGACCATCGCCTCCAGCAGCTCCGCCACCTGGGGGTTTGCCAGCTGCATATAGCGGTGTCGGCCTTGACGGCGTTCGACGAGCAGGCCGCCGTCGAGTAGCCGGTTCAGGTGTTCGGTCGCTGTGGACGGCGCGACACCGGCGTGGCGCGCCAGCTCACCCGCGGTCCAGGCGCGGCCGTCGATCATGGCCAGGCACATGTCGGCGCGAGTGCGGTCGGCGAGCAGTACCGCCAGTCCTGCCAGTTCGGCTCCTCGGGTGTGCACCACTCCATGATGGTGCGCTGTTGTTTCGGCGGCCACCGAAACAACAGCGGGATACGGTCACGGCATGAACGCCGATCAGCTCACGATGAACAAGCCGAAGATCTTTCACGAGCTGCACCACCGGGACGAGCCACTCGTCCTGCCGAACGCCTGGGACTTCGGCTCCGCGGCGGCGCTGGCGGCCGAAGGGTTTCCGGCGATCGGCACCACCAGCCTCGGGGTCGCCGTCGCGGCGGGACTGCCCGACGGAACCGGCGTCACCCGCGACGAAACACTCGCGGTGGCAACGCGACTCGCGCGCCTCGCGGTGCCGGTGACCGTCGACATCGAAGGCGGCTTCAGCGAGAATCCCGGCGAGGTGGCCGACTATGTCGCCCGATTGGCCGAGCTGGGGATCGCCGGAGTGAACCTCGAAGACGGCCGATCGGAAAGCACACTCGCCGAGCCCGGCCACCAGGCGGAGCTGATCGGCGCGATCAAGGCCCGCACGCCCGAGCTGTTCGTCAATGCCCGCGTCGACACGCATTGGTTGAAGCTGCACCAGGATTCGACGCTTGCCCGGGTCGGCCGATATACCGACGCCGGTGCCGACGGCATCTTTGTGCCGGGCATGACCGACCCGGCCGAGATCACCGGTCTGGTCGCCGCGACCGCGCTGCCCGTCAATATCCTCTACGCCGTCGACGGCCCGTCGATCGCGGCCCTCGCCGAGTTGGGCGTGCGCCGGATCAGCACCGGCTCACTGCTGTACCGCGCAGCACTCGCGGCCGTCGTCGACGCCGCCCGCGCGGTGCGCGACGACGGCCCGTTCACCATCAAGGTTCCGACCTACCGCGAGGTGCAGGCCATCACCGCGCCGGACGCGTGACACCGAGAGAACTCGGCGGAAGAAAAATCCGCGACGATGTCGATCCGGCGACGACCCGTTCGTGTAGGAGGTGAGGCCGGCAATGCGCCGGCACCTGGGAAGGAGCGGATATGAGCAGGATCATTGCCGTCGAAAGCCTCACCCTCGACGGAGTCATGCAGGCGCCTGGGCGCGTCGAGGAGGATCTGCGGGACGGATTCCGGCACGGCGGCTGGGCCCATCGATACAACGACCCAGTGCAGGCCAGGGTGCTGGGCGAGCACATGGCCACCCATCAAGGCGCATTGTTGTTCGGGCGGCGGACCTATCAAGACTTCTACGGATTCTGGCCCAACCAGACCGGCGATCCGGTCTCCGCGGTACTGGACAAGACCGAGAAATTCGTCGCGTCCCGAACGCTGACCGAGCCGCTGCCCTGGCAGAACTCGACGCTGCTGCCCGGCGACGCCGTCCGCACGGTGGTGGAGCTCCAGCGGGAGCAGCCCGACCGTGACCTGGTCGTGCTCGGCAGCGGCAACCTGCTGCAATCGCTGATGCGGCACGATCTCGTCGACGAATATCTACTGATGATCCATCCGATCCTGGTCGGCAGCGGACGGCGGTTGTTCGAGGGCACCGATCTCGGCGAGCTTCGACTCACCACGAGCGTCGCGACCACCACCGGCGTCGTAATCGCTACGTATCAGCGCAAGTGAGGAGCGTCGAGATGAAGCAGTACCTGCTGAGCATCTACCAGTCCGAAGAGGGTGTGCCGCCGGACAATCTGGACGAGATCATGCGCGAGCTGCACGTCGTGAACGACGAGATGCGCGCGGCGGGCGCATGGGTGTTCGCCGCGGGCCTCAACGCGCCGAGCACCGCCACCGTGCTACGCGCCACCGGCAACGACGTGCTCATCACCGACGGTCCGTACGTCGAAAGCAAGGAATACATCGCCGGATTCAGCATCATCCGGGCCGCCGATCTGGACGAAGCGCTGGCATGGGGCAGCAAGGTCGCCACGGTGCTCGGCCTGCCGATCGAGATCCGGCCACTAGAGGATGACTGACGACGCCACGGTGACGCCCGCGGTGATCGAGGACGTGTTCGCCGAACACTACGGTCGCGCGGTGGCCGGCTTGATCCGTGTCTTCGGCGACATCGACGTCGCCGAAGACGCGGTGCAGGACGCCTTCACCACCGCCGTGCAGCGGTGGCCTGCCGAGGGGCTCCCACCGAGCCCGCCAGGATGGATCATCACCACCGCACGCAACCGGGCGATCGATCGGCTGCGGCGCGAATCATCCCGCCACGACCGGCATGCCGAGGCCGCGTTGCTGCACGCCGAAGCCGAACCGGTCGGCGACGGCGCGATCGGGGACGACCGACTCCGCCTGATCTTCACCTGCTGCCACCCCGCATTGGCCGTCCATGCCCGAGTGGCCCTCACCTTGCGGCTGCTCGGCGGCCTGACCACTGCCGCAATCGCCCATGCCTTCCTGACTTCCGAGTCGACCATGGCCCAGCGGCTCGTCCGCGCCAAGGGCAAGATTCGCGACGCCCGCATCCCCTACCGCGTCCCCGGTGACGCGGACCTGCCTGATCGCCTCCGCTCGGTGTCGGCGGTGGTCTACCTGGTCTTCACCGAGGGGCACACGGCCAGCTCGGGTCCCCGCCTGGTTCGAGAAGACCTGTGCGCCGAGGCGATTCGTCTCGGGCGTCTGCTCACCGAGCTCATGCCCGACGAACCGGAAGCCCACGGACTGCTCGCACTCATGCTGCTCACCGAATCTCGCCGCGGCGCGCGAACCACACCCGACGGTGCACTGATACCGCTGCCCGAGCAGGATCGCACCCGCTGGAACCGCACCCTCATCGCCGAGGGCCACGCCATCGTGCGAGAGTGCCTGCGCCGCAACCAACCCGGCCCGTATCAAATCCAGGCGGCGATCAACGCGGTCCACACCGACGCCGCCGACGCGGCGGCGACCGACTGGCAGCAGATCCTGCGCCTGTACGACCAGCTGGTCGCGATGGCGCCCAACCCCGTGGTGCTGCTCAATCGCGCGGTGGCGGTGGCCGAGGTCGAAGGCCCGCGCACCGCACTCGCCCTCCTCGACGATATCGACTTGGCGAATCATTACCTCTTCCATGCCATTCGAGCCGATCTCTTGCGTCGCCTCGGCCGCATCGCAGAGGCCCTAGCGGCCTACGACCGAGCCATAGCCCGCACCGACAACCTCGCCGAACAAGCCTTTCTCCGGTCCCGCCGCGCGGCGATCGGGGCAACGACTCGCGAAGAGTGATGCCGCCTATTCCGCTGTGCGACACCGGGAAGCACCGTCTTCGCGGATTCGGGGCGCGAAGTGTTCGGCCAGCAGGATCGGGCCGATGACCTTGGCGTCGAATGCGTTAGCCACCGCCGCCGGGCCCAACTCCGTCACCGATCCGTTGGCGTGAGCGGCGGCAACCGACGTGCGGCGCGCATCGACAGCGGACTCGGTGGCAGGCTCCGATTCCCTCGATCATCAGCGGCAACGGGTCGCGGCGGTATCGGCCGACGCACGAAACCAGCCAGCCGATCCCCCGCCTGCGCACTCCACTCAGTGCTTGCGCACCACTCGTTCCCCCTGTCCCGGCTTCCAGATCGTGATGTCCAAGTGGTCGTCGACGACTGCGACGGTCGAGGCGCTGGTCAGCTCCGCGACGAAGAAGTGGTCGAATTCTTGACCGCGGAGGTCGAAACCGCTGTCGTCGAAGAGCTTCTGCGCGAAACGCGCATGGACTTCCTTGTCGCGGAGATCGGTGACGGTGCCGAAGAGTTTGGCGTCGCCGTCGCCGACCTTGGTGTCCACCGTCGCGGTGTGCAGGCAGAAGCGCGGGTCGCGCTCCAAGTCCTTGAACTTCGTCGTGTCGGGCATACCCACGATCGTCAGCATGTCCTCGAAGATGATCGGCTCGACAGGGCTGATCCTGGGGAAACCGTCGGACCGGAGCGTGCCGAGCATGCAGAGGTTGCCGGTGGCTTTGTGACGACGGGTGAACACCGCGGCGATCTGGGGCGCTTCTTCGGTGAATTGGCTCCAAGTGGTCATGCCGACGACTCTATGACCTAATCCTGACATCTTCTGTCAAGGTTTCCGACTAATCTCGAATTCATGAGGGCAAGCAGATTGGTCCAGCTGCTGTTGCTGCTGCAGACGCGTGGCCGGTCGACGGCGCCAGAACTGGCGCGTGAACTGGAGGTGTCGGTGCGCACCGTCTATCGCGATATCGGTGCGCTGTCGGCGGCCGGTGTTCCGGTCTTCACCGAACCGGGGCGGGCGGGCGGCGTCCAACTCGTCGACGGATACCGGACCCGGTTGACCGGACTGACCACCGAGGAGGCCGACGCCGTATTGCTGGCCGGATCCCCCTCCGCCGCAGCCGATCTCGGTCTCGGCACCGTGCTCGCGACGGCGCAGCTCAAGGTGCTCGCCGCGCTGCCGCCCGAATTGCGCGGCCGGGCAACGCGAATCGCCGAGCGGGTGCATATCGACGCGCCCGGCTGGTTTCATCGCCCCGAGGAGACACCCACGCTGGCGGCGGTCGCCGACGCGCTCTGGCACGATCGCCGGCTCGCGGTGTGCTACGGGCGCAAGGACAAGGTGGTGCAGCGGCGGCTCGATCCGCTCGGCCTGGTATTGAAAGCGGGCACCTGGTATCTGGTCGGGAGGGACGGGACCGCGATCCGTTCCTACCGCGTCGGCCGCATTGCCTCCGCCGATCCGACCGGCGAAACATTCGACAGGCCGAATGATTTCGATCTGGCCGCGCATTGGTCCGAAGCGGCCGACGATTTCGCCCGGTCGATGCTGCGGGTGCAGGCCCGCTGCCGGATCGCGGAGGGGCACGTGCGCCTGCTGCGGCTCGGCTTCGATCCGGCCGCGGTGACCGAGGCATTGGCATCGGCCACACCGCCGGATGCGCAGGGCTGGGTGGAGGTCACTCTCAGCGCGGAGTCCTATCCGGTACTCGCACACGGCATCCTGCCGCTCGGCGAGTACGCGGAGATCCTGGATCCCCCCGAGTTGCGCGCCCAACTCGCGGCCACCGCCGCGGCGATGGCCGACCGCTATGGGCGGCCGGCCGATGGCCGGAATTAACGCGGCGGCCGCCGTTCCCTAGCCGCGTTTCACCGCAGCGAGCGGAAGAACTCGCGGACGTCGGTGGTCAGCACATCGGGCGCCTCCATCGCCGCGAAGTGCCCGCCGCGATCGTATTCCGTCCAGCGCACGATGGTGTGGGCCTGCTCGGCCAGCTTCCGGATCGAATTGTCGCCCGGGAAGATCGCCGCACCCGTCGGCACTCCGGAGTTCTTCAAGTCCACGCCCCAGGAATTCGATTCCCGGTAGAGCCGAATCGAGGACGCGAAGGTCTTGGTGAACCAGTAGATGCTGACATTGGTGAGCAGCGCGTCGAGGTTCACCGCATCCTCCGGCAGCACCTTCGCCGGATTCGTCCACCGCTGGAACAGGTCGACGATCCAGGACAGCAGACCGACCGGGGAGTCGTGCATGCCGATAGCCAGGGTCTGCGGACGGCCCGACTGCACCATGGCGTATCCGTAACGGGTGTAGCTGTCCGGCCCGGTCATCGCCTCGAGCCGCGCCTGATCCTGCGCGCTGTACTCGGATTCCGCAGCGCCCCAGGACCGTTCGGTCGCCCCCTCTTTCTGATCACCGTCCCACGACTGCTCGTCGCCGCCGAAGGAGGGGATCGTGATCGGACCGTTCACGTGGATGCCGACGAGGTGTTCGGTCGCGATCCGACCCAGTTCGGTGGACACGAAGTACCCGGCATCACCGCCCTGCGCGCCGTATCGGTCATACCCGAGTCGAGCCATGAGTGCGGCGACGACCTCGGCGTATCGTTCGGTCGCCCCGTCCCCCACCTTCGTGGTTGGACCGGAGAACGCGAAGCCGGGCAGCGAGGGGACCACCACATGGAACGCGTCGGCGGGATCACCGCCGTGGCCGCGCGGATCGGCGAGCGGGCCGATCACCTCCAGGAACTCGACGAACGAGGCGGGCCAGCCGTGGCTGAGCACCAGCGGCAACGCATCCGGTTCCGGTGAGCGCACATGCAGGAAATGCACTGTCTGTCCGTCGATTTCGGTAACGAACTGGGGGATTTCGTTCAGCCGCGCTTCCTGGGCGCGCCAGTCGTAGCCGGTGCGCCAGTAGTCGGCGAGCGCCCGCAGATAGGCGACCGGCATGCCGTAATCCCAACCGACACCGGGCAGTTCGTCGGGCCACAGGACGTTCGCCAGCCGGGCGTTCAAGTCGTCGATCTGCTGCTGCGGGATCTCGATGCGGAAGGGGCAAATGTCGTGTTCGTTGCTCATGACGACAACGCTATTTCTCGGTTAGGACTGGATCGTTCCTAAGCGTCTGGCATTCTCGGCGGCATGTTGGAAACCTCGGCGCGGCTGCTCAGACTGCTCGCGCTGCTGCAGGCACATCGAGAGTGGACCGGCGCCGATCTCGCCGCACGGCTCGACGTCACCACCCGGACCGTCCGTCGCGATGTGGAGCGCCTGCGGGAGCTCGGCTACCCGGTGCACGCCACCCAGGGGACAGGGGGCTATCGCCTCGGCGCAGGCGCCGCGCTGCCACCGTTGCTGCTCGACGACGACGAGGCCGTCGCTGTCGCCGTCGGCCTGCGCAGCGCCTCCGATGGCACGGTCGCGGGCATCGAGGAGGCCTCACTGCGCGCGCTGACCAAGCTGGAACAAGTGCTGCCGCCGCGATTGCGGCACCGGGTTCGCACCCTGCGCGGCGCCACCGTCCGGGTCGGCGTGCCGGGTGCGGCGGTCGAGCCGGACACGCTGATGGCCATCGCCGAAGCCTGCCAGCGCCGGGAGCGGCTGCGCTTCGACTACCGCGCGCACAGCGGGTCGGTCAGCGTCCGCTCGGTCGAGCCGCACAGCCTGGTGCACTTCAGCAGGCGCTGGTACCTCGTCGCCTGGGATATCGACCGTGCCGACTGGCGCAGCTTCCGTGCCGACCGGATTGCTCCCCGAGTGCCGACCGGGCCACGGTTCGAGCCGCGCGAAATCCCGGAAGGCGATGTCGCGGCCTATCTTTCACTGCGACTGTCGGCACGCAGCTGGCCGTGTCAGGCGACCGTGCTGCTGCACGTCTCCGCGGCGGTGGCCGCTGGCCGAGTGTGGCCGGGCATGGGCGTCGTCGCGGCCGTCGATGAGCACAGCTGCCATCTGCACGTCGGCGCGGACACTCCCGAGGCGCTGGTCTGGATGATCACTTCGTCCGACCTCGACTTCACGCTGCTCAGTGGATCTCGGGAACTGGCCACCGCCCTACGCGCCCAAGCCTTCCGCTGCGATCGAGCCCTGCGGAATTTTCCCTCGACCTGAAACCCCGCTGGGCCGCGGCGATTATCCGCGGCCCGTCGGCGCTTGCCCGAACAGTCACTCAGCCGACAAGGGCGAACAGCACCGCGGCCACCGCGAAACTCACCACCGACAACACCGTTTCGAGCACCGTCCAGGTTTGCAGCGTCTGTTTCACGGTCAGGTTGAAGTACTTCGCGATGATCCAGAAGCCGCCGTCGTTGACGTGGCTGAGAATGATCGAGCCCGCGGCGATGGCCATGGCGATCAACGCGATCGCCATCTGCGAATAGCCGTGGCCCGCGACCAGCGGTGCGACGATGCCACCGGTAGTCACGATGGCGACGGTGGCCGAACCCTGAGCGATGCGCAGGCCGCAGCTGATGATGTAGGCCAGCACGATCACCGGCAGGCCCGCGGCCGACATGGTGTCGGCGAGCGCGGTGCCGATCCCGGTGGCGGAGATGACCTTTCCGAAGAACGCGCCCGCGCCCACGACCAGCAGCAGCATGCCGACGGGCCTCAGCGATTCCGCGGTCAGGGTGCTGAGTTCCTGCACACTGGAACCGCGGCGCACGCCGAGCACATAGAAGGCAACGAGCACCGCAATGAGCAGCGCGACCGCCGGCGTACCGAGGAAGGTCAGCACCTGCAGCAGCCGCGACTGCTTGTCCAGCCATTGCGTACCGAAGGTGGCGCCGAGGATCAGCAGCAGCGGAATGGCGATGATGCCGCCGATGACGGCGACCGGCGGCGCGGTGGTCTCGGTTGCGGTGGCCGTCGAGCCGGGACCGCTCGCGGTTCCTGGGCCGTCATCGGCGACCGGAGCCGGTTGCGCGGTCTCCGGCCGGATGAGGAACTCCTCCGGAACCTCCACCTGCACCCGCTTGCCGATGTAGCTGCCCCACACGATGCCCGCGGCCACGAATCCCGGTATGCCGCAGACGAATCCCATCAGGATCAGCCAGCCGAGGCTGACGCCGAGCAAGCCGCCGAGCGCGACCGGTCCCGGATGCGGCGGCAGGAAGGCGTGTGTCATCGACAGACCCGCGAGCATCGGCATCGCGTACAGCACCAGCGACCGGCCACCACGCTTGGCGGCGACGTAAACCAATGGCGCGAGCACGAAGATGCCGATGTCGAAGAAGACAGGGATGCCGAAGATGAGCCCGAGCAGGCCCATCGCCACCGGGGCGCCCTTCTCGCCGAATACGCTCAGCAGCTTGCCGGTCAACACATCGGCGCCACCGGAACGTTCGAGAATCGCGCCGAGCACCGTGCCGAGGCCGATGATGACCGCGATGTGCCCGAGGATGCCGCCGAAGCCCGTCTCCAGCAGGGAATCTCCCGGCTTGATCGCGGTGCCGACGATCTTCGACACCGGCAGTCCGGCCGCGAGCGCCAGCGCGAGCCCGGTGAGCAGCAGCGCGATGAACGGCTCCAGCTTGACCTTGATGATGGCAAGCAGCAGTACGGCTATCGCGAGACCGCAGAGCACCAGCAGTCCGGGGGTGGTGGTGCGCAGCCAGTCGACGGCGGCGTTCATGCGCGTGCCTCGCAGGCGCTCGGCCCGGGCGTACGCCACTGGGCACTGTGTCGACTGGTTCGCTCGCTGAGCTCGCTCACGGGGTACCTCTCAATTCATGGATCGAACGAACGACGCCGCGCGCGTGGCGATGTCGGACCAGCGGCCCGCGGCGACGTCGGATGGAGAAACGACATCGGTGCCCGCGGTGACGGCCACGGCTCCGTTGGCGAGGAATTCGGCGGCATTGCCCGCGTTGACGCCGCCCGAGGGGATTAGCGCCACGTCGGGGAAGGGGCCGTGCAGGTCTTTCAGATAGCCCGGTCCGAGTGCCCGCGCGGGGAAGATCTTGACCGCGGCGGCGCCAAGGTCGAGTGCGGTGAGCACCTCACTCGGCGTGAAAGCGCCCATCACCACCGGGATGCCGCGCCGGGTGGCGACGGCGGCGACCACGGGACGCAGCCCAGGGGTGACCAGGAACCGAGCGCCATTGTCGATCGCCGCCTCGGCCTGATCGGCGGTCAGCACCGTCCCGACGCCGAGCACGGCGGCCTCGGTCGCGGCGGCCGCGCGCAGGTAGCCGAGCACGCCCGGTGTGGTGAAGGTGAGTTCCAGCGCGCGAATGCCGGACCGCGCCAAGGCATCCGCCAGCGCCGCCGGGTCCGGGATCTCCGGCGCGCGCACCACGCTGAGCACCCGGTCGGCGCGGATCACGTCGAGAGCGTCGGTGTTCAATATGTCTGCCTCCTGGCGGAATCCATGCGCAGCGCGCGGCCGGCGAGTACGCCTGTCGGCGCGCCGTTTTCGATGGCGAACTCACCGTTGACCAGCACGTGCTGGATGCCGCGCGCCTGCTGTTTGGGGTTGTCGAAGGTCGCCGTGTCGGTGATCGCGGCCGGATCGAACAGCACGAGATCCGCGGCGTACCCGGTGAAGACGAGCCCGCGGTCGCTGAGCCGAAGCCGGTCGGCCGGCCTGCCGGTGAGGTGGTGCACGCAGTCCTCGAGCTCGAGGACTCCGAGCTCGCGCACGTAATGGCCGAGGTAGCGGGGAAAGGTCCCCCATGCCCTCGGATGCGGCCGGTCACCGACCAGCAGCGCGTCGCTGCCGCCCATGTGTCCGGGATGCACCATGATGGCGCGCACGTTCTCCTCGTGGCCGACGTGCTGCAGGATCGTGGTGGCGAACAGATCGCGGCGCAGCAGGTCGAAGAACACCGTCACCGGCGCCACGCCGCTCTCGTCGGCGATCTGATCGATGGTCTTGCCGACGCACCGGTCCAGTTCCGCGTTGGCGACGCCGCTGATCTGAATGGTCTCCCACTCGACGGTGACGCCGTGGCAGCCGTCGGAGCCGTTCACGTTGACGTCGAGGGCGATTCGGGCGCGCAGCGCGGGGTCGTCGATCCTGGCCAGTGCCGCATCCGGTCCACCGGACATGGCCCAGCTCGGCAACAGCGCGGACAGCGTCGTCGCGCCGGGCAGATACGGGTAGGTGTCCAGCGTGATGTCGCAGCCTTCGGCACGAGCGGTGTCGACCAGTGCGAGAAACTCCGGTGCCCGGCCACGATTGACGCCGAAGTTCATGGTGGCGTGGGTGAGATGCAGCGCGCAGCCGGTGCTTCGCGCCAGCTCGATCATTTCCGCGTACGCCTCGAGTGCGCCCGCACCGTAGGAGCGGGTATGCGGAGCATAGAACCCGCCGAAATCCGCGACGACCTCGCACAGCGCGGCCAGTTCACCGGTGTCGGCATACATTCCCGGTGTGTAGGTGAGCCCACTCGACATGCCGACCGCACCCTCGCGCAGACCCTGCGCGAGCAGCTCCTGCATCCGGCGTATTTCGGCCACGGTCGCCGCACGCTGTTCGCTGCCGACAACGAGCAGCCGCAGCGTGCCCTGCGGCATCAGGTAGGCGGCATTGGGTGTGATGCCTCGGTCCAGGCGCTCCAGATATTCGGCCACGCTGCGCCAGGAGAAGTCCAGATTCGCGGGATTACCGTTCCACCCGGCGATCTGACGCCGCAGCACCGCCAGGGTGGGATCGTCGATCGGGGCGTAGGACAACCCGTCCTGTCCGAGGACCTCGGTGGTGATGCCCTGGCTGATCTTCGGGAAGTGACCGGGCTCGGTCAGCAGATGCAGATCCGAGTGCGCGTGCATGTCGATGAAGCCGGGGGCAAGCACCGATCCCGGTGCGGCGTCGACGATCCGGGCGGCGGTGAGCGTCACCGGCCCGGCGATCTTGGCGATCCGGCCTCGATCGATGAGCACATCACCGCGGAAACGCGGTGCGCCGGTGCCGTCGACGATGTCGATATCGCGAAACAGTAAGTCGGTCATGGGCGTCAGAAGAATGTGTGCAGGAGGTCGACGACGCGCGGACGTTCGGCGTCGGCATCGTCGATCACCGGAATGAGCCGCCATTTGTCGAAGGCGGTGCACGGATGCGAGAGGCCGAGGCGCACCACGCTGCCGACGGGCACCTCCGCTGCGGTGCTGCCGGGCAGCCGCAGGAAGGCATGCTGATCGTTGAGCGCCGACACCGTCGCGGCCGCGTTGAGTGAGTCCTCCTGTCCCGCAATGTGTTGCGGGACAGGAAGCCCCTCATCGAAGGGAAGATCACGCTTCCCCGCGTCCAGTAGGGCGAGCTCCGGCTCCGGTCGCGACACGGTGCGCGCCCAGCCGTGCATCGCCGAACGCAGCGGACGCTCGCTTCGCGGTGCGGCCAGCGGTGAAATGCCTGCGTAGAAGCCGTCGTCATGGATGATGTAGGCCCCGGAACGCAGCACAACGGTGGTCGGAATGCCTTGTACGCCTTGCTCATCGGCGAATCCGGCCAGGCACTCGACGACCAGGTCCGGGTAGGCGCTGCCGCCCGCGCTGATGATCGCTCCGTCGTGGTATAGGCCGTCGGCGGCGAGTTCGCGGTGCAGTCCGCCGAGTTCGTCGAGGTAGTGGCGGACGGCCGCGACAGCGTCCGGGGTGCGGTCGTGACCAAGCGCGCCCTCGTAGCCGCCGACGCCCGCCAGGGTGAGCCGCGCCGAGCGGTCCACCGCAACGGCGACGGCCTTGGCTTCCGCCACTGTCCGCGCACCGGTGCGGCCGTGCGGACCACCGAGTTCGATGATCACCCGGATCCCGGCCTGTCCCGGCGCTGAGCGCAGGTGCTCGTCCATCAGCGTGACCGTCTCGACGCTGTCGGCCCAGCAGACGAACTCGAAGGCCGGGTCCTGCGCCAACTCTCCCGCGAGCCAATGTAAGCCGACCGGATCGACGAGAGCGTTGGCGAGCACGATGCGACCGACGCCGAAGGAACGCGCGAGCTGGACCTGCCACACGGTGGCCAGCGTGATGCCCCAGCTGCCCGCCACCAGCTGCTGCGCCCACAGTTGCGGAGCCATGGTGGTCTTGCCGTGCGGAGCCAGGCGCACGCCCGCGGCCTGCGCCCAGTCGGCCATGACCGCGACATTGGCGGCGACCGCCGCCCGATCCACCGTCAGCACCGGCGTCTCGAACTCGTCGAGATGCGGACCCGAGTCGAGGAACTCCCGGACCGTCCGGCCCCACGCCGCGGGCGGCAGACCCTTGTGCTCCGGACCGAGCACCCGATCTTCCAGTGCGGCAACGGCTTTCTCGTCGATCGTCACGGCGTTCCTTCCCTCGGACGGGGTCCGCAGTTTCATGCCCCCGAGTTCGCGCACATCTGATGCGTTCTATGCATTGCATATTTTGCAATGCTTGTTGCATATAGTGTTTGGTGTGGTTATTCTGCACGGGATGACCGTTGGCCGCAAGGGCAGAAAGGAGATCGGTGTGAGGTGGCGTACATCGACCCGCTCGCGGGCGGTGACCATCGGAGAAGGGCTTGCCGTCCTGGTGGCGCGACCCGGCCCGCTGGAGGACTCGGACATCTTCGAGCGCACCGCGGGTGGCGCCGAGTCGAATGTGGCCACCGTGCTGACTCAGCTGGGCATCGACGCCGCGTGGATTTCCCGAGTGGGCGATGACGGGTTCGGCCGGTATCTGGTGAGGCACCTCGCGGATCGCGGCGTGGACGTCTCCGCGGTCGTCACCGATCCGGCCCGCCCGACCGCGGTCTACGTCAAGGAACGCGGCAGTGGTTCGGGCATGGCGACAGATCTGGCCGAGCGAGCCAGCCGGATGCTGTACTACCGCACCGGGTCCGCGGCCAGCGCGCTGTCCACGGCCGATCTCGCGGCCACCGCCGCGACCCGCGTGCTCGACAGCTGTGAGGTCGTCCACTTCACCGGCATCACCACCGCGCTGTCGGAGACGGCTACCTGGCTCACCGAGGCGCTGGTCGCGATGCCGCGCCGCGGCAGACTGGTCAGCTTCGATCTGAATTTCCGACCGGCGCTGTGGGCCGGACGGCTCGAGCGGGCGGCGGATGTACTCGCCCGGCATGTGCGCGGCAGCGACGTGGTCTTCCTCGGCGCCGACGAGGCGGGTGCGGTGTTCGACGTCGACGACGCGGACCGATTGCGCGCCATGTTCCCGGAGCCCGAGCATCTGGTGGTCAAGAACAACGAGCACTCGGTGACCGGATTCTCCGGGCATGAGCGGATGGAGGTGCCCGCGCTCGGACTCGATATCACCGAGCGGATCGGCGCGGGTGACGCGTTCGCGGGTGGATACCTGGCGGCGCTGCTGCACGGGCGCCCGCTCGCCCAGCGGCTGCGGTTCGGGCATCTGTGCGCCGCCGCGGCATTGACGGGCACCGGCGATATCGCGGAACTACCGTCGCCCGAGGTATTGCAGTCGCTGGCGACTCTCGACGAGACCGCCTGGGCCGGAGTGCATTACGCCGAGGCCGTCGTGGCCCACAATGTGGCGTTATGAGCGTTAGGGCAAAGTCATGAGTCAGAGTCTGTTGCGTGCGTTGACTATTCTGCTGTCACTCGGGGAGGATTCGCGGTCGCTCGAGCAGTTGGCGACCGAGCTCGGCGTGCACAAGTCGACGGTGTTGCGCCTGCTGCAGACCATGGAGTCGCAGCGCTTCGTCACTCATGACAGTCAGCATCAGTACGTCTTGGGCTCGAGGCTGTTCGAGTTGGCCAATCGGGCGTTGGAACAACGCGATGTCCGCACCATCGCGCGTCCACACCTGAGCACACTGAATTCGGCTACGGGACAGACGATTCACCTCGCCACCTATGAATCGGGCGAGGCGATATACATCGACAAGTTCGATGCGATCCAGAGCGTGCGCATGTACTCCCGGATCGGGCGGCCCGCCCCACTGCACTGCACGGCCGTCGGCAAGGTGCTCGTCGCCGCGCAGCCTCGGACCGAATGGCGGACCATCGCGGAGCGCCTCGACTACCGCACGTTCACTGAGCGCACCATCCGGACCTCCGAGCAGTACCTCGCGGAGCTGGAACTCGTTGCTGCGCAAGGGTATGCGGAAGATCACGAGGAGCACGAGAGCTTCGTCAACTGCATCGGAGTTCCGGTGCGCAACGGCACCGGCGCGGTGGTCGCCGCGGCATCGATGTCGGTGCCCGACATGCTGCTCGACCACGATCAGGTGCTCGCCGAACTGCCGCGGCTACGAGCGGCGGCGGAGGCCATTTCCACCGAACTCGGCTGGTCCGCCGGCCGAGTCGCCACCCCCATCTGAGACCCCCACAGGAGAGGCAGACCATGAGCGACAAGATCGCCATTCGTACCACCGAAGCGCCCGCCCCCGCGCACACCTTCTCCCAGGGTGTTCGCAAGGGACCGTTCGTCCAGGTCTCGGGTCAGGGACCGGTTGACCCGGTGACCGGCGAATATCTGTTCCCCGGTGATGTGGCGGCACAGACCGTTCGGACGCTGCAGAACGTGAAGGCGATCATCGATGCCGGCGGCGCCACCTTCGACGATGTGGTGATGCTGCGCGTCTACCTCACCACCCGCGACGACTTCGCCGCCATGAACGACGCCTATGGCGAATTCGTCACCGCCAACACCACCGGTGATGTGCTGCCCAGCCGTACCACGGTATTCACCGGGCTGCCGCGCGCGGAGATGCTCGTCGAGATCGACGCCTTTGCCGTCGTCACCGAATAGGCACGACCAGAGCCCTTTTCGAAGTCGAACGCGACAACACCTCGTGTGATCTCGAAACTCCCGCACCACCCAAGGCAAAGGACGAGGATGCACCAACACTCCGATCAAAGAGTGTTGCAACCACCCCTTGAGCCCAAGGGGGGTCGGAACCACCATTTCACTACGCTCGCCATTTGGTATCGGATGTTGGGGCGACCGGTTAGCCGGAGTTGCGTAGGGCGGTGGCCAGGCCGTTCATGGTCAGTAGGATGCCGCGTTTGACCAACTCCGAGTCGTCGCCTGCGCGTAGGCGGCGCAGCAGCTCGACCTGCATTTGGTTCAGTGGTTCCAGATATGGGAAGCGGTTGTGGATGGACTCCGCCAGGCTCGGGTTGTCGGCGAGCAGGTGGTTGTTGCCGGTGATGGCGGCGTGCATGCGGATGGTCCGGGCGTGCTCGTCGCGGATCATGCCGAAGATCTGCTCGCGCAAGGCGGCGTCATCGACCAGTTCGGCGTAGCGGGCGGCGATATCGAGGTCGCTCTTGGCCAGCACCTGGGCCAGGTTCGACAGTACGGTGCGGAAGAACGGCCAGCGGCGGTAGAGGTCGGCGAGAGTGGCCAGGCGGTCGGGGTCGCCGCCGATCCACTCCTCCAACGCCGATCCGGTGCCGTACCAGCCGGGCAGCATCACGCGCGCTTGGCTCCATGACATCACCCAGGGGATGGCGCGCAGATCGGAGACCGAATTCGTCGGTTTGCGCGAGGCGGGCCTGCTGCCGATATTCAGGTCGGCGACCTCGGCAACCGGCGTCGACTGGCGGAAATACGCCACGAATCCCGGCGTTTCGTGCACCAGACGCGAGTACGCGGCGCGAGCGCGAGCGGCCAGGTCGTCCATGAGTTCATAGGAGGGCTCGGCGTCGGCGCCGAGGCCCTCGACGTCGAGCAGCGTCGATTCCAGCGTGCCCGCGATGAGCGATTCCAGATTGCGGTGCGCGGCACCGGGTTCCGCGTACTTGGCGGCGATGACTTCGCCCTGCTCGGTCAGTCGCAGCGAACCCTGCACCGCGCCCGCCGGCTGGGCCAGGATGGCGTCGTAACTGCGCCCGCCGCCACGACCGACGGTGCCGCCACGACCGTGGAAAAGCCGCAGGCGAATACCGGTCTTGCGCGCCACTTCGATCAGGTCGAGCTCCGCGCGGTACAGCGCCCAGTTGGCGGCCAGGTACCCGCCGTCCTTGTTGGAATCGGAATAGCCGAGCATCACCTCCTGCCGCATTCCCTTGGCGGACACCAGCTCCCGATAGACCGGAACGTCCAGCGCGGCGGCCAGGGTCGCGGCGCCGGCCCCGAGGTCCTCGATGGTTTCGAACAGCGGCACGATGCCCACCGAGCAGCTCGGCGGCCCGTCCGGCTCGCCGGGATCGAGCAACCCACCCTCCTTCAGCAGCAGCGCGGCCTCGAGCATGTCGCTGACCGAGGTGCACATGCTGATGATGTAGTTCGGCACCGCCTCCGTGCCGAAGGTCTGCACCACATTCCGCGCGGCGCGAACGATGCCGATCTCCTTGGTCGCGAGCTCACTGAGCCGGGCGTGCGGGCCGAGCAGCGGGCGGCGGGTGCGCAGCTCGGCGGCCAGCAGATCGACCCGCGCGGCTTCGGACAGGCTCGGATAGTCCGGATGCACACCCGCCCAGGCCAGCAGCTCCGCGACGACCTGTTCGTGCACCTCCGAGTTCTGGCGCATGTCAAGGCCCTGCAGATGGAAGCCGAAGGTTTCGATCGCGTGCCGCAACGCCGCGAGCCGATCGTCGGCGAGCAGGCCGTCACCGCTGGCACGCAGCGAGGCATCGATCGCGTCCAAGTCGTCCAGTGCCGCTTGCGGCGTCGGATACGGCTGCGCGGCAACGTCCGCCGCGCCACTCGCCACACTCGACGACCTGCTCGACGCCGGTCCCGCAGCGCCGATGATCCGCGACGCGCCCGACCAGGCTCCGCCCTGCGACAGGTCCGCACTCGGCGCCTCGCCCGTTTCGCCCGGCACCACACCGAGCGCGTGCCTCGCCGTCGCGGCCACACGCAACCGAATCCCGTGCAGGGCACGGCGATACGGTTCATCCTCGTGCGTTGCCGGGTCGGGATAGCCGGTCGCGGCAAGCGCGGCCACCTCCGGTGTCACCGGAACCAGGCGCGCGGACTGCGACAGCGACTTCTCCAACTCCACCAGTTCGCGCAGATACCGGCCGAATGCGACGGACGCGGCCTGATGAGCCGCCGTGCCGACCACTTCCGCTGTCACATAAGGGTTTCCGTCGCGGTCGCCGCCGATCCACGAACCGGGACGCAAGATCGGCCGCGGCAAGAGCTCGACACCGGGCCAGCGCGACCGCAGCGCTGCCCGCACCTCGGCATTGATCGCCGGGATCACATCGAACAGCGTGAGTTCGTAGTAGCGCAGCCCGACCGCGATCTCGTCCTGAATCCGTAAGCGCTGCAATCGGATCAGCGCGGTCCGCCACAGCGTGAGCACCTGGCGGCGGATCTTCAGCTCGAATGCGGTGCGCTCACGCTCGGTCTCGGTGTAGCGCTGCCGCAACCGCATCAGTTCGGTGATGCGGGTCTGCACGTCGAAAACGGTGCGGCGGCGGGTTTCGGTCGGATGCGCGGTGATCACCGGCGACACCAGCGCATCGGCGAGCAGTCCGGCGACTTCGGCGCCGTCCAGCGCGGCCGCGTCGAGCCTGCGATAGGTGGCGGCCAGCGACGAACCCTGCGGCGGCTCCCCCGCCGCCTCGTGCACGGCGCGGCGACGGTCGCGCTGGATGTCCTCGGCCAGATTGGCCAGCAGCACGAAATAGCTGAACGCGCGGATCAGCGGGAGCGCGACAGCGATGTCGACGCCGTCGAGCATCTCCGCGACCGCGCTGCGTTCGACCTCTTCGCGGCGCACCCGGAAGGCCTCGATGCGCACCCGCTCGATGAGGTCGAATACCTCGGGACCCTCATGATCACGAATGGTGTCGCCGAGGACGCCACCGAGAAACCGGATGTCGTCCCGTAGCGGCCGGGTCGCGTCCTGCTCCGTCTCGATCCGCGCTTCGCTCATGAACCGACCCTACTGCGCCGAGATCAGCGCTTCGCGGTGATATCGGCCGCACCCGGCTCGGGCTCCGACCCGAGGCGAGGGACGCCCTTCGAACGGGACACCCTGGCGGGCGTTTCCGGCGTGTCGCCGCAGTCATGCACCGGTCGGCGGCGAGTGCGGATGGCAGCGACGGGAACCGAACCCGCGCGGCGTACCGGTGGCTCAGCCCGGCAGCTGGGAGAACCGGAGATGGTTGCCCCACGGGTCACGGAAACCGCAGTCCCGCACACCATACGGCTGGGTGATCGGCTCCTGGGTCACCTCGACGCCGGCGTCACGCAGGCGGGCGAAGGTGTCGTCGACAGCCTCGGTGGTGAAGATCAGCGTGCCTTGCGCGCCGCTGGCCAGCCGGGCACGGGCCGCCGCGGCGGCCGCCTCGTCCGGCACCATGTCGGGGACCTCCAGCAGGAACTCGATGCCCGGCTGCGACGCGGGCCCGACGGTCAGCCAGCGGACGCCGCCGAACGGCAGGTCCTGGCGCACCTCGAGGCCGAGGACATCACGGTAGAACTCCAGCGCCTTCTCCTGGTCCGCGACCAGCACCGCGACGCGGGAGAGTGCGAGATCTTTGCCGTTGCTCATGGGTTTCGCTTTCTTTCGACTCGTGGGGACAGAACTGATGACGGACTCTCGATCGAAAACTAATCGGTGTCGTTGCTGATGTCGGGCCAGCGCTCCGGCCGGTCCCAGACGCCGCCACCATGCCCTGTCCAGCGACCGTGGTCGCTGCGGCCACCGCCGGGGCTCCGCCAAGAGCAGTGCCCCGGAACAGCGAGCATCGGTCCGCGAGTGGCACACCATGGTGGGCGGATCGGTGTGTCGCGGCCATCACGTGCCGGCCACGGTCGGCGCGCGGCTAGCCGACGTCGCGGGCCTGGAGTCGCGGGGCCGACACGCGGTGGAGGAGGACCTGTTCGAGGAGTGCCACGAGAACTGTCTTGACCGATTCACGGTGGCGGGCATCGCATTCCAGGACGGGAATCCAGTCGTCGAGGTCGAGTGCCTCGCGGACCTCGTCGAGGTCGAACTGCTCGCCGTGCTCGAAACGGTTGACCACGACGACGAACGGGGTGTGGTGTTCCTCGAAGTAGTCGAGGACCGGGTAACAGTCTTCGACTCGGCCGGTGTCCACCACGATCACCGCGCCGAGTGCGCCGTCGACCAGGTCGTCCCACAGGAACACGAAGCGATCCTGGCCCGGGGTGCCGAACAGGTAGAGGATCAGCGAGCTGTCCAGGGTGATCCGGCCGAAGTCGAGAGCGACAGTGGTCTGCGTTTTGTCCGCACTCGTGCCGGGATCGTCGACGCCGACCGCGACCTCGGTCATCGCGGCCTCGGTCACCAGCGGCTCGATCTCGGAGATGGCGCCGATGAAGGTTGTTTTGCCGACACCGAATCCGCCGCTGATCACGATCTTCACCGACGCGGGCAGTCGCTCGGCGGTGGCTGGTGTCCGAACTTCAGAGTGCCCGTACAAGGTCCCTGATCCTCTCGATGGCTGCGGTGGACAGTTCTGGGGCGTCGCGCACCGCGACATGGCCTGCCGCCGCGAGATCGCCGACAATGACTTTCGCGACGCCGACCGGCACGTGCAGTGCGGTGCCGATCTCGGCGATGGAGTGGGGTCGCTGGCACAGCCGCACCACGGTGTGCTGTTCGAATCGCAGTGGCGCGGAAAGGGCGGACGGCGGAGCGTGCACGAGGGTCTCGATACGCAACCCGTCCAGCAACGGTGTGGTGCGCCCGGCGGTGACGACGAAAGGACGGACGAAGCGGTCGGCGTGCTCGTGGGCGACTGCTCTGTCGGTACCACCCCGCGGCTGGTCCGGTGCGAACCAGCCGACGAACCGATTCACCGGGATCATCCTCGGGTCCGGCAATCGCGGCCGGTCTGGGTCTCTCATCTGCGCAACGTCTCACGCAATTCCGAGATCAGGACCGGCTCGAGCAGCGCGCCCGCGCGCTCGGCGAGCACCGCAATCTCGTAGCCGACGAGACCGATATCGCAGCCGCCGTCGGCGATCACGCCGAGGCAGCTGCCGTCGCCGAGGGCGGAGACCAGCAGGAATCCGCGCTTCATCTCGATCATGATCAGCTCGAGGCCGTCGAAGGAGTAGCTGCGCGACGCACTGCGCGCCAGGCTGGACAGGCCCGAAACGATCGCGGCAAGCCGGTCGGCGCCGGTCCGGTCCAAGCCGTCGGACATCGCGATGAGCAGTCCGTCCGAGGACACCGCGACGGTGTCGCGGACCCCGTCGGTGTCGCGCACGAAGTTGGCCAGCATCCAGTTGAAGGTGTGCGGGTCGGCGCTCTGCATATGGGTGGTCACCGAATCTCCTCTGCGGTGGTCGTGGCGGAACGTGAGGTCTGCACCAGATCCGTGGCGCGCGTGTCGGTATCGGGAGATCCGGCAACGTGGGGGTGCGGCGACGCGGTCTGCGCGGACTCCGGCCCGCCACGCCGATGGCCGGCCCGCAACGACGACAGCATGCCGCGCACCTCGTCGGGCGAACGCTCCGTCACCGGCGTGCTCGATTGCCTCGATCCGCCGCGCGGCGCGCTGCCTGTCGTTTCTGGCGCGCGAGTTCGCTTGTTGCGCTTGACAAGTCCGTTGCGGGTGCGTCGTACGGCCGCTACCTCGACAGGTGATTCGACGGATTCGGCTGACGTGTCGCGTGTTTCGGGGATCAGCCACATCGACAGTTCCGACGCGCGCGGTGAGTCCTCGGGCGCACCCGGCGCGACACCGCCCTGCGCATGCCCATTCGCAGCGCCATCTCCTGACGATCCGGATATCCCGGGCGCGGAGCCCTTCGCGGCAGGCAGAGCTGGCATCGACTCGTGCACGACCGAGACATCGGATGCGGACAGCAAGTGCGTGAACGGCGCAGGCGCGGGTGTCGGCGATCCTGATCTCGCTCTGGGACGCGTTGGGCTTGGCATTCCCGGGGTACGGCTGCCTGCCGCGCCGGTGACCGTACTCCGGTCGGCGTCGCGCGCGTATCCCGATCGGCTGGTCATGTTTACCTGCGCACCAGCTACTTCGGCCGTTGCATTCGTCGGTACCCGCCCCGTCGTCCCGGTCATCCCGACACCAGCGGCGCCGTTCCGTCCTGCCCCGGACGCCGCGGCCCCCGACACCGACCACGAACCGGCGACTGCGGCGGCAATCCCCTGTGAACCCCTCGCGGCCGCCGCAATCCCCAACGGACCCGTCGCAGCGGCGGCAATCGTCTGCGGACCGACCGATCCGGCGACCGGCTCGGATGCCTCCCGCTCCACGACCGTCCGTCCCGCCGGCGGTGCAGGATGCCGATCCTTCTCGCCGGCAAGAACATTCGCGGGCAGCAGCAACCGGGCGACGATCCCGCTGACCGGCGACACAGTGAGTTCGACATCGATGCCGAGCCGCTGCGCCAACCGCCCGACCACGTAATGCCCGAGATAGCGCGTCGGCGCGACAACGAAGTCCCGCTCACCGCGCAGCCTGGCGT
Organism: Nocardia sp. NPDC057440; assembly: GCF_042802915.1. Taxonomy (NCBI): domain Bacteria; kingdom Bacillati; phylum Actinomycetota; class Actinomycetes; order Mycobacteriales; family Nocardiaceae; genus Nocardia; species Nocardia sp. NPDC057440. The sequence continues at coordinate 71,486 of NZ_JBHVDF010000023.1, forward strand.
TGGCCTCGGCCAACTGCGGCGTCGGCATGCCGACGCCGTGGTCCACCACGGCGAGCAGATAGCCGCCGGGCAGCTTGCGCCCGTAGATCTCCACCTCGAGATCCGGTGGGGAGAAGGCGAGCCCGTTCTCGATCAGTTCGGCGAGCATGTGCGCGAGCTCGCTGACCACCGCGCCGGTGATGGCGATGTCGTCCACCCGGCGCAGCACGACGCGGCGGTAGTCGTCCACCTCCGACAGTCCGGCCCGGATCACGTCGGTGAGCGCGATCGGCTCGGCCCAGCGGCGCGGGCTCACCTCACCGACGAGGACGAGCAGGCTTTCGGCGTTGCGGCGCATGCGGGTTGCGAGGTGGTCGAGCTCGAAGAGGTTCGACAGCGCCTTGGGATCGAGTTCTTCTCTTTCGAATTCGCTGATCAGACCGAGCTGGCGACGCACCAGATTCTGGTTGCGGCGAGCCAGGTTGGCCATCGACTCGGTGGTGTTGCGGCGGACGAGCGCCTGCTCGGAGGCGAGGTCGAAGGCAGTGCTCTGCACCCGGTCCAGTGCGCCTGCCACGGCGGCGATCTCGGTGGTCGCGCCACCCGGGGTGCGCACCGTCGGCGGCGGATCGGGCGGTGGATCACCGGAAACCCGCCAGGCCGCAATGACTTCGGGCAGCCGTCGGGTGGCGACCTCGTCGGCCTCGGCCGCCAGCACGCCCAGTGGGCGCACGATGGCTCTGATGCTGGTGATCACCAGCATGACCTCCGCGAAAATGGCGAGCAGCGCGGCGAGCAGATATCCGCCGAGGGTCAGTGCGGCGTTCTTGCGCAGCACTGCGGCGCGCTGCCGAACATCGTCACCGACCGCCTGCTGCACCGCGCGCTGCTCATCGATGACGCCGGTCATCTGCGACCACCAGGTGATCGGATCGACCGATCGCACCAGCGGACCCTTGCTGGACGCGATCGCGATATTCTCCGATTCCATTGCCCTGGTGGCATTTTCGCTGCGCATCGCGGCATCGAGGAGGGCCTGCTCGGCTGCGGTGGCATCGCGCGCGAAGGCAGCAAGACCGGCAACCTTGGCCGCGCGGATGTCGAGGAACTGCACATACTCGCCGAGACCGAATTCATCGGCGACGAAAACGCCGTTGAGGAATCCGCGTTCCTTGGCTGTGTGTTCCTTGGCGTCACCGAGCGCGTACAGCGCTTGCAAGCCATGGCGGACCTGCGGGTCGCCGGCCTGATCGAGGCCGAGTGCAAGGCGATTCAGCGCGGCGATGCCATCGGTGTAGAACTGGAAGGCGGCTTGCCGGGTGGTCCGCCGGGTGTCGACCTGCGTGCGGGTCGCCGCGAGCGCGCCGAACTGTCCGACCGCCGAATGCACCTGGGCCACACCGGGCGGCCCTCCGGCCAGCGCGTCATCGAGCAGCCCCAAAGACCGATCGGTGCGGGCGCGCTGATCGGCGACAGGCTGCTGCAGCCGGGTGTCGCCGCCGAGCAGGCCGTTGCTCAGCCCGCGTTCACGCTGCGCTTCCTGCACCACGTCCTGCACCGCGAGCGCCAGCGACACCGCACGCACAGTGTCGCCACTGCGCCGGAAGGCATCGATCTCGCGGGCGATGGTGATGCCGAGCAGTGCGAGCACCAAAGTCAATGAGAGAGTGAGGATTCGGGCCAATTGCCCCCGAATGGTGCGCGGTCGTACTATTCGACTGCTCGATACCCGCCGTTCACCTCTCGCCTCGGTTCGGGTGAGTTCCGGTGTGCCGCCGGATAATTCCGGTCGTCGACGTACACGCACCACCCTGCTCCTCCGCTCCGGCCGTGAGAGCTCCACGGCGAGCACACAGAAAGTCAGGAGCAAGCTTCCCCAGGGCGCATCGCGGTGTCAACGCGAAAACCCGACAAATCGGACATCGAGCGCATTTGTATACATGCTGGTAATCAACCGTTTCCGAGGTGTCGGTCCGCTCACACACCGACCGAGCGCGCTGTGACTTCGCACGCGCAGAAACCGGCGTCCACCACCTTCGAATCCGAGACCGCGGCGGTCGGTCGGCGACAGCAAAAACCGCGCCGGACATACCGGCGCGGTTCGAGGAATGCCGAGTCAGTTGGTGACGTCGGCAAGAATGCCGAGCACCACATCAGAGGTGTAGAAGGGCTCGAGGCGCTCGCGGATCAGTTTGCCGAGCACGCCGTTGCGCTTGGCGCCCTCGATCACCGCGGGGCCGTAGCGCAAGATCTCGGTGGCGATGTCATCGCCGGACAGGCCGAGCTCGGGCAGCATCGCCGCGAGGGTGTAGTCGCCGTACTTGGTGAAGAACACCTCGACGCACTCGTCGACGAGCAAGCCGAAGTACTCCTTCTCCCGCGTGGTGATCGCGATCTCGTAGCAGATCAGCACCAGTTCGTTGAGGTCCTTCTGAGTGAGGTAGTCGCGCAGGCCGCTGACCGGCTCGTCGGCGTGCAGATCCCAGAATTCCATCGCGGCCGAGTGCACCGGCGCGTCACGCAGCATTTCGCGGATGGCGTTATTGGTCCGCTTGAGGGCGAACATGGCGCCCTTGCCCGCCAGATCACCCACGAAGGTGCCGTCGGCGGCCTTCTTGGCGCGGTTGGCCGCGGACTGCCCCAGCGACATCAGCGAGGAGACACCGGGGATCTTCTCGGCGCGCTCCCGATTGGCCTGCATGAAGTCGTTGATCAGCTTGTCGACGAACTTCGAGGCGACGGTGGCGACCAGCGGACTCTCGGTGAGCCGGTCCAGGATGCGCTCCTGCGCCTGATGCATCCCGAAGATCTTCTCCAGCAGCGCCTCGACCGGCTCCCGATCGACCACCTGGCCGAGGGTGTAGTCGTGATTGGTCGCGATGTGATCGTAGATCGAATCGGAGAACACCCCGACCATATCGGCGATGACGGGGCTGCCGCCGATCAGGTCGATGATCGTGGCCACCGTCTGTTTGGCCTGGTCGAGCTCGACCACGTCCCGGAAGACGAGGGTGTCGGCGACACCGATGACCGCCTCCACGTCGCGGGCGATCACTTCCGCGAAGCGATCGCCGGTCACCTCGGCCAGTAGAAACTCCACCTGGGCATCCAGTAGTCGGTCGGCGATCTCTCGCGGCTGGCTCATCGAGTTGCACCCTCACACATTCGTTGTTTCCTACGTCCGGCCGACTACGGCTCGGTTTCGACGTCGTTGCCGTGCAACGACTTCCGTATCCGATCCAGACGCTCGCGGGCGGCTTTCTCGCGCGCTTCCCACTGTTCGCCTGCGCTGCGCCCCGCCGGGGTCTGCCGATCGAGCTCGCTCATCCCCTGCGCGGTACCGAAGCGCTGCTCGACCTTATCGCGAACTGACTCGAAAGTAGGGACTCCACCGGGCGAATATCCGCTCACCGCCGCCTGCGTCGGAATACCGGTCGGCGGTACCGGTACCGCGGGTACCGCAGAAAGTCCTCCGACCTGCCCGGATGCACCGAGGACCGCCGGAGACTCATGCGAGGGAGATAGTTCAGTGTCAGGAGTCACATCGGCATCGATAATCGCATCATCTCCTGCCGCCGCCGCACCGAGAGCCGCGTGCACCCCGGCCAGCGTCGGACGCCCGGCTGTCGCGGCGCGCAGCACGGCCAGCAGTTCGTCATCCGGCAACGCCGCCAACCGGTCGGCAATCTCGCTGGTATCGCTCATATGGCCAGGTTACGCAGCGTGGCGTCGGCTAAGGCCGCACCGAACCGATCCCGACCGGAACGGGCTGCCGGTCCAGCAGGTCATCGACGGGGCCAGGCTCCGACGGCGGCGGCGCGCTCGCCTCCTGCGCAGTCTCCTCACGCTCCTTGACGACCTCGATCCGATAGCCGATCAGGACCGAACCGACCAGCGCCGCCGAAATGATGCCCTCGGCGATGAAGAAGGAAGCGAAGTCGATGATCGAGCCGATCGGCGGGGCGCTGGGCACGGCGTTGCGCAGTGGGATGAGCGCGAACAGCAGCGCGCCCATCATCGAGCAGGCCGGGAATATCAGGCCGCGGCGGCCATCGACAAGGTAGTAGGTCGCGACGGCGGCCGCGATCGCGAGACCGAGCATCAACACCATGATGAACAGCGCGAAGACCAGCGAGGGCGTGGATCGCGTGGCATGCAGAGCGAGGTCGACGCCGTCGATCTGACTGTCGACCGCCTCGGGGGTCTCGGAGACCGCGAAGAACGTGTCACCGCTGGACACGGCGGCCGCGACGGGAACGTGCTCGTCCCCGCTGATCATGTCGAAAGCGAGAATGGCCTCGTACTTGTCGAACGGGTAATCGGTGAAGGTCCCCGACATGGCGATCTTCACCTCTGCGGCCGAGATCGGTTCGCCCGCCTCGATTTTGATCGGTTCGGACTTCAGCCCAGAGGTATAGAGGATGGCGTCGCTCGCGAAGAAACCGAGCCGATCGGCATAAATGCCGTGCGGCCGCGCCGTCACCTCCACCGACACCGCCTGTGCGGCTGGATCGATCTTGCCGATCCACACTTCTAGATCGACTCGATCGGACTTACCGACGTCACCGAAGGGGTGCACCGCCGCCGTCCGAGCCTTGCCGGCCTCATACATCGACAGGCTCACAGCCAGCACCACTATCAGCGCGATCACCGCCACCATCGCGGGCAGCACCGCACTGCGCTTCTTCTTCACATTTTGTCCCACACACCGAAAATACTGGGCCCCATCACCTTCGAGTTCGCCACCGCGGGAAGCCCGAACGTTACGGCGAGACTATGCCCGCGGCATCGGCCCAGTCGCGGATGGTGCCCGCCCAGTCCCAGCCGCACTGCGTGATGAGGTCGTTGTGCCCGGCACCCGGCACGACCAGCAGTCGCTTCGGTTCCGGGGCGGCGGCATACAGCCGCTCGGCATGGCGCAGCGGAAGCAGTTCATCATGGTCACCGTGCATGAGCAGCACCGGCGCGCGCAGTGTCGGTATCCGCCGCAGACTCGGGTAGGCGTCGGGGACCAACGGCCGAGGCAGAAACGGGTACACCGACCTCGCAGCATCACGGATGCCGGTGAAGGTAGACATCAGGATCAGCCCGGCGGGTGGATGCACGGTCGAGAGTTCGAGCATGACCGCGCCACCGAGCGACTTCCCCAGATACAGCACCCGATCGGTATCGACACCCGGCTGCGCGAGCAGAACGCGCCGCGCCGCACGGGAATCGAGATAGGTCCCGTGCTCCGTTGGCCGCCCGGTGCTGCGCCCGAAGCCCCGGTAGTCGAACGCGAGCACATCGAAACCGGCCTCGGTGAGCAGCGCGAATATCGGCACCCGATCGCCGATATTGCCGGCGTTCCCATGCGCGAACAGCACATGCCCGATGGACCGGCGAGCAGGCACCCACCAACCGTGCAGCGTCTCCCCGTCGGCGGTCGCGATGGACAGCTCGGTGTACTCCAACCCCAGCATGGCCGGGGTCTGCGCGATCTGCCGTTGGGGCAGGTAGGTCAGCGCGTGCAGGATAGGGCTCGCAGGATGCCGCATACCGCCCTTCTTACTCGCTGCTCGCGTGGCGCCGCGCTCGGGCCTCGCCGAATCGCGATGCTGCCGCACGACGATGACGAATTCGCCACGCGCGCCGATCCCGAACACCGAACACGTCGGGGCCGCGCGACCGCAATCGCCGCGCGGTCCCGACGTCGGGATATGTCAGGCGCGCAGGACCGCGCCGACGGCATCCGCCGCGGCCGCGACCGCGGCGTCGCGGGCGGCGCTGGCCTCGTCCTCGGTAAGGGTGCGGTCGGTGGCGCGGAAGCGCAGGGCGTAGGTGAGGGACTTGCGGCCCGCACCGGCCTGAGCGCCTTCGTAGACGTCGAACAATGCGATGTCTTCGAGCAATTCGCCACCGCCGGAGCGCAGTGCCGATTCCACCGACGCGGCGGCCACCGCCTTCTCGACACTCACCGATACGTCCTGCAGGACGGCCGGGAACGGGGAAACCACCGGCACCGGGCGGGATTCGCGCAGCGGCAGCGCGTCGAGGTCGAGTTCGACGGCGCAGGTGCGCGGCGGCAGGCCTGCGCGTTCCAGCACGGCGGGATGCAGTTCGCCCGCGTGGCCGACGATCTCGCCGTCGACGAGCAGTTCGGCGCAGCGCCCTGGATGCCATGGCAGGTGCGCGGCGGCCTTACGTTCGATAGTCACACCCGCCGCGTCGGCGACGGCGTCGGTGAGGGCGAAAGCGTCAGCGGCCTCCACCGCACGACCGGGGCCCCACGGACCGCGTGGGTCGCGGCGACCGGTGAGCACGGCGGCCACATGCACCGGCTGCGCGGGCAGCGAGCCGATCAGTTCCGCGATCTGCTCGTCGGCCGGGCGGCGGTCCACCGGCAGCGGTGCGATCGGCGCGACGTTCGGGCCGGTCAGCACCACCTGGGCGATGCCGTAGACCGCGAGGTCACGCGCGCCGCGCGAGATGTTGCGGGCGGCCACTTCCAGCAGGCCGGGCAGCAGCGTGGTCGCCAGTTCGGGGCGCTCCGCATCGAGCGGGTTCAACACGCGGGTGGTGGCGCGGCGCGGGTCGTCGGCGTCCAGACCCCACGTGTCGAACACACCCGGCGGCAGGAACACCGGCGGTGGCACCTCTACACAACCGGTGAAGGCAAGCGCCCTGCTCACCGCGCGACGGCGGCGCTGGGTCGGGGTGAGTCCGCGTCCGGCGGGCGCGGTCGGGATCACCGAGGGGATCTGCTCGAGCCCCTCCAGCCGCAGCACCTCCTCCACCAGGTCGGCGGGCTGAGCCAGGTCGGGCCGCCAGCTCGGCGGGGTAACGACCAACTGGCCGTGCCCGGCCTCGCTGACGCCGACATCCACGTTCGCGCCGATCTGGGCCAGGCGCCGCGCCGAGGTACCGGTCGAGTAGGTGACGCCCGCGACGCGGTCTGCCAGGTCGATATCCATCCGGATCGGGTCGGCGACCTGCGTCGGCACCCGAACATCGGTCAGTACGGATTCGACAGTGCCACCGGCGATTTCGGCGAGCAGTATGGCTGCTCGATCCAGCGCGATGACATTGATCTCGGGATCGACGACCCGCTCGTAGCGCTTGCCTGCCTCCGAGGAGAGCTTGTGGCGCCGCGAGGTGCGGTAGACGAGCAGCGGATTCCAGGTGGCGGCCTCGAGCACGATATCGGTCGACTCGGCGCCGACTTCCGTTGTCGCACCGCCCATGACGCCCGCCAAGGAGATGACGCCCGAATCGTCGGCGATCACCACATCCTCGGCATCGAGCACGCGTTCGGTCTCGTCGAGGGTACGCAGCGTCTCGCCGGTGTTGGCGGTGCGCACCACCAGGCCGCCGGTGAGCTTGGCCGCGTCGAAGGCGTGCAGCGGCTGGCCGAGTTCGAGCATGACGTAGTTGGTGACGTCGACAGCGGGCGAGATCGGGCGAACGCCGGCCAGCAGCAGCCTGCGCTGCAACCACCAAGGGCTCACCGCGTTCGGGTCGATGCCGGTGACCCGGCGGACCGCGAAACGCGTGCACTTCGAGGCCGGTTCGAGCCGAACGGGCCAGGCGTCCTGCTCGTCGTCGGGCAGGGTCCGCACGGCGGGGTCGGCGTATTCCAGGTCGGAACCACACGCCAGTTCGCGAGCGAGACCGCGCACCGAGAAGCAGTAGCCGCGATCCGGGGTGATGTTCAACTCGATGATGGTGTCGTCGAGGCCGAGCAGCTCGTTGGCGTCGGTCCCAGGCTCGGCGGTGCCCGGCTCGAGCACCAGGATGCCCGAATGATCCTTGCCGATACCGAGTTCGGCGACCGAGCAGATCATGCCATTGGAGACATGCCCGTAGGTCTTGCGCGAGGCAATGGCGAAACCGCCGGGCAGCACCGCACCCGGCAGCACCACGACGACCAGATCACCGACCGCGAAATTTGTTGCGCCGCAGACGATCTCCTGCAGATCGGGGTTGCCGACATCTACTTTGCAGAACCGGATCGGTTTCTTGAACTCGGTCAGCTCGGTGATCTCGGCGACACGGCCGACGACGAGCGGCTTCTCGATATCACCCGTCACCCGCTCGAGTTTGTCGACCTCTTCGACCTCCAGCCCGACACGGACGAACCCTGCGTCGAGCTCCTCCGGCGTCACCGACCACTCGGGGGTGGTCCGCCGGATGATTTCCGTCAGCCAGGACTGCGCTACTCGCACTTGACGTTTCGCTCTCTCGATCGAAGGAAGTTCTTGAATCGCTCAGCTCAGGACCGGATACCGAAGGGCAGCGTGAAACGCACGTCACCCTCGACGATGTCCCGCATGTCCGGAATGCCGTTGCGGAACTGCAGCGTCCGCTCCAGGCCCATACCGAACGCGAACCCGCTGTACACCTCGGGGTCGATCCCGCTGGCGATCAGCACCTTCGGGTTCACCATGCCGCAGCCGCCCCATTCGACCCAGCCCGCGCCGCCCTTCTTGTCCGGGAACCACACGTCGACCTCGGCCGACGGCTCGGTGAACGGGAAGTAGTTGGGGCGCATGCGGGTTCGGGTCTCGGGCCCGAACAGGGCCCGCGCGAACGCGTCCAGGGTGCCGCGCAGGTGCGCCATGGTCAGGCCCTTGTCCACGGCCAACCCCTCCACCTGGGAGAACACCGGAGTGTGGGTGGCGTCGAGTTCGTCGGTGCGGAACGTGCGGCCCGGGCACACGACGTAGATCGGCACCTCGCGCTCCAGCATCGAACGCACCTGTACCGGCGAGGTGTGCGTGCGCAGCACCTGCCGCGAACCCTCCGGCGCGATGTGGAAGGTGTCCTGCATCGTGCGCGCGGGGTGGTCCGGGAGGAAGTTCAGCGCGTCGAAGTTGAAGTGCTCGGTCTCGACCTCGGGGCCTTCGGCAACCTCCCAGCCCATCGCGACGAACACATCGGCGATCTGCTCGGAGATGACGGTGATCGGGTGGCGCGCGCCGACCTGCTGCCTGCGCGCGGGCAGCGTGACGTCGATCGCCTCCGCGACGAGCACCGCGGCATCACGCTCGGCCAGCAGCACGGCACGTCGCGCTTCGAACGCGTCCGAGACCCGCGCCCGCGCGATATTGACCCGTTTGCCCGCGTCGGCCTTCTCGGCCTTCGGCAGGCCGCCCAGCGCGCGCTGCGCGAGGGCGAGCGGCGCTTTGCCGCCGAGATGCTCGGTTTTCGCGACGGCGAGCGCATCGAGGTCGGCGGCAGCGGCAAACGCCTTCTCGGCCGCCGCCGCGGCGGCGGCCAGTGCCTCCTCGGTGAGCGCCGCGCTGTGCTCGACTGCTGCGTCGTTGTCGTCGGCCACGATCGTTCGACTCTCCCCTGGGGATCGGTTCGAGGGTCCGCATGATTGCCTACCCACATTGCTGCTGGTGGAATCGTATTCGATCCGTCATGGCCGATTCACCCGGATTACCGCTCCCCCGCTTGCCCGGCGTGTGCTAGCGGCCGACTTCGCATGCCGGAGAGGCGAGCGCGGCGCTGTCGCGTCGACCGGATCCGCACCGAGGCGGTGCCGGCCGACACCGGAATACGGCGATGACGTGCTGCGTCCGTGCGATGGCAGGGCAAACGAACAGCTGTGCCCCCTGCTCCGGTCAGGACCTGAGCAGGGGGCACCCACAACAGCTCAGCGAACCTGGGTGATCTTCCCGGGCAGCAGCCACGCAACCACCGCGCCGACCGCGACAACGCCTGCCCCGACCCACACCGCGGGCACCATGCCGTCGACGAAGCTCTGCGGGCTCAGGTAGGAGCCGTGTGAGGCGAATACCGACGCCAGCACAGCGACACCCATCGCGACACCCACCTCACGAATGGTGTTGTTGGTGCCGGAGGCCATCGCCCGATCCTCGGGTGCGGCGCTGGCCATCACAACCGTCGCGCCGGGCGCGAAGGTCAGGCCCATACCGATGCCGCCGAGCAGGAACGGGCCGATAAACGATCCGTAGCTCGCGTCGACCGTGGAGATCGCCGCCATCCAGGCCAGCGCGACAGCCAGCGCGGCCTGCCCCGTGGCGAGCAGTGTGCGGGCGCCGACCCGATCGACGATCAGGCCCGCGAGTGGGGCGACCACCATCGGCGCCAGCGTCCACGGCATGGTGCGGATGCCCGATTGCAACGGGCCATAGCCCTGCACGACCTGGAAATACTGCGCCAGCAGGAAGATCGATCCGAAGACGCCGACCGAGAAGGTGAACACCGTCGTATTGCTCACCCGGAAGGCGCGGGACCGGAACAAACGCAATGGCAACATCGGGTCCGGAGTCTTCAGCTCCCAGGCGATCAGGCAGCCGAGCAGCACCGCGCCACCGAGCAGCGCGGACAGCACACCGGCCGAGGTCCAGCCGTCGTCAGCGCCGTGCACCACACCCCACACCACCGCGAGCACCCCACTCGCCGACAGCACGAGCCCGAGCGGATCCAACCGCCGCTTGCCGCCGTAGGACTCGTCCAGCACCCGGGCCGCGAAAGGCAGGACCAACACGCCGAGGGGCACGTTGAGCCAGAAGATCCAGTGCCAGCTCAACCCTTCGACCACAGCACCGCCGATGAGCGGACCGAGGGCGACGCCGAGACCGGAGATTCCGCCCCAGATGCCGATCGCGGCACTGCGCATTTTCTCGGGTACCGCCGAGGAAAGCAGTGTCAGCGACAGCGGCATCACCGCGGCCGCGCCGAAACCTTGAATTGCCCTGGCGGCGATCAACATCCACGGATCGACAGCCAGTGCGCAGGCCGCGGACGCGACAGTGAAGAGCGCGATCCCGGACAGGAATACGCGGCGGCGGCCGAGTCGGTCACCGATCGCTGTCGCCGTGAGCAGCAGCGAGGCGAAGGCGAGCGTGTAGGCGTTGACGAACCATTGCAAGTCGCCGAGCGAGGCGCCGAGCTCGGTGCGGATCACCGGCAGCGCATTGGTCACCACGAGGTTGTCCAGCGTGACCATGAACATCGGGATACCGACAGCGGCCAATACCGCGGCGAGGGGTCGGCCGCGGCCTGGACTCCCCTGCGCCACGACGGGAGCCGACGAATCGGCGACTTCAAGAATCTCGTTCATGTCCAGCCTTTGTTGTAATCGACTGATAACTAACACGGTCAAAAGTATGCATCGACTGATAACATGTCAATAGGGTGGTCGGATCTGATAGACAAACATCGACGGGGAAGCCAAGGAGGACGACGGCATGACGACCGGCACCAGGCTGACCGCCGCGCAACGCAGCGAAGAAGTACTGAATGCCGCCATCACCGCCTTCGCCGCGGGCGGTTACGCGGGCACCAAGACCGATGAAATCGCCAGGCTCGCCGGCGTCTCTCAGCCCTACGTGATCCGGCTGTTCGGCACCAAGCAGCACCTGTTCCTGGCCGCACTGCACCGGGTCTGCGATCGCATCGAAAAAGCCTTCCGCGCGGCCGACGCCGAACGCACCGATCGCGAGGCACCCCCTGCGGAAGCATTACGCCAGCTCGGCCACGGCTACAAGGTCTTCCTGGCCGAGCGCGAACTCCTGCAGGTGTTCATGCACGGCATCGCATCGAGCTCCGACCCGGTGATCGGCGACGAGGTCCGCGCGCGGTTCGGACAGATCTTCGCGCTGGTGCGCGAGCTCACCGACGCGCCACTCATCGAAGCCCGCCGCTTCATCGCCACCGGGATGCTGCTCACCGTGATGAGCGCCATGCAGGTCGCGGGACCCGACGCCATCCCGGCCGCCTGGGCCGAGGAAATCCTCGAAAACCTGTCCGACGAAGGGGATTAGGCCACTTCGCAGCGCGACACCATAGCTCTCGAGCGGCGGGAACTCTACTTCGCGTGCTGCACGCGCGCACTCGCGTACAGGCAGATGGCCGCGGCGGCAGCGAGGTTCAGGCTCTCCGCGCGACCGTGGATGGGGATGCGCACCCGGTGATCGGCTCGGGCCGCGACCGCGGGGGCGAGTCCGTGCGCCTCATTGCCGAACAGCCAGGCGACCGGACCGGCGAGCAGAGCGTCGGCGTCGTCCAGGTCGACCTCACCATCGGCCGCGGTGGCCAGAATCGTGATGCCCGCCGCCGCAATCGCATCCAGGGTCTCGGCGATATCCCGACACCGCGCGATGGGCACGTGGAACAAGCTGCCCGCGCTGGCGCGCACGCATTTACCGTTGTGCGGGTCGACGGTCTCCCCCGCGAGCACCACGCCCTCGGCGCCGACCGCGTCGGCGACCCGGATCAGCGTGCCCGCGTTGCCCGGTTCGGCGATCTCGACCGGCACCGCCAGCATCCGGGGATTCGCGGCGAGCACCCCGGCGAGCGGCGCATCGATCAGCTCGCACACTGCGATGAGCCCTGGCGCGGTGACGGTTTCACCGAGCATTTGCGCGGCCCGGTCGCTCACCAGCGTGGTCCGCACGCCACTGCCCGCGGCGCCGGCCACCAGTTCGTGCTCGCGCGCCGCGGCGCCCGCCGAATAGAAAAGCTCCTGCACCCGCCCCGTATCAAGGGCCGCCGCAACCGAATTGGCGCCCTCGGCGAGGAACTGCCCGGCCTTGCGGCGGTTGGCGGCGCGATGGAGCTTGACAGCGGAAACGACCCGCGGATTGCGCTCGGAGAGCGCATCCACGGGTCGTTCCGAAAGGTCTGTCACGTAACCCGAGCTCAGGCAGCCGGGGCGTTGACGTCCTGCGGGAGGGCGGCCTTGGCCACCGCGACCAGGCCGGCGAACGCCTCGGCGTCGGAGACGGCAAGCTCGGCGAGGATCTTGCGGTCGACCTCGACACCGGCAGCCTTCAGGCCCTGGATGAAGCGGTTGTAGGTGATGTCGTTGAGGCGCGCCGCGGCGTTGATGCGGGCGATCCACAGCTTGCGGAAGTCACCCTTGCGCGCCCGGCGGTCCCGGTAGGCGTAGGTGAGCGAGTGCAGCTGCTGTTCCTTGGCCTTGCGGTACAGGCGCGAGCGCTGTCCGCGGTAGCCCTTGGAGGCCTCGAGGATGGAACGACGCTTCTTCTGAGCGTTGACGGCCCTTTTGACGCGTGCCATGGGTCAGTCCTTTGTCGATCTAGGGGGCGTCTGCGTGCGCCCCGGAGTTGGTCGGTGGTCGGCGTCCGGAATCCGGATCGCGGATGCTGCTGGTCTCAGAGACCGAGCAGCCGCTTGACGCGGGGGACGTCAACGGACGCGACGGACTCCGTGCCATCCAGACGACGAGTCCGACGAGTGGACTTGTGCTCGAGCAGGTGGCGACGGTTGGCCTGCTGGCGCAGCAGCTTGCCGCGACCGCTCACCTTGAACCGCTTCGACGCGCCGCTGTGGCTCTTCATCTTCGGCATGGATTCCTCTATCTGTGTCGTACCGGCGGTCCTGCGCGGACCGCCGGTGCTGATCGTTGTTACTGCGACTCGGCCGACTCGGCCGGTGCCGCGGGGGCCGCCGCCGCGGGGGCGGCTTGCGTGTCTGCGGCAGGCGCGACGGGGCGCGGGGCAGGCTGCGACCGGGCCGCCGACTCTTCCTGCGCCTTCACACGCGTCTTCGCACCCTTGTGGGGCGCGAGGACCATGGTCATATTGCGACCGTCCTGCTTGGCGGAAGTCTCGACGAAACCGAGCTCGGCGACGTCGGAGGCCAACCGCTGCAGCAGTCGGAAGCCCAGCTCGGGGCGCGACTGCTCACGGCCACGGAACATGATCGTCACCTTGACCTTGGACCCGGCCTCGAGGAAGCGAACAACGTTGCGCTTCTTGGTCTCGTAGTCGTGGTCGTCGATCTTGGGGCGGAGCTTCTGCTCCTTGATGACGGTCTGCACCTGGTTCTTCCGAGACTCGCGCGCCTTCTGCGCCGTCTCGTACTTGAACTTGCCGTAGTCCATGATCTTGCAGACCGGTGGACGAGCGTCTGGAGCCACCTCGACCAGATCAAGATCGGCCTCGAGGGCGACGCGTAGTGCATCTTCAACACGCACGATCCCAACCTGTTCACCGCCGGGTCCGATGAGTCGAACCTCGGGAACACGGATGCGATCGTTGATGCGGGTCTCAGTGCTGATGGGGCCTCCTAGGTCAAGCGATGTCGTCTGACAACCGCGTGCAATAAATGCAACCCCTTCTTCAACGCAAAAGCCCCGGTGCGGTATTTCTCCGCAACGGGGCCCGAGTCGACCGGCCACCGACATCGCGCGCCAATGGCGCTCGCGTCGACCCCTGTGCTCATCAGGTCCTCCGCGGCGAATCGCTCTCCGCGCAAGCATCCCTGCACAAGAAACCCGCCCCGGAGGGCGGGTGACCGGACCGTTTGACCTGTACGATTGCTCGTCGGCAACGGTGGGAGTCGGGCTCCACTTATCAGCCCGAGGCAAGCCAAGGGCGGTCGTCGGCGAGAAGTCTAACATTCCCGCTCGCTATCGCCGAATCGCCCCGTTGATCACTTGTCCGTGTCCAGTCCCCGTGACACGCTCCCGCGATGGCAACCTCACGCCTGGACCTGCCGCGCTGGCAGCTCCGTGGCCTGCCGACGCGGCGCTGACAGTGGCACACCTGGCCGGCTGGGTGAACACCGAACCCATGAAGAACGCCGCCGAGATCGGCCAGCTCCGACTGCTGCGCGCGGCCTCGCTAGCCTGATCCCATGACTGAACAGCCCGACACCACCGTCCGCGAACTGGCCGACATCCCGGCGGTCGAGGTGATCAGCCGCGCCGCGATGATGCTGATGAGTGCGGCGGCGGAGAAGCTCGGGCTCGGCGACGCGGACCCGGACACCAGCCCGCACCGCGATCTGGACGAGGCCCGCCGGCTGATCACCGCCCTCGCCGGCCTGGTCACCTCCTCCGTCGAGTACTTCGGCCCGCACGCGGGCCCCTACCGCGACGGCCTGCAGTCTTTGCAGCGCGCCTTCCGGGAATCCTCTGCGCATCCCGACGAGCCGGGCAAGGGGCCCGGCGAGAAGTACACCGGCCCGGTTTACTGATCCAGCACCTCAATAATTTTGCCCGACGGGAAATCTTGCCCGTCGGGCATTTTTATCGGTACGCTGATGTCATGCCGGAGGAACAGGTACTCGGTCTGCGAGAGCGCAAGAAGCTCGATACCCGCAAAGCATTGAGCGACGCCGCGCTCGAGCTGGCGATGGAGCGTGGCCTCGGGAACGTGACGCGCGACGACATCGCGGCGCGAGCGGGGGTGTCGGTGCGCACCTTCAACAACTACTTCACCGGCAAGTACGAGGCGCTGGCCTATCGGCAGGTCGAGCGGATCCAGCGCAGCCTGATCGCGCTGCGGAATCGTCCTGCGGGCGAACCGCTCTGGAGCGCGATCGGCGCGGCGGTGTTGGAGCCGTTGGAGGCCGACGGTGTCGGGGCCGCGCCGCCGACCACCGAACAACTATCGATGGTTCGTGAACTGCTCGATGCGCCGGAGACCCGAATCGCGGTGTCCAAAGGCGTATTCGACGACTGGGTCGAGGTGATCGCGGAGCGCACCGGCACCGATCCCGAGCGTGACCTCTATCCGCGGTTGGTTGCGGGCGTGCTCGGCGGCGTCTATCAGGCCGCGACGGAGACATACATACACGCCGATCCACCGCTGCTGCTCACCACCCTCCTACGCCGCGCCATCGAACAGGTCGCCGCCGGACTACCCGAACCTGCTGTCAACGGCTGACCGCGCCGCACAGCAAGAACCGCAACACACAAAAATCAGTGACAAAGAGGTGTATTCGTCATGCCCAAAATATCTGTCGACGTTGTTGTTTCCGGAGCCGGACCGAACGGGCTCATGCTCGCCTGCGAGCTCGCCTTGGCCGGTGTGCGCCCGATCGTGCTCGACAGACTCACCGAGCCGAGCGCCGAGCCGAAGGCCAACGGCCTTGTCGGCCAGGTGATTCGGCTACTCGATATGCGCGGCCTGTACCACGAGTTCGGAGGCGCGCCCGGTGCGCCGCGGCCGATTCCCGGATACGGATTCAGCGGTATACCGATGTCTTTGGCTGCGCTGCAAGACAATCCGATGTACGCGATGCTGCTCCCCCAGCCCAGACTGGTGCGGCTACTGGAAAAGCGGGCGCGCGGGCTCGGCGTGGACATCAGGTGGGGGCATGAACTGACCGAGCTGGCTCAACAGGACGGCCACGTCACGGTCGGCGTGGCGGGCCCCGAGGGGCACTACGAGCTGACAACCTCATTCTTGATCGGGGCCGACGGCGGCAAGAGCTTTGTCCGCAAGCGCACCGGAATCGAGTTCCCCGGAACCACATTCGCCACCACAGTGACTCGGATGGCGCATGTGAGCCTGCCTGCGGAGCTGCGCTCGGCCGACGGCGGCCTCGAGGTTCCGGGATTCGGCCGACTGCCTGCCGGGCACAATCGCCTCGCGCGCGGCGGGTTCGTCTTCGCCGAGCTCGACCCCGGCAGGCCGCTCATCGCAACCATGGAGTTCGACACCGAGCCGGTCCAGGAGAACACCCCGATGACGCTGGATGAGCTGCGTGCGAGCGCGCGCCGAGTCCTCGATGTCGACCTGCCGATCCAACCGCCCACCGGCGCAGGCCCGCACGCGCTTCGCAGAATGGACGCTCAGAACACCCGCCAGGCGGACCGCTACCGCGACGGAAATGTATTCCTGGTCGGCGATTCCGCCCATGTACACTCCGCCATGGGCGGCCCCGGGCTCAATCTCGGACTGCAGGACGCGGCCAATCTCGGCTGGAAACTCGCCGGGCACATCAACGGCTGGGCTCCATCGGGTCTGCTCGACAGCTACCAGACCGAGCGCTACCCGGTCGGCGAACGCGTCATGACGCAGTCGCTCGCCCAGACCACCTTGATGGCGCCCGGTGCCGGGGTCACCGCGCTGCGCACGCTGCTCGGCGAACTGCTCGAATCGCCCGACAACGTCGCACACCTCGCGCACCTACTCGCCGGATCCGATGTTCGCTACGACGTGGGCGACAGCCACCACCTCGCCGGACGAATAGTCCCGGAGCTGGTGATCGAAACATCGCACGGCAGCGGGCGAGTCGCCGACCTACTGCACAAAGCGCGCCCCGTGCTGCTCGACCTGACCGGTGGCACCGAGTTCGCCGACGTCGCGCACGGCTGGAGCGACCGGGTCGACATCGTCGCGGCAACCGGTCCCGACGCCCCTGCGGCACTGTTGATCCGACCGGATGGATACATCGCCTGGGTCGCGAGCGAGACCGGACGCGGCAACGCGGATCGCCTGCGTGACGCGCTGATTCGGTGGTTCGGTTCGCCACGACACCCCTGATACAGCAACGGCATTCGATGACGAACGGCGAAATATATTGTCCAGGTTGATATCTCGCAAGGTGTGCTACATCGGTGATTTGTCATTGACGGGGTAGGACATGCGATGCTCGGTGGATGGCACGCATACTTCTGATTCCCGGATTCTGGCTCGGCGCGTGGGCGTGGGACGAAGTCGCCGACGACCTTCGCGGTCGGGGAAACGAGGTGCTCGCGCTGACCCTGCCCGGGCTCGATCCGGCCGACGACGATCGGCTCCAGGCCACGCTGGAGATGCAGGCGAAGGCGATTCTCGATGCGGTCTCGCCGGAGGAAACAGCGGTGCTGGTCAGCCATTCGGGCGGCGCCGCGCCCGCATATCTCGCCACCGATATCGCCACCGAGCGGTTCAGCCGGACGATCTATGTGGATACCGCGCCGCTACCCAACGGATTCATTCTCAACTCCGCCCTCGATGACGCGGTCCGCGAACTCGCGTTGCCGGACTGGGATCAGATGCAGGCCGACGGCACCAGCATCACCGGCTTGGACGACGCGATGCTGGCCCGCTTCCGCGAACGCGCGGTGTCCGAGCCCGCGGGCGTCGCAGCGCGCCCACTGCAATTGAGCGATTCCGCGGCCCGCCTTGCCGTTCCGACGACGGTGATCTGCAACAGCATCACTGCCGACCTGGTCAAACAACTCCGCGACGCCGCCGAGGAGCCCCTGTTCGCGGAGCTGGCCCGCATCGACGCCGAATACATCGACCTCCCCACCGGCCACTGGCCGATGTGGTCCAAGCACAAGGAACTCGCCGACCTGATCCATACCGTCGCGAACCGCTGATTACGCCTGTCCGCTGGCGCCGGTTCGAGGGTCGCGAAATGGTGGCGCGGAGCAAGGCTCGTTGCCAGCATTTCATCGTCCTCGGACTGCCTGATCGTCAGCGCAGTGCGGCGGCCTTGCGCGAGGCGCGTTTGGCGGCGGCGCTCGGGGCGGCGATCTTGGTTGTCGTGGTTTTGGCCGGCGCGGCTTTGCTCGGCGCTTCCTTGGCCGCGGCGGCCTTGGCCGGTGCTTTCCTCGCGGCTTTCTTGGCCGGAGTCTTCGGCGCCGCGGCATCGGTCAGCACGTGCCGCAGGAACTGCCCGGTGTAGCTGTCGGCAACGGCCGCAACATCTTCCGGAGTGCCTTCGGCCACCACGGTGCCGCCACCGGAGCCGCCCTCCGGTCCCATGTCGATCACCCAGTCCGAGGTCTTGATGACGTCCAGGTTGTGTTCGATCACGACGACGGTGTTGCCCTTGTCGACCAGACCGTTGATGACGAGCAGCAGCTTGCGGATGTCTTCGAAGTGCAGGCCGGTGGTCGGCTCGTCGAGGATGTAGACGGTGCGACCGGTGGACCGCTTCTGCAGCTCGGCGGCCAGCTTCACGCGCTGCGCCTCACCGCCGGACAGGGTGGGCGCGGACTGGCCGAGACGCACGTAGCCGAGGCCGACGTCCACCAGTGTCTTGAGGTAGCGGTGGATCGAGGTGATCGGCTCGAAGAATTCGGCGCCCTCCTCGATGGACATGTCCAGCACTTCGGCGATGGTCTTGCCCTTGTAATGGACCTCGAGGGTTTCGCGGTTGTAGCGCGCACCGTGGCACACCTCGCACGGCACATACACATCCGGCAGGAAGTTCATCTCGATCTTCAGCGTGCCGTCACCCGAGCACGCCTCGCAGCGACCGCCCTTGACGTTGAACGAGAATCGGCCCGGCTGGTAGCCGCGCACCTTCGCCTCGGTGGTCGCCGCGAACAACGTCCTGATCTTGTCGAACACGCCCGTGTAGGTGGCCGGGTTCGAGCGTGGCGTGCGGCCGATCGGCGACTGGTCCACCTGCACCAGTTTGTCCAGGTCGTCGAGACCATTGATCCTGGTGTGCCTGCCGGGCACCTGTCGCGCACCGTTGAGCTTGTTCGCGAGCACGGTCGCCATGATGTCGTTGACCAGGGTGGACTTGCCGGAGCCCGACACGCCGGTCACCGAGGTGAGCACGCCGAGCGGGAAGCTGACGTCGATGCCCCGCAAGTTGTGCTCGTTCGCGCCGACCACGGTGAGCTGACGCTTCTTGCTGACCGGACGCCGCACCAGCGGCACCTCGATACGCTCCCGGCCCGAAAGATAGGCGCCGGTCAGCGAATTCGGCTCGGTGAGCAGTTCCTGGTACGGGCCGCTGTGCACGACCGTGCCACCGTGTTCGCCCGCCAGCGGGCCGATGTCGACGACCCAGTCCGAAGCCCGGATGGTGTCCTCATCGTGTTCGACCACGATGAGGGTGTTGCCGAGATTACGCAGCCGCGTAAGGGTTTCGATGAGCCGGCGATTATCGCGCTGGTGCAGTCCGATCGAGGGCTCGTCGAGCACATAGAGCACACCGACGAGGCCGGAACCGATCTGGGTCGCCAGCCGAATGCGCTGCGCCTCACCGCCGGAGAGCGTGGCCGCAGCCCGCGACAACGACAGGTACTGCAACCCGACATCGAGCAGGAACCCGAGCCGGGCCTGCACCTCCTTGAGCACCTGCCCGGCGATCGCGGTCTCCCGCTCACCGAGGGTCAGCGAATTCAGGAAGTCGGCGCAGTCGGCGATGGACAACTCGCTGACGTCCGCGATGGACTTCCGCTCGCCGCCCGCGGCGATGGTGACCGCGAGGATCTCCGGGCGCAGCCGGGCTCCATTGCAGACCGGGCACGGCACATCACGCATGTACCCGTCGTAATGCTCCTTCATCTGCTCGGACTCGGTGCTCTCCATGCGCCGCTGCAGGAACGGCATCACGCCCTCGAAATCGGCGTAGTACGAACGTTTCCTGCCGTAGCGGTTGGTGTAGGAGACGTGCACCTGATCCGAGCTGCCCTCCAGCACCGCCTTGCGCGCCTTGAGCGGCAGGTCCTGCCACGGCGTGTCCATGGAGAAGCCGACGGATTCGGCCAGGCCCGACAGCAGCCTGTTGAAGTATTCGGCGGTCTGGCCGCGCGACCACGGCGCGATCGCACCGTCGGCCAGGCTCAGCTCCGGGTCCGGCACCACCAGATCCGGGTCGACCTCCTTGCGGATGCCCAGGCCGGTGCAGTCCGGGCAGGCGCCGTAGGGCGAGTTGAACGAGAACGACCTCGGCTCCAGGTCCTCGATATCGAGCGGATGACCGTTGGGGCAGGCCAGGCGCTCCGAGAAGCGCCGCTCGCGGTCGTGCGCGTGCTCGTCGCGATCGACGAAATCGAGCACCACGATGCCGTCGGCGAGCCGCAGCGCCGTCTCGATCGAATCGGTGAGCCGCTGCTTGGAATTCGGCTTGACCGAGAGCCGGTCGACCACGACCTCGACGTCGTGCTTCTCCTGCTTCTTCAGCTTCGGCGGATCCGACAGCGGATAGACCACACCGTCGACCCGGACCCGGGAATAGCCCTGGGTGTTCAACTGATCGAACAGGTCGACGAATTCGCCCTTGCGGGTGCGCACCACCGGCGCGAGGACCTGGAACTTGATGCCCTCTTCCATGGCGAGCACCTGGTCGACGATCTGCTGTGGCGACTGCTTGGCGATGAGCTCGCCGCACACCGGGCAGTGCGGCGTGCCCGCACGCGCGTAGAGCAGACGCAGGTAGTCGTAGACCTCGGTGATGGTGCCGACGGTCGAGCGCGGGTTGCGGTTGGTCGACTTCTGGTCGATGGACACCGCGGGTGAGAGACCCTCGATGAAGTCGACGTCCGGCTTGTCCATCTGCCCGAGGAACTGGCGAGCGTAGGCGGACAGCGACTCCACGTAACGGCGCTGGCCCTCGGCGAAGATCGTGTCGAAGGCCAGGCTCGATTTGCCCGAGCCCGACAGTCCGGTGAACACAATGAGACTGTCGCGGGGCAGATCGAGATCAACCCCCTTCAGGTTGTGCTCCCGAGCTCCGCGCACAGTGAGGCGTTCCGCCACCAGGTGTCCCTTCTCCGTGTTCAGACGTGTTCAGACGTGCCCCCGCCGCCATGCTAGGCCCGCCCACCGACAAGTTTCGCCGAGCACCGGACCGGGCCGGTTCCCACCCAGGTCAGCGCCCTGATCGAGGCCGCTCGCCGGACAGTCCGCGCAGCTGCCAGCCATCCTTGTCGACGGTGACCGTCAGCACATCCGAGCCCACGCGCAGCCCGTTGACCCGCAGCGGCAGATACCGGTCCGGCACCGCGGGCGCGATCGAGGCCGGGTCCGTTCCGGCCGGACCACTGCTACCCGGCTCCAGTCGCAACATACTGCGCAGGAACAGCAGCGGCGCGGCCGCGGCCCACGCCTGCGGCGAGCACGATGTCGGATAGGGCACCGGTGCCGCGAACTCGGTGCGATCGAAGCCGCAGAACAGTTCGGGCAGCCGATGCCCGAACCGGCTCGACGCATCCAGCATCCCATCGATCACCCGGTTCGCCTGCTCGGTGTACCCGTACCGCATCAGCCCGGCGGCGCAGATGGCGTTGTCGTGCGGCCATACCGAGCCGTTGTGGTAGCTGACCGGGTTGTACGCGCCCATGGTCGTCGCCAGCGTCCGGATGCCCCAACCGGTGAACATCTCGGGCGCGAGCAGGCGGTCGGCGACCAGCCCCGCCTTGTCGTCATCGACGATCCCGGTCCACAGGCAGTGCCCGATATTGGAGGTCAGCGCATCGATCGGCCGCTTGTCCCGATCGAGCCCGATCGCGTACCAGCCGTGTTCGGGCAGCCAGAATGCCTTGTTGAAGGCGGCTTTCAACCGGCAGGCCTTCGCGTGGAATAGATCCGCGGTGGCGTTGTCGCCCGCGTTGAGCGCGAGTGCCGCCCGTGCCAGGTAGGCCGCGTAGACATACCCCTGCACCTCGGCGAGCGCGATGGGCGCGGCGGGCAGGCTGCCGTCGATGAAATTCACGCCGTCCCACGAGTCTTTCCAGCCCTGGTTGGCCAGCCCGTGTTCGGCGGACCGCTGATATTCGACGAAACCGTCACCGTCGGCGTCGCCGTAGTCGTCGATCCAGTCCAGCGCCCGATCGGCGTGTGGCAGCAGCTCGTCGCGGGTACCGGTATCGAGGCCCCAGCGATGCAGCTCGCCGAGCAGCATGACGAACAGCGGCGTGGCGTCGGCGGTGCCGTAGTAGACGGTGTCACCGCCGAGCAGCAGGGTCGAGGCCCGCCCGAACCGGACCTCGTGCGGGATCCGGCCGGGCTGTTCCTCGGTGGCCGAACGAATCTCGTTGCCCTGCAAGCCCGCCAGGCTCTGTAGCGTGCCGACGGCGAGCCTGCGATCCAGCGGCAGCACCATCCACGAGGTGAGCAACGAGTCGCGGCCGAACAGCGCCATGAACCAGGGCGCGCCCGCGGCGACCACCGCCCGCTCGGGATGGCCGGGATCGAAGATGCGCAAGGCCCCGAGATCGGTGACGGCGCGCTGCAACACCGCGGCGAGGGTTTCGTCGTCGGTGTGCACGGTGGGTGAATTCTCATACCAGTCGCGCAAGCGCTGCGCGGGCTCGCTGAGCGAGACGGCACTGCCGCACACATACCGCGGCGGCACCGGGTCCGCGCCGAGCGCGGGCCGGTACTGGATGCACGCGGTCCACTCGCCGCGCCCGGGAAGGGCCACCTCCCAGCGCAATTCGCGATCACGCGCGATCGCTCCCGCCGCGGCGACGGTGACACCCACCCGCAGATCGGCCCTGGTGATCTCGATCGATCCGTCGACGGCGCTGCTGCTGGTGACCACGCCGTCACCGGTCCTGCCATCCTTCACCTCGAACAGGTCCGCGAAATCGGCGTCGACTTCCAGCGCCACCACGCAGCGGACGGGTTCGCCGGACAGGTTGCGCACAGTCAGGTCATCGCGCATGCCGTCGCCGACATGGCGCCCGACGATCACCAACGCCGTGCTGTCGGCGCGGCCCGGGCGCGGCGCCGTCCTGGCCAGGATGGTCGCGCTGTAGGGGTCGGCGTACTGCACGGTCAGCGGCTGTGGCAGCACACCATCGATCGTGAGGCGCCACCGCGACAGCACCCTGGTGTCGCGGACGAACAAACCCTCCTGGCGATGCGGGCTTATGCCGCCACCGGTTTCACTGATACAGAATGTCGAGCCCTCGACGAGGGTGACGCCGGCCTCGACCGCCCCGGGCTCGCCCGGACCCGCACCTTCCCCCCAGGGGCTGCTCACACCTATAGCCTAGCGATGCTCGGCTCCGTGCGGCGGGCAGACAGCGGGATCCGCTGTCCGCGCGCCGCTCCTGGGTAGCTGCGCCGCCCGC
The DNA here is from genome assembly GCF_042802915.1 of Nocardia sp. NPDC057440. Lineage (NCBI taxonomy): Bacteria > Bacillati > Actinomycetota > Actinomycetes > Mycobacteriales > Nocardiaceae > Nocardia > Nocardia sp. NPDC057440. Next base: position 94,989 of record NZ_JBHVDF010000023.1, read on the forward strand.
CTGAATATTGCTGAAATCCAGTGTCGCCGAATTACGCTCCGCATTCCCAACGCGAGCCCGGCGAGTTACCTTGAGCGGGTGGCACAACGGAGCGCACAAGCCCCGCCGAGCAGGGGCGCGGAAATCCCGCGGGCAACAGGAGGCGGCGTGATCAAGGTGTTCCTCGTCGACGACCACGAGATCGTCCGCCGCGGCCTCATCGACCTGTTGGACAGCGACCCCGAGCTCACCGTCATCGGTGAGGCGGGCGATGTCGCGCAGGCCATGAGCGGCATCCGCGCGCTGCGGCCCGACGTCGCGGTGCTCGATGTGCGACTGCCCGACGGCAACGGCATCGAGCTGTGCCGCGATCTGCTCGCCGATATCGAGGGCCTGCGCTGCCTGATCCTCACCTCGTACACCGACGAGCACGCCATGCTCGACGCGATTCTCGCCGGCGCGAGCGGATACGTCGTCAAGAACATCAAGGGCATGGAATTGGCCGAGGCCATCAAGGAAGTCGGCGCGGGCCGCTCGCTGCTGGATAACCGCGCGGCCGCCGCCCTCAAGGCGCGCTTGCGCAGCAGCACCGAGAACGACGGGCCGCTGGCCGGACTCACCGAACAAGAACGCAGACTGCTCGCGCTTCTCGGCGAAGGGTTGACCAATCGCCAGATCGCGGCGCGAATGTTTCTGGCGGAGAAGACCGTCAAGAACTACGTTTCCCGACTATTGGCCAAACTCGGCATGGAACGCCGCACCCAGGCCGCCGTGCTTGCCACCAAACTGCGCGACAGCTAGGCGATCGACCTACCCGCTACTCGGAGCCCGCCGGGACCACGATCGTGAGATCGCCATCGTATCGGCGATAGAGCAGTCGGCCGCGGCCGCTACCCGGGTCGGTGAAGAATAGGAACGGCAGTCCCCCGTCACACAACCGAGCCGCCGCCTTGTCCTCGCTCAGCGCGGGCGTCGGTTCCGGATGCACTGTGAGCGGAAGGGAATTCACCGTCAAAGCCACCTCTGAGGCCGCCTGCGGCGCAGCCGTCCCGTGCTGGCGCGCCAGCCGCACGCCCAGCGACTCCTCCCAGTGCACGATCGCGTCCTCACCGGTTTCCGAATCAATAAACAGGTAGGCGTCGTAGTCCATGGCGTCCAGCACTGCCGTCGCCTCGGCCGGGGTTCCGGTCAGCAGCGCGCAGACCTTCCTGCGAACGATCGGGCGCGGCTCGGTGACGCACGCCAGCGGTGGACGAGCCGGATCGGGAAACGGGCGCGCCTGACTGGTTGCCAGCCGGGCGATCTGCCGGTCCAGCCGTTCGACGGCGAAGGTCACGGCGAACCCGCGCGGGCCGGTGACCTGCACACGCGTCGGAGTGTCGTGGAAACGGATGTTCGCCTGCACCAGTGTCGGTTCGGCGGCATCGGGCGGCACCGTGACCCGCACCCGCGCCGCCGAATCGACGTGATGGCGGCGCAACACCCGGCCGATCGCCCGCACCGCCCGTGTCACGTCCGCGGCGGGCACCGCACCACACGTCGTCACCGCGAGTTCCGGGTCGGCCGCGGTGGCCCACAGCTCGGTCGAACGCAGCAGCTCGGTCCTGCCGAACAACGTCGACCCACCGACCGCTTTCGGCCCGCCCATGAGCTCCAGCCCACCGACCAACTCGGTCTCGCCCACCAATTTCGACGCTCTCACCAGCTCCGACGAATTCATAGGACACCCCTACTTTCTATTCCCGGTGCGCCCACCTCATCACCGTAAGGTCACGGTGAACAGAGCCGAAAGTCCTCGATCGGCCAACTAGACTGGCGAAAGCGCTGTGACGCGCCCGCACGGACAGGAAGCCGAGATGACCGAAGAAAACGGCAGCGGCCCGTATTCGGTGCGCGACACGTTGTCGCAACTTCGGCTACGGGAGCTGCTCTCCGAAGTCAGGGAACGCGTCGAGTCGATCATCGACTCGCGCGACCGGATGGACGGTCTCGTCGAGGCGATGCTCGCCGTCACCTCCGGACTCGACCTCGACGAAACCCTGCGCACCATCGTGCACACCGCGACCAGCCTCGTCGACGCCCGCTACGGTGCGCTCGCGGTGCGCGGCCACGACCAGCAGGTGACCCAGTTCATCGATGAGGGCATGGACGACAAAACTCGCGACCGGATCGGCAAGCTGCCCGCCGGGCACGGCGTGCTCGGCGTCGTGTTCAACCAACCGAGACCGCTTCGCCTCGACGAATTGTCGAATCATCGTGCGTCGGTGGGGTTTCCGCCACACCACCCGCCGATGCACACCTTCCTCGGCGTCCCGGTACGCATCCGCGACGAGATCTTCGGCAGCCTGTACCTCACCGAGAAAGCGGGCGGCCACCCGTTCACCGAGGACGACGATGTGCTCGTCCAGGCCCTGGCCGCCGCGGCGGGCATCGCGGTGGACAACGCCAGGCTCTACGAATCCGCCCGCACCCGGCAGGCGTGGATCGAGGCGACCAGAGACATCGCCACCGAATTCCTGGCCGGCACCGAACCCGATCTGGTGCTCGCCCACGTGGTCGACCACGCCCGCACCCTCACCGGCTCACACCAGTCCTTCCTGGCCAGCGCCGCGAGACCCGACAGCAGGCTCGGCGAGGTGACCGAGCTGTCGATCACGCAGTGGTCCGGGCCGAGTACGGGCCACGACGGATGGACCGTGCACACCGAGGGCACCGCGCTCGGCGAGGCGTTCACCCGGCGCACGCCGCTGCGCTTCGACGATGCCGCGCAGGTCGATCTCGGCATGCCGCTGCCCGATGTCGGCCCTGCGCTGATCCTGCCGCTGTGCACACCCGATGCCACTCTCGGCGCGTTGGTCACGGTGCGCCCGGCCGGCTCCGCGCCCTACCCGGACGAATTGGTCGAGCTGACCGCCGCATTCACCGATCAGGCGGCCCTGGCCATGCAACTGGCCGACACCCAACGCCGCATGCGTGATCTCGACATCCTCGCCGACCGCGACCGCATCGCGCGCGACCTGCACGACCACGTGATCCAGCGGCTCTTCGCGATCGGACTCACCCTGCAGGGCGCGGTGCCACGGTCCGAGGCTCCCGGCGTGCGCGAGCGTCTCGCGAACGTGATCAACGATCTGCAGGAGGTCGTCCAGGAGATCCGCACCTCGATCTTCGACCTGCACGGCGGCAGCGGCCAGAGCACCGGGCTGCAGCAGCGGATCGAAGCGGCGATCCGGCAGCAGACCGCCGACACCGAACTGCGGGCGACCATTCAGGTGACCGGCCCGCTGTCGGTGCTGGAAGCCGAGCTCGCCGATCATGCCGAGGCGGTGGTGCGGGAGGCGGTGAGCAACGCGGTGCGGCATTCCGGCGGCGATCTGGTCGCGGTGGAAATCGGCGTGGCCGACGATCTGACCATCGTGGTGACCGACAACGGTTGGGGCATACCGAATCACGTGATCCGCAGCGGGTTGCGCAATCTGGAGCAGCGAGCCGAGAAGTCGGACGGACAGTTCATCATCGGGCCCGATATCCATCGCGCCGACGAACCGGACGACCGGCTACCGGGTACCCGCCTCAGCTGGTCGGTGCCGCTGCCATGAGCCGGGCTCACACCGGCCCGAGGACCACCATCGAATTATTGCCGCCCATGCCGAGCGACAACTTCACCGTGACACCACCCTCGAACTCCGTCGGGCCGTCGAGCAACCGCTCGTACGCGGGCGCGACGATCGGTGCGGCGGGCACGACGCCCCGCTCGTATCCCAGCGCCGCCGCGGCCACCTCTACCGCCGCCGCCGCGCCCTGGCAGTGGCCCGCGAGTGGTTTCACCGCATAGACGTGCGGGCGGTCGCCGAACAGGTGCCTGAGCAGATGTCGCTCGGCGACATCACATTGTCTGGTCCCGGCGCCGTGCGCGTTGAAATACCGGACATCCGCGGGGGTGACATCGGCGTCGGCCAACGCCATCCGCGCGCAGTCGAAGATCTGATCGTGGCCGGGATCCACCGAAACCACGTGGTACGCGTCGTTGGTCATTCCACCGCCGAGCATTGCCGCGTACGGCCGCCGCACCGAACGGCTCAGCACGAACGCCACCGACGCCTCACCGATGCTGAAACCGCGGCTACCCGCCTGGAAGGGACGGCAGGCATCCAGCGGTTCGGCATCCCCGACCGCGGCGCCGAGGCGGACGAAGTGCTCGAGCATGTCCGGCGTCGCGGAGATATCGGTGGCGACGCAGATCACGTCGTCCGCGACGCCCGCGTCCAGCCACAGCTTCGCGGTGATCAGCGCGACATTCGCCGAGCTGCACGCCGCCGAGATATTCATCGCAGGACCGTGGAAGCCGAATTCCTGCTGCAATACCGAGATCGGAGTCGAGGGAAGTAGTCGCATGTAGTCGCGGGAGCGGCGATGGCCGTGGTCGACGAGGTAGAAGTCACGCCAGTTGGTGACGTCGCCGAGCACGATCGCGTGCAGCACGCCGACACTGCGACCCGGCCGCCAGCCGCGCGCTGTCGCATCGACGATCGCCTCGCGCGCCGACTCGTGTATGGCGCGCCCGTAGCGGCTGTTGCTGACCGTGTAATCGCCGCCGTCGGGCACCAGCGACGCCCAGGCGTGCTCGTCACGGTCGCGGCCATAGCCGGGGTGCAGGTTCGCTGCCGACTTGCCGCTGAGCAACCCTTTCCACAGGATCTCGCGGCCCCAGCCGTACCCGCTGACCGCCCCGATTCCGGCGATCGTCATATGATCTTGATATTGCGCTTCGGTCTGCGCGGCTGAGCCAGGCATAGCTTCGCTCCTTCGCCGGTCCTCCGGGCCGACCAGCACGTCGGCTCGAGATGTGCGCGGAGAATCGGGTTTGTAATGATCATCAGATAAGGCCCGATGAAGTGCCCGAACTGTGATCGAAGCAATAGCGTCGACGGTGTGATCTTGTACACCTCGAAGTCAGAATAATCCCATGCTCCAATGGCCATGATTGGGTCGACGATCGGGGGTTCGAGTGGGTGAGCACAAGGCAGACGGCGCAGTAGAGGCCGAGCAATTGGCGCAGCGCTACCAGTCCCTGGTCGAGCACACTCCGGACGGCATCTGTGTGCACGAACGCGGCACCGTCGTCTACGTCAACCGGGCCATGGTGCGGATGCTGGCCGCCGGCAGCATCCACGATGTGATCGGCAAGCCGCTCACCCAGTTCGTCCACCCGCATTCGGTGCTCGGCATGATCGAGCGCATCAGCACGCTGACCAACTCCGGCGACGCCTCCGCGCGCGCCGAGATGACGCTGATACGCCTCGACGGCGGCACCGTCCCCGTCGAGACGGTCTCCGTGCTCACCGCCTGGCACAACCATCTCGCCTACCAGGTGGTCGTGCACGACCTGACCGCGCAGCGCGCCGCGGAGGACGCACAGCGGCGTGCCGAGCAGTACTTCGCCATGGTCGTCTCCCAGCTGGAGGAGGGCGTGGTGGTGATCGACCGCCACGGCCGCATCGAATCGGCCAATCCGGCGGCCAGGCGGATCTTCGGCACCGACGAACGCGCAGGCGATCTCATCGGCGCGACGATCGACGAACTGCCGCTGCTGCTGCTGGACGCCAACGCACAGCCACTGCCCACGACCCGCCACCCGATCGCGCGGACCCTCGCCACCGGCGAGACGATCGCCGGCTACATCTTCGGCGTCGACCGGCACGACGGACAGCGGCGCTGGTTATCCGGAAGCAGCAGGCTGCTCAACCCCGGCGATCCGGCCTCTCCCGCGGTGTCCTCCTTCGCCGACATCACCGATTTCCGCGCAAGCAGAAGGCAATTGGAGTACCAGGCCACGCACGACTCGCTGACCGGACTCGCCAACCGCTCGCTGATCCTTTCCCAGCTCGCCGGCGCGCTCGCCACCAGCGAGACACTTCCGGTGTCGACCGTGCTGTTCATCGACCTGGACGGGTTCAAGGCGATCAACGACACCCTCGGCCACGCGATCGGCGACACCGTGCTGCAGATCGTCGCGCAGCGGCTGCAGCGCGCGCTGCGCGGCGATGACCTGGTCGGCAGGCTCGGCGGCGACGAGTTCCTCGTGCTGCTTTCCGGACCGGCGCGGCGGGTCGACATCGACACGCTGGTGGCTCGGCTGCGCTCGTCCATGGCCGAACCGATCATCGCGCGCGGACACCGCATCGAGGTGAACGCCTCGATCGGCGCCACCGAGCTCAGCCCTGGCGACCACCGCACACCGGAGGCGGTCCTGCACGACGCGGACCTGGCGATGTACCGCGCCAAGCCGGCCGGGCACCGGGACAGCGGCACCCCCCTCGGCCGCAGGCCGAACAACACCCACGCCTCTTGAAGGTCATCGATGATTCTCGAACACGCGCTGCTTTCCGTCCGTCCCGAACAGGCCGAAGACTTCGAGGCCGCCTTCGCCGAGGCGAAGCCGATCATCTCGGCGATGCCCGGCTTTCGGTCGCTGTCGCTCTCGCGCGGCATCGAGACGCCCGACACGTATCTGCTCCTGGTGGCATGGGAGCAACTGGCGGACCATGTCGAGGGATTTCGCGGCTCCGCGGGGTATCGGCGCTGGCAGCAGCTGTTACACCACTTCTATGACCCGTTCCCCGTTGTGCAGCACTTCGCCCCAGTAGTGGGCGACGCGACAACAGATACCCCACCTGCGGTTACGGCGAGCACACCGAACCGGCAGTAGACTCGACAACTCTGTTTCTACAGAGTTCGCGTGCACTCGTCCCTTGCGGGTGCGCAGGTTCATCGCGGTGACTAAGGAGTTCAGTTTGCCCGACCGTCTCACTCAGGATCGTGCCGCGCACGACGGCGCATCCGAGCGGAACCGCGAAATCGAGCAGGAGCAGTCCTACCTGTCTGTGCTCTACGACCGGCTCGACGGCATGCGCGACTATGCCAACAACCGGTTGCGCACGGTGCTGCTGGAAACCGGCGGCACCCCGCAGGCACGCAGCGAGCGGGAATCGTTCAGCGCGCTCTACCACGAGGACCTCGCCAAGTACGACGCCGCCGAACACGGCCTGTGTTTCGGCCGGATCGACCTCGATGGCGATCAGGATGGCGAATACCGCTACATCGGCAGGCTCGGAATCCTCGATGAAAAAGACGATTACGAGACGCTGCTGCTGGATTGGCGCGCACCGCTTGCCCGGCCGTTCTATTTGGCCACCACCGCGACCCCCGACGGGGTGACCCGACGCCGTCACATCCGCTCGCGCAATCGCACCGTCACCGCGGTCAACGACGAATACCTGGATCTGGAAGCGGCGCACCAGGCCGGCGTCACCGGCGCGGACGGCGGCGTCGGCAGCGAGAGCGCGCTGCTCGCCGCGCTCAATGCCGCGCGCACCGGCCACATGAACGACATCGTCGAGACCATCCAGCACGAGCAGGACGCGATCATCCGCTCCGAGCACAAGAGCGTGCTGGTGGTGCAGGGCGGTCCCGGCACCGGCAAGACCGCGGTGGCATTGCACCGCGCGGCCTTCCTCCTCTACACCTACCGGCAGCAGCTGGCCAAGTCCGGCGTGCTGATCATCGGCCCGAACGCCACCTTCCTGGACTACATCGGCCAGGTGCTGCCCTCGCTCGGTGAGACCGGCGTGCTGCTGTCCACCATCGGCGACCTGTATCCCGGGGTGAAGGCCACCCGGGAGGACTCGCTGCGGGCCGGCGAGATCAAGGGCTCGCTCGCCATCCTCGAGGTGCTCAAGCAGGCGGTGCGCGATCGGCAGGAGATACCCGCCGAGCCCATCCGCCTGACCTTCGACGGCTACCCGGTGATCCTGGATCGCAAGATCACCACTCGCGCCCGCGGCCGGGCCCGCTCCTCGCGCCGCCCGCACAATCTGGCCAAGCCGATCTTCGCGAGCTCGGTGCTGGACGCACTGACCGATCAGCTGGCCCAGACCATGGGCGCCGACCTCTCCGGCGGCCAAAGTCTGCTCAGCCGAACCGATCTCGCCGAAATCCGCGACGAGATGCGCACCGATCCCGCGATTCAGGCGGCGATCGGCCGGCTCTGGCCGATCCTGTCGCCGCAGGACGTGCTCGCCGACCTGCTCGCCGACCCGAAGCGGCTCGATCGCGTGGCAGGCAGCCTCGATCCTGCCGACCGTGCCGAGCTGGTGCGGTCGGACAATGGCGAATACAGCGCGGCCGACGCGCCGCTGCTCGACGAGCTCGCCGAGCTGCTCGGTGTCGACGACGCCGAGGAACGCGAACGCGCACGGCGCCGCTGGCGGGCCCAGCTGGCCGAGGCGCAGGATGCGCTCGACATCCTGACCGGTTCGGCGCCACAGGATCTCGAAGACGAGCTCGATCCCGAGATCCTGATGGCCTATGACCTGATCGATGCAGGCCAGCTCGCCGAACGCCAGAATGTGCGCGCCAGTCAGACCACCGCCGAACGCGCCGCGGGCGACCGCACCTGGACCTACGGTCACGTGATCGTGGACGAGGCGCAGGAGCTTTCGGAAATGGCGTGGCGAATGGTGATGCGCCGCATCCCGAATCGCTGGATCACCGTCGTCGGCGACGTCGCGCAGACCGGTGACCCTGCGGGCGCTTCGTCGTGGCAAGCGATGCTGGAACCGTATGTGGCCAAACGCTGGAAGCTGACCGAGCTCACGGTGAACTACCGGACCCCTGCCGAGATCATGGACGTCGCCGCCGGCGTGCTGAGCGCGATCGACCCCACCGCGGCGGCGCCCCGATCGGTGCGGGAGTCCGGGCAGCCACCGCGCGCCCACGCGGTCACCGCGAGCCAATTGCGTAGCGAGGTCGAACGATTGGTGGCCACCGAGACCGGACCGGGCACCACCGCGGTGATCGCTCCGCACGACCTGGTCCCGGATTTCGCCGATCTGGCAGGCGAATCGGTGCGGGTGCTGACCGTACACGACGTGAAGGGCCTCGAGTTCGATGCCGTGTATCTGGTCGAACCCGCGCAAATCCTCGCGGAATCCCCGCGCGGGCTCAACGATCTGTATGTCGCGCTGACCCGCGCGACCCAGCGCCTCGGCGTGATCCACACCCGGGAGCTACCGTCGGTGCTGCACGCGCTGGCATAGGCCACACAGGAGAAACCCCGTCGCTGCGGCTTCGGCCGGAACGACGGGGTCAGGTCTCTCGACACGAACTACCCGCCAACGGGCGACGTTCGCGTAGTACGGGACTACCTTCAGCGCACGGTGTGCACGATCAGCACGTCGGAGCGCGACTTGCGGGCGACATCGGAGGGCACCGAGCCGAGCAGGCGGCCCGCCAGGGTGTTCAGACCCCGGTTGCCGACGACGAGCAGGTCGGCCTCGACCTCCTTGACGAGGGCGAGCAGCGATTCGACCGGCTCGCCGACGATGGAGCGCTCGACGATGGTCTTGGCGCCGACGGCGGTGGCCTTGTCCCTGGCGATGCGCAGAATCTCGTTGGTCGGCGCGGAGCCGCGCACCTGGTAGGCCTCGTCCTTGAGCACGTCGGCCGCCGCCGCGACATCGCGATCGTCGGTCGGGTAGTACGCGCAGGCCACGACCAGCGTCGTTTCCCCGTCGCCCGCCAGCGCGGCGGCCTTTTCGACGGCGACATACGACGAGTCCGAGCCATCGGTACCGACGACAATGGTCCGGTAGGCGGTCATCTCTCCTCCAACTATGCGGTGGTCGGGTGCCTACGTCCGGCACCACCATGAGTCGTGGCACCGGCGCGGCGACTGGGCTCGACCCTAGCGGCAAAACGGCCGGAAATATCAGAAATCGCAACACATCACACTGAGGGTGTTCGGGCATTCCGAACACGGGTTCGCTCGGCGAATACCTGATGACCTTACCGACCAGGGCAGATTCAATTTCTCGACCCTAGTTCTGTGATCGATCACAACCTGTGCGAACGTTCTTGTGCGCGTGGGAGATTCATCACAGTCATCCGAGATGGAATAGCGGCCCGGTGATCGTCAATCCGAGTTCGTCGACATGCGCGAAGAAAGCGAACAGCATGAGCGATGCGCCGGCGAGGGCGAGATCCTTGTTGAAGTGGATCATCTCGCCCTGTTTTGTCTCCGGATCGGTCTCCGACCAGAACCGATGCATCAGGAACACGGTCGGCAGCAGCACGATCACCAGCAGCAGCGCACCAAGATCCGCCCAAATCCCCAGCAGCACGCTCACCGCACCGAGCGCCATCAGCACACCCGAGGCGAGCACACCCGCCTTCGGCGACGGCACGCCGCGGCTCTGCGCGTAACCCGTCATCGCCTCGGTCTGCGTGAAATGCCCGACTGCCGAGCCGAAGAACAACACCACGAAAAGCACCCGGCCGATCAAAACCACGACGTCCATGTCCTGCTCCCTCGTTGGCGATGGGTACACGAGGTCTTATTCGATTGTCGGCAATGTTGGCTATTTCTCGGTAGGAAGAACTTTCGAAGTGACCTCGTTGCGCGAGCGTATCGAATTCTTGGCATATTCCAGTGGAGCCATTCCGACCTCAGCGGCGAACTCACGAGAGAAATGCGCCTGATCGAAGTAGCCGAGCTCCGCGGCGAGCGCGGCCAGGTCTTCGATGTGGCCGCGCGCGAGTAGATCGGCGCCGTCCTGCAGGCGATAGCGGCGCAGCACCCATTTCGGTCCGGCCCCGATGTATCTGCGAAACATCCGCTGCAGGGTGCGGATCGGCACGTCGAACCGCGCGGTGACCTGATCGACTCTGGTCAATTCCGGGTCGTGCTCCATCGCCTCGACGATGCGCAGCACGAGTCGATAGGTCGGGTCGTCGTCGGTCTCACGGCCGGCGAAGAAATCCTCGATGATGGTGCGGCGCTGCTGATCCGACGACACCGCGAGCACGCGGTCGGTCAGCCCATCGGCCTCCAGCAGCACCTCGGCCAGCGGGACGGCGGCGTCGCGGAACGAGCCGACGTCCAAGCCCGTGAAAGCACCGAAGCCGCCCGCACGGAAGCGAACTCCGAACGTCTCCCCCACCTCGCTGAGCTCACGGATGTATCGGGTGGTGGAGACGCCGTTGACGAAACCACCGGTGCGGGCTGCGGTCCGCTCGAAAGTGACATTCACGCACGGGTACGACAGCACCTCGGCGTAGTACGGCGCACGGCCACGCAGATCCCAGCGGACCGACCAATACCACTCGACGAACCGGCCGATCTCGGGTCCCGCGGCTAGCCGGGCCAGCGATCGATGTCTGGCCTGCTCGTCCGGGTGCAGGATCCCCTTCACGTCGTCGAGGGCGGGAACTCCGCCGGGTTCCGGTCCTGCGGCCACCTGGTCAGCAATCACGGGCATGCTGTCGCTTTCTTACAAGACCCTGGTCGCGCGATCGACGAGGGTTGTCGGCATGAGCGAAACAGTGAACCCCATCGCCGACGGCTACCACTCGATCACCTGCTTTCTGGCGGTGTCCGACGGCAACAAAGCGATCGATTTCTACACGGCGGTCTTCGGCGCAGAAGTGGTCGGCCGCAGTGATCTGCCCGACGGCCAACCCGCGCACGCCGAACTGAAGATCGGCGACTCGACCCTGCAAGTGGGCATGCCCATCCCCGACAACAACGTGCTCGCCCCGAACGGCGACTGGGTGCACACCTCGATCGTGCACTACTGCCCGGACGTCGACGGAGTCATCGAACGCGCCATCGCGCACGGCGCCCGCAGTGCCGAACAACCACAGACCTTCGTCACCGGTGACCGGTTCGGTGTCGTGATCGATCCGTTCGGTCACCGTTGGGCAGTGATCACCAAGGTCGAAAACGTCTCCCGCGAGGAAGTCGTGCGCCGCGTCAGCGAATGGATGGCGACGCAGTCCTGAGCCCATCGCGGCCGAGCTGCCGGACACCGCCGGGCCCAGCCTCAACTCAACCCGGCGGCGTCCATGCCGCGCAGTTCCTTCTTGAGATCCGCGATTTCGTCGCGTAGCCGTCCGGCCAGCTCGAACTGCAGATCGCGTGCCGCGCTCATCATCTGCGCGGTGAGTTCTTTCACCAGGTCCGCGAGCTCGGCGCGCGGCATCGACTTGATGTCGCGGCCCTCATAGACGCCCGCGCTCACTGCGCGCCCCGGCTCCCCCTGGGCCCTGCGGCCACGACTGGCGTTACGACCGGAACCGCCGACGGCGACCTCGCTGTCGTCAGCCTCCTGGTACACCTGATCCAGGATGTCGGCGATCTTCTTGCGCAGCGGCTGCGGGTCGATGCCCATTTCTTCGTTGTAGGCAACCTGTTTGGCCCGGCGCCGCTCGGTCTCGCTGATAGCGAACTGCATCGAGGCGGTGATCTTGTCGGCGTACATGTGCACCTCGCCGGACACATTGCGCGCCGCGCGGCCGATGGTCTGGATCAGCGCGGTCGTGCTGCGCAGGAAGCCTTCCTTGTCGGCGTCGAGGATCGCGACCAGCGACACCTCCGGCAGGTCGAGGCCCTCACGCAGCAGGTTGATGCCGACGAGCACGTCGTACTCGCCGAGCCGTAGCTGCCGCAACAGTTCCACGCGCCGCAGCGTGTCGATCTCGGAGTGCAGGTAGCGCACCCGGATGCCGAGGCCGAGCAAGTAGTCGGTCAGGTCCTCGGACATCTTCTTGGTGAGGGTGGTGACCAGCACGCGTTCGTCGCGCTCGGTGCGCTGGCGGATTTCGTGGATCAGGTCGTCGATCTGGCCCTTGGTCGGCTTGACCACGACCTTCGGATCGACGAGCCCGGTCGGGCGGATCACCTGCTCGACGACCTCACCGCCGGCCTGCCCGAGCTCGTAGGGACCCGGCGTGGCCGACAGGTACACCGTCTGCCCGATTCGATCGGCGAATTCCTCCCAGGTGAGCGGTCGGTTGTCGACCGCGGACGGCAGCCGGAAGCCGTATTCGACGAGGTTGCGCTTGCGCGACATATCGCCCTCGTACATGCCGCCGATCTGCGGCACGGTGTTGTGCGACTCGTCGATGACGAGCAGGAAGTCCTCGGGGAAATAGTCGATCAGTGTGGCAGGCGCGCTGCCCGCCGCGCGGCCATCGATGTGGCGCGAGTAGTTCTCGATGCCGGAGCAGAACCCGACCTGCCGAATCATCTCCAGGTCGTACTGGGTGCGCATTCGCAGCCGCTGTGCCTCGAGCAGCTTGCCCTGCCGTTCCAGTTCGGCAAGCCGCTGCTCGAGCTCTTGCTCGATATCGCCGACCGCGCGCTCCATGCGCTCCGGACCCGCCACATAGTGGGTGGCCGGGAAGATTCGCACCGTATCGACCTGACGGACCACATCGCCGGTCAGCGGGTGCAGGTAGTACAGCGCCTCGATCTCGTCACCGAAGAACTCGATGCGGACCGCGAGCTCCTCGTAAGAGGGAATGATCTCGACGGTGTCGCCGCGCACCCGGAACGAGCCACGGGTGAACGACATGTCGTTGCGGGTGTACTGCACGTCGACCAGCAGTCGCAGGAACGCGTCGCGGTCGAGCTCGGTGCCCACCTCCAACTGCACCGACCGATCCAGGTACGACTGGGGTGTGCCGAGACCGTAGATGCACGACACCGACGCCACCACCACCACGTCCCGGCGCGAGAGCAGGCTCGAGGTGGCCGAGTGGCGCAGCCGCTCGACATCGTCGTTGATCGAGCTGTCCTTCTCGATGTAGGTGTCGGTCTGCGCGATGTACGCCTCGGGCTGGTAGTAGTCGTAGTACGAGACGAAGTACTCGACGGCGTTGTTGGGCAACATCTCTCGCAACTCGTTGGCCAGCTGCGCGGCGAGGGTCTTGTTCGGCGCCATCACCAGCGTCGGGCGCTGCAGCCGTTCGATCAGCCAGGCGGTGGTCGCCGACTTGCCGGTGCCGGTGGCGCCGAGCAGCACCACGTCGCGCTCGCCCGCCCTGATCCGGCGCTCCAGCTCTTCGATGGCTGCGGGCTGGTCACCGGCGGGCTTGTGATCACTGACGACCTCGAACCGGCTGTCGGACCGCTCGATCTCGCCGACCGGCCTGAACTCGGAATGCGCGAGCGGCGTCCCACCGGCCCTGTGCTCGAAGCCCTCCGCTGGGATTTCGGTTGCGAATGCCATGCTCATCAGCCTAGGCCCAGCCACCGACAGATTCCCGGCGGCGGTATTCAGCGGGAAAGCGCCGGGTCGAGGACCGCGGTCACGACCTTACCGACAGCGGCGGTCTCCGGCGGCGTGCCCTCCCGGCCCGCGAACAGCAGGTGCCCGGTGCCGATCACCATGAGCGCGAGGGTGTCGACGTCGGCATCGGCCGCGAGGCGGCCGAGGTGGCGCTCCGCGGTCAGATAGGAGGCGATCATGGCCGCGGCTTCCGTCAGTACCGGGACGCCGGGCGGCCTGACCTGGCGCAGCCGAGCGCGCAACTCGTCGCGGAAGGTGACGAGGCTGATGATTGCCACCGCGACCGACTCGAACAGGGTCGTCAGCGCGCCGGTGACGTTGTCGGCGACGGTGCCGGTTCCCGCGGATTCGCGCAGCGCGGCGGCCTGGTTGTCGATACGGGCGATGCGGTCGAGCACGAGCTCGGCGAGGAAGCCGTCGAAGTCGGCGAAATGCCGGTGCAGGACCCCCTTGGCGCAACCTGCCTCCGTGGTGACCGCCCGGCTGGTCAGTGCGTGCGGTCCGGCGCGCAGCAGGAGGCGCTCTGCCGCGTCGAACAGCTGCGCGCGCACGTCACGCAGGGCAACGCCGGTCGGCATATCGCGAATCCTTCCCTCGCCCAGCCCTTCTCGATTTACGAGTGGGGGGGGGGGCCCGCTCTGTCGGGGAGAGGCCCCGAGACGCCCCCGCGCGCCCCCCCGACACGCGCCGCGACCCGCGCGGGGGCGCG
>NZ_JBHVDF010000023.1:109818-110797 GCF_042802915.1 Nocardia sp. NPDC057440
GGTTCTCTCTGTTTCTCTCTCCCCCACCCACTTTCTTTTGTTTTTTTGGGGGTGTCGTTCCCCTTTTTTAGTGGGCGCATGCCCACTATACCGCCGGAGCAACCGCCCCTTTCCGAGCCCGAGCCGCGCGAGGCGCATCAGGCCCGGCACATCGCCGAGTCGTTCGGCTCCGACGCCGAACGCTACGACCGAACCCGGCCGCGTTACCCCGACGCCCTGGTGGCACGGATAGTCGCCGAGAGCCCCGGCCCCGACGTGCTCGATGTCGGGACCGGCACCGGCATCGCGGCCAGGCAGTTCCAGGCGGCAGGCAGCCGGGCGCTCGGAGTCGAACCCGACGCGCGGATGGCGGAGTTCGCGCGCCGCAGCGGGGTCGAGGTCGAGGTGTCGACGTTCGAAGCCTGGGATACCGCAGGCCGGACATTCGACGCGGTCGTCGCCGGACAGACCTGGCATTGGGTCGACCCGGTCGCGGGAGCGGCCAAAGCGGCGCACGTGCTGCGCCCCGGCGGTCGACTGGCCGTGTTCTGGTACGTATTCCAACCACCGTCGGCGCTGGCCGCAGCCTTCTCCACGGTCTACCGCAGAGTGCTGCCCGGCTCGCCGTTCGACCGCCCGACGATGCCCGGCCTCGACACCTACTCCGCGTTCTTCACCAAGGCGGCCAACGGAATACAACAGGCCGGCGCGTTCGGCGACGCGGAGCAATGGCGGTTCGACTGGGAGCAGCCCTGCACCCGCGACGAATGGCTGGAGCAGGTGCCGACATTCGGTGGCCACAGCCAATTCCCGCCGGACAAACTGGAGGCACTGCTGAATGGCATCGGCGCAGCCATCGACGCGGCAGGGGGCAGCTTCACGATGCGCTACACCGCGGTGGCGGTCACTGCGACGCGAACCGACGCCGACCGATCTCAGCAACCACGTGACAAGGGAAACCCGGTCTGAGCGGCCGACCCGACGTCGCATCGGCGACCAC
>NZ_JBHVDF010000024.1:0-473 GCF_042802915.1 Nocardia sp. NPDC057440
TAGCGGATTGACGACCCAATACGGCTGGGCCGATCCGGCCCGCGGGCTGTCGGGGGCGATTCTGACCAGTGGCAAGGCGACCACCGATACCAAGCGGCCGTGGCAGCTGTGCGCTCAGATCTCCCGCACCATCGGTCGTCTGGATACCGCCGACCGAGTCTTCAGTCTCTGATCTCTCGCCTCGTATTCGGGAACAGTTCGGAAACATCGGACCGGCATCGATGCTATTTCGTTATCGACGAACGCGCTTCGGTCGCTATCTGCCTGGTCGGGTCGCACTCTTGCGAACGCACAGCAGCATGGGCGCTTGCACGAACGCATCGGTGCTTCCCGAGTCGACGAAGCGGGCTCGATGTGGCAACCTGCTTCTCGAGGTCGGGGTGTGAGCATCGACTCGGGCACCGATTGGTTCGGCTGCGGCGGGCCCCCCGCAAGGTGGGGCCGGCGGCGGAACCCCGATGTGAACCCACGGG
>NZ_JBHVDF010000024.1:483-76653 GCF_042802915.1 Nocardia sp. NPDC057440
GCGTCTGGGGCGGCCGCGGTGGGGGTGGGTGTGTCCCCGCGGGGGGGGGGGGGGGGGGGGCGCGCCGCGGGCGCGCCGGGGGGGGGGGGGGGGCCCCCCCCCCCCCCCCCCGGGGCCCCCCCGCCGGCAGAACCGCGATGAGAACCTAGGGGAGTGCGCGGGCGGCGGCGGTGATGGCATGACACGCCCGGTCTATGTCGGAGTCGGTGGTGCGCCAGTTGCTGATGGCAGCGCGAAGCCCCGGTTGCCCCTCGTACACCGTTGGAGTGACGAACGCCTCCCCGGTCCTGGCGATCGCCTCGGCCAGTGCGTGCACCCGTTCTGAGGTGGGGTGGTCGGTGAGGGTGAAGCAGACGACGTTGAGACGCACCGGGGCGAGCAGCCGAATCACACCGCTCGTGGCGAGCTGATCGCCGAGGCGGCCCGCGCAGGAAATGTTGCGCTGCACGATCTCTCGGTGTCCGTCGCGACCGTAGGCCGACAGGGTGAACCACGCGGGGAGCGCACGCAGTCGCCGTGAGTTCTCCGGTACCAGATCCCCGAATCCCGGTTCGGCGGTCGGTGTGCCGAGGTAGGCGGCGCCGGAGTTCTGGAAGACCCTGGCCTGCAGGTCGCGGCGCCGGGTGAACTGGACCGCGGCGTCGTAGGGCACGTTGAGCCATTTGTGGAGATCGACGCACACCGAATCGGCCTCGGCGAGACCGTCGACCAGATGCGCGTGCCGCGGCGAAAGCGCGGCGAACGCTCCGAAAGCGCCGTCGACGTGTAGCCAAAACGGAAACCGCTCGCGCAATGCCGCAATGGCACGCAGATCGTCGAAGTCGACGGTATTCACGGTTCCGGCGTTGGCGACCACGATGGCTGGCCGACCGTCCAATGCGGCGAGCGCCGCGGCGAGGTGGTCTACATCGACGGCTTCCCGATCCGGCAGCGTGGGCACCCGTTGAAGCCGATCGCGGCCGATGCCGAGCATCGACAACGACTTGGTGACGCTCGAGTGCGGCGTTCCGGACAACACATGGACGGCCCCGAGCGCACCGACACCCGCCGTGGCCACGGAAACCCCGAGTTGTTCGCCCAGCCATTCCCGCGCGATCGCCAACCCGACCAGATTCGAGGTGGTCGCTCCGCTCACGAATGCGCCGGTGTGCTGCGTCAGACCG
Organism: Nocardia sp. NPDC057440; assembly: GCF_042802915.1. NCBI lineage: Bacteria > Bacillati > Actinomycetota > Actinomycetes > Mycobacteriales > Nocardiaceae > Nocardia > Nocardia sp. NPDC057440. Next base: position 1,647 of record NZ_JBHVDF010000024.1, read on the forward strand.
AAGAGCTGCCTGATCCAGCCGACGGTCTCCTGCTCCAGATCGATCGCCGCGGAATCGCCGCCGGACATGACATTCTGGTCGAATGTACTGGTCAGCCAGTCGCCTGCGATCGAAGCAGGCGTCGCGCCTCCGGTGACGAAGCCGAGATAGCGCGGGCCCGCGCTACCCGAGAAGTTCGGTTCCCAACGGTGCTGGAACTCCGAAAGAGCCTGGCGCAGACCGATTCCCCGTTCCGGCAGCGGCGCAGCCGGAACCGGGTCCCGCGGCAGCGCCACCGCACGTTCGGCGATTCCGGTCAACACCTGTTCGGCAGCATGGCGGACTACCTCGAGCAGCGCGGGCAGCTCGGTGAGATCGTCGGCAAGTTTCTGGTCCACATCTGCAGACGTTACGAGTGCGCCACCCGACTTGTCGTGATCCAGTCGGAGGGAACTGGACCCCCAGGCGCTGGTCTTTGCCGGTGGCCTAGCTTGCTTCTCGTTGTGGGCCCGGCCTCGGTTGCTTGTAGCTTCGAGCGATCAGCGCGGATCTGAGGTACCAGACGCCGGAGGCTTGGGCGGGGTCGAAGCCGGTGAGCTGACCGATGCGTTTGAGCCGATAGTCGACGGTGTTGGTGTGTACGTGCAGGGCGCGTCCGGTGCGCTGACGATTGAGGTTGTTGCTGATGTGGCGTTGCAGGGTTTCGAGCAGTTCGGGGTGTTCGTCGAGCGGGTCGAGCAGCGTGCGCAGGTGGTCGAGGCCGGGGCCCGGCCGAGTGAGCTGGTATTCCAGGGCGAGATCGTCGAAGCGATACAGCCCGTGGACCGATTGCAGCCGGGCCACCATGTCGAGCAGCTCGTGTGCCTGCTCGGCGGCGGCGGGCACCTGGGCCGGGGGCGCGGGCACCACCGCGGCGGTGATCGGGACCTGCGCGGCGTGGGAGAGTTGGCCGACGAGCGAGTCGAGGGCGTCGTCCTCGAACAGCGCGGTGGGCAGCAGGATGGTGCCGCCGTCGACGCTCAACAACGACAGCGCGCTTTCGCCGCATCGGGTCGCGAGCTCGGCCTGCACGCGGCGCAGCTTGCGCCGGGCGACCACCGTGCTGTCGACCCTGGGATTGCGTTCCTCGGGGTGTTGCGGAATCGACACGGCGAGAACGGAATACGATTCGGAGATCTCGATCCCACACTCGCGCGCCATGGTCGAGGTGGGGTGGCCGCCGAGCAGTGCCGAGGTGAGCGTGTGTGCGGCGGTGTGGTGCTCACTGACCACCGCCCGCAGTTCCCGGACATAGGCCTGCGAGACGGTGGAGGTGATGGTGTCGAGGATTTCGAGCAATCGCCGGCTGATCTGCTTGAGATTGTCGAAGTCCTCGGCGGTGGCATTGGCCAGGATGAGGTCGAAACCGAGCTTGAAGCCCTCGTGCACGGCGTGGTGGATCGTGTCGATCGGGATACCCTCGCGGGCCCATCCCGCGGCGACCTTCTGCAGCTGCTGGGTCTTCTCCGGAATATCGGCGCCGTCGAACATGCTCACCGCCAACTCCAGGCAGACCCGGGTGATGGTGGTGATGTCGCCGTTGAGCGCCTCGCCCGGCAGTGTCCGGCACGGGACGACGTTCTCGACGAAGTGCCCGACCATCTGCTGTGACAATGCCCGGACATCCTGCAGTGAGGACGTCACCGGCCTGCCCGATACGGTCAGATCCGGTCGATCCGAACTGGTGACGGTCATCGTGACTCCCTTCCGGCGTCGCAACGTGGCGAAGCACCCCACGGTAACGCGGAGACCTCGCGGAACAAGGGGGCTGCTGTCGGTTCCGGGCATGTTCCGAACCTGGCGAGGCATACCTGTGAGGGTTCACAGTGTGAGAAGGTGCGAGATCGTCCACGGCTGCTGAGCTGGTCGATTGTCCGAGTTTTTCGGGGCGGGTGCCGCGTCGCGGCGACGGCGGCGCGCCGCTTCGATATGAGGGACAACAACCGCCGCGAGGCGGCAGCGTTTCGGGTCGGCTCGGGCCGCGTAGGGATATTTCACAATCAATCCGCACCCGGGTTCGTCCATTCGCCGAAACGGGCTCGCCAGCTCGAAGGCCGGTACGTCAGCCCGTAGCGTCGGAATCGGATAAGGGCGTTACGCGGAGGGAGTCCCATGACGATGCGCCCACACGACGAGGCCTGGGCGACCGGCCCCGACGCGCTGCTCAAGGCAGGCTTCGAGCTCGCACTTGTCCTCGTGGATGCGGCCGAGGCCTCGGGTTCGACGGCGATGTCATGGTTCGAGCACGCCGCCGCCCGCTGCGCTGCGGCGGGAATTCCCATCGAAGCGGTGCACGACGCCGTGCGCGACAGCGTGGAAACCGCTCTGGCCCACGCTGGTTCGGTCGGGGAGCCGGTGGCGTGCACCTGGGAAAGCGGGGTCGAGCCCGGCGAGGTAGGCGGTGTCGTCGATATGTTGACCTCCGCGGTGACGCGGGCCTATGCGCAATAGGCGATGTGCCGGCGTTCTCAGGAAACTCTCACCAAACCCGCGCTCTGATCTCAGGACCGGCCCGTTGAATGAGCGCAGCTGCCCCGCCGGTTCGGGCGGGGCAGCGCCAGCTCGGTGGCACTGCTGCCGCTCACGCTGATGTCCCCGGCATTCAGCCCATGCTCGGCGTCGCGGGCGAGAGATACATGTAGCTCTTCTCCTCGACGCGCCGCTCGATGCGCCATCGGCCGTCGATGCGGACGAAGGTGTCGAGGTACCACAGGCCGCAGAACATGACGCTCTGCTGTCCTTCGCCGTTCGCGACGAGCATCGGGTTGTGGCACATCGTACGGCCGGTCGCGGTGTCGCCGTCGACGGTGATCGACGAATTGCCGACCAAATGCTGGAATGCCGGGAAGTTGGGGAGCACCTGGGCGAGAAAGGCTTTCGTCGACGTGAGGTCGCCGATCGCGCCGCCCATTGCCGAGTAGTCGATGTGCGCGTCCGCGGTGAAGACGTCGTCGAGCAGATCCCACTGCCGCGTGTCGACCGCGTGCGAGTAGCGGACCATCAGGTCCTGGATCTCCAGACGATCCGAAATCTCCTGCAACGACAGCATGCGCGCCTCCTTGAACTGACACAGGTTTCAGTAATGCCATCAGTGTCGGAGCAAGTAAGCAAGAGCGCGTCCCGGCTTTTGACGCAGAACGGCCCTGTCGGCGGAATCCGCGTGACAGGGCCGTGCTGGTGGAACAGGGGTTGCGGTCTTACAGGTAGGCGCCGCACACCGGCCATGCGCCGGGGCCCTGGGTGGCGAGCACGTTCTCCGCGACGCGGATCTGCTCGGACCGGCTGGCGCCGCTCGGGCTGCCCGAGCCGCCGTTGGCCTCCCAAGTGCTCTGGGTGAACTGCAGGCCGCCGGAGAAGCCGTTTCCGGTCTCGATGCCCCAGTTGCCGCCGCTCTCGCACTGCGCGACGCCGTCCCAGTTGTGGCCTTCGGCCGAAGCGGTAGCGGTCGCGACACTGAACGGGACGGCAACGAGGGCGCCGATGACAGCGGTGGTGCCGAGTGCGCGGGTGGTGAACTTACGGTTCTTGAACATAGTGATTCCCTGCCTGTGCCCTACCGGCCCGTGGAAGCTGCACACGGGTCCCTGCCCCCAGGAATCTCGGGGATCCTCGAACCGTGGGGCAGGGTTGCCGGTGTTCGGCGATTCGAGTCAGAACCGGACGTTGATCCGGGCCGCCAGCGACGTTAACCGAGAAGTCGCGGAGGATCACGTCGAGATCACGTCCGAATTGCCTGAACTCTATAGATAGGGTGTCGTTGTTTTCCTGGATAGCGCTGGGGGAATGCGATAGTACAATTGTTAGTTATTGTTACGTGATGTGTGAGAGATCACTATGAAATAGTGATTCGGGTCGCGTCGGTCAGTGTTCGATCGTGCGGTTTCGAACTTCTCGAACAACTCGACCAACGATGCGGGCGCCTGTGGAGCCGATTCGACATCGTGTGCGGGCGCCTGATCGGGCATCGGCGGGCCTGGCATCGGGTCGGTTCTGTCGAGGTAGACCACGTCGACGAAGCCAGCTGCGACGGAATCCCCGCGATAGATGCTGGCCGTATTGCCGACCGTGCTTTACAGTACGTCCGTACGGTTTTGTGCAATCCAGTGACTTGGAGGGCCGATGTGGGATCCCGAGAAGTACCTCGTGTTCGACGACCACCGTTCACGCGCGTTCTTCGATCTGCTCAACCGCGTGACCGCCGAACAGCCGCGCCGGGTAGTTGATCTCGGATGCGGGCCGGGCCATCTGACCCTCGCACTCGCGCAGCGCTGGCCGGGAGCGGTCATCGAGGCCTCCGACTCCTCACCCGACATGGTCGCGGCCGCACGAGATCGCGGTATCGACGCCACCCTCGGCGCGGTCGAGCAGTGGCACCCCGCCCCCGACGCCGACGTCGTGATCTGCAATGCCGTCCTGCAATGGGTGCCGACCCACACCACCCTGCTGCCTCGATGGGTCGACCACATGCCTTCGGGAGCCTGGCTGGCCTTCCAAGTTCCCGGCAACTTCGACGCGCCGTCCCACCGAACAATCCGCGAACTGGCGTCCCGGGATCAGTGGCGCGCTGAACTTGCTCCGGCCGGGATCCTCGAACCGCGAGCGGTACTCGACCCGGATGGATACGCCCGGCTACTCACGGGTTGTGAGGTCGACGCATGGGAGACCACCTACCTCCAGCGCCTCGTGGGTGCAGACCCGGTACTGGAATGGCTCACCGGAACTGCCCTACGCCCCGTTCGCGACGCACTCGACGACGCCGAATGGCAGGAATTCACCACACAACTCGCCCCACTCCTGCGGGCGGAATACCCGAGCCACTCCGACGGCCTCACCTGGCTACCCTTCCGCCGGGTGTTCGTCGTCGGCCGTAAGGCCGGGTAGGGCACCGGACCGCATGGCGGCGGAGGCATTTCGTTACTTGCCGACCACTGTTGGTCCAGAGCTGCCGACGGACATATCGCGGCCATGGAAGCCAACACCTTTCGGTGGCGATGTCGCGCGATGTGAAGATCTGTGATGCGCGGGAATACATGATTGCGGATCGACATACGTTCGCGACGCCAGTATTCCGTTGGTCGTCGCGACGATCTACATTGAACGCAGTCACCGGCAGTGACATTCGAGGAGGCGCATTATGTTCGTTGCGACCGTCATTATTTCTGTAGTGCTCGCGGTCATGTTGTCCATGTCTGCGTTCTTCAAGATCACTCGGCGCCCGCAGTTCGTGGAGGGGTACGCCGCCATCGGGGTGCCGGAGAGCTGGCTGAATCCGTTGGCCGCACTGCTGCTCGCCGGTGCGGTGGGTCTGCTCATCGGCCTGTGGTTCGCGCCGGTCGGGATTGCTGCCGCGGTCGGGCTGATTCTCTACTTTCTCGGCGGTATCGGCTTCCACGTGAAGGCAAAGGACTGGAAGAGCATGCCGGTACCCATGGTCATTCTGATCCTCGCGATCGTCGCACTTGTGCTGCGTATCACCACTGCGTGAATCGGTTCGACGGTCAGTCCGGAAGCACCGCCAGCTCGAGCTGCCGCAGGCGAGCGGGATCGGCGTACACCTCGTAGGCCGCGATCCGATCGCCTTCGACGGTGACGGTGAGCGCGAGCAGGAGTTGACCGCGCGGCGCGACGATGATGCCGACTGCGCCGTTGACGAGGGCGAGGGCGGCGACCTGCGAGCGCCTGCGCAGCACCAGAGTCTCTTTCGCCACGGCATCCGCGCCACGGGTAACCAAGGCCATTCCGGCGGGCAGCGCTGCGGGATCGGCGGTGCGCACCACGTCCGGTGCCAGTACCGCCAGCAAAGCACCGAGGTCACCACTACGTGCGGCGGCCAGGAACGCCTCGACGACATCGCGCTGCTCGGCGAGTGCGGTGCTGGACGCGGCCGCGTCACCGTGTGCGCGCGATCGGGCCCGGCTCGCGAGTTTCTTGGTCGTGGCGGTCGTGCGCCCCACGATCGGCGCGATCTGATCGAACGGCACCGCGAACATGTCGTGCAACACGAACGCCACCCGCTCGTCGGGGCCGAGGGTGTTTAGCACCACCAGAAGCGCGCGCCCCACCGAATCAATAAGCACGGCTTCGTGTTCCGGGTCGCTGTCGTAGGCCACGTCGCCGAGATGGGCCAGGGAGTCCATGGGCTCTTCGCGCCGCGCGGCCCGCGATCGCAGCATGTCCAGACAGATCCGTGAAACGACCGTCGTCAGCCAGCCCGCCAAATTCTCCACATCGTCGGTGTCGGACAGCGCCAGCCGCAGCCATGCCTCCTGAACCGCATCCTCGGCTTCGCCGGCGGAGCCGAGCATCCGATAGGCGACCGACCGCAGATGGCCGCGATGCGTTTCGAATCGTTGCGCCAGCACATCCTGTGCGTGCATCGGTCACCTTTCCTCGTCGCCGTCCGTCATCTGGATGACGAACTCAACACCGCCCGAGTGACCGCGGGTGCGGCGCTTCGCGCGTCCATCACGATCGCAGACGTCGGGTGCCATCCAACAGGAGGGTATTTCCCATGCATATCGCCTACATCGTCGTCACCGTTCTCGCCGCGGTGGCAGCCGCGGTCGCGGCAGCCATCGATGTTGTCCGGCCGCAGTGGCTGCTGGACAACATGCAGAACTACGGGATCCCCGCGCAGATGCTCGGCCTGCTGGGAGTCATCAAAGCCATCGGTGCGCTCGGCCTCCTGGTCGGCCTCGCCATCCCGCCCATCGGCCTGGCTGCCGCTATCGGCTTGGTTCTGTACTTCCTCGGTGCCGTCGTCACCATCGTGCGCGCCCGCATGTACTCCGACATCGCCTACCCGCTGCCGTGGCTCATGCTTGCAGCCGGATCTCTCGGCCTCTTCGTGGCCACATGAGCCCGCCGCCCACAACGACGTAGAACCGGTGAAAGGCGACTGATGCGGAGATGCGCGCTGCGCACTGGTGCAGCGCGAGTAATGGTGCACGCCATGCCAATCCGGCATGTTTGCCGATGCCGATGCCGATGCCGATGCCGATGCCGATGCCGATGCCGATGCCGACATCGGGACGCTACGGAGACCCGACCAGACCTTCCCGACGCCCGGCTGGGAGTGCAGGCGCTAGCGCCAGGGACACAGTCGTCGGCGCCAAGGAATTCGCGGGTGACGATCTATGGTCTCGAGCGCTCTGGACCGCGATCATGGCGAGGTGGCGCTGCCGGACCGGTCCAGCAGGAAAGGTGAGCCGGGGGAAGATGGCTTCCATCCGCGTGCCAGTCCCAGACGGATGCTCGCGGCAACGTCAGCAGGACGGACGGAAACCGGGGGAATGTCCATCCAGTTGCGGGGATGAGCGTGGCCGGTGTCGACGACCAACGTGGTGCCGGGATGGTCGGCGTGCTCGACTGCAAAGTTCAAGCGCGTCAACGCGATTCCTTGCATATAGGTCGGTCGTCGCCGGACGCGCCATCGGTACGCGGCCCCATCGACGACGATGCACCGGGCACCCTTCTTCGGCAGCGTCACAGTGTCTCCTTTCGAGGCCGTCACGCTAGCGCGGAACCCGAGCCCGACACCACCGATGAACGGGGTCGGACCCCACTGGCCGCGGTCCGCTCTACCCCGATCGGGCAGAGCGGAGCAGCGGCGGGTGTTATTCGGGAGTGCCGTCGGCGATCCAGCGGGCGAAGACATCGATGTGGTCTTGGGGCCAGCGGCCGTCGCAGGGCATGGATCCTTGCTGGAGTCGGTCGAGGATGCCGGCGGCGTGCTGCACGACGTCGGCGTGTGACCACAGATCGAAGACGAAGCTCATCGATTTGCGGTCCATCGCTCGGAACAGCGGTTTGATGTGCCGGTCGAAGGCGACCTGTTCGTCCGGGCCGGGGAGTTCGATGGTGTGGTCGGCTTCGGCGGGGGGTGCGAGGGCGGAAACCCGGGAGCCGGGTGTGGCGTTGCATACCCACCACCACCGCGGCACCGGCATATTCGGCGGGGGAGTCGCGCCCGGCTGCGAATTCTCCAGTGCGATACGCGATCCCCACTCGATATAGGCGGCGAACGCGGCCCGGAATTCCGCGTCGGTCGGCAACCCGGCGTCATCCGCAGCACGAGAGATGAGCTGCGCCCACCGCGCCCGCCACTCCTCGGTGAGCGCCTTGCCGGCATGCTCGGCGACCATGTGCTGGTAGCCGCCGTACATCTCGGTGTACAGCTTCGGTCCGCCGAAGGTCTCGCCGAGCCAGGCGGCCACACGCTCGGGATGATCGGGTGACATGCTGGCAAAAAGTGGCGCGAGCAGCGGATCTTCGGGGACGTACTTGCCGTAGAAGATATGCGTCATCCGGGTCAGCGCGGGGAGGCCGCCTGCCCACTCGAACAGTGTCGGCTCCTCGGAAGGCACCGGATCGGTGAATCCGACGTAATAGTGCATGCCACTGCAGAACGGCTTGTTCTGCGAGTGCCCGCACCGGCAGAGGCTGTAGTGCTCGCTCGACGAGCCCGTGTTGCGTTGGCCGCAGTCGACCAGCGGAATGCCACCGGTGACCCGGTACGGGCCGTCCTTCGATACCTCGATCGCGGGTTCCCTGGCCGGGGCGTCGCCCTCCTTGCCATCGATCGCGTAACCGAGAGCGCCGGAGGGGCAGGCTCGTGCCGCCCGTTTGATCTCGTCCATCCGTCCGCCGCTCGGTGCGACGAAAGGTTCTGCGCTAGCACGGAATACGGTGGGCAACCGATCGGTGCAGAACCCGGAATGGGCGCACAGTCCGCGGTTGTCGAGAACAGTGACCGCAACGCCTTCGTAGGTTTCGCGGCTGTCGGGCACCCGCTGCGGATCTTTGGCTCCGCTGAATCCGATGCGGGCATGGCTGCCGTCGCAGAGCGGTTTCGTCTCCGAAGCTCCGCACCGGCACAGGGCCAGCTGTGGGAGCGCTCGGATGGCCACCCCGAGCCAGTCGGTGACCTTGGTGGCGTTGGTGACCAGGTACGGCCCGTCGGGGGCGACCTGGATCTGGGATTCCAGGCCCGACTGGAGCGCGGTGAGCTCGGCCAGGCGAGCGTCCGGGTCGTCGGCGGACAGGATGGCCAGATGTTGAAGGGCGGCGGTGGCCTCCTGGACCCCGGTCGGTAGCCCGGGGTTGCCGCGGAACCGGGTGATGTCGCGCGCCAGCTGCCACACCTGGTCTGTGGTTTCTTCTGCGGTTTCGTCGGCGGCGTTGACGTCCGGGGCCCGGCCGGTCATCTCGGTGAACGCTTCCGTCAGCGGTCGTATCACCGAATCTTGCAGGGGCGCAGCGCTTCCTGCCGGGTGGCCTTCCATAAGCTTGGCGAAGTGCCGGTCGAGCGTCAGGGCCCGGGTCAGCAAGGACTCCAGTTCGTTGTGCACTCCTGCTCCTGTTTCTCTGTCTAGCGGTCCAACAGGATAATGATTACTTCATTACGTTGTTTCGGTCCACGAGGGGAATCCCCGGCGCCGGGAATGGGCGACGATTCCGCCACCAGCGTTGCGACCGATGCCGCGCGAGCGGTCGCCGATCCCGCTGCGCCCGCTCCGGATCCAGCTGCCCGATCGGGACCTTGCCCACCGGTGAGCTCGGTTGCGAGCCACCAGGTGACAGCCTCGGGATACACCTCCTACCCGACGCCGGCCACCCGATCCGGCCGCGTTCGCCGACTTCATGCCGCGCGAGCGCGCCCTCTCGAGCAGGCCGCTGGTCAGGAAATCGGGCACTCCCGATTGCATACCACTGGGCCGCAGACCGGCCGCCTACGACGCGGTGGGTTCGCCTGCGGCACTGTGTGCCCCGCTCATCGAGAGACTCTCGGCGCGGACCAACGGGAACGAGTCACCGCACGCCGACCAGGCCGCCGCCTTCGGGTTGCCGGAGATATTCGTCGAGGACGTCGGTACGTTCGTCTGGCTCGTTCGCCGAGATGGACGCGGATGCTCCGCGCCGAATCGAGCTCCCCGGTGCCGAAGTGGTCAGCGCCCTGCGCTGATGAACTTGGCCGCCTGTTCGCCGACGAACACGCTCGGCGCGTGGGTGTGGCCACGGATGAGCAGTGGCATCACCGACGCGTCGGCGACCCGAAGTCCGTGCACGCCACGGACTTCCAGTCGCGGTGTGACCACGCTTGATTCGTCGGTGCCCATCCGGCAGGTGCCCACCGGGTGGTAGAGGGTGTGTGAGTAGCCGTTCAGCGCCAGTTCGAGAGTTGCTTCCATCTCGCTCGGCGCTCGCGGCGGATAGATCAACGGCCCGAGTATGGCTTTCATCGCAGGCGACGCCGCCAGTTCGGCGCAGATCCGCAGCCCCGACATGATCGCGGCGCGGTCGGCGCCCGCACTGTCGGAGAGATATCGGGGATCGATGACCGGCTTCGCCGTCGGGTCGCCGGAGGCGAGGGTGATGCGGCCGCGGCTGTGCGGCCGCAGCAGTACCGTCACCAGGATGACGCCGTGCTCGGTGGGGTCGAGCAGCCCTTCGTAATAGAAGGGTGCCGGTGCGAAGATCATTTCCAGATCGGGCAGGTCGAGATCGGAGCGGCTGCGCACGAACCCGTAGGCTTCGCCGACATTGGAGGTGAGCATGCCGCGATGCCGGATCAGATAATCCAACAGCTGGCGCGGCTTCTCCGCGGTGAACAGCGAGTCCGCTTCGACGCTGTAGCCGATGCCGGAGACCAGATGGTCTTGCAGATTCGCACCGACCTCCGGGGCATGGTGCACAACCTCGATGCCCTGCCTGGTGAGCTCGTCCCGGTCGCCGATGCCGGACAGCATGAGCAGCTGTGGGCTGTTGATCGCGCCGCCGCAGAGGATCACTTCGCGGCGCGCGGTGACCGTGTGCGAGGCGTCACCCTGCAGGTATTCCACACCGACCGCGCGCGGCGCGCCTGCCGGATCACGTTCGAAGAGGACACGGGAGACGAGCGCTTCGGTCCGAATGGTCAGATTCGTCCGCCGCAGCGCGGGCCGCAGATAGGCGTCTGCCGTGCTCCATCGGCGACCGCCCCGCTGGGTGACCATGGTTTCGCTGAACCCGTCCGGCTGCGGGCGGTTCGGCGGTTCCACCGCGAACCCGGCTTCTTGCACCGCGGTCAGGTAGGCCGCTGTCGACGCCCGTGGACTGCGCTGCCGCGAGATGTGCAGCGGTCCGGCCGCCCCCTCGTCGGGGTACTGAGCTTCTTCGACGTTCTCGATGCGCCGGTACTGCTCCACCGCGGCGGCGAATCCCCACTCCTCGCCGGCCAGCAGGGCCCACTCGTCGTAGTCGGCGCGGAATCCGCGGACCCACATCATCGCGTTCATCGACGACGATCCGCCGAACATCTTCCCGCGCGGCCAATAGATCTGCCGGTTGTTCAGCTCCGGCTGCGGCTCGGTGAGATAGTCCCAATCCACTTCTGTGCGAAACAGTTTCGAGAAGGCAGCGGGAATGTGCGTGAACTTGTTTCTATCGGGCGGCCCCGCCTCGAGCAGCACCACGGTGGTGCCTGGGTCGTCGCTGAGCCGGTTGGCGAGGACCGCACCGGCGGATCCCGAGCCGACGATCACGTAGTCCGCGGTTATCCCAGCTGTCTGCACTGTCCCACTCCGATCCACACTGCGTAGGGCAAACATACGAGTATCCGGCGGCCGCGGGTTCACTTTCTTGGAAATCTGGACAGCAAACCGCCGGAAACCCACCGCTGCCGGGCAGCGGTGGGTTTCCGGCGAATCAAGTGTGGTCGGTGCTCAGCGCGCTGCCCGGGTTGCGAGCGCGGCGGCGGCCAGTACCGTCACACCCTCGGCGATCGCGGTGTTGCCCAGTGCGTGGGCCGCCGACAAAGCGGTGGCGCCGACCAGTTCGAGGAAGATGGTGCCGAAGCAGGCGATGCCGACGACGATGCCAAGCTGCACGCTGGTGACCAGGATTCCGCTCGCGTCCGCGGCAAGCGACATCGGGATCTTGGCAAGGGTCCTGGTCATCAATGGGCTGAACGCGAGTCCGAAGCCGATGCCCTGGATGCCGAAGATCATCAGCGGCAGCGGGCCCAAGTCGGCGCCGCCGCGCAGCAGCGTGCCGAGCGTCACCATCGTCGCCGCGCCGAGCACAAGCCCCAGCGGGATCATGGCGGCGTGGAACCGGTGTGGAACGCGCTCCCAGTTCAGGCTGGCCAGCGCGAACGTGACGCCCATCGGGATGAACAGCAGCCCGGCATGCAGTGCGGTGTAGCCGAGAGTGCTCTGCAGGTGGATGGCCATCACGAACATCCAGCCGCCGAAGGTCGCCATGATCACGAACAGTGTTGCCGCGGTGAGCACCAACCCGGGGGCCCGCAACACCCGTTGCGCGAAGAGTGGTTCGCCGCCGCGCGCCGCGACCACTCGTTCGATGGCGACGAACACCGCGATACCGATCACGCTGGCGCCCAGGGTGATCCATGTCCACAGCGGCCAGTTCTGTTCGTGGCCGAGCACCATAGGAAGGACGAGCAGCAGCACCGAAACGGTCAGCATCGCCAGTCCGGCCAGATCGAGCTTGCGGTCGAATCGTGCGGTGTCCGAAGGCAATACCCGCGGTGCGACCAGCAACAGCACCGCACCGATCGGCACATTGACCAGGAATACGCCGCGCCAACTGCTACCCCAAAGGTCGGCGTTGACGATCAGACCGCCCACGACCTGACCGACCACCATGCCGCCGGAAATGATCGCGGAGTATGTGCTGAGCGCCTTTGCTCTGGCATTGCCGGTGAAATTCCGTTGGATGAGGGTCATGATCTGCGGGACCATGGCCGCCGCGCCGACGCCCTGCAGGAATCGGAACACGATCAAGGTGACTTCGTTCCATGCCAGCCCGCAGGCCAATGAGGCCACGGTGAACAGCGCGAGGCCGGCGATGAAGGCGCGACGCTGGGTGAACCTGTCGCCCAGCCTGGCGCCGGTGACCAGCAGTACGGCGTAGGCGATGACGTACCCGGCGACGATCAGCTGCAGCGCCGATCCGCTCGTGTGCAGCGAGGTGCGGATAGAGGGAATAGCCACATTCACGATGGAGGCGTCGAGCACCGCCATGAACTGCCCGGTCAGGATGACGGCGAGGATCGCAATGGTGCGCCGCGCGCCGTGCGCGGGAGGTGCTGGGGGAGCCGGCGTGGCGGGTGACGCTTTGGCCGAACCCGGTGACAACGTCTGGGTCATGCACTGAGCTTGCAGCGGATTCGACACCAGTAACAGGAGCCCAATAAAACTGGTATCAGCAGCACCTGGATACGTCGAAATGTCTGGGCTTCGTTCCTGACGGGCGTAGGTGCCCACGTCGGTCTTCCCGCCCACGGTGTGTAGCGTGCTTTGTACCGACCGCCTACCTCGGGTTGGATCTGCGCGACAACTCGTTGTGCCGCATCGAGGACTGCCGAAAGATTGGCAGTGGAACAATCAGGAATCGGCACGGGTGACCTTGGAGCTGATACTCGCCGAGCTAGGGGCAGGACGCGATCCAGGTCGCCCTGGATTCGTCGGGCACGCATATAGCGAGATCCATGAAGCTTGGCTGAGTCGCAACCCTTATGCGGAAGAAGAGCAGCGGCGATTGTTTCCCGATATGGGCGAGTATCAGAAGTCGCTCGATCGGGGTGTTTACCACGAGGGGCTCGGTTTGATGAGGGCTGAGCTTTCGCTGCTGCGGTGACGAGGGCCGGGTTCGATCCGGTTGTCCAGCGGGGCAGGTGATCCGGTGGTGGCCGCTTCGGTCGACACCAGTAGGAGGGGATCGACAAAACTGGGTACCAGCAGCACAGGCATAAGAGGCCACCAGCCTTCTGTGGCGGGGCGGATCATGTGCCCGCTGATACGGGTATTGGTAGCACCTGGATACTGCGACTGAAGTGCGGGACGATCATCATATGACCGGTGTTGTTGATGTTCAGGCTGTGCGCAAAGCTCGACGTTCTGAGCTGGCGGCCTTCCTGAAGTCCCGTCGCGCCAGAATCTCACCGGAGGACGTGGGGCTTCCGCCTGGGCCGCGTAGGCGCACTCCTGGCCTACGTCGGGAGGAGGTGGCACAGCTGTCGGGGGTGGGCGTGACGTGGTATACGTGGCTCGAGCAGGGTCGCAGTATCAATGTCAGTGTGCAGGTGTTGAATTCGGTCGCGCGGGCGCTGTCGTTGGATGCTGCGGAGAAGGCGCATTTGTATCGTTTGGCGGATGTGCCGACGGTGCCGACGGCGCATGCGGGTACTGCTCTGCCGGAGGAGCTTCAGGTGATTTTGGATCATTTGGAGCCGTTGCCGGGGGTGGTGTTGAGTGCGCGGTATGACGTGTTGGCTCATAACGAGCCGTATGAGGCGTTGTGTCCTGGTTTCCTGACCGGGGAACGTAACGTGGCTCGCAGGGTGTTCCTTACCCCGCAGTGTTGCAATACCTACCAACACAATTGGGATGACCTGCGCCGCATGGTCGGCTATCTGCGTGGTGCCTACGCCAAGAACCTGGGCGATCCGTATTGGGAGGAGTTCATCGTCGAGTTGTGTTCGGAGAGCCCGAATTTCGAGGCTTTGTGGGCTCGTAACGATGTTGCTGTTCCGGTGAGTCGGACCAAGCAGGTTCGTAATTTGGCGGTGGGGGAGTTGGAGATGTTTTTGACGAGTATGTCTCTGCCGTCGGTTCCGCATGCGTGGATGCAGATTTATACCCCGGTTGATGAGGTGGCGTGGGCGAAGTTGCGTGAGTTGTTGGCGATGTCGGAGCAGGAGCGGCAGCGTCCGTGGGTTGAGCATCGCGAACAGCTCCACCCGGCAGCGGGGTAGGGGAGTCGGGGTGTCGAGGTCAGGGCAAGTGCTCGGTGGGTTGCGTGGGCTGAACGGTAAGCGGAGCCGCTGCTGGGGACCAACTGCACCCAGACTGTCGCTTTGGGATACGGTCCGGCGCTACGACACGGCGCGCTTGCCCTCGCCGCCGAGCTGACGACGAACCTCTTGTTGCTTTCGGGAGTTGTCGGGCTGGCCGAGGCGTTCGCTGTGGGCCGGTCGGGAGGCCTCGGGGACGATCAATTGCGGGATCTACTCCGCACGAGTCCCGTCGTGGCGCCCGGATTGCACAACCGGTTCGACAGTGTGCTGACCGGTACATCTGATCGGTGGTGGACCACGGCGCTCGGGGCGAAGGATGCTGGATTGGCGCTCGAATTAGCACGTGCCGCCGGTGTGGAGTTGCCGGAGGCCGAGGTGGTGTGGCACCTCTATGAGGCGGCGTTCCGTCATGCGGATGCCGACATCTCGGTCGTCACCGACCTCTACCGCCGCCATCCGCCAACAACGACGTAGTGATACTGGGTAATTCGGGCTGTCAGCTGGTCATCGGTGATCAGGGACGATCGGGATCTGCATGAACAGGGTCGTCCCGCATCCGGGATGGCTCGTGATGTGCAGATGACCGCCGAGGGCCTCGACGCGGTCGATCAGGCCGATGAGGCCTGACCCTTCGGCCGGGTCGGCGCCACCGACTCCGTCATCGCGAACCGAGAGTCGAAGGTGCGGGCCCTCGGTCCAGGCGTCGATGTCGATCCCGGATGCCTGCGCATATTTCGCCGCATTCGTGAGTGCTTCTGCCGCAACATAATACGCGGCTACTTCGGCGGACTCGGGCACTCGCTCGGTCAAGTTCAGGCCCAGTTCGACCGGGACGGTTGCGCGGCGCGCCAGCGCCTTGAGTGCAGGTCCGAGCCCACCTTTGGACAGGATCGCCGGGTGAATTCCGCGGGAGATCTCGCGTAGATCTGCCGAGACGTCGACCAGGCCTTCCACCACTCCCGACAGCTGGGTCTGCAACGTGCTCAGTTCGGAAGGCACCGCTGCCTCCACGGTACGGAGTGCGAGTCCGAGCGAGACCAGACGTTGTTGCGCTCCGTCATGCAGGTCGCGTTCGAGGCGCCGCCGAGCCTCATCGGTGGCGGTGATGATCCGAGAACGGGACGCGGTCAGTTGTGCGCGCGCTTCGGCATTCGCGATCGCGGTCGCAACCAGGTCCGCGAATTCGGCCAAGCGCGCTTCGGTATCTGTTGGCAGTGGTTCGCGGCGCGATGTGCCCGCGATGATCGCCCCCCACAACTGGCCATCGACGACGATCGGCGCGCCGACTCCCGCGCGCAGCCCCAGCTCTCGGATGCGCGCTGCGGCGGAGCCGACGGCGTGGTCGTGGCTGTCCATCCGGGCCGTGCTGCCGCTGTGTAGCACCATCGCGGCGATGTTGTCGCCTTCCAGCGTGAGGCGCTCACCGACCGGCATCTTCTGTAGTCCGGGCTCGTCACGGGCCGCGACGATCGTTCCCGAGCCGTCGGGCTCATAGCGGAACAGTGTCGCGTTCAATACGCCGAGGCAGCGGGCCGATTCCTCGGCCACCGCCGAGAACACCTCCGACGAGGCCGCCCCGCGCGCGACTAGCGTGGCTACCCGGCGTAGTGCGGCTTGTTGCTCGGCGACCAGATCGGCTTGTACGCGCCGTCGATCCGCTTCGGCGGCATGGGCTCGGGCCAAGCCTGCGAGGGTGTTCGCCAGCAAAGCGACGACCAGGAAGACCGCAATGGCCGCCAAATCGTCGGCCTCGGCGCCGAAGGGCGCAGGCCAGTTGCGAAAGTAGGCGAAGGCGATAGCGCTGGCCACCGATGTCACCACCGCCACCCCGAGTCCCCATATTGTCGAGACCACGAGGACCCCGAGCAGATAGACCACACCGAACGCCTCCCCGGGCGAGATCTGTTTGAGCCAAAAGACCAGAACCGATTCCGCCGCGATGAAAATGGTCGCGACCGCGAACCCGAGCCAGCAGGGCGGGGAGGTGGGGCGCAGGGACAACGACACCAAGCGCCCGCGCATCGAGCTCGGTGGGATATCGGTCCGGTGGCGTGCGGTAACCGCGCCTGGCGTGGCTGCCAGCCAGCCGCATGTTCGGGACCGGTTCCGCCTCATGACGCAGAGCTCACATCGACTGTCGACAACCGCGGACGACGCAACGATTCGATCGTAACCGGTCGGCGGATCCGGCTATCCGATCACGAGCCCCAGATCCGCGGTCGCCGCGACCCTCCTCCCGGTGCCGAGCCCGGCGACCGGGCGAGCTGCGGCGCTCATCAGACACTCTCCGGTGATGGTCCGGCGACCGGGGTGGCCCAGGCCATGATCTTGTCGATCTCGTCGAGGTCGGTATCGGACAGTGATACCTCCGCTGCCGCGAGGCTGTCCTCGACATGGCTCGCGTGCCGGGCGCCGACAATCGCGACGTGGATCGCAGGGTTGGCCAGGGTCCAGGCAATCGCCAACTGGCTGACGGTGATTCCGCGCTCGGTCGCGAAGTCCTCGAGCACCTGCACCGTCGCGAGATTGCGTTCGTAGACCTCGCCGGTGAAGGCCGAGCTGCCGCTGCGCCAGTCGTCCTCGGCGAATGTCGAGTAGGTGCTGAGCGTTCCGGTCAGCAGGCCGTGCGCCAACGGGCCGTACACCAGCACGCCGACGTGGTGTGCGCGGCAGTACGGCAGCAGTTCGTCCTCGATCTCGCGCCGGAACAGGTGATACGGGGGCTGGACGGTCTCCACCGGCAGGGTCGCGGAGAATTCCGCGATCTGTCCCACGTCGTAGTTGGAGACGCCCACGTGGCGGATCTTGCCCGCGGTCACCAGATCGGCCAGCGCGCCCGCCGTCTCGGCGACGGGAACGGCCGGATCGGGCCAGTGCACCTGGTAGAGGTCGATGTAGTCGAGGCCGAGCGCGGTGAGGCTGGCATCGACACCGCGGCGCAGCCAGTCCGGGCTCGCATCGCGCACCATGCCGGACTCGGTCCGGCGCAGGCCGCCCTTGGTGGCGATCACGAGTTCGTCTCGGGCGGTAGTCAGTTCGTGCCGCAGGGCATTGCCGAGCAGCCGTTCGGACGCGCCGAAACCGTATGCCTGCGCGGTATCGAAGAAATTGACGCCCAGTTCGCGGGCGCGGCGGATCGCCGTGATCGCCGCATCTTCGTCGAAATGGCCCCAGTCGCCGCCGAGTTGCCAGGTGCCGAAGGCGATTCGAGAGACATGGAGTCCGCTGGTTCCCAAGGTTGTTGTTTTCATAGCAACCACCCTCGCGCGCAGTCGGGCGCCTGTCGCCACTGCTGGCGGCCATCGCTCCTTCCGGCCAGCGGTAACCCGGGCTACTCGCCAGCTGCAAAACCCAGACGATTCCCGGTAGCAGCAATGCGATCCCCGCGTGCGCGTGGGCAAGCTGACATGATGACGCGGGATTCGCCGTTACGCTGCCTCATCGTCGATGACAGCCCGAATTTCATGGCTGCCGCTCGTGGTCTGCTCGAGCAGCAAGGAATTATCGTCGTGGGTGTGGCATCGACCGGCACCGAAGCGCAGGCCAAGGTCGTGCAGGCGCGGCCCGATGTCGCCTTGGTCGATGTCGATCTCGGTGCCGAGAGCGGTTTAGACCTCGCCGAGCGCCTCGCCGTGCCGGTAATACTGATTTCCACCCACTCCGGGCTGGACTTCGCCGACCTGGTCGCCGAGAGCGCGGCGGTGGGGTTCCTGTCCAAGTCCGCGCTGTCGTCTGCAGCCGTCCACGATCTGCTCCGCGGCGGCGAGGATCAGCTCAGCGCGACTCCAGGAACCTGACCACCGCGAGCACTCGCCGATGATCGTCACCGGTCTCGGGCAGGTCGAGCTTGGTCAGAATGCTGCGAACGTGCTTTTCGATGGTGCCCTCGGTGACCCACAGCAGCCGCCCGATCCCGGCGTTGGAACGCCCCGCGGCCATCAAATGCCAACACCTCGCGTTCACGCACACTGAGCGCGGCGAGCGGATCGTTGCGACGCTGCGCGGACACCAACTCGGTGACCAGCGCCGGGTCAACAACTGCCGCACCCTTGGCAATGCGATGCAGCGTGTCGACGAAATCCTCCACATCGGTGACCCGGCTCTTGAGCAGGTAGCCGATCCCGCGGCCGCTGGCC
Organism: Nocardia sp. NPDC057440; assembly: GCF_042802915.1. Classification (NCBI taxonomy): domain Bacteria; kingdom Bacillati; phylum Actinomycetota; class Actinomycetes; order Mycobacteriales; family Nocardiaceae; genus Nocardia; species Nocardia sp. NPDC057440. The sequence goes on from NZ_JBHVDF010000024.1 coordinate 20,601, forward strand.
AGCAGTTCCATCGCGTGCACGACATCGGCGTGCGCGGACAGAACGAGGATGCCGGTCTCCGGGAATTCCTCGCGGATCGCGCGGGCGGCGTCGAGGCCCTCGGTGGTGTTGGTCGGGGGCATCCGAATATCGATCACGACCAGCTCGGGTGTCTGGTCCCGAACCAGATTCAGCAGTTGCACGGCGTCGCCCGCCTGGGCGACGACCTCGAATCCCGAGCGCTCGAGCAGGCTCGCCAAGCCTTCGCGCAGTAGGACATCGTCCTCGATCAGAATCACCCGCAAGCGGGTCGCGGCTGCCCTCGCATCGTCGGATCCGGCCGTTGTCGCCGCCATCCAGTCACCTCCTGGCTACTTCTCGAGCATATCCGCTACGCCGCCACGTCCCGGTCCGGCCCGCGCAGTGCGTTCGCAGCACCGTCGCGGGGCGAGTTGCAGCTAGCAGGTATGCGAGGTCTGGGGCTGGCGGGCAGGGGCAACGGCCGCCAGCACTGACGACATCGGTGCGGTCCGGAGCGATTCTGAACGTGCCACAGCGTAATTCGACAACCAGCGCAATTCGAGGAGTCGTGACATGGTCACATCCCAAGAAATCACCGCAACCCCCACCCGCCCCGATGCCGGTCCGGTGACCACTGCTGCTCACCGGGTCGATACGACGTATGCCGTTGAACTGATCGGTACCTTCTTCCTGGTTCTTACTGTCGGCACCGCCGCCGGCGGCGGCAGCCCGTTCGCGCCGCTGGCCGTCGGCGCCGCGCTGATGGTGATGGTCTACGCCGGAGGACATATTTCAGGTGGTCACTACAACCCGGCCCTGACCCTGGCGGTGCTGGTGCGACACCGGATCGGAGTGCGCACCGCCATCGGGTACCGGGTCGCGCAAGTAGTTGCCGGGTTACTGGCCGCGGTAGTGGTCCGCGAGATCATCGATCCGGCGCGGGCGGGGACCACGTCGACACTGACGCTGAGCGGTCGCACCGTGGGGGCCGTCCTCGTCGTGGAGGCCCTGTTCACGTTCGCCCTCTGCTATGTGGTGCTCAAGGTGGCCACCAGTAAGAGTCATCCGGACAACCCGGTCTACGGGCTGGCCATCGGATTCACCGTCGTGGCAGTAGCTTTCGCGGTAGGTGCGATTTCGAGCGGCGCTTTCAATCCATCGGTGGCCGTGGGCGCCGCCGTAATGGGGATGTTCGCTTGGCCGACGCTGTGGGTGTATCCGGCCGCTCAACTTGTCGCGGGCGCGGCGGCTGGCGTCGTCTTCCTCGCTCTCGATCCCGACGACAAATGAACCATCCGCGTCCGCAACCGAAAGGCATGAAAATGACGGAAACTCAATCGGTTTGGGTGCAAGCGGGCACCCTCATGCCCGACGTCTTGGACGTCGCGGCACGCGCCCGGCTGGTCGGCAATATCGTCGGCCACCTCCGCGACGGCGTCACCGAGCCGGCCCTACAACGCGCCTTCGAGTACTGGTGCAACGTCGACAAAGACCTCGGCGACCGCATTGAGCAGGAGGTCCGCGCGTCATGAACGATCAAATCGCAGGCATCGTCATCCCCGACCCCGAATTGCTTTATGTCGGTGCGATGTTCCACGACCTCGGACTCACCGATACCTACCGCACGCTGCGCGGCTCGACATGGCTGATCGGCGGCTTCGCCGGGCCGGGCGGATCCTGAAAGGCTTCGCCACTCGCGACGAGCGTGTGTGGGTCAGGTTTCGTGAGCACGCCGCGACATTTCGCGTGGATCGCAAACCGGACGGAAAACAAACGGACAAAGAAGGTTTCGAACGCAAGCGCGATGCCGAACAGTTCGCCAACACGGTCGAGGTAGCCAAGATCTCTCCGGGGCTGGTGGACACACCCCTGGTAGCCGGAATCGCACTGGTGCCGGGCCTGACCGAGGACTACCTGGAAAACACTCCCCTGGGACGCAGCGGCCGCCCCGATGTCCTCGGCCACGTCCGAGCGCTCACACAGACACCTCCGGCGTAACCTCGGCCACGACACGACCGCGAGCATGGCTGCCGCGAATCGACGCCGCGCAAGGCCGTTACGGCGCCGAACGACTCATCGGTTTGCTCCCAGATATTCTGCGTCGAGCACGCGCGCGATGATGGGCAACGCATGTGGTCCGGTCAGCTCGAGGTGCGTGACCTCGATGTCGTGGTTGGTGATATGGCCGGTCACATAGGGCCGCCAGCCGCCGGGGCCGAAGATGTCGGAGGCGTCGACGGTTGCGCTGAAATACACGACGTCGCCGTCGAATACCGGGCGCTGGTAGCCGGTTCTGGTCTGCGCCGATGCGTTGAACGATCCGGCCATCCGCTCGATGGTGTCCGCGTCGATGAGCGAAACACCGCCCAGCCGTTCGCGAATCAGCTCGGCGGCGGCTTCAGCGGTGGCGTCGGCCGGCACGTCGTCGATACCGAAGACCGAGCCGAAGGCGTTGACGAAGCCGCCCGCGGTGAGCCGCTCGATGCTGTCGCCATCGATATCGGTGGTATCGGCGTCGAGTAGTGCGACGACACCGACGGTGTCACCGGCCTGCTGAAGTTTGGTCGCGATCGCGTGTGCGATGAGCCCACCGAACGACCAACCGAGCAGGTGGTACGGCCCGGTCGGCTGTACCGCGCGCATCTCGCGGATGTACCGGTCGGCGAACTCCTCGATCGAACGCACCGGTGGTTCGTGGCCACCGAGATCCGGTGCTTGCAGTCCGTAGATCGGTCGTCCCGGCTGCAGTGCGTCCGCGAATCCCAGGTAGGTCCAGGAGATTCCGGACGACGGGTGGATGCAGAACAACGCGGGTTCGGTGCCGCCGAGCCGGATCGGCAACAGCACATCCAGTCCGAGTCCCGTTGGAGCGGTGGTGATCTCGGCCGCAGCTACTTGCGCGGCGATGGTCACGGCCTCCTCGTCGGCGGCGGCCTGCGCGGCCGGCGTACGGGCGAATTCCGCGGCCGCACCGAGCGCCTCGACCCAGAGGTCGGCCAGCTCGGTCACATCGTCGTGATGCAGCAGTGCTTCGGGGAAGCCGAAACTTGCTTCCAGCCGGTCACCGACGACCACCGCGTTCACATCGATCGCGGACTGCAGTGGCACGTCCGGGCTTTCGGCCGCGTTGAGTTCGCCGAACTCGTCGGTCGGCAGCCAGCCGAGGCCCTCCAGCCCAGCCGGGCCGGCGCCGGCGGAGTACCGGCCCAGGTAATTGAAGCTGATTCGACCGGGCAGCCGCCGCGGAAGTTGCGCTGCCGTATCGGGATTGAGATAGCGCAGCAGACCGAACCCGATGCCCTTGTCCGGCACCGCGAGCAGTTGATGTTTCACCGCACGGATCGCCATGCCCATGGCCGGGCCGGCGGCGAGCGCATTGTCGACATCGATTCCATCGAGGTTCAATCGCACCGGATAGATGCTGGTAAACCAGCCCAGCGTCCTGGAAAGGTCAGCGCCGGGGACCACTTCCTCTTGTCTGCCATGGCCTTCCAGCCGCACCAGCGCGGTCGCCTCGGCGATACTCCGGCGTGCCCGCCAGCGCACCAGCGCGAGCGCCAGCGTGGTGAGCAAGGCGTCGTTGACGCCGCCCTGGAAGAGGCCAGGGAGCGTGGTGAGCAGTGTGTTGGTGACTTCCGCGGATACCTGGCGGTCGATCATGCGCAACGTGTGTGCCTGATCGATCGCCGAGTCCAGCTCACGGGCACCGATCAGCGGATCCGGGCCCTCGAGCACGCCCTGCCAGTATCCGAGTTCGGAAACCCGTCGATCCGTGCGGGATTCCTCGGCGAGCGCGTACGCCCACCGTCGCATCGAGGTGCCCGTCTCGGCGAGCACCGGGCTGTTGCCGACGGACACCTGTGCCCAGGCGGCGACCAGATCCGGTACCAGGACGCGCCACGAGACGCCGTCGATCACCAGGTGGTGCGCGAGTACGATCAGCCGACCCGGCCGCGCTCTGGCTCCGGCATCGCCGATCGGGTCGAGCCAGATGAACTGCAGCACAATTCCGTTCGCCGGGTCCAGCCGGTTCGCCGCGGAATCCAAGACGGTCACCGCGAACTCACGCAGGTCGACAGAGTCGGCGGCCGCGTCGAATTCGATGCGATGCAGCAGCGTGTCTACCTCGACGGAGCCCGGTTCGCTTACCAGCAGCCGCCATTCGCCGTCCTCGGCCTGCGTCAGCCGGGCACGCAGAATGTCGTGTCGGTCGAGGACGGCCGCCAGGGTCGCCACGATTCGGCCCCGGTCGATGCCCAGCGGAAGTTCCAACACGGCGGTCTGGGCGAATCGGTTGTAGTTGCCGCCACGCTCGAGCATGTAGTGCACGATCGGCGGCAACGGCATATCGCCGGTGCCACCGCCGGGCAGTTCGTCGAGCGTCACCACGGTGCCCGCGGCATCGGTCGCCGCGGCCAACGCGGCAACGGTGCGGTGCTCGAAAACCTGCAGCGGCGTGCAATTGAGGCCCTGCTGTTTCGCCCGCGACACCAGCTGGATCGCCAGGATGCTGTCACCGCCGAGCGCGAAGAACGAATCATCGGCGCCGACCTTGTCGATACCGAGCAGCTCGGCGAAGATCTGCGCGAATGTCTCCTCGGTCGGGGTCGACGGCGCCCGGTATTCGGTGCGATCGGTGGTGAATTCCGGCGCGGGCAGGGCCTTGCGGTCGAGTTTGCCGACGGCGTTGAGCGGGATCGAGTCCAGGACGACGAAGGCGGCCGGAACCATATACGCGGGCAAGGTGTCTGCCGCGACGGCACGCACTTGCGCGAGGTCGAGTTCGACGTCGGAGGCGCGCACCAGATATGCCGCCAGCGCGGTCGATCCGGCGGGGCCGGGTACGCCCAGCGTCACCGCGAAATCGACGCCCTCGGCGCGACCGAGCACGGCGTCGATCTCGCCGAGCTCGATGCGCTGTCCGCGCACCTTGACCTGAAAATCGGTGCGGCCGAGGTACTCCAGCTCCAGCCCCGACACCGTGCGCGTCCAGCGGACCAGATCGCCGGTGCGGTACATGGACTCGCCCGGTCCGCCGAAGGGATTCGCAATGAAGCGGGCGGCGGTCAAGCTCGGCCGGGCGTGATAACCGCGCGCCAGGGCGGGCCCGGCGAGGTAGAGTTCGCCCGCGACGCCGACGGGCACCGGACGCAACCGATCGTCGAGCACCAGGGCGGATGCGCCGCGGACGGGCTTGCCGATAGCGACCGACTCGCCAACGACAAGTGGCGTGGAAGCCGTTGCCCAGATGGTGAATTCGGTCGGACCGTACAGGTTGATCATCGTCCGATCCGCGGCCCACCGGTCGACGAGTTCGGCGCCGACGGCCTCGCCTGCCACCGCCAGCACCCGCACGCTCGACACCTCGGCGGGATCGATGGTGGCCAGCGCCGACGGGGTGATCACCATGTGGGTGACTTGTTCGGCGTCGATCAACTCGGCCAGCGCGCTGCCGCCGAATACCTCGGGCGGTGCGACCACCGAGGCGCCGCCGGACCCGAACGCCATCAGCGCCTCGAATACCGACGCGTCGAAACTCGGCGAGGCCACCTGCAATACCCGCGACGTCGCATCCATCCCGAGCAACTCGCGTTGTGCCGCCACGAGATCGGCGATGCCGCGGTGGGAAACGGTGACGCCCTTGGGCGTTCCGGTCGACCCGGAGGTGTAGATCATCCATGCCGGACTGTCCGGCCGGATCGGGCTCGGCAGTTCCTGGTCGCGCAGTCCTCGACCACCCGCGTGACACCAGCGTTCGACGAAGGCGAGGTCGTCGAGGACTAGCCAGTGCGTGCTGTCGGGCAGTGTCGGGCGATAAGCGCCGATGGTGAGGCCGACGCGGGCACCGGAATCGGTGAGCATGTGATCGATGCGGTCCACCGGATGCTTCGGGTCGACGGGCAGGAAGGCCGCCCCGATCTTGGCGGCGGCCCACATCCCGGTGAGCAGTTCGGCGGACCGGGGCAGGCCGAGCGCAACCACCGTTTCCGCGCCGGCGCCCGCCTCGAGCAGCAGCCGTGCCAGTCGGTTGGCGTGCATATCGAGTTCTCGGTAGGTCGTGGTCTTTCCATCGACGACCAGCGCGGGATGCTCCGGATACCGCGCGACAGAGTCGGCGAGGAGTTGCGGAAGCGTTGTCGTGCCACTGGTTTCGGGACCACGCACCGGAACGAGCGCCGCGCGCTCGGCATCGTCGAGGATGTCGATATCAGTCAGGCACACATCGGACTGCGCCAGGACCGCCGTGAGCACCCGCCGCCACCGGGTCGCGAACGATGCGACCGTCGCCACGTCGAAGAGGTCCGTCGCGTAGGTCAGCACACCGTCCAGCCCGGCCGGTCCGGTGTCGGTGAAACGTTCACGCAGGTCCAGCATCAGATCGAATTGCGATGCGTCACGGTCGAAGTCCTCTACTTCGAAGCGCAATCCGGGCAGCTCCAGCACCGGCTCGGCGAAGTTCTGCAGCGACAGCGACACCTGGAACAGCGGGTGATGCGCGGTGGACCGGCTCGGGTTCAAAACCTGGACCAGCCGCTCGAAGGGGACATCGGAGTTGGCGAACGCGTCCAGATCCGCCGACCGCACCGCGGTGAGAAACTCGGCGAATGCGCCACCCGGGTCGACCGGGGTGCGCAGCGCGAGCGTATTGACGAACATGCCGACGAGTTCGTCGAGCGCCTCCTCGCCGCGGCCCGCGATCGGGGTGCCGATGACGACATCGTCGGTGCCTGCGAGCCGGGCCAGCAGCACCGCGAGCGCGGCGTGCACCACCATGAACAGGCTGACATTGTGTGCGGCAGCGAATTCGATCAGGGCCCGGTGCATTTCGGCTTCGATATGGAATTCGAATTCGGTGCTGCGCATTGTCTGCACGGCCGGGCGTGGCCGGTCGGCCGGCAATTCCAGCACGTCCGGCGCACCGGTGAGTGAGTCGGTCCAGAATCGAATCTGCTGTGCGGCGGTCGATTCCGGATCGGATTCGCTGCCGAGCAGTTCCCGATGCCAGAGCGCGAAATCGGCGTACTGGACGGCGAGCGGGACACGGGTGGTGTCGGCGCCGGTGGCGCGCTCGGAATACGCGGCAACCAGATCGGCGGCGAGCGGCGCCATCGACGCGCCGTCGGCGCTGATGTGATGCACCACCAGCACCACGATATGAACCGGAGCGGAACCGTCGAGCCGCAACAGCCCGACACGCAGCGGCGGTTCCGTCACGAGGTCAAATCCCGTGCCGGCCAGATCATTGATCCGATCCCGCAGCGGCGCACCGTCTTCGGTGTCGATCAGCGGCATCGGCGGCGCGGCCGTCGCGGTGCCGATCACCACCTGGCGTGGCCCCTCCGCATCCACCGGATAGAGGGTGCGCAGACTTTCGTGTCGATCGACGACATCGGCCAATGCCAGCCGCATGGCGTCGACATCGAGGTCTCCGGTGAGCCGCAGCGCGACGGCGATGTTGTACGCCGGCGAGGTCGGATCCATCCGGTTGAGCACCCACATCCGTTGTTGCGCGGGAGACAACGGAACTCGGTCCGGCCGGATCCGCCGGGCGAGCGCGAAGCGTCCCGGTTTGTCGTCGGTGGCCGGGACGACGCGTGCGGACAGCTGTGCGACGGTAGGCGCGTCGAACAGGTCGCGCAGCGCGATGGTCGACCCCAGGGCCGAATTGACCCGGGCGACAACCTTTGTGGCGCTGAGCGAATTTCCCCCGAGTTCGAAGAACGATTGATCGACACTCACCCGCGCAGTGCCGAGCACCTCGGCGAATACCTCGGCGACGGCTTGCTCGACGGCCGTGCGCGGGGCGAGATACGGCCGCCCGGTATCCGAGAAGTCCGGGATCGGAAGGGCTTTGCGGTCCAGCTTGCCGACCGGGGTGAGCGGGATGGAGTCCAACACGATGAGGTAGCCGGGCACCATGTACCCGGGCAGCTCCGCGGCCACCTGCGCACGCAGCCGTTCGGTATCGAGCCGCACGCCCTCGGGGGGCAGGACATAGGACACCAGCACCGTCGCGCCCGCCGGTCCGGCGCGGCCGATCGTGACCGCGTATTCGACCTCCACGTCCCGGGACAACACCGCGTCGATCTCGCCGAGTTCGATCCGCAGTCCGCGAATCTTGACCTGGAAGTCGCTGCGGCCCAGGTACTCCAACTCATATCCGGAGTCGTGCCCGAGGACCCAGCGCACCATGTCCCCGGTCCGGTACATCCGCTCACCGGGTTCGCCGTGCGGGTTGGCGACGAAACGCCCCGCGGTCATCTCGAACCGGTTGAAGTAGCCACGTGCGAGCGCGGGACCCGCCAGGTACAGCTCACCCGGCACGCCCACTGGTACCGCGCGCAGCCAGCTGTCGAGCACCATATTCGCGGCGCCGCGAATCGGCCCGCCCATCGTGATCGGTTCGTCCGCGACGAGTTCGCCGGGCCCGCTCGCCCAGATGCTGAATTCTGTCGGACCGTAGAGATTCACCATCCGGCGCCCCGCCGACCAACGCTCGATCAACTCCGGTGTCGCGGCCTCACCCGCGACCGCGAGCACGCGCAGGTGCTCGAGGTCCGTCGCATCCATGGTGGCCAGCGCGGACGGTGTGATCACGGCGTGCGTGACCCGTTCCGTGCGCAGCAGCCGCTCCAATTCGGTGCCGCCGTAGACGTCGGGCGGTGAGACGATAAGCCTGCCGCCCATCCCATGCGCCGTCAGTAGTTCGAACACCGAGGCGTCGAAGCTCGGCGAGGCCACCTGCAAGGTCCGTGCGGTGTGGTCGAGCGCGAGGGTCTCCTGCTGGGAGGTGACCAGATTCGCCACACCACGATGGCTGAGCAGTACGGCCTTCGGCTTGCCGGTGGAGCCCGAGGTGTAGATCAAATAGGCGGTCTGGTCGATATCGATCGGTCCGCCGCGCTCCTCATCGGTGATGGGGGCATCGGAGACCATCATGACCCGGCGAATGGTGTTGAGGTCGTCGAGCAGCAGCCAGTCGATACTGCCGGGCAGCGTCTCACCGGTCGCGGTGACCGTCACCCCGATCGGCGCCTTCGAATCGCTGAGCATGTGCTCGATCCGTTCCACCGGATAGTTGGGATCCAGCGGCGCGAAGGCCGCACCCGTCTTGGCCAGCGCCCACAGCGCCACCACGGACTCGAGCGACCGGGTGAGGGCCAGGATGACGAAGATCTCACGGCCTACACCGCGGCCGAGTAGTATCCGGGCGAAGCGGTTGGACCAGGCGTCCAGTTCGCCGTAGGACATGGTGAGTTCGCCCGCGCTGACCGCGATGGCGTCCCTGTCGATAGCCGCGCCGGCGGCGAGGATTTCGGGCAGGGTGCGCAGTGGCACCGACGCGGGTCCGCGCACCGGAAGCAGCGCGGCGCGTTCGGTGTCGTCGCAGTACTGCAGCTGCGAAACCAGGGCGTTCGGGTTCTCGGCGAGCTGCGTGAGCAGTCTGACGAAGCGATTCAGGAAGGGTTGCGCCGCAGCTGTTTCCAGCTGGTCTGCCATGAACTTCAGAGTGATTCGCAGCGTGTCCTGTCCGTCACTACCGCGCAGGGGAATGACGATGAGGCTCAACGGATATGGCGTGGCGTCGGTGGTGTCGACGTCGAGTACCCGCATGCCCGCGATGTCGAGTGCTTGCGACAACGCTTCGCGGTCGATCGGGAACGACTCGAATACGGTGAGTGTGTCGAACAATTCGGCGAGGCCGATGGCCTGATGGATGGCGGCCAGCCCGACATGCTGATGGTCCATCAGCCGTGCCTGCTCGGACTGCACGCGGGCGAGCAGGTCGGTCACATTCTCGGTGGGATCGAGGTGTACACGCACCGGCAGCGTATTGATGAACAGCCCGATCATCTCTTCGACACCTGCCAGCTCTGGCGGCCGGCCCGAGACCGTCCCGCCGAAGACCACATCGGTGCGGCCGGTGAGCATGGCCAGCAGCATCGCCCAGCCCGCCTGCACCATGGTGTTGACCGTCGCGCCGGATTCGCGTGCGGCCGTCTCCAATCGGGCGACCGTATCGCGAGACAGGTCGACGGAGATCGTGCCGGTCTCGGTCGATTCGATATCGGCCAGCGTCGGTATCGCCCGGGTCGCGGTATCGATGCCGGCCAGGGATTGCCGCCACGCCGCTATCGACGCGGCGTCGTCCTGTTCACCCAGCCAGCCCAGGAATCGGCGATAGGAGTGCACCGGCGGGAGCGCGCTGTCGTCGCCCGAAGTGACGTACAGTGCCAGCAATTCGCGCACCAGCAGCGGCCCGGACCAGCCGTCCAGCACGATGTGGTGGTTGGTGAGCACCAAACGGTATTCGTCGGGCGTGATCCGGATGAGCGTGCAGCGCAGCAACGGGGGACGGGCGAGCTCGAAGCGGGTCCGCGCGTCGAGCGCGAGCATGCGGTCGAGTTCGCGCCCGCGTGCCTCCACGTCGGCGATGCCGGTCAGATCGACCTCCTGCCAAGGGATTTCGACGTCGCCCAGGACGAGCTGGCGGGGACCGTCGTCGGTCTCCGCGAACGCGACCCGCAGGTTCTCCTGCCGTGCCACCAATGTCTTTGCCGCGGTGCGCAATCGGGCGGCATCGACGGTGCCTGCCAGCGTGAGCAGTGACTGCACCGTGTAACCGTCCGCGGTGTCGGAGTCGTATAGCGCGTGGAAGAACATGCCGTATTGCAGCGGCGAGAGCGGCCAGACGTCGATGAGGTTCGGGTAGGTCCGCTCCCAGTTGTCGATCTGGGGCTGGGTCACCGGGACGAGGTCGAAGTCGGACGGCGTGTGGCCGCCCGCCTCGGCCGACCGGATATGGCCGGCGATTGCGCCCAATGCGTCCGCCCAGAGTGCGGCGAGCTCGCCGATGTCGGCGGCGCCGAGCAGGCGGGAAGCATAGCCCCAGCTCACCTCCAGGCCGGTGTCGGTCAGGGTGGCGTCGATGTCGACGACAGCGGCCAGCGGCGCAAGATCATCGATGAGTGCCGAGAAGCTCTGCGTCGGACAGGTTTCGCCGTGCACCGACGCCGTCCGGTCGTGATAGGTGAAGGTGATCTGCGGAGTGGGCGCGTCGGCGAGCGCGACGATGCCGTCGGCGTTCAGATACCGCAGGATGCCGAAGCCGACTCCCCGGTCCGGCAGCGCCCGCAACTGCTCTTTCGTGGTCTTGATCGCGGTGCCTGCCGCGGCGCCGCCGGCGAACGCGTCGTCGAGGTCGATGCCGTCGAGGTCGAGGGCCGCTGGATACGCGCTCGCGAACCGGCCTACGGTGCGTGCGATATCAGCGCCGGGCAGGGTCGCGGCCGCGCGACCGTTGCCGGTCAATGTCAGCACAGTGGATTTCCGGTCGCGCCAACGACTTACCGCCATGGCGAGCCCAGCGATCAGCACATCGTCGCCGCTGCAATGGAATCGATCTGGTGTCGTGGTGAGTACGGCCGCCACCACGTCCGGCGGGATGACGGTCCGCGAGCTCGCGCCGGTCGACGCGATGTCCTCGGCTGGATCGAGGGTGCCGGACCCGATCGGCGAGTCCGGCGTGGACAGGATCTGTTGCCAGACAGGCAGTTCAGTACCGCGTTCGGGCGCCTGTTCGAGCTGGCCGTGCGCCCAGCGCCGGAACGAGGTTCCGACCGGTTCGAGCGGATCGCCCGCAGCCGAGGTGGCCAGATCCGTGAGCAGGATGTGGCAGGAGGCGTCATCGATCACCAACTGGTGCAGCACAAGCCAGCACAGTGGATCGGCGTCCACCCGTTCGATCAGTACGAAGCGCGCGACGACACCGTTCTCCGGATCGAGCAGGTCGCGGGCGCGCCGCAGTTCCTGTGCACAGATCGCGTCCACGTCTTCGGAACCAGCCGACACCGCGTGCAGCAGGGTATCGGCATTGATCGAACCATGTTCGGCGACAACCCATTCCCAGCCGGAATCCGCGCGTCGCAGCGAGGAGCGCAGCAGATCGTGGTGATCAATCAATGCCTGCACGGCAGCGCCGAGCCGAGCCTGCTCGAAGCCCGTGGGCAGCGCGATCAACGCCGCACGGCCGACCCGACGCCAGGTATCGCCTTGGTCCAGTATCGCGTGCGCCGCGGGCGTCAACTCTACGGAACCGATACCGCCACCGGGCAGTTCATGCACCACGTGGGTGTTCACGTCAGTGGCGACCGCCGCCAGCGCGGCAACGGTCTTGCGCTCGAACACATCCCGCGCGCTGATGCGAATCCCCGCGGCCTTCGCCCTGGCCACCAACTGGATGGAAACGATGCTGTCGCCGCCGAGCGCGAAGAAGCTCTCGTCGACGCCGACCGCATCCAGTCCGAGCACCTCGGCGAACAATGCGGCAAGCGCCGCTTCACGCGGCGTAGACGGCGGCCTGCTCAGAATGGTTCTGGCGCTGAAATCTGGTGCGGGCAATGCCTTTCGATCCACCTTGCCGAGGGGCGTCAGCGGGATGCTGTCCAGCATCATGACGACGGCGGGCACCATGTAAGCCGGAAGTGTCTCCCCGGCAGCCGCTTTGAGCGCCTCGGGGTGCACCTCGCCCCCGGGCTTGGACAGCACGTACGACACCAGCGCGGTGACACCGGTACCGGTTTCGGCGCCGATGGTGAGTGCGAAGTCGACGTCCGGGTGTCGTTGCAGCGCGGCGTCGATTTCGCCGAGCTCGATGCGGAAGCCGCGCACCTTCACCTGGAAGTCGCTGCGGCCCTGGTACTCCAGCTCATTGCTCGCGGTCCAGCGCACGAGATCGCCGGTGCGGTACATCCGCGCACCAGGCGCATACGGGTTCGCGACGAATCGACTTGCGGTCAGCCCGTTGCGCTGGTGATACCCGCGCGCTACCCCCGTGCCCGCGAGGTACAGCTCACCGACGGCGCCCGTGGCAACCGGGCGCAGCCAGGGGTCGAGCACGACGGCGCTGACGCCGCGGACGAGGCTGCCGATCGTGACCGGACCACCAGGGGTCATGGGGCCGCTCAGGGTCACGGTGACGGTGGTTTCGGTAGGCCCGTAGCCGTTCAGCAGGGTGCGATCGGACCATTTCGCCACCAGTTCGGGCGGGCACGCGTCACCGCCGACGACGATCGTGCGCAGGTCCGGCAGTGTTGCCGGGTCGAGCGAGCCGACGACTGTCGGCGTCACATTGAGATGGGTGACCCGTTGTGCGCGCAGGACCGCTGCCAGCTCCTCGCCCGCATACGCCGCCGGTGGCACCACAGCGAGCGTCGCACCCGCCGCGAGCGTGACGAGAATTTCCTCGACGGAGATGTCGAAGCTCGGCGACACAGCATGTGCCACAATGGAATCGGCATCGACGCCGAACCCGCCGCCGGAACTCGCGACCAGGTTCGCCAGTCCTCGATGCGACACCAGCACGCCCTTGGGCAGACCCGTCGACCCAGAGGTGTAGATGATGTACGCGATTTGGTCCAGGTATATGGGTGAGCGCCGGTCGGCATCGGTGACCGGCGCCGCCTCCTGCGCGGCTATCGTCCCGCCGATCGTCTCGTCGTCGATGAGCAGCCAGTTCACCGACTCCGGCAACGACTTTCGCGCCTCCAACACAGTCAAGCCGATGACGACACCGCTGTCGCCCACCATGTGCTCGATCCGGTCTGCGGGATAGGTCGGGTCGATCGGCACGAATGCCGCACCTGTTTTCGCCACCGCGAGCATCGCCAGCACGGACTCGGCCGAGCGCGGGATCGAAATCGCCACGGTCCGTTCCGGTCCGGCGCCCGCGACGATCAGTACCCTGGCAAGCCGGTTCGAATATTCGTCGAGCTCGCGGTATGTGCGGCTGGTATCACCCCACTGCAATGCCATGGCGCCCGGGTTGATTGCCGCACCGGCGCTGAGTATTTCGGGAAGTGTGTGTGGGAGTACGCCCGTCGGTCCCTGCGCCGGTACCAGCTGGATGCGTTCGTCCTCGGATACGACCTGCACGGTGGAGAGCGGCGCATCCGGTCCGGCGGCGAGGAAACGATGCAGGAACAACAGGAACCGGGTGTGGTGCGCTGCCAATTCAGTATTGCTGTAGAGGTTTCCGTTGCCCTGCAGATCGATATGGGTGCTCTCACCGCCCACGCCGGGATACAGGTTGACGAACAGATCATCGATCAGCCCGGAGGTCAGCACGTGCAGTCGTCCGGTGACCGAGCCGAGCTGAATCCTGGTGTCCACCATCATCAAGTTCACGGCCGGACCGAACGATGCGGCCTCATCCATCGCCCAGCCGAGATCGCGGACGATATCCTCCTGCCGGTAGCGCTGCCGCCGGAGCGCACCGGTCAGTTCACTCTGTGCGGCCCGGATCACGTCACCGACCGTGGTGGTCGGATCCAGAGTAAGGCGGAGCGGGACGACATTGGCGACCATGCCGCCGGAGCGGCGCAGCGACGCCGTCGTGCGCGCCGAGACAGGCAGGCTCAAGATCACCTCGGGGGCACCGGTCATCGCGGCGAGATAGGCGCCGAACGCGGCGACGACCGTCGGCGCGGCGCCCGAGGAGGCCGCCTTCGCGACGGTGTCGAGCAACTCTGTCGTGGTCGCGGGCAGCGCGCCCGAAACACGGTTCGGATGCGCGTCGACCTCGGCATCGCGGCCCGCGAGATTCACCGGGTCGGCCATCCCGGCGAGATGGCCGCGCCAATATTCGCGGTCGGCTTCGAAACGGTCCGAGCTGCGGTAGGCCAGATCGGCGTCGACGATCTTCTGCAATGGTTCGGCCTTGCCGGCGGGCGCCTCCCGACCCTCGACGGCCGCATTGTAGAGCTCGCCGGTGCGTTGCACCAGGGCTAGCGCGCCCATGCCGTCCAGCACGATGTGGTGCATGCGCGAGTACCAGAACCAGCGATCATCGGCGAGTTGCAGCATGGTCACCGCGACCAGCCGGTCTCGCAACAGATCCAGCGGCGCCGAATACTCCGCGCGCATCCAGGCGTGCGCGGCGGCCTCTGGATCGGATTTGCCGCGGAAATCGATGATGACCAGGTCATCGTCGAGCGTAGTGTCGACGAACTGGAACGGCTGACCGTCGACGTCGAGCAGACGGAGGTAGCCGGTGCCGAATTCGCGCCCGGTCCGGCGGGCGGCGTCGGCCAATGTATCGAGATCGAGCGGGCCGATCAGTTCGACATATTGCGCGATCGAGATGGGAGTGTCGCCCGCAATGTGCTGGGCGAACCAGATACCGCGCTGGGCGGCCGAGAGCGGGAACGCGCCGTCGGGCGCGGTGCTACCGGTGACAGCGTATGGCGCGGATGGCTCATGCATAAGCAGACCTGTGTCCTGACGAATCGGCGCTGGGTTCGGCGTGCATCCGACCGTCGGTGTAGCTACCGGTGGGGTAGTACTCGCCGCTGCACACACGCGACGGCAAGTTCAGTCTGAACCGTTGCCGAGCGCGCCGAAAGGGTATTGACAAACACTGGCGATGGCGACCGCTTGCCATGGCTCGAAATGAGGCGCTGGCGGGCGCTTGCAGGTCGCTCGAAATGGGGCGTAGCGACTGCTGAGCCGTTGCGGCAGCTGGGTCACCAGCCGATAGACCTGTTCTCGCGACAAAGGTAATGCCGCTTTCGGCCAGCAGCACCAGGTTAAGGTCTGGAACATCTACTGATCGGCCATCAGATCCCGCAGCCGGCTGATCGCGGTCGTCGCCGCATGCGCGTGCCCGACCTGCTCCTGCATTTTCTCGAGCTTCTCGGCTGTTCGAGCCTCCGAACATTTGTGTGCCGTCCCTGGTGCTCCCAGGTTGTAGTGGTCCGGGCGGCTGCGGTTGGGCTGAGAGTTACCGAGCCGGCTCGATGCCGCCCTGCACCTGCGGCGCATGCATAATTGCTGGGCCGCTGCTCTCCGGCGGTATCAGGAAAGGACTTTTGGTTTGTCGCCCGATCCGATGACCGTGCACCCACTGCCCGCTCATGACCGCGTGGTGTTCCTCAGGCCGCTGATCAGCTCGCCGAAAATCGTTGTGGGGGACTACACCTACTACGACGATCCCAACGGTGCGACCGGTTTCGAGCAGCGCAACGTGCTCTACGCCTTCGGGCCGGAACGGCTGATCATCGGCAAGTACTGCGCCATCGCGGCGGGAACCCGGTTCCTGATGGCAGGGGCGGAACATCCGACGATGGGCGTCTCGACGTTCCCATTCACGATGTTCGGCGGCCGGTGGGCCGAGCAGACTCTGGATATTGTCACCGGGATGCCCAGCCGGGGTGACACCGTCGTCGGCAACGATGTGTGGTTCGGTCACGGCGCGACCGTGCTACCCGGGGTGCGTATCGGTGACGGTGCGATTATCGCGGCCGGTGCGCTGGTCACCGCGGACGTTCCGCCCTACACCATCGTTGGTGGTAATCCGGCGACGCCGATCCGCCGTCGTTTCGACCCTGCCGACGTCGACCGCTTGCTGCATGCGGCCTGGTGGGATTGGCCGGTCGAGCTGGTCACCGAGCACGCCCGCACGATCATGGCCGGCGCCCCGGCCGACATCGAACGCATCGCCTCCGAGCATCGTGGAGCGAGCGGCCGATGACGACCGTCGAAGAAAATCCGGTATCCGGCGCCGACGAGGGTCCGTACGCCATCGTCACAGGCCCCGATGGCGCACTGTGGTACACGCTGGTCCACAGCGGCCGGATCGGGCGACTGATTCCTGGCCGGCAGCCCACAATCCACCAACTCGACCCGGACTGCGGCCCGACGATCATCGCCGTCGGACCTGACGATGCGTTGTGGTTCACCGAAAACCGGGCCCACAGGATCGGCCGGATCACTACAGACGGCTCGGTGCGGGAGTTCGCGCTGCCCACGGCCGAGTGCGGGCCGTTCGGCATCGCCGCAGGACCCGACGGTGCCCTGTGGTTCACCCAGACCAATTCCGACAGGGTCGGCAGGATCACTCCGCAAGGCCAGGTGACCGAGTTCCCGCTCCCCACCCTGGGCATGTTTCCCGCCGCGATTGCCGCCGGTGCCGATGGCGCACTGTGGTTCACCCTGAACGCCGGCAACGCGATCGGCCGCATATCCGTGGGCACGAACCCGGCCATCTCCCTGTACCCACTACCGACCGAAGCCGCGGCACCGGTCGGCGTCACCGCCGGACCGGACGGCGCAATATGGTTCGTCGAGATCGGCGCAGGCCAGATCGGCCGCATCGACACCGACGGTGTGATCACCGAATTCCCGCTGCCCGACCGAGCCGCCCGACCGCACGCCATCACAGCCGGTGACGACGGCACCCTCTGGTTCACCGAGTGGGGCGCCAACCGCATCAGCGCCATCACCATCGACGGCGTAATCACCACACACGAGCTGCCGACCGCCCGGGCAGAACCCCACGGCATCACCAAGGGCCCGGACGGCGCGATATGGGCAGCATTGGAAATCGGCACCCTCGCACGCCTCGCAGCCTAACGAAATTGAAAGGAAGACAAGGGATCTGGACCGCAGACCCGGAACCACCGATGGACGATCAACAGCAAACCCACACTATCGACGCACATTTCGAGATCACCGAATTCGACGAGACCGTCTACGACGAACCCGCCGAGGGCCCCACGCTGACCCGGGTCCGCATCCACAAGCGCTACCGCGGGGTGATCGACGGCGCCGGTGTGGTCGACGTGCTCACCGCACAAGGCCACGATGGCGCCGGATATGTCGCCAGCGAGCGCGTCGAGGGAACCTTGGACGGACGCCGCGGCACTTTCGTCATCCAGCACGGCGGCTTGGCCGAGGGCGCCACCCAACGCACATTCGGCACTATCGTCCCAGGCTCGGGGACGGGTGAACTCACCGCCATCTCCGGCCGCGCCGAAGAGGCACAACGAGAGATCCTCACACTCGAATACACTCTGTGAAGGTGTTCGGGCCACCCCCAGTGCGTTTCCATACCTCGCCGATGGGCAAAAGATTGGTAGGCGCACGCCTCGCCGCTGCGCGCGCTCGGTGCCGTTGATGATGAAGGCGGCGCATCCGGTGCGGCTTCGCATTGCAGGTGCCGTGGTATCCCCGCAGTCGTCGGCCCGGCCTGCGGCGCGAGGCGCAACCTCTGAGGGGCCGACACCGGTGCTTGCGCATGATCGTCGCACGCAGGTCAAGAGAGCACCCCGGCAGTGGCTAGCCAACGTCACGTGCTGGATCCGGCACCGGAGGTCGTCGCCACGCTCTCCGCGACACCTGACGAGGTTTACCGGTCAACCGACCATGTGTACCGCGATATGCGCATTCGCGCAGGCACGCCCGCAGTTCCTCGCGCTCGGCGTTCTTGCCGGAATGGCATTCAACGGCCGGTCGCCGTAGCGAGAACAACCGACACCGGCCACTGTGACTCGAACACCAGGACCTAGCTCCGCTCATCGTTTTGTGCGCTGTAATTGTTCGGCTCAGCGGCCTCCGGCCATATCCGTCAACCTGCGCTTCCTCGGGTCGGCAGGTATCATCGAGCGCCGTGCTCGAAATATGCTCTGGCCCAACCTGTTAGACACACTTCGAGCTACAGGGGAGGAAAACGTGACAGTCGCGACCGCGATCTGCTCGTCCGATTCCACGATGCGCGGCGCGGTCACCACGCATTTCCGGTTGCCGACATCAGGCAGCAACAGACTCGCGGTTCGGGCCACCGCCACCGCAGTACATGCACCCGGGTCATCGGCACCGTGTCCGTCGAACAGGCAGATCTCCACCGAAGCAATTCCTCACCAGAATCGGTGGCGCCCACCAGTTCGCCTGGTCCTTTCCTCACCTACTTCAATCGTTCGGAGTGCCTGTGACTCACCCTCAGCCGCCGGAAGCGTTGCAGCCATCAGGCAGCGGCTGCCCGGTTGTGCACGGATCACCACTCGATGCCCGTGGACCCCGCATCTCCCTGTATTCCGAAGAGTTCGCAAGAGATCCACATCGCGCCTACCGCGAGATGCGCGAGGAGTTCGGCTCCCTGGTGCCGATAGAACTGTCGCCGGGCATCCCAGCCACCCTGGTGATCGGATATCACACCGCCCTGAGGATTCTCAACGATCCGGATCACTTCCCCGCCGATCCGCGTGGCTGGCAGAAGAATGTGCCAAGTGAGTGCCCGATTCTGCCGATGCTGGGATGGCGGCCGAACGCGCTGCGCAACGCTGGCCTCGAACATCAGCGCTACCGGCAGGCGAACACGGCGGGCATCGCCGAGATTGATGGCCACGCACTCCACACCATTGTAGAGAAGCACGCCATCCGGTTGGTCAACACGTTCTGCGAGGACGGCGCAGCTGATCTGATCAGGCAGTACACATATCCCCTCGTCTTCGAAGTCCTCAATACGATCCTCGGCTGCACACCAGAGATCGGGCGCAAGGTCGCCACCGGCATGGCCGCGATCTTCGAGGGCATCAACGCGGCCGAGGGCAATGCGATGCTCACCGAAGGCCTGCTGGAATTGGTCAGGCTCAAGCGAGATGAACCCGGTGCCGACCTCGCCACGCGGCTGATCGAGGATCCAGCCGCGCTCGATGACGAGGAAATGATCCACCAACTGGTCACCCTGTACGGCGCGGGCATCGAGCCACAGCTGAATTTGATCGTCAACACGCTGCTGCTGATGATGACCGACGACCGGTTCGCGGACAGTGTGCACGGTGGCACGCGGTCCACTCGCGACGCCCTCGACGAGGTCCTGTTCACCGACCCGCCGCTGGCGAACTACTGCGTGTCCTACCCGCGTCAGCCGATCCTGATCGATGGAGTGTGGCTGCCGGCCAACCAGCCCGTCGTTATCAGCATGGCCGGCTGCAACAACGACCCCGCAATCGGCAGTGGTGAATACACCGATAATCGCTCACATCTGGCGTGGGGTCTCGGGCCGCACGCCTGCCCTGCGAAGTCCGTCGCGTACCTGATCGTGCAGGAAGCCATCGACCAACTGCTCGACGCGCTCCCTGAACTGCAACTGGCTGCCGCCGTCGAAGACCTGGCGTGGCGACCAGGACCCTTCCACCGGGCACTGGCCTCGCTGCCCGTCTTCTTCCCCGCATCACCACCGTTGCCAGTGTTCTAAGGAGATAACGATGGACCAACAATTGATCGTCCTCAACCCGACAGGGACTGACATCCAAAGGGAGTCCGCGGACCTTCGAGCACTTGGACCTGCTGTCTTGGTTGAGCTGCCCGGCGGTGTCACAGCATGGTCGGTTACTGATCCCGAGTTACTCATGCGCCTGCTCGTTGACAAGAGAGTGTCCAAGGACGCCAGACAGCATTGGCCTGCGCTCATCAATGGTGAAGTGCCGGAGGATTGGTCGCTTCTTCTGTGGGTGGTGGCGAACAACATGTTCACCGCGTACGGCCCCGACCATAAGCGATTGCGCAAACTGGTCGCACCCGCGTTCACCGATCGCCGCACCAAAGCGATGCGCCCGCTCATCGACCGCATAACCGCGAACCTGCTGGACAAGCTCGAACAGACCCCCGCAGGTGAGGCGGTCGATCTGCGTGAGAGTTTCGCCTATCCGCTGCCGATCCAGGTCATCAGCGAGCTGATGGGAGTTCCGGAGTCGCTCAACGACGGCCTGCGCGCGTGTGTCGACGGAATCTTCGACACCTCTCTCGGCCCGGAGGAGTCGCACGCCAATTACCTGGAGATGTACCAGATTCTCGGCGAGCTGGTCGAGTTCCGTCGCAGCGAACCCGGCGACGATATGACGAGCCTGCTGATCTCGCACGTGGACGAGGAGGACGGCTCGCGGCTCACCGAGCAGGAACTCATCGACACGCTGCTCCTGGTCATCAGCGCTGGTCACGAGACGACGGTCAATCTGCTCGACCAGGCCATCTTCGCGCTGCTGACCAACCCCGAGCAGCTCGCCGCGGTAGTAGAGGGCCGGGCGGCTTGGTCGGACGTCGTCGAGGAATCATTGCGGTTCGAGGCGCCGGTAGCGCACCTGCCGCTGCGATACGCCGTGGACGACATCGACATCGACGACGTCCATATCTCCAAGGGTGACGCGATCCTTGCCTCCTACGCCGGTGCAAACCGTCACCCGAAGTTGCACGGTGACACCGCGGACACCTTTGACATCACCCGAGCCTCCAAGGAGCACTTGGCTTTCGGCTACGGTGCCCACCACTGCTTGGGCGCCCCGCTTGCCCGGTTGGAAGCCACCGTCGCGCTGCCCGCCTTCTTCGAACGTTTCCCGAACCTGCGTTTGGCCGCGGATCCGGCGGAATTGGGCACGGTGAACAGCTTCATCTCGAACGGACACGGAAAACTGCCAGTGTTCCTGACGGGCGCATAGCCGACATCACGCAGTCATCGAATGAGACCTGCGCAGGGAGTTCTGCGCAGTGTCTCATCGCTTCGCAGGTATGAGGCGCGCAAGCCGAAGCCTGCAAACGCCTTCTCACGGCCGATGTTTGCGCTGCCGCTGATCCGCCGGTCGACGCGCGGCTGCCCGTGCTACCTCGGCGCGCTGGTCGGCGGGAACTAGCCCGACGATGTCGGAACGGGAGGTGATCATCAACTTCTGGAAGATCGCGACCATCTGGGCGTCCACCGTTTTGAACGAACTCCCGCGACGGGCGGCGATCGCGGTATTGGTCCAGCCTGCCGCGGCGAACCTGGCGACCTCCTGCTCGGCGGTCGACAGCTCGTGCCATGGCGACCGGCGCTTTTGCCGGACCGGATGATCCACCGTCAACTTGTCCAACGACAAAGTCCCCAATGCCAGCCGGGCTACCTCGTCGTGTTCAGGGCGCAGCATCGAGCCCTCGCGCTCGGCAGCGGCAAAGTCCTTGTGCCCGAGCACCTCACGGGCTATTTCGATCGCCTTGGCGGTCTCGACATCGAAGGGCCCCAAGTTCGCGATGTTCACCCCCAACCGCTGCCGCACTGTAGATGCCCCACCGATGAGCTGCGCGATTTCCGCTGCCCATCCGATCCGATCCGATGCGGCGCCGTTCGCCGACTCGGCGTCCTCGAGCATTCGTGCCAGCGTCCACGTCCGAATATGCACCGCCCAGATGACACCCCATTGATCACGCATCGAGAGCTGATCGGCAAGTGCGGTACGCCCTACCATCAGTGCTTCCCGCGGATCACCATGTTTGGTCAGTGCAAGCGCCCACGCCAGTTCAGCCCAGGACTTCGCCCAGACCGCACCCGACGCGGTGGCGTTGTCGAGATGTCGTCGCGCGATGTCCATAGCCTGGTCTGCGGTGCCGCAAAAGCCTGCCGCCAGCGCTTCGAACAACTCACTCATCGCCGCACCGCCGAGATCGCCTCGGGCGGTGAACTTCTCGCGCGCGTGTCCCAGTACCGCCACCGCGCGCGGGTCACACTGCACCAGCAGCAGCTCGCCACCTCGCGTGAACTCCACCGGCGCGGGAAGATCGAGATCGCGCTCGGGAGTGTTCCGCCAGTTTTCCCTGACTTCCGGGTCCTCGATACAGGCGGCGACACAGTCATCGAGCATCCGTTCGGCGTCGTCGTGTACGCCCTGGCACATGCTGATCCAGCCGATCAAAGCCATTGCCGAAATCTGGAGCTCGACAGGCTGCGGATCGAGGTCGCGAGTGGCCGCCAGCGTGCGCTCGGCCCAGCGGCGGGACTCACGCAGCGAGCCTCGGAAGAACGGAACACGCAGGGCGATCAGTCCGATAGCGATCTCCAGACCGATCGCGGCTTCGCCGGGTATCTCGAGGCTGCTGTCGATTGCGCAGAGCAAGTTGTCCCATTCCGCGCGTGCCCAGTCCAGCAGATCCTGCTCCGACGGGCCGAACCACTCGGCCTGCGCTCGGGCGACCCTGTCCCGGTAGTAGCGACGATGTCGGCCGGTCAGCCGTACCCACTCCGCGCCCTGCGACCGCTCGCGCAGTCGTTGCTGAGCGAACACCCGGAAACTCTCCACCAACGAATAACGTACTGCGGTCGGCGTCAGGTGGACCGAGACCAGCGACTGATCGACCAGACGCTCCAGCAGATCCTCGACCTCGTCCCTCGCGATGTGTACCTGAGCGCCGCTCACCACGATGTCGAGGTCGGCGCAGACTTCCTCGATTGCCTCTCGCTCGGCGCCCACATCGAGAGCGGACGCGCCGCCTTCGTCGTCCGGATCGACGTCATAGCCCGCGGCGAACACCGACATCCGCTCGAAGAGCAGACGTTCCTCGTCTCGGCACAGATCGAACGACCAGGCGATGACATCGCGAATACCCTGATGCCGCTCATCGGCGCCGACTCGAGGACCGTGGGACCATCGCAGCCGTCGATCGGTCACCTCTCCGCTGAGATCGCGCAGGATCGTCGGCAGCGGTTGGCGCAGCAGCCTGCCCGCGGCCAGCCGGATGTAGAGCGGATGGTTGTGCATATGACGGCAGATCGAATCCGCAAGCGCGAGTTGGTCATCCCTGATGGCGTGACCGGTCAGCTCCGCTCGTTTGCGGAACAATGTCAGCGCCTGCTCCCTGGGCAGCGCACCGACAGGCACCAGTTGCTCGTCGACCCAGCCGATCGCCTCACGGCTGGTCGCCAGCACAGTCAGGCCGGGCACCGCGTCGAGCAGGTCGGCGATCAATCCGCCGACCCCGTCCAGGACGTGCTCGCAATTGTCCATCACCAGAATCGTCTGCCACTTGCGGCCGACAGCATCCGAGCGGGTAAGTGTGTCTACCAGCGCGGCCCACGCCGAGCGCCCGGAGAAGTCGGCATCGACGATCGCCTGCGCGGCCTCGTCCTCGATCGCCGTCGCGTCGGCTCCCTTGGTCAGTCGGGCCAGCCGCACCCAATAGACCGGCACCCGCCGAGCCCGGTGATAGCGGTGCACGGCCTCGGTGGCGAGGCGGGTTTTACCGATCCCACCCGAACCGATCAGCGTGATCAGGCGTGCTGAATCGAGCAGCAGCGTCGCGATCTTTTCCAGCTCGCGTTCTCGCCCGACGAAATCACTGGCAGCCGCTGGCAGCGCACCAATGCTCGATGACCGTCGCACAGACACATTGATGCAGCGTAGTCGCCGAGTGTCGACGGCGTGCGCCACCTCGGAAGACATTGCACGGCACCCACCGATGTGCACCCCCTACCTATCGCTCGAACATTGCCCCATCGACAAGCGATTCCGACCGGAAGGAGCCCAACGTGCCACGAGTACAGATAGTCGGTGCTGGTGAATGCGGACTACCACTTGCCCATCAATTGCTACGCGACAACGGCACATCGGTCACTCTGGTGACCGATCGCAGCGCCCAAGCGGTCCTATCCGGGACTGTGACGAGTACACAGATCAAGTTCCCTCGGACACTGGACCTCGAAACTCGAGCCGGCCTGGGCATGTGGGATTCCACAGCCCCCGAGATCGAGGGCATCCGCTTCGCGGTCGCGCTCGACCGCGCTGTGGTCGCGGGCTGGACCGGGCGCTTGAGCCGCCCCGCTCGCAGCGTCGACCAGCGGACTGTATTCGCCCGCCGGCTCACCGACTTCCTCACCGCCGGTGGCGATCTGGAGATCACCGACCTCTCGCTGCCGGAACTCGACCGGCGGAGCGCGGACTACGACCTGACGATCGTGACCCGAGCATCAACCGAACTCGCCGCGTGCTTCCCCACTGACCCCGCGTGGACCGTTCCGAACGCTCCACAGCGCAGGCTGGCAGTGCTCTACCTCGACGGGGTGACACCGGACCCGGACAACGTGGGAACCTACGTGTCGCTGCCAGGAATCGGCGAGGTGATCGCCTATCCGGCACTTACCGGACCGCCAGGGCAGGAAAGATGCTGCGAAATACTACTTTTCGAGGCACTGCCCGGTGGCGAAATCGACGTGTTCAACCCGCACGGCACAGCCACAGAGCGGTGGCAGCAGGCCGCGCAGCTGCTCGAGCGCTATCTGCCTGCAGCACTCGCCGATCGATACCGTGCTGCTGAAGTGACCGACAGCGGGGCAACTCTGGTCGGCGCGGTCGCGCCGAGGATGCGGCAGCCGGTCGGCACCCTGCCCTCCGGCATGCCGGTGCTCGGTGGCGGTGATGTCGTGTGCCGGATGGACCCGGGCGGCGCGCAAGGCGCCAACAACGCTGTCCACTGCGCTTTCCGTTACAGCGAAGCAATTGTGGGCGACCCCGCCGGCCCCTACGACCGCGCCTGGATGGAAGCGACAGCACAGCCTTGGCTCGCCGACATCGCTCACCCCGCCGCACGCTGGACGATGGCGTTGCTCGCCCCGCCCCCCGAGATGCAGGCGCTGATGGTCGCCGCACAGGATGACCCCGCGCTGGCGGATGCCCTGGCCGACACCTTCGCCCGGCCGTCGGATATGTCCCGATTCACGGCTGGTTCACGGGTGGCGCAATCGGAACACCTTGGCGGCGAACAAGACTCCCGAGCTGCCGCCCCGTAGCCGCGTCGTCGAGGACCACGACTATCTCCCCGCGGACGACGCGTGCTGCGGCGGGGAGCCGGGGAAAACGACGGGCAGGGCGGTGAGAGCGCGATGGAACGGGCCGGGTCGCCACGCCAACTCCTCAGCGGGGACGGCCAACCGCACGTCGGGCAAGACGTCGAGGAGCTGGTCGATGGCGGCCTGGGCGATCAGGTATGCCGCGGATCTGGCAGGGCACGCGTGCGGTCCGGCGCTCCACGCCAGGTGCGAGCGGTTGCCGGTCAGTGCGCCTGCGCTGATCGCGGGGTCGTTGTTGCAGGCGGACATGCTGACCACCACGGGTTCGTTGGCGGGCAGCCAGATGTCGTCGAGCAGAATCGGCTGCCGGGGATAAGTGACGCAAAAGTTCGCCATGGGTGGGTCGGTGAACAAGACCTCGTCGAGGGCATCGCGCGTCGACAGACTGCCACCGAGGACATCGCCGGCGAACCGGGTGTCGATGAGCATCAGCAGCAGCGTGTTGGCAATCAGATTCTGCTGCGGCTCGATCCCCGCGCCGTAGAGGATGACAAGCTGATGGATCAATTCCGATTCGTCGAGCTCGGTCGGATGCTGAAGTAGCCGCGTGGTGATGTCGTCGCCGGGTTCGACTCGTTTGAGAGTGATCAACTCCCGCAACGCCTCTGACAACATCCTGTTGCCCCGCGCGGCATCGCTGCCCTCGAATATCGCGGCGGTGGCACTCGCGACCCGCTGTCCGATATCCGATGGGCAGCCCAGCATCGCATTGATCGCATCGAAGGCGAGCGGGAATGCGTATTGACTGATCAGATCGGCCGAACCGGCCACGCAGAACGCATCGATCAGCGGTATCGCTATTCCCTCCATGGTGGCGTGCAGCGCGTGCAGGTCGACGCCGTTGATGCTGTCGGCGATGACCTGGCGGTAACGGGCATGCTCCGCTCCGGCGCTGCGCAGCGCATTCGGCCGCCACTCGAGTATCGGTAGCACCGGGCATTCGGCGGAAATGGTCTGCTGCCAGGTACGGGGGTCGGCCGGGAAATGTTCGGGATCATTGAGGATTCGCACCGCGTCGCGGTATCCGATCACCAGGGTCGCGGGCACTCCTGGTGCGAGTTCCACCGGCGCGACGGCACCGTACCGGCGGCGCATCTCCCGGTAGAAGCGGTGCGGATCCGCGGCGAATTCCGGCGAATACAGCGGAACCAGGTCGCCATCGGTACCGACGGGCGAAGTGTGATGCGCAACCGGGCAAGTCCGCGATGGGGAAGTGGGCTGGGGCGTGGTCAAATTCGTCACTCCGAACGCTGGCGATGCCGCATGAGCACGAGGCGGGTAGCCGTAAGAGTTGTCCAATAGGTAGGTGCCTGACATCGGTAGCGCCGGGTGACTACCGATGTCGGGCGTCTACCTACCGGGGCATCCTGATCCCGAAGCATCTGGTTGCACGCGAGCGGAATGGCAGGAAGGAGAGAAGGTATGGAGCTTCTGTCGGCAAGGGCTTCCACCGAGGGACCGGTCAGCGTGGCCGATATCGCAGCCCAATCGGGAGGCATTCAGGCGCTGCATCGGCGTGTGTACGAATTACGTTCCATGGGAATGAATTTCGCCGCGATCGCGATCGAGAACGAAATGACGGCCCTGGACCTGTCAAAGCGGTAGCGTGGCCCGTATGCGGCGCCCGCAGCGCGCGAATCCTCGAGTTGAGCACCACTGTAGGTCGACAGCGAAACAAAGAGTTCACGACTACGGTGAGATGGTCGGAGTGGCGCGAACTGTCACCGTCTCCGTTCGAGCGAGCACCAAACCTCCGGCCGAACGGCGGCAGCTCGTCGTGGTTGCCAACGTTCGGAAACGGGCGGTTCTCCCCAGCGTCCATCGACCCGGCAACGGGCACATCTCAGCGCGGTCGGGGCACGTTCTCCTCGAAGTTGCTGCGCCCGGAGACGTTGCCGGGCTGCATGTAGAGGGCGACGACGACGTGCCGGTTGTTCGTTGTGGCGAACCCGACACCGAGTTGCGTGCTGGCCTTCCACACGACCTGGGTGAAATGGCCGGTCTCCATAGAGAAGCCAGGGTTGTTGTAGTCGTAGTCCCTGATCTCGTCGTACCAGACCTGCGTCGCTGCCTCGGCATTGTGCACAGCGTCCGGGGTGCCGCCCACTGCCATGAAGAGGTTCTCCCCAGCCCCGTTCTTGTACGGGCACGAGTGATCGATCGTGCCCTTCTCGGCGTAGTACTCGGCGCATTGTCGGGCCTCGGCGACCAGATCCCGGACCAAGGTCATCCGCGGTGAACCATGGCGGTCCCGGTGCGTGTTGTGCGCTTCGAGTCCGGCCTGCGCGAACTGCGGGAACTCGGCCTGCCCGACTGCAGGCCCCGCACCAGCGATGAGCACGGCGAGTAACGTGGCGGCGATGGTCGACCACAACCGTCCAGCACACACGACGACCTCCCCAATGGCGAGTAGGACACAAGCAGGAAACGAATCGGTGGGTCACCGGAACATATATGGCCCGTAGCGATCTGGGTCGAGGAGAGCATACCTTCACGTCTCACCAAACGAAGGTTCGCGAGACACCGTGCGGCTGTGAATGTTCGAAGTGGGCTGCGTGGGCGACCCGGTGATTTGGTGGTGTGCGCGGAGGGCTTCGAACCTCGTGTCGTGAACTCGTAGTGCACTACGGTGCATTCGGCTCGTACTACGACTGCAACGGCACTCGCTGGTCAGTCGAGTGGGTGGCCGCGGCGGCGGTAGTGGCTGAGGCGGGCTTGGTGCTGGCGGCGGCGTCGCCAGCGGGACCAGGCCCAGATGTGGTCGGCGGTATGAGAGGCGGTGAGGACGAATGCGACGGCGGGGCGCCGGATCTCCGGTAGGGTTAGAGCGATCCTATCTCAGCGTGGTCGCCGGGTCCCCTTTTGCGGCAAGTGTTTTCGATGCTGCCAGCCGCGCCGGCGCGAGCATGGGCAGCGTGATGTGGGCGTACCAGGCCGGTAGCTGCGGACCTGGTAGTGGTCGAGCTCGCTTCTCCTTTGACGATCTTGCGTTCTCCGTCGTGCTCCTTGGGTGATGGCTGCGGCCGATCAGGTTCTGCGCGAGATGACCATGATGTATTCGCAGGGAGCGGTCGTTCGGTTGGCGAAGCCGTGGTCCGCGTCGGCCTGGAAGAACAGAGAGTCGCCTGTGTTCAGGGTCTCGCTGATTCCGCCGATCGCGACGGTGAGGGTGCCTTCGAGCACCACGAGTTGTTTCTCCGTACCCGGCGGATACGCGGGCAGCAGCCCGGTAGAGACCTGTGCGGGGAGGTAGTGGACGACCATCTCGGCTCCTCCCGCGCCCGGGGCCGCTGACGCCATGTGGCGTTCGAAGCCGGTTTCCGGGTCACGGAAAACGGGGCGATCGTTCTTGCGCATGACGACGGCCACACCAGACGCGGCAGCAGCTGCCCCACCGATCAGGTCCGAGAGCGACGCGTCGAGCGCGTGGGCGATCCTGGACGCGACGCCGATCGTCGGGCTCTTCTCACCGCGTTCGACCTTGGACAGCATCGCCCGGCTGACAGACGACTGTGTGGAGAGTTGCTCCAGCGTCAGGCCCGCCTCCTCGCGGCGTCGCCGCACGTTACCGCCGAACGCGCCGGCCAGGTCGTCACCGTGCTGTGGTTCGGCCGCGTTTCCGTCTTGCTCGACCACCGTGCTCCTCGATCGATGAGTACCTCGCTGCCCACAGTGTAACTATCTCCTAAAGAAGATATAGTCTTCTATCGGAGACGCGCGATATGCGCCCAACACGACGGAGGTTCCATGCGTTTGATCTCGAGTGGCCAGCACCATGCCACGTTCGAATTCGGCGATCTGCAGGTGATCTCGTTGCGAGACGGGTACATCGACATGCCGCCGACACGGCTCCGCGACGAGGATGGGCGCACGCTCGATGAGCTGCCAGCCGCCGTGCCGCTGGCCGGCGACAACTTGCGGCTGTCGGTCAACGCCTTCTTCGTCACCGATGGCACGCGGTCGGTTCTCATCGACACCGGCGCGTCCAACGCCTGGCACGACCCCACCATGGGATTGATCTACGATGCGCTCGACGAAGCGGGAATCGACCGCGCGCATGTCACCGATGTGGCCATCACCCACAGGCACGAAGACCACGTGAGCGGCCTGATCGCGCCGGACGGCTCAGAGGCGTTCACCAAACTCGAGCGCGTGTGGATCGGCGCGGGCGACACCTCGGTATTCACGGGGCGGCTCGAGCCGATCCGCGACCGGGTCGTTCCCGTGTCGGAGAAGGTCGCGATCAACGACTGGACCACCGCGATCCCGACACCGGGCCACACACCCGGTCACACCGTCTACGACGTCAGGAGCGGCGCCGGCCACCTTCTCGTCTGGGGCGACACCGTTCACGTTCCCACGCTCCAATTCGATCGGCCGAACGTGTCTTGGGAGTTCGACGGCAACCAGTCCCAGGCCCGCGCGGCGCGAGCGGCCCTCCTCGAACAGCTGACCCAACCACACCACTTCGTAGCCGGCGCCCACCTCGACTCACCCGGCATCGCCCGCGTAACCCCCTCCGGCGATGGTTATGCGCTGGAATACCTCGCACCACCGATCGGCTGATCGAGCCTGTCGGCTCCGGGCCGCGCTTGCGATGGCGGCCAAGGAGGGCAAGCTCGTCCGGAACGTGGTCGAGCCGATCAGGTGCGTCCCGGGCGCGTAGAAGTTGATCAAGGTTGGGGGCTGGTGCTGCAACGGCACTCGGCTGAGTCCGTGCTGGTAGATCTGACTTGTGGTATTGGATCGCATTGTGGCCGAGTTGGATTCGTTGATTGCCCGGGTCGATGGCCTGAGCAGTCGTCGTCGCGCCGCGGTATCGGCTGGGGAGGAGCGGCAGCGTCCCTGGGTTGAGCATCGCGAACAGGTGCATTTGACGTCTACTTCGGATAGACCCTGAGGACGCCGCTGCCCACGAGGGCAGGCTCGTCACGGCTGGAGGGGCCACCCCCCGCATCGTCGTCTGGTTTCCGCGCCGAATACGCCGAGGTGGGCGTCTTGCGAGCCCACCCATGAATCGAGGAAGCGCTCGACGAGAGCCTGGACCGCAGACGCGGGAATAACCGATCGCGGTGAGCGCAACCCGTGTCCGGGGTTGTGTGGCTGGCTAGCGTTCCCGGGTCGGGCCCTGTAGCGGAGGAGCGTGCGGTGACCAGTAATAGTGCGGGGGCGGTGTTGCGGGCGGTGCTGGCCGAGGGGGTGACGGTGCGAAGCGCGATCGCGCGGTTCGCGGGGCTGTCGCCCGCGACAGTGACCGCGCAGGTGCGGGCGCTTGCGCAGCTCGGGTTGCTGGTCGAATATCCGGAGACGGCCGGACCACACGGCATGGGGCGGCCGCATTCGCCGCTGGGGTTGAACGGCGCGGGCAATGTAGTGATCGGGGTGCACATCGCGGCCGAGCACGCTACCGTCGCAGTCCTCGATATCACTGGGGCGGTGCGGCTTTCGCATAGGTTGCCGCACCGCAGCGCGGAGCCGGACGAGGTTCTCGGTGACGCGGCCGCCGAGGTGCTGCGGTTGCGGGCAGAGCTGACCGAACGGGTTATCGGGCTCGGCGTCGCGGTCGGGGGCTGGGTCGACAGCGCGGCGGGCGTCATCGTCGAGCATCCGACCCTGGGTTGGCGCAATATCGATGTGCGACAGTACTTTTCTGAGCGCATTGGATTGCCGGTGAGTGTGGACAGCCACACTCGGGCGCTGCTGCACGCAGAGCAGCTGTTCGGGCGCGCGCGGGATGACGCGGCGACGGTTGTGCTGTTCGCCGGGAACGTGATCGACGTTGCGGTCGCGGTGCATGGGCGAGTGCACTATGGCCCTCGATCGGCGGCGGGGGCGATCACCCGGCTGGCGGGGGATGAGGCGGCGGGGGCGGCGCTGGCCGAATGCACTGATCGCGCGCTCGTCCACCGCGCCGAGCGGGAATCCCTTGCGGCGCACAGCATCGTGGAGCTTATCGAACTCGCCACGCGGGATGAGCGGGCACGAGGGTTGTTCACCGCCCGGGCCATGGTGCTGGGCCGGACGGTCGCGGTACTCATCGATCTGCTCGACCCGGATTCCGTCGTGATCGTCGATCCGGGGCTGGTGCGGGTACCCGGTGTGCGCGCGGCCTACCTCGATGTGGTGCGCCGTTACTCCGCCTGCGAACGGCCCGAGGAGATCATCACCGGATCCTCGTTCATCGGGCGCGCACTCGAGACGGCCGCGGGCACCGTGGTATTACAGCAGCTCTACACCGACCCGGTCGCAGTCCTGGCCACCGGAATTTGATTCCGAGTAATTTTAATTCGAACGAATGTTGCCTTGACGCGAGGTCGTCCAGGACAGTCTGTATATGAAATCTCACGCCGCGACGATCCGGTGCGAAAACCTTGCCTGTCACCCTTATCCGGATTTCCGAATCAGTCTCCGACACTTTCCGATAGGGACCGCTCTATGCGAACCAATTTTCACCGGCTAGCGATTGCCGCGGCGGCTTCGGCGCTGGTGCTCACCGGCTGCGCCACCAGTGGGGGAGATACCGATCTTTCGGCCGCCCTGCCGACTTCGGTACCGCCGGGCGCGAAGCTGTCGATTTCGGTGAACACGACACGCGTGCAGTTGCAGGCCACCGGGCAACTGAATGCCTTGCCGTTCACCGTCTCCGACTGGCCGGTGGTCTCGGCAGGCCCGGATGTCGTGCAGGCATTCCGCGGCGGCGCCCTCGATGTCGCTACCAACGCCGGTATCCCGCCGATCCACGCCCGAGCGACGGGTGTCGACGCCAAGATCGTCGGCGTCAAGGTACGCACGACTCCGCTGTACAAATTCCTCACCGCACCGGGCTCCAACATCAACTCCATTGCCGATCTGCGTGGTAAGCGCATCGGCTTCTCTCCTGGCCAGGCGCAGGGCGTGATCGTGCTTCGCACGCTGAAGGAGGCCGGGATCGGCCTCGATCAGGTGAAGCTCGTGGATCTCAGCAGTACGCAGTTCCTGACCGCGTTGCAGGGCGGTCAGATCGACGCCGCCCCGTCGGGCGAGCCGGTCATCTCGAAATACCTTGCCCAGTACCGTGATCAGGGCGCCAAGGCCATCGACACCACCGCCGTCGACGCGCTGACCATCCTGTGGGCGCCGACCGCGGTCCTGCAGGATTCCGCGAAACTCGCCGCCGTGGCCGAATTCGTGAAGATCTGGTCGCGTAACGACATCTGGGCCTGGGAGCATCCACAGGAATGGGCCGACGCGTATTACGTGAAGGATCAGAAGGTTTCACCCGAGGATGCCCAGCGCATTCTGAAGACCTTGGAAAAGCCCTACTATCCGCCGAATTGGGACGAGGCCATCCAATGGGAACAGGAAACTATCGACCTGGTTACCAAATCCGGCTATTTCGGTAATAGTTTCGACGCCGCCACCCTGTTCGACCGGCGCTTCGAAAAGCTGGCCTCCGAGGCGGTCCCCGCGTCGTACCGGGCCAAGGAGAAGTCATGACGCTCGCACTGCCGCGCCCCGCGGTAACGCTGCCCGTCGGCGGCTTCGCCGATCGCCGCCACCTGCGCCGCCTCGGACTGCGTAAGCCCGTGCCGTTCGCCCGGCTGCTCGGCGTGGTGCTCCTCCTGGTGGCCTGGGCCGGTGCCGTCGAATTCGGCCTGCTGGACGAACGTAAACTGTCCGCGCCGTGGACGGTGGTGCACACCGGATGGGATCTGTTCCGTGCAGGCACCCTCGTCGAAAATGTCGGCGCCTCGCTGAATCGGTCACTGCTCGGCCTCGCCATCGGCATCGCTGTCGGCACGGCGCTCGCGCTCATCGCGGGGCTTTCCCGGCTGGGTGAATCGCTGGTCGACGGTCCATTGCAGGTCAAACGCGCCGTCCCCTCGCTGGGTTTGATCCCGCTGCTGATCCTGTGGCTGGGCATCGGTGAGACGTTCAAGGTCGTGGTGATCGCCCTCGGTGTCATCGTCACTATGTATATGCAGTTCCACGCCGCACTCGTCGCCATCGACAAGCGGTTCGTGGAACTGGCGGAAGTACAAGGTGTCTCGCGACCGGACTTCATTCGCCGGGTGGTCATCCCCGGCTCGCTGCCCGGCTTCTTCCTCGGCTTGCGGTTGTCGGTCACCAATTCGTGGCTGCTGCTCATCGTCGTCGAATCCGTCAATGCCATCGACGGTCTCGGCAAGATGATGAGCAGCGCTCAGAACTACGGGCAGGCCGATGTGATACTGGTCGGCCTGGTCATCTACGGCATTTTCGGGCTGTCCTCCGATGCCGGTATTCGTCTGCTCGAGCGCAAGGTGCTGTCATGGCGTCGGACCATCGCGAATTAGGCGTCCAGACCAAGGATCTCGTCCGATCCTTCGGCGAACGCACCATTCTGGACTCGATCACCCTGGACATTCCGGCGGGACAGTTCGTGGCCCTGCTCGGCCGCAGCGGTTCCGGTAAGAGCACCCTGCTGCGGGCGCTCGCGGGGCTGGACCACACTGTGGACGGCTCGGGCACACTTCGGGTGCCCGCGAAAACCGCTGTGGTATTCCAGGATTCACGGCTGCTGCCGTGGCAGCGGGTGCTGGCCAACGTCCTGTTCGGGCAACCCCGGGCTCTGCGCGAGGCCGGACAGGCCCGGCTGGCCGAGGTCGGGCTGGCGGGGCGTGAGCGCGCCTGGCCGTCGGAGCTGTCCGGCGGTGAACAGCGGCGGGTCGCGCTGGCCAGATCCCTGGTCGACGAACCCGATCTGCTGCTGGCCGACGAACCCTTCGGCGCGCTGGACGCACTGACCCGCATCAAAATGCATGAGCTGCTACGCGATCTGATCGCCCGGCACACCCCGACTGTCCTGCTCGTCACCCATGACGTGGACGAGGCGATCACCCTGGCCCAGCGGGTGCTTGTCCTGGATGAGGGCCGCCTCACCGTCGACCTTCCGATCGAACTACCCGCGCAGCGAGATCCGGGCGACCCGGAATTCCAGCACATCCGCCGCACTCTGCTCAGCGCGCTCGGCGTTCTCCCGGCCGCTGCCTGAAAGGAACACTGATGTCGAAACAACTGCACCTCAACGCCTTTCTGATGTCCACAGGGCACCATGAGGCGTCCTGGCGCCTACCGGAATCGGATCCGCACGCGAACATCAAGATCGGCAACTACGTCCGGCTGGCCCAGATCGCCGAACGCGGCAAGTTGGATTCCATCTTCTTCGCCGACGGCCCAGTGCTTTTCGGCGACACCGGCCGCCGCCCCGCCGGAAAACTGGACCCGCTGGTGCTGCTGTCGGCCATTGCCGTGCAGACCTCCCGCATCGGTCTCATCGCCACCGCCTCCACCAGCTACAACTCACCGTTCAATCTGGCGCGCCGGTTCTCCTCCATCGACTGGGTGTCCGACGGCCGGGTCGGCTGGAATATCGTCACCACCGCGGGCGCGGACGCGGCCCGCAATTTCGGTCTCGACGACACTCCCGATCACAAAGTGCGGTATGAGAAGGCCGCTGAATTCGTGGAGGTCGCAACGAAACTCTGGGACAGCTGGGATGACGACGCGGTGCTGGCCGACAAGGAGGGCGGTGTACACACCGATCCGGACAAGGTCCGCAAGATCGACCACGAGGGCCAGTTCTTCAAAGTGCAGGGTCCGCTGAATGTGCCGCGTTCGCCGCAGGCGTATCCCGTTCTGGTGCAGGCCGGTTCGTCGGAGGACGGTAAGGCGTTCGCGGCTCGCTACGCCGAGGCCATCTTCACCGCGCAGCAGACCATCGAGGCAGGCATCGAGTTCTACAACGACGTCAAGCGGCGAGCGGTCGAGCTGGGACGAGACCCGGAGACCGTGAAGGTTCTGCCCGGTATCGTGCCCGTCATCGGTGACACGCAGGAGCATGCCCGGGAGCTGGACGCAGAATTGGAACGGCTGATTTCCCCCGAGTACGCCAAGCGTCAACTGGCGCGCACCTGGGGCCTTCCGGTGGAGGATCTCGACCTGGACAGCGAACTGCCCGACGATCTGCCCACCGAGGACGAGATCGAAGGCGCCAAGAGCCGATTCACCCTCATCGTGAATCTCGCTCGGCACGAGCGGCTTACGCTGCGCCAGCTGATCGGGCGGCTGGGCGGCGGACGCGGCCACCACACCTTCGCGGGCACCGCCGAGCAGGTGGCCGACGAGATCGAGTTGTGGTTCACCCGCGGTGCGGCCGACGGGTTCAACATCATGCCCGCCGTGCTGCCGTCGGGTCTGGAAAGGTTCGTCGACGAGGTGGTGCCGATTCTGCAGCGGCGCGGGCTGTTCCGCACCGACTACACCGAGGCCACGCTGCGTGGGCATTACGGGCTCGCGCGTCCCGCCAACCAGTACGCGCCAGCGCTGGTGACCGCCGGATGAGTTCGAACTCCGGCTGTTCAGGCGGCACCACCTCGGATGGGGTGGTGCCGCCGGCTTCCGCCCCATCCGCCGGGTGGATTCGATATCTCGTGCGCCGCTGCGTCGTCCATCGGCGGACGGTGATTATTGCCGCCGTCGCCTCGGTACTGGCTTCGGCGCTGACCGCAGTGCTGCCGCTGATCGTGCGGCATGTGGTCGACACGCTCACCATTACCGCGGCATCGGTACTGCCCTGGGTGGCACTGCTTCTCGTGATGGGCGGCATTCGGTTCGGGGCGGGATTCTCTCGCCGCACCGCCTCCTCGCGCTTATCCCTCGACGTCCAGCACGATCTGCGTCGCGACCTGTTCGCCGCGCTGCTGCGGCTGAACGGGCGGCAGCGAGCGAGTCTCTACACCGGGCAGGTGGTCAGCCGCGCCATCACCGATGTGACGCTGATTCAGATGTTCCTGCAACTGGTTCCGCTGGTTGCCGGAAACATTGTGCTGCTGGTGGTGTCGTTGGCACTGATGGCGACCATGTCGCCTTTGCTCACCGCGATCGCGCTGCTGGTGATACCGGCGCTGTGGGTGGTCACCGTGCGCAGCCAGCGGGAACTGTTCCCGGCCAACTGGGATGCCCAGGCTCGGGCCGCCGAGGTCGCCATGCGAGTGGAGGCCGCGGTGACCGGCGTGCGGGTGGTGAAGGGATTCGGCCAGGAATCCCACGAGCTGAGTGGGCTGGAGGCCACGGCGCGGGACCTGTATCGGTCACGGCTGCGGATAGCCAGGATCACCAGCCGGTTCACTCCGACTATGCAGGCGATTCCGGCGGCAGGGCAGGCACTGGTGCTGATCGTCGGTGGGCTACTCGCGCTGCGGCAGTCCATTACGCTCGGGACGTTTCTGGCGTTCATGACCTATCTCGGGTCGTTTGTCCATCCGATCCGCATGTTCTCCATGCTGCTCACGGTGAGCCAGCAAGGGAAAGCATCGCTCGACCGGGTACGGGAGGTGGTCGAGGCCCCCGTTCCGGCCGAGGCCACTGCCGCCGGAAGCGACGCGGCCGCGAATTGGGTGGATTCCGGCCGAAAGCATGCCGGAATGGCGGAGGGGCGCATCGAATTCCAGGGCGTTCGTTTCAGTTTCGGCGGGCAACCGGCCGTCCTCGATGGGCTGGATCTCGTCGTCGAACCCGGCGAAACCCTGGCGATCGCCGGCGCGGCAGGCTCCGGTAAATCGATTCTCGTGCAGTTGCTGCCGCGACTGTTCGATCCGGATGCCGGGCGAATCCTTGTGGACGGCACCGATATCCGGGAATTTCCCGGCCTGCGCGGCCAGGTGGCGATGGTGTTCGAGGACACTGCGCTTATGGCGGATACGGTGCGCGCCAACGTGTCCTACGGCCGCCCCGACGCCACCGACGGCCAGGTGTGGCACGCGTTGCGCCTGGCCGCTGCCGACGAATTCGTCGCCGCACTGCCCGAAGGCCTCGACACCGTCATCGGAGAACGCGGGCAGCGGCTATCCGGTGGGCAGCGCCAGCGTCTGGCGTTGGCGCGGGCACTCATCACCGACGCACCGATCCTGGTGCTCGATGACGCCACCTCCGCCATCGACGCGCAGGTGGAGGAGCTGATCTTCGGCCGCATCGCCGCCGAAGTGCAGCGGCGCACCACCATCGTTGTGGCGCACCGTATTTCGACGCTCGCGCTGGCGGATCGAGTCGCGGTACTCGATGGCGGGCAGATCACCGAGCTCGGCACACTGCGAGAACTGCAGAGCTCCGGCGAACTGTTCCGTACCTTGTTCACCCCGCCGGATCCGGGCAGTATCGTGGCCGACCTGGACCCGGCCGCCGAGTCGGTGCCCACCGCCGGACTGTGGGTGTCCACCGAAACCGAGGGCGACGAAACCCGTGCCCTCGAGCAGATGGCCAAAGCGTTCTCCCAGCGTGCGGCCGGTTCCCCCGGACCAATGGGCGCGCAGATGGGTGGCGGCATGATGTCCAGCGCGCCGCCAAGCGGGGACATCCGGGCCCTGATCGACGGGCTTCCGCCAGTCACCGGTGAACCTGATGTGCCGCAGTCGTTTTCGCACACCCCGGATACAGCCTTCAGTCTCCCGCGACTGTTGCGGCCGTTCGCGCTGTCGCTGCTGGCCGGACTGGGACTTGTCGCTCTCGACGCGTCGGCACAGATCGTCATACCCTTCCTGGTCCGTCACGGCATCGACCACGGTGTGCTGGCCGGTGCGCGTGATGTCCTGTTCGTCGCCGCCGGGGCGGCCCTCACCGTGGTCGCTGTGGATTGGGCCATCACCGTGGCGCAGGTCCGGGTGACCGGACGGGCCGGGGAACGTCTGCTGTACGGCCTGCGCGTGAAGGTCTTCGCGCATCTGCAGCGCCTCGGTTTGCAGTTCTACGAGCGAGAACTGGCCGGGCGCATCATGACTCGAATGATCAGCGATGTCGACGGCCTGTCACAGTTCCTGCAGGCCGGGTTGGCCGTCGCCCTCACCAGCACCCTCACCATCGGCGGAGTGGTGGTGGCGCTCGTGGCCATCGACGCCGGGTTGGCTCTGGTGGTGCTGGCCTTGATGCCGGTGCTGCTGGTGGCGACAGTGTGGTTCCGCCGGGCCTCGGTGCCGGCCTACAATCTCGCGCGCGAACAGATCAGCGTCACCAACGCCTACCTGCAGGAGAACGTCGACACCATCGCCGTCACCCAGGCTTACCGGCGGGAAGCGGTGAATCAGCGCGAATTCGAGCGCCGCTCCTGGGGTTACCGCAACGCGCGGCTGCGCAGCCAGACCCTGATGGCGATCTTCTTCCCGTTCGTCGAGATCATGTCGGTGATCGGCACCGCTCTCGTGCTCGCTGTCGGTGTGCACCAGGTGCGGGATAACGCCCTCACCGCAGGCACTTTGATCGCTTTTCTGCTCTATATCGATCTGCTGTTCTCGCCGATCCAGCAGCTGTCCCAGGTGTTCGACAGCTACCAGCAGGCGGTAGTCGGCGTGGAACGCCTGGCGACCCTGATGCGGGAACCGGTCACGACACCCGACGCGGTCGACGCCCAGCCGGTGGACAGCCTGGCCGGTGAAATCGAATTCCAGGGAGTGGGTTTCGCCTATGACGCGAACGGCAAACGCGCGCTGTCCGGGATCGATCTGCACATCGGCCCCGGCCAGAAGGTGGCGGTTGTCGGCGAAACCGGTGCAGGCAAATCCACGGTAGTGAAACTCCTTGCCCGCCTGTATGACACCACCGAAGGCGCGGTCCTCGTCGACGGTATCGACATCCGCCGCTACCGTCTCCGCGATTACCGCAAACGACTCGGCGTCGTCCCCCAAGAACCGTTCCTGTTCGGCGACACGGTGCACGCGGCCATCGCCTACGGCAAACCTGACGCCACACCCGCCGAAATCGAATGGGCCGCACGAGCGGTCGGTGCCCACGAAATGATCGCTGCCCTCGATCACGGCTACCGCCAACCTATCGGCGCCCACGGCGCCGGCCTCTCCGCCGGCCAACGCCAACTCCTGGCACTGGCTCGCGCCCAACTAGTAGATCCGGACATCCTCATCCTCGATGAAGCCACCGCGTCCCTCGACCTCGCCACCGACGCCCGCGTCCGCGCCGCCGTCGACGTCCTCACCACCGGCCGCACCACCATCGTCGTCGCCCACCGCCTGGCCACCGCCGCCGATGCCGACCTCATCCTCGTAGTCGGCCGAGGCCGCCTCCTCCAAACCGGCCGCCACGACCAGCTGCTCGCCACCGACGGCCCATACCGCCGCCTCTGGGCGGCCTACGTGGGCGAGGAGGCCACGAGCCATGCAGGGACCTGAGTCCACCCAAGGCGATCCAGGAGCTGCGAGCACTGAGCGCGTCCACCGCGATCTATATGTCGAGGTTGTCGACGTTCGGCGAGTTGAGCAGCCGGCGACTCCACGGAGGGGGAACGGCTACTGAAGGAAGGAGCGGGTGTCGGCAAATGTCTATCGACTGCTCGGCCGAACCGGACTGTGGGTATCCGAGTTAATCCGCCGCCGCCGTCAGCTTCCGGACATCATCGCGGCGATGTCGCGGCGCGAGCCGACGCCGAGTTTGGCGAGGATGTTGGAGACGTGGGACTGAATAGTCCTGCGGGACAGGAACATCTGGGCGGCGATATCGGAGTTGGAGAAGCCTTCGGCCACTAGGGCGGCTACCTTGCGTTCGGTGTCGGTCAGGGCAGCGCGGCCGGTTTTGGGGCGGTTGCGCGGGCCGCGCACGCCGCGGCGAATTCCATACGGGCGCATGCGCGCGACCGCGCGGGCGGTATCCCAGGATGCGCCCAGGCCGGTGTAGAGCTCGACCGCGGCATCAAGGGCGCTGCGGGCATCCGAACCACGCCCATCCGCGGCGAACAATACGGCCGCATTCTCGTGTGCCTGCGCCTCATAAAGCGGTCGTCCCGCCTGTCGGAAGTCGGCGGCGGCCGTGCGTAGGACGGCGGGGTCGCGCTCGGCGATGCCGCGACACAGCAGGGCAGTGCCGGTGCGAGCCGCCGTCGGCTGGCGCCGAGCCTGCTCTGCGGAGGCCGCCACCACCGAACGCATCGCGTCGTCGTCACCGACATCGGCGGCGAGGCGAGCGATATCAGGGAAGATGTAATACAGCGTGGGCGCGGTCAAACCGTCGGCGAGGCGCTGGTGCGCGTCAACGAGCAGATCCAGTGCGCCGCGCGGATCGCCACGGGTCACGAGAATCAGGGCCTTGACCCACGGATAGAACTGGCCGTAACCACTGCTGCCCAGTTGGTCGTTCGGTGCTGGAATGCTGTCCGGATCCGGCAGGAAGGTGCCGCGGTGGACACCGATCAGCGCGGACAGGCTGTGCAGGATCGGGGTGTATCCGAAGGCGTCGGGCACCGACTGGCCCGAAGTGCATTCGACGATCGCATCGTCCCAGCGTCCGTCCAAGACGTACAGCCGCGCTTTGGCGACCAGACACGCGCCCAGATAGACACCGTGGATCCGGCGACTGTGCCCGATCGCCTTGTGCAGCACGGCTTCCGCGTCGGCGAGCCGATCGAGCTCGATCAAGCAGTGTGCGTTGAGCACATAGGGATCGAACTGGTCGGAACCGAATCCGTTCTCGAAGACGGCCAGGATTCGACTGCTCAGTTCCAGTGCCTCGTCGAGATAGCCATGGGTGTAGCGCACCGCTCCAACGGTCAATAGTCCGTATCCGCTCGCGAGTGGATTCTCGGTGGCCTCCCCGATCGCCAGCGCCTGCGCACCCGCCGCCTCCGCCGCGTCGAACCGACCGAGGAAGAAATTGTTCAAGCCGCTCATCCCGTGGAATCGGCCCGCTTCTTCGACCGCGAGATTCGGTGTGGCCAGTGCTTTTTCGGCAACGGCAACGACCTCGCGCAGATCGCCGCGGGCATGGCACGCCTGCATCAGCAACCACCGGAGCTCGACATCATCGTCCGGTCGGTTCAGCAGCGCCGTGCGCACCAGGGCTTCGGCCTCGGCCGCGCGGCCGTTCCAGAGCAGCGCTTGGGCGTGCAGCCGCACCAGTATCGGACGTATGCCGAGGTCCGCGGTACCGGCCGCGCGCGCCAACAGCGGCACCGCGAGTTCGGGTGCGCGCACGATCAACTTGTCGGCCACCGTGACCAGCCAGTCGAGAGTGGGTTTGTCGAGCTCGTCCTCCCCGCCCAACAGGTAGTACGCGATCCGCTCGATGGGTGCGTCCGTCGCCAGCAGGATCTGTCCAGCCCGGCGCAGCAACCCCGCACGCAACGAATCGGGCAGCTGATCGGCGAGCACCTGCCGGATCAGATCGTGCCGGAAGACCACTTCGGAGTCGGCACGGGTGAGTAGTCCACCGTCCGTCGCCTCGGTGACCACATTCCAGATTTCCAGAATCGGACTGTCCAGCACCGCGGCCAGTTCCGCGACGTACACCGTCGGCCCCAGTGCGGCGGCCATGAGAAGCACTTGCCGCGCCGACCGTGACAGGGATTCCAGCCGCTGCGCAATCGCCCCCGCCAGTGTCGCGGAGGGACGGTCATCATCAACCAGTACGGTTGGATCGGCGGTATCCGCGACCACCGTGATCGCCTCGTCACGCAACAGGGAGGACACCAATTCCGTGATGTAGAGCGGATTTCCGCCCGCACCGACCACCTGACGCATCAGGCCCGGCCCCGGAATCGCACCGACCAGCTGCCTGACCAGTTCCGCCGCGGCCGATTCGGACAGCGCGCCGAGCCGAAGCATCGGCGCACGTCGTTCCACGAGTTCGGCCATCAACGCGACGAATCCGGGGTCTCTGGGCAGCGGACGCGCCGCCAGCATCAGCAGTAGCGGCAGCTCGTTCACCACGCCGCTGAGGCGGTGCAGCACCGCCAAACTCTGCCAATCCGCCCAATGCACATCGTCGATGACCAACGCGACCGGGCCGGCGGCACACCAGGTATCGACCAGATCGAGGATCGCCTCGGTGATCGCGAACTCGTGCGTCGCCGCACCGTCGCCGACCCGATCCCCGCTACGCAGCAGCGCACGGACCGGATCGGATCCGCGCTCGCTGCCCAGCCACGAGCACACGGCCGCGAACGGCACCTGCCGCTGCAATTCCCGCGCGGCTCCTCGGCGCACACTCAGACCATCGTCCGCATGCCGGGCGACGGCAGCTTCGAGTAGCGCGGTCTTGCCGATACCGGGCTCCCCCTCGACGAGCACCACCGCCCCTTCCCCCGCGGCGGCGCGCCGACCTAACGACACCACACGCTCGACCTCCGCATCGCGACCGACGAGAACAGAGGTGAGGGAGTCCTGCA
This sequence comes from Nocardia sp. NPDC057440, assembly GCF_042802915.1. Classification (NCBI taxonomy): domain Bacteria; kingdom Bacillati; phylum Actinomycetota; class Actinomycetes; order Mycobacteriales; family Nocardiaceae; genus Nocardia; species Nocardia sp. NPDC057440. The sequence continues at coordinate 63,206 of NZ_JBHVDF010000024.1, forward strand.
CGAAGGGGATCCTATGCGCCCACACGACATTAAGCACAACGCACAACGCCCGGTCAACACGATATCCGACCCGGCAGATGCGGATATTCCGGCCCGCTATGACGGATGTTCCCGCCGCGCGGCTGCCCTAGGGTCTCCGATGACGACGGCTCACCACCCGGAACCGACCGGGTACAGCGCATCCGCTGTGCCGCCGAGCAGAGGAGAACCGTTGCAGTCCGAGACATCCACCCAACACCCCACACTCGCGGTGGTGCGAGGAATCACCCGCATCGGTGGTCAGATCGCGCGGGAAGCGATCACCCGTCCACAGGTCAAGCATGCGGCCGATGTACCGGTGACCGGTCGAGAATTGACCACCGATTGGCTGACCGCGGTGCTGTGCTGCGAGCATCCGGGTGCGGTGGTCGAGGCGTTCGACATCGGGGCTCAGAGCAGCGGCACCTCGACCAGGTGGAAATTTGCCGTCACCTACAACGAGATCGGTCAGGTCGCGGGCCTGCCGGAAAACCTCTTCGCGAAGACGACCGCGGACTTCAAACAGCGGCTCACCCTCGACCTGGCCGGAATACTGCATGGTGAACCCGGCTTCTTCAAACACCTACGTCCCAACCTCGATATCGAAGCCCCGCGTGGCTATCACAGCGCGGTCGACGGCCGGTCGGGGCGCTCCATCTCACTGCTCGAGGACATCGTCAGCACCAAGGGCGCCAGCTTCTGCACGCCGAGCACCCCGATCGGACGCGCGCAGATCGAGGATCTGCTGCGCACCATGGCAACCTGGCACGCCCGATACTGGGACGACGACGGGCTCCCGCTGCACCCGTGGCTCAAGCCGCCGCGGGCGCATTTCGCCAATCTCGACCGGTTGATCGGCATGTCCAAACGGGCGCGGGTCGGGGCCCGGCGCGCGGCCTCGGTCCTGCCCGAAGTGCTTCCCGTCCAACATGATCGGCTGTACCGCGCGCTGGAACGCTCGCTCGAGATCGCCAGCACCGGACCACAGACCTTCCTGCACGGCGACAGTCATATCGGCAATACCTACGTCACCGCGGCAGGCCGGATGGGTTTCACCGATTGGCAGGTCGTGCTGCGCGGCAGCTGGGCCTACGACTTCGCCTATGTGGTCGGCTCCGGCCTGGCGGTGGCCGACCGCCGGGCTTGGGAACGCGACCTACTCACCGTCTACCTCGAACGACTCGCGGCCTGCGGCGCTGCGGCACCCGACTACGACACGGCCTGGCTGGCCTACCGTCAGCAGGCGTTGTATCCGTACTTCATCTGGCTGGCGACCATCGGCCACAGCGCCATTCAGCCGAAGTACCAGCCCGATGAGGTCTGTCTCGGCATCATCGAGCGCACCGCGACGGCCGTGCTCGACCTCGATGCCGCCGGAGCCGTCGAGGCGGCCGGATGAGGCCGTCCGGAGTGACGACCTGGCTGAGGTGCTCACCCCGTACCAGCGACGTCATCGGAACCTGCTGGGTGCGCGCGGCGAGCATGTTTCCTGACCAGCGCCGAGGCCCGCTCATGTCGGGTTGCGAAAGTCCGTGTTGCTCGGCGCCCCCGGGAGGTCCGCTCGGTACTGCCCAGGGGTTTTCCCGAACCACCGCCGACACGATCGGTTGAGGGTGCTCTGTTCGGCATAGCCGAGCAGGCCGGCAATCTGGCTGAGATGCAACCTCGGTTCGGCGAGGTACCTCGCCGCATGGTCGCGACGCTCCCGTTCGATGAGGTCCTGACATCGCACACCCTCCGCGGCCAGGCGCCGTTGCAGCGTGCGCGGATGCATCGAGAGTTGGTCGGCGATGAGCTCCGCGCTGCATTGGCCGGTGGGCAGCAGACGACGGGTCAGTTCCGCCACGCGATCGGACAGCGCCGCGGTGCTCGGCAGATAGTGGGACTCCAGATACTTCGTGGCGATGCGCCTGGTCTCCGGGTCCGCACTGTCGATGCGGCGGTCGGCCAGATCCAGGGGTAGCTCGAACCCGCACCACGTTTGCCCGAACAGCACACGGCAACCCAGCACTTCGTCGTAGGCGGCGTCCGGGCCCAGTTGGTCGTGCATGAACGAGATCACGCGGGGGCGCGCCTGCGGTCCGCCCAGAAGGCGAATCATGCGTACGCCGTTGGCCATGCTCAGCTCGTAACCCTGGGGCACGTCGGAGAGACCCGGTTCTGTCACCTCGAAGGTGAACTGGAGGTCGGTCTCCTCGGTGCGCTGGTCGACCGTCAGCCTCAAGGCGGGGGAATGGACATACAGGTAGCGCGCGATCGCCTCCAGCCCGCCCAACAGCGTCTGAGCGTTGCGCGCGATCACTGCGATCGGTCCGAGGATGTCCAGACCCTGCCAGCGTGAGAGGCGAAGTCCGAAGTCCGGGCAACCCGTATCGGCGGCGCTGGCTTCGAGCATGCGTACGAACGCCTCGAACGAGACGAACGCGTCCTCTTGGTCTTCGATACCCGACGGGATGTGGAAGCGCGCCAGGAACGGCGCCGGGTCCGCGCCGAGTTCCCGCATGAGGTCTTCGTACCCCCACAGGTTCGTGGCACGGATCAGGCTGCCCATCGGAGCCACCCCCTTGTGTCGGGAAATGATAAAAGTATGTCGGAAAGTGTCAAGACGTGTGACGTGGCACACGGCCACTCTGTTTCTACGACGTTCGGCGAACGCAGCACCAGAAACAAGAGGAAGCCATGAGTACGAAACATTTCGACATCCTGATCATCGGTGCCGGGCTGTCCGGCATCGGTACGGCTTGTCAGGTGACAGCCGAATTCCCGAACAAGACCATCGCCGTGCTTGAGCGGCGGACCCGGATGGGCGGCACCTGGGATCTGTTCCGCTACCCGGGTATTCGTTCCGACTCCGACATGTTCACGTTCGGGTACAAGTTCCGTCCGTGGCACGATTCGAAGGTGCTCGCGGACGGCGCGTCGATCCGCGAGTACATTGCCGACACCGCAAGGGAGTACGGCATCGATCAGAAGGTCCACTACGGCGTGAAGATCGTCGCCGCGGACTGGTCGACGACCGCGGGCCGCTGGAGCGTGACGGCATTGCATGAGGCGACGGGGGAGACCCGCACCTATAGCTGCGGCTTCCTCGTCAGCTGCACCGGCTACTACAACTACGACGCGGGCTACCTACCCACGTTCCCCGGCGTGGACCGGTTCCAGGGTCGGTGTGTTCACCCTCAGCATTGGCCGGAAGACCTGGACTACACCGGTAAGAAGGTCGTCGTGATCGGCAGTGGCGCCACAGCCGTCACCCTGGTCCCGTCGATGGCCGACGACGCGGACCACGTGACCATGTTGCAGCGCTCCCCGTCCTACATCTTCTCGGTGCCGGCCCTCGACAAGATCTCCCAGGTCCTGGGTCGATTCCTCCCGGACAAATGGGTGTACTCGTTCGCGCGAAAGCGCAACATCGGCATCCAGCGTGGGCTCTATCTGGCTTGCCGTCGCTGGCCCGGTCAGATGCGCCGACTTCTGCTCTGGCAGGTCCGGCGCCAGGTCGGCCCTTCCTTCGACATGAGCCATTTCACCCCGAACTACATGCCGTGGGACGAGCGGTTGTGCGCTGTGCCGGATGGCAATCTCTTCAAGGTTCTGGCATCCGGTGAGGCATCGGTCGTCACCGATCACATCCAGACCTTCACCGAGACCGGCATCCTGCTGAAGTCGGGGCGGGAGCTGGAGGCGGACATCATCGTCACAGCCACCGGCCTGAACATCCAGATGTTGGGTGGGATGAAGCTTTCCGTGGACGGCGAGGCGCGGGAGTTGCACGACCAGATGACCTACAAGGGTGTACTCGTGGAGAGCATTCCCAATCTGGCCTGGGTTTTCGGATACACCAACGCGCCGTGGACCCTGAAGTCCGATATCGCAGGCGCCTACCTGTGCCGATTGTTCAAGCACATGGACGACACCGGCCACTCGGTGGCAACTCCCACCGATCTCGAGGACTCCGCGCTGGACGTCGGCATGCTCGACCAGTTGCAGTCCGGTTACGTGCAGCGCGCCAAGGAAACCTTGCCTCGACAGGGATCCAAGGAACCGTGGAAGGTGCTCATGCACTACGAGAAGGACTCCAAGATGCTCCTGGAAGACCCCATCCAAGACGGCCTGCTGCGGTTCGAGGAACTGGTCTGAGCAAGCCTGGCATGCCAACGCATTTCGCCACCGATCACGCCATCCGCTGAACAGGCAACCACAGCTTCTTCGAGAGTTCATCATGAAAATCAATCGTCGTATCATCCGGGCCTGCCTCCGCAGCTCGCGACCGCTGTTCGCGTCCGGCCGCGTTTCCATCGGTGCGAAGCGCCGAATGGTCGAGATGCTTACCGCTACCGCACGCCCTCCGAAGGACACACGCTTCGAGCGCGTCACCATCGCAGGCGTCCCCATCGAGCGGGTGCGGACAGCGCACGCGGGAACCGATGGGACTCTGATCTACCTCCATGGCGGCGGTTACGCCCTCGGCAGCGCAAAGGGCTATCGCGGCCTGGTCGCGCACCTCGCCGCAGCGGCTGGGATGACCGCTGTGATCCCGGACTACTCCCGCGCACCGGAAGCTCGGTATCCGAGGGCTCTCGAGGAAATGGCGGCGGTCTATGCCCGGCTACTCGAAACCGGACTCGACCCGAAAACTACGGTCATCGCCGGTGATTCCGCTGGCGGCGGACTGACACTGGCGCTCGCGATGGCACTGCGCGAGCGCGGAATCGCTGCCCCGGCCGCACTCGGTCTGATCTGCCCCTGGGCCGACCTCGCGATCGACATCGACGGGTCGCGACGTATTCTGCGGGATCCCCTCATCCTTCCGTCCATGACGGCCGAATGGGCCCCGCGCTATGCCGGCAACCTCGATCCGAGGCTGCCGGGCATCTCCCCGGTATACGGCGACATGACCGGCCTGCCGCCGATCGTCATGCAGACTGCCGGCGACGATCCGATCTCTGTCGACGCGGACAAGATCGAAACAGCCGTCGCCGCCGCGACGGGCATTGTCGACCATCGCCGGTTCGACAACCTCTGGCACGACTTCCACCTTCAGGTCAGCGTCCTCGCCGAAGCAGGCGAGGCGGTAACCGACCTCGGCGCGAAACTGCGCACTCACGTCCTTTCTCGTGGTACCTCGGAGATTCACGCCGATGATGCAAAGGTTGTAGTCGAATGAGCCGATTCGAGGGCAAAGTCGCCGTCATCACCGGGGCCGGATCCGGCATCGGCAGAGCCCTAGCCCTCGATCTCGCGAAGAGGGGAGCAAAGCTTGCCCTCTCCGACATCGATACCGCAGGACTTGCCGAAACCGTGCGCCAGACCAAAGCGCTCAGCGCGGACGTCAAATCCGACCGGCTCGATGTCGCCGAACGGGAGGCCGTGCTGACGTACGCCGATGGCGTCGTGGCACATTTCGGCACGGTCAACCAGATCTACAACAACGCCGGCATCGCTTACAACGGCAATGTCGAGAAGTCCGAGTTCAAGGACATCGAGCGGATCATGGACATCGACTTCTGGGGCGTCGTCAATGGAACCAAAGCCTTTCTGCCGCATCTGATCGCATCCGAGGATGGACACGTCGTCAACATCTCGAGCTTGTTCGGGCTGATCGCCGTTCCCGGTCAGAGCGCCTACAACGCGGCGAAGTTCGCTGTGCGCGGCTTTACCGAAGCACTGCGCCAGGAAATGTTGATCGCCGAGCACCCGGTCAAGGTGACGTGTGTGCATCCCGGAGGTATCAAGACCGCGGTCGCCCGTAACGCGAGCGTCGCCGAGGACGAGGACGCGCAGACGTTTGCGGAGTTCTTCGACAAATGGTTGGCGATCCATTCACCGGAAATGGCCGCGGCGACGATTCTCAACGGAGTCCGCAGGGGCAATGCTCGGATAGTGATCGGCTGGGAGGCAAAGGCCCTTGATGTGCTGGCTCGAATCAGCGGGTCGTCATATCAGCGGATCATGGCGACGGGTTTTGCGACCTTCATGCCATGGGCGAGTAACCGAAACCGCGGGCAACGCATGTAGGTCGATGGGGGTGGGGGTAGGTGGATGACGGAGTCGGATCGGGGAAGCGGAACTGGCCGCCGGGGGTCGTGGTGGCCACGGAGGTCGGACAATGCCCGGTAGGCCCTCACCTGAGCCCGGATGTGCTGCAGCGGCACTGCTCGCAATCGTTGGCACTTCGATGGAGGCCATGATGGGTTGATGACGCGAAGCGATGATGACTTGGGGTCGGCAGGGGCGGGTGGAGCGCTCCCGGCCGGTGCGGTGATGGCCGTTGCCGCTGCCGCACCCGCGGTACGACAGATCCGGGTGCTCGCATTGAACACGTGGCACAGCGGCAGCAAAATCTCCCATGGGATTCAGCTGATCACCGATCTCATCATCTCGACACAGGCCTCGATCGTGCTGCTCTCGGAGGCAACCGAGGCGACCACGGCCGTTGCGGCCGAACTAGAGCGGCGGGGGCACGAGTTCAACGCCGTCTCCTCGCACGACACGGGAATTCTGTCGGTGTTTCCGGTCCAGGACAGTGCCGATCTGCACTGGATGGTCAAAGCGCGGTTGAACATCGACGGAAAGCGCCTCACTGTCTACTCCGCGCATCTGGAGTACCGCTGGTATGCCTCCAACCTGCCCCGAGGGCACGGACCCGGAGCGCCAGCGCCGGGCGAGTTCGCCGAGCACGAGTGGAACAAGCTGCCGGACGGCCCAGTCACCGACCTTGCCTTGATCCAGCGCGTCAACGCGGCCTCGGGCCGCCCCGAGGTCATCAGCAACTTTCTCGCCGACGCGAAAGCCGAGATCGCCGAAGGGTCTTCGGTCATCATGGGTGGCGACCTGAACGAGCCGTCCCTGCTGGATTGGACGCCCGCCACCGCGAACTTGTTCGACCACAACGGTGTGGTGCAGGCGTGGGAGACCACTCGACGCCTGCAACAAGCCGGTTTCGTCGATGCCTACCGATCGATGTATCCGGACCCGGCCACCCATCCCGGACTCACCTGGCCCTCGGACAACGTCGATGTGGATGTCTGCGAGCTCGCCTGGGCTCCTGAGGCCGATGAACGCGACCGCGTCGACTACATCTTCGCTCATGGTGCCGCGCTGTGCCTGTCTGCCGTCGGCATCATCGGCCCGCGCGGGTCCATCGTGCGCGGTACCCGACGGCAAGAACCCACCCAGGACAATTTCCTCGCCTCGCCAGCGCAGTGGGGCAGCGACCACAAAGGCATCTTCGCGACGTACCAACTCACCGACTGACAGAGAGGATGGGGGTGTACGCCTCCGATGAGAGGTCGTGGCGCGTTAGGTGCTCTACGGCAGACTTCGGAGTGCGCCGACGCGGAAACTGCGTCTTTGCGCTTCTGCGGCAGGCGGTGGACCAGATCACCTCGGTACTGCACAACAGGGGCTGCCTGCTACTGCTTGCCGTGGTGCTCCTCATCCCCCTCGGTTTCCTGTTTTGTGAAAGAGCCGTCAATATTTTGTCGGGTATGTCGGATGCCTCGCCATCCCAGTGGGAGTTGTACGCGGCCGGTTCGGATATCGCCGATGAGTTGCGCGTAGCCTTCGCGGACCTCACCGAGATGGACCCACGCCGAGTGCCGAAGCTCCTCGCAGTCGGCGTGCAGCACCGTCCACCACGCCTCGGCGTAGGTCTTCGCGACGTGACTGATCACCTCACCGAAGGAGTGAGTGTGGCGGCGGGCGCACCGGCTATGGCGGACATAGAACACCGCCCAAGAGTTGATCTTGTCGATGACCTTCGCGATATCCGCATGGAGGGCGGCCTCGGTGACGTCGGGTGGACGCCGCCGCGGATTCACAACCGCCGAAATCAGGGCGGCGTGTAGATCGCCCAGTTCTCTCGCCCACGCGATCAGCGGCAACGGCTCGACGAGCCGACCGGCGATCGCGGCCAATAGTTGATCCGGCGAGAGCAGAGATCCCGCATCCGCCGCCGGATCCTCCTGTGCCGCCGCCATACCCGCGTCCATGGGGGTCACATGTCCTTGATCGCGGGCCGGCGCTTCAGGCGGGCCCGATGGTCCTTCGTCGCCGGGCTGTCACAGTCGAGGCGGGTTTCTAGCGAATCATGTTGTGTGGCTGAGAAGTTCGTTGCCAACGACGACCATGTGGTGGACCTCGCCGAGGTTGTCTGCTCGGACTCAGGGGCCGTAACGTGGTGGATGGCGACCATCTGGCAGTGAGGGCTCATAGCGCGGGGTGACCACCCGCCGCGGCTGGTGACGACGTAGTAGTCGCCGCCTCGGGCGATGCGCGTCGAGATGTTGGCGCCACGGTCAGAGAGGCAGGTCATGTGAAGCGCAGATCGGATCGTGCCGTCGAACCTGTGCGTGGGCGGTGGTTGCTGATGGCCGTAGGTGCCGGACCGCGCGAGCAGTTCGACATTGTCGGTGTGAGCAGCAAGCGAGGGCTATGGACGGTCATGTCGGTCGGCGGTGCGAACCCCGGGTCGGCGGGGACGGCACCGTGGTCGCTACATGTAGTGCGCAGATTCCACAGGCCGCGGAAGATGGTCCGGGCGTGGAGATCTGAGGCTCGTCGTTCGATCGCGGCCTCGGCTGGGTAGGCGTGTTGTTGCATATTTGATGGCTCGAATGTAGATGAATGATTGATGCGGTGAGTACGCTGCTGTGACTCGGCGCACAATGCTAATACTGACTGCGCGCTCAGTCAATGACTGGTTGAGTAGTCGGTGGACGCTGGAGTATGCGGGAAATGTGGACGAGGAGGGGTGGTATCGGTGAGTAGGCGTTCGGCTGAGCCGGGCAAGTCGGGTGCGATTCTCGAAGTCTTCACGCGCCATGTTGCCGAGAAGGGCTACGACGGAACCAGCTTCAGTGGTGTTGCCAGTGAGCTGGGCATTTCACAAGGCTTGATCGTGCATCATTACGGCACGAAGGCGCGGCTGCTGGAAGCTCTGCATATTTCCTATATGCGGCAGCGGATCGATGAGGCAGAGCGCATCGTGTCGGCGTTTTCTACGCCGACCGAACGGCTGGCAGGGCTGTTGCACGCGTCCTTGCTCTATCAGGTGCATGATCGAAATCGGACTATCGCGTTCCAGCGCGAGGTCGCGCGGTTCGCCGAGCAGGATGAGAGTTCCGAGGGCCGGAAGCTGCGACGGCATTACATCGGAATCATGCACGGCCTGCTCGATGCGGGCATTGCTTCGGGTGAGTTCCGGCCTGTCGATCGAAGTATCCGGAGTCTGCTCATCTTCGGTGCCGCGCAATGGGCGTGGACGTGGTTCGAGCCAGAAGGTCGTAAATCTGCCGAGCAGGTCGGTGCTGAACTGGTAGATCTCACTCTTGGATCTCTGCTGGTAAATCGGAGATCGTTGCCGCGTCTCAGCGACCCCGACGGCCCGCTTGTCGCCGCGGTGATCAAGATCATCACCGCCGCAGAAGGGACGCCGAAAGAACTGTCGGACAGATGACCATGTTTCCGGAGAGCGGTTCGGGGGCAGGGCACGCCGGGCTCCGCTCGAGGAGAACAACATAGCTGTCTCCTTGCTGAATATCCCGCGTTTTAGATGCGCAGCAGGAAGTAAGCGGCGGTTCCCGAGCCGATGACGGCGCCGCCGTAGCAAGCCAGGCTGATCGACGCGCTGAACTGCTCGAGCCGCAAGCCGTCGTACAGCGTGTACCGCAACCGGTGTGCCGAATGGAATAGAGCCAGCACACAGAGTCCGAAAAGGACCAGCCGGGTGACGGGGTGACGCAACACCGAGAGCAGGTATGCGTAGTCGGGCGTGGGAAGCCAGCCCAGTGGGAAGGCGAGGCCGAACAGGAACAGCAGTACCGGTATGAGCAGTGCGGTGGCCATCCCGCCGATGCTGAACAGCAGCCACATCAACGGTTCCAGGGATCTCCTTTTCGTCATCGCAGCACCACCCACAGCGTGATCGCCGTCAGTAGACCCCAGAGCAGATAGTGCAGCCCAAGGATCACGGCCGGTGCGACGCGCCGGTTCCGCACGCGGACCACTATGGCCTTCGGCGCGAGGTTGAACCAGGTGACCGTGTGCAGAAGCACAAACAGCAGGGCGATGCCGTTGAGTGCAAGCATCCACGGGTGGGCGCTCCGGCTCAGAAACCGCTGGTACTCCTCGCTTCCGGAACTGACCGCGTTGACCAGAAGCAGGAGATATACCACGAACCAGGCGACGAACACGCTGCTGAGTTCGCGCAGGACGAAGATCAGGTATGAGCGGCGTCGCACCCACCAGAACCTGGAGATCGGCTTTCGGTACAACCGGGGTGTCGTGGTCATCGTGCCCGCCAAGGCATGAGGAAATCTCGGAGCGATTGCGTCGCCGCGGTCAGCTTGTAGCGTTGGATCGCGCCTGCCGGGTCGACCCCCTTGGGGCAGGCGGTGGTGCACTCGCCGACAAAGGTGCAGGACCATACTCCCTCGGCGGACGCGAGCACGTCCCGCCGATCTTCGGCTCCCTCATCGCGGGAGTCGAGGTTGTAGCGTTGGGCCAGCGCGATCGCCGCCGGACCGAGGAACGCGGGCTGGACGGCGTAGACAGGACAAGCCGAGTAGCAGAGCATGCAGTTGATACACATGCTGTATTTCTGGTAGTCATCCATTTCGGACGGTGTTTGCAGGTACTCACCGTCTTCGAGTGGCCGGTGTTCCGTCCTGATCAGCCATGGCTCGACCTCGGTCAGCTTGTGCATGAAGTCGCTGATCTCTATGACGAGATCCCGGATCACCGGGAAGTTGCGCAATGGCTCGACCCGCACCGGCCCCGGCGCGTAGTCGGTCAGGAAAGTGGCGCAGCTCAGTTGCGGATCTCCGTTGATGGTCATGCCGCAGCTGCCGCAGATACCCATCCGGCACGACCACCGGTACGACACCGTTCCGTCGAGGTAGTCCTTGATGTAGTTGAGGCCGTCGAGCACCGTCCATTCCTTGCGCAGCGGAACTTCGTACGTCTGCAGTACCGGTTCGTCCTCTTGATCCGGTCGGTAGCGCGCGACCCGCAGGGTTATCCGGTCCACCATCGTCATCACCTCCCGTATACGCGTTCGCCGGGAGGCCAGCGAGTAATCGTCACCGGGAGGTACGAGACGCGGCCCGAGCCGTCCGGCCGGCGGTGGATCATCGAATGGGCCAGGAATCGCTGGTCGTTCCTGGCGGGGAAATCGGTCCGTTGGTGCGCGCCCCGAGATTCCTCTCGCGCCAGCGCGCAGGCGACGATGCATTCCGCCACATCGAGCATGCACGACAGCTCCAACACTGCCGCCAGTTCGGTGTTGAACGCCCGGCTGTGGTCATCGAGGCAAACACCGCCGAACCGATCGCGAAGCTCGCGCAACTTGTCGGTCGCCTCGGCGAGGGAGTCGCCGTCCCGGTAGATCCCGGCACTGGTCTCCAGCGTTTCTTGCATCTCCGTGCGGATGTGTGCGATGCGTTCGGATCCCTCGACGTGTCGTGTGAGGTCCCGTTCCAGCCGGTCCTGTTCGGCGCGTCCGCGCGCCAGGACCGCCGAGGTCTGGCCAGTCGTGGCCGAGCTAACGTACTCGGCGGCGGCACGACCGGCTCGCGCGCCGAAGACCAGCAACTCGGGGAGGGAGTTCGACCCGAGCCGGTTGGCGCCGTTGATGCTGACGCAGGCGACCTCTCCGACGGCGTACAGGCCCTCCAGGGGTGTCGCGCCATGGATGTCGGTGTGGATGCCGCCCATCATGTAGTGGACGACGGGGCGTACCGGGATCAGTTCCCGGACCGGGTCGATGTTCTGGTACTTCGAGCACAGCTCGCGCACGAACGGAAGTTTCGTGTCGATGAGATCCGCACCCAGGTGGCGTATGTCGAGGTGGACGACGTGTCCGTACGGTGTGCCGATGGTCCGGCCCTTGTCGAGTTCGTGTACGAACGCCTGCGACAGCCGGTCGCGTGGCCCGAGTTCCATGCTTCGCATCACCGGCGCCGGTGATGGCGTCCCGAGGTCGTAATCCTGCAAGTAGCGGTAACCGTCCTTGTTGAGCAGCCAGCCGCCCTCCGCGCGCGCTGCCTCGGTGATCAAGATGCCCGTGAACGGAAGGCCGGTCGGGTGGTACTGGACGAATTCCATGTCCTTGAGTGGCGCGCCTGCCCGGTAAGCCAACGCCATACCGTCGCCGGTGTTGATATTGGCGTTGGTGGTGAACGGATACACTCGGCCGCAGCCACCGGTGCACACGATGACAGCGCCGGCGAGAATGGTTTCGACGCGTCCGGTCGCCAGTTCTATGGCTACGATTCCGCACACCTTGCCGTCGTCGACGAGCAATGTTGTGACGAACCATTCGTCGTACCTGACGATGTCCTGATAGGACAGTGTGGTCTGGAACAGGGTGTGCAGCAAGTGAAAACCGGTCTTGTCGGCTGCGAACCAGGTGCGATTGTTCGTCATGCCGCCGAACGCCCGTACCGCGATGTGCCCGTCCGGCCGACGGCTCCATGGGCAGCCCCAATGCTCCAGCCGGAGCAGCTCCCGTGGTGCTTCCTCGACGAAGGCCTCGACAGCGTCTTGGTCGCAGAGCCAATCGCTGCCGGAGACCGTGTCGTATGCATGCTCGTCCACGCTGTCGCCGGGACCGGCGACTCCGGCGGCGCCACCCTCGGCGGAGACGGTGTGGCTGCGCATCGGATAGACCTTGGAAACGATCGCGATACTCAACCGCGGGTTGTGTTCCGCGATGGCGATGGCCGCACGCAGGCCCGCGCCGCCCCCGCCAACGATCACGACGTCGTGAGAAGCGGTCATGGTGGCACCACCTGGGCGTCGTCGGTCAAGCCTCGAAGTCGGCGCTGTGCTCGTCCATCAGGACCTTGCCGTTATGGCGGACGATTCTGATCCGAATGCTGCCGTCGTGGAATATGTGCCGAATCCGGCGGCAGCCACAGTCGTAGCGCAGATCGTCAATGACCAGGCCCGCGTCGTCGTCTTCGCGGTGGCGAGCCCCGTCCCTCAGCTTCCCGCACGGGGCGCGTTCCCTGCTGAATTGTTCGGTGGCGCTGAGCATCTGCACCTCCCGGCGAACCGGCGGCACACCCTACTGATCGGTGTAGGCACATAAGCGTACTCGCCTTGCGTCGAGGCTGCAGGAGGCGTTCTGGTGCTGGATTCGACTGCGGCGACCCGGCTGGCGGCGAAGAGCCAGTACGAGCCCGGGGTGCTCCCGTCGCTGGCGAAAGCCCTGGACGGCAAACTGCCGGCCGCCCGTCACACGGACCGATGCGGGATGCCCGGGCTGGTTACCGCGGACGCAAGACCCCGAAACGGCGCGCCCGCCGCCGTCGCCAGTTCCCATGCGAGCCGCGGGGGGCCGGGGGGGGGGGCCCGGGGCCGCACGCGCACCCCCCCCGGGGGGGCATAGAGCAGAAAACAATTTGGTGAACCGCCCCCGCCCA
>NZ_JBHVDF010000024.1:76663-94357 GCF_042802915.1 Nocardia sp. NPDC057440
CCCACTTCCTTGGTGGGTTGTGCTTGGTGTTTCACGCCCCACGAAACCCCCCCCACCGGGCCCACGCCCCCCTGCCGCAGTTACCCCCCCCCCCCGGGGGGGGGGGGGGGGGCCCCGGGCCCCCCCCGCGGCAACCGGCTCGGTCAGAACTTCGCGAAGAACTCGTTGACGTCACCGGCCAGCTCATTCGGATGGGTGTGCGCAAGATAGTGACCGGTGGCCTCCAGTGTCCGACAGGACACGATGTTCGCGTGGTCACGCTCGGCGAACCGCCGGATCGACGCGAAGTCACCGGAGGCGGCCATGCAAAGGGCGAGCGGCACTGTGGTGGGCTCAGACGGGTGGTACTTGGCTTTGGCGTCCTCGTAATAGAACCGGATCGCCGAGCCCGCTGTGCCGGTGAACCAGTAGATCGCGGTGTTGGTGAGCACGAAGTCGTCCTCGACCGTCTCGTCGAACAGTTGCGCGTTCCACGCCAGCAGGCCGGCCGGTGAATCGGCGAGGGCGTGTGCCAGGGTCTGCGGCTGCTGGGAGTGCAGCACGTTGAATGCGCCCTTCTCCTCCCAGAACCACTTCAGGACCCCCAGGGCTGCTCCTTCCTCCCCGGTCAGATCGACCAGCTCAGCCGGATCGCCGGAGGGGAAGGAGAAGATCTGCGTCACATGCACACCGACCACATGTTCTGGATCCAGCCGTCCCACCTCCGGGGAGACCACCGAGCCGCCGTCGTTGCCGACTGCGCCGTAACGGTCGTAGCCCAACCGGCGCATCAGTTCCACCCATGCCTTCGCCGTCCGAACCGTGCCCCAGCCCGGCTCGGTGGTCGGCCCGGAGAAACCGAAGCCGGGCACCGAAGGGATGACAAGGTGGAACTCCGCCGACAGCAGGTCGATCACGTCCAGGTACTCGACGATCGAACCCGGCCAGCCGTGGGTGAGCAGCAGAGCCAGCGCGTCGGGCTTCGCCGAGCGGACATGGAGGAAATGAATCCTTTGCCCGTCGATCGTGGTGGTGAACTGCGGATAGGTGTTGAGCTTGGCTTCCCATGCCCGCCAGTCGTAGCTGGTCGTCCAGCGCTCGACAAGGCCACGCAGCCGGGTGCCGCTGAATCCGTACTGGTCGCCGACCTCATCGGTGTGGCGGGTGCGAGCCAGCCGAGCCTGCAACTCGTAGAGGTCCTCCTGTGGGATCTGGATGGTAAAGGGCTCAATATGATCACTCATGATGATCAGCGTTCCCGACCAGAGTCCCGGCGAGTAGTGCTGTGGCGCACGAGTTCAGTGTGCAAATTGCACCCCAGGTCCGGCTGGCTCGGGGCCTGACCGTTGCGGCGCTGGCGTTGAACCTCGCCAGCAAGATCTCGCAGTCCGCCGAGGTCACCGAGGGCTGGGGCATCCTGTGGCCGTCGGCGGTCGTGGTCATGCAGACGGCGCTGTTCGTGCCCGTCGCGTTCCGGCGGGTGAACCGACGGAACGTGGGGGTTCTGCTCGCCGGGCAGGCCGGGCTGTCCTACCTGCTGTACTTCACCTGCTCGCCGTACGCCACGGTCACGAACCTGCTCCTCGCCACGATCCTGCTCGCGTTCCGGCCCGGGCCGGCCTGGCTGGCGGTCGGTCCGGTGCTGTTCGGCGAGTTCGCGGTCCGGTACTGGGCGACGCAGGACCCGGGTATGCGACCGTACTGGGCCGTGCTCGCGACGGTGGGCACCGGCGTCGGCTTGTACGCACAGTGCTGGTTGCACGACCTGATCCAACAGCGTCAGGAGGCGAAGGCCGACGTCGCCCGGCTGGAGGCGGCCCAGGAGCGGCTCCGGGTGGCCCGGGATCTGTGCGAGTCGCTCTGTGACCGACTCGCCGGGCTGATCGTCGTCTTCGACCGGGTGTGGGCTGCCCCCGACCCGCGCGCTGAACTCGCCGCCGCCGTGCACACCGCCCGCGACGCACTGGCGACGGTCCGCGCCGTGGCCGCCGACCACGGGCGGTGGAGCCTGACCGGGGAACTCGCGGCGACCGGTGCGGTACTCGAAGCCCTCGGGATCACCGCCCTTATCCGCTCCGACGGCGCCGCGCTCCCTACGCCGGTGGACGAATTGCTGGCTAGGGCGCTGCGGGCAACAGTCCTCAGCTGGACTTCAGAACAGCCGCCCCGCGAGGTCCGAATCACCGTAGCCGACGGACGACTTCGCATCGAAGGAGACAGTTCACCGCCGGTTGCGACGGGCCTGGCCGCCGAGGTGGCAGGCGCGGGCGGGGAGCTGACCACCGGCCCTGGCCGGCTGGACATCCGGCTGTCCGCTACGCCCGCCGCAACCCTGGCACCGCTGGCGGCGATGCCGTGGCTGGCCTGGTGGGCGCTGGTGGTCCTGGAGATCGACCTTTTCGGCACAACACTGCTGCGCCAGCTGTGGTACGGCACTGTGACAAGTCTCGTGGTGGTGGTTCCGGTCGGCCTTTCGCTATTGCTGGCCAGCGGTATTCAGCTCTACCACGGCCTGCCCCGGCCGGGAGTCCGACCGCCCGCCTGGCCGTGGACGCTGGCCCTCCAGGCGTTGTTGATCGGCGGGGCGGTGGCGGCCATCGGGTCGTCCGCAATCATTTACGTCACCCTGTTCGTCGGTAATATCCTGTTCCTGATTCGTCCCCGCTACTCGTGGCTGATCTCGGCGGTTGTCATCGCCTGCAGTGCGGCGTTCTGGGTTCCTCCCGCGTTTATCGGCGGGTTTGTCGCCACTGGGGCGGGCCTCGCGTTGATGGCGTACGCGCTGATCCGGCTGCCCGAGGCGGCGTACGAGCTCGATCAATCACGGCAGGACCTGGCACGGATGGCGGTGCTCGACGAACGACTCCGGGTCGCCCGCGACCTGCACGACCTGCTCGGCTTTCGGTTATCCGCGATCGTGATGAAAGGCGAACTCACCGACAGGCTGATCGGCGTCGTGCCCGACCGGGCCAGCGCTGAGCTCGCCGACCTCCGGGACCTGGCCGAACAGGCCATGGCCGACGTCAAGGCCATTATCAGCGACCCCGTCCCGCTATCGGTGGCGCAGGAGGTGGTAACAGCCCGGGCCGTGCTCGCTGCCGCCGGGATCGACGTCCGCGTGCAACTGCCGGTCCTGCCGGCCGCCGCCGACGCATTGTTCGCAGTCGTGCTCCGGGAAGCGGTGACCAACGTGGTCCGGCACGCGCGGGCCACCCGTTGCCTGATCTCGGCGAACGTCGCGGGGCCGGTCGTGCGGCTCTCGGTGGCCAACGACGGCTCGGACGCCGACTCGTGCGGATCGGCGGCCAGTGGCTCGCGCCGGACCGGCGACGGACTGGACAACCTGACCCGCCGGGTCGCCGAGGCCGGCGGCCGACTCGACGTGCACCGGTCGGTCGACTGGTTTACCGTGCACGTCGAAGTGCCGACAGTGACCGGCTCAGAGCCAGCCGGCGTCCGTGGCGATCCGGATGGCGTCCACCCGGTTGCGGGCGTTCAGCTTGGTCACGGCTGATGCGAGATAGTTGCGCACCGTGCCGTAGGACAGTTGGAGCTGCGAGGCCGATTCCCTTGGCTCGCAACCGGAGGCGGTCAGCCGGAGCACGTCCAGCTCGCGGTCGGTCAACGGGCTGGCCGGGGCGTCCAGTGCCGCGTAGGCGAGCTGCGGATCGATCACCCGGCCGCCCGCCGCGATCGTCCGCACCGCCGCGACCAGGTCCGCCGGTCGAGAATCCTTCAACATGAAACCGGCGACACCGGCCGCCACTGCCCGACGGAGATTGCCCGGCCTGCCGAACCCGGTCAAGATCAGCGTCCGGCAGTCGGGTAACCGTTCCCGCAGCTCGGCCGCCGCGGACAGCCCGTCCAGCCTGGGCAGCTCGATGTCGAGGATCGCGACGTCTGGCCTGGTCCGCAGCCCGGCGGCCAGGATCTCCCCGCCCGAGCCGAGCTCGGCGACGACCTCGATGCCGTCCTCCAGCGCCAGCAGCCCGACCAGCGCCTCACGGAGAATGCGCATGTCCTCCGCGACCAGTACCCGAATCATCGGCCGGCCGAGCCACTGACCGACCTCGGCCGCACCCATGCCGTCACAGTCGGTCGCCCGCCATACGGTTTCGGCCCGATCCGCAGAGTCGTCATAGCGGAAATTTACGCCAGACCTCCCGCTGAGCGGAGCCGGCCCGAGCCAGGAGCTGTCCGCTTGCCCACAGGGCGTGGATAGCGCATACGTGTTTGCGAGATGTACCTTCCCACGCTGCTCACCAGATGCCCGGGGAACACCGAGCCAGGATCGCGGGGTAGCCGACCATTTGCGGCGGCAGTCGTATACTCGCGATATGGCGGATGAATCGTCCTCCACGGAATTCTCCGAGGCACCGGTTCTTGTGGTGCAGACCAGAGAACGCGTCTATCGGCTACGTGCCGGGGGCGCATACAACGTCGGTCGCGATCCGTCAGCCGACATTGTTGTGACCGATCCGCGCGCATCGTCGTTGCACGCCGTTCTCGAACGGGGTGCGGACGGTTGGGAAATCGAGGACGCCGGTAGCCTCAACGGCACCTTCTTCGCGGGCCGTCGCGTCAACCGTATGGTGATCGACCGAGACGAGACGTTCCAGCTCGGGCACGCCGTGGACGGCGAGCAGCTGGCCTGCTCGGTGGAAGCACCGCCCGGCCACGAGTCCGGTGGCGATTTCGGGGGAGATACGATGATCGTCCCCGATCCCGGCTACAAGCTCGACGATGAAGCGACGGTCAAGTTCCAACCGGGCCAGCCTCGGCGAGTTTCGCGGTCATCACCTCCGGCGGCCCGCCCCAGCGAGGTCGTCCGGATCACCTCGCCCACGCTTCGGATCGGACGCGCGGCCGACAACGACGTCGTAGTGCCCGATCTCATGGTCTCCCGCCATCACGCCGAGCTGCACATGGTCGGCGACGGCAGGTACCGGATCGTCGACCTCGACAGCCACAACGGCACCTACATCAACGGCTCCCGGGTGGACGCCACGGATCTCTCCGAATCGGACTTGATCGGCATGGGGCACACCACGTTCCGGCTGGTCGGCGACGAGCTGCGGGAGTTCGTCGACACCGGTGACGTGTCGGTCTCGGTACAGAACATCACCGTGCGGACACCTGAGGGCAAGGTGCTCCTCGACGGGGTGGGCTTCCCCATTTCGCAGCGCTCGCTCGTCGGGGTCATCGGGCCCAGCGGGGCGGGCAAGTCGACGCTGCTCGGCGCGGTCACCGGGTTGCGGCCGGCGACGGAGGGCACGGTCCGCTACGACGGACGCGACCTGTACACCAATTACGACGAGCTCCGGCACCGGATCGGGCTGGTCCCGCAGGAGGACATCCTGCACAACCAGCTTCCGACGCGGCGCGCGCTGCTCTACGCGGCCGAACTGCGCTTCCCCGGTGACACGCGCAGCGAGGAGCGTGAGCAGCGGGTCGACGAGGTCCTCGACGAGCTCGGCTTGACCCGGCACGCCGATACCCGCATCGATAGGCTCTCGGGCGGGCAGCGCAAACGGGTGAGCGTCGCAGTGGAGTTGCTGACCAAACCGTCGCTGTTGTTTCTCGACGAACCGACCTCCGGCCTCGACCCAGGCCTGGACAAAACGGTCATGGAAATGCTGTCCGAACTGGCGCACGACGGGCGGACCGTCATCGTCGTTACGCACAGCGTGGCGAATCTTGATTCCTGTGACCGCCTGCTGGTCCTGGTGCCCGGCGGTCGGCTGGCTTATTACGGGCCGCCCGAGGAGGGGCTACAGCAGTTCGCGCAGCGCACCTGGGCCGAGGTGTTCCAGGCATTCGATCGCGATGATGACCGCGACTGGGCCGGTGAGTTCCGGATGTCGCCACGCTTCGAGAACTACGTGGCGGTCGGACTGACCGACGATGTCGGCCCAGCGGAAGTGCACCCACCGGCACCGCCGCCCGCGCAGCAGTCCAAGCTTGCCCAGCTCAGTACCCTGTGCCGGCGATATCTGGCGGTGATTGCCTCGGACCGCAGTTATCTGGCGCTCCTCGGCGTGATGCCCCTGCTTCTCGGTGGCTTGATCGCTGCGGTGCCGGCGGGTGAGGGATTCGCCGGGCCGCCGGGCTCCAACGTCGATGCCCCGACCAAGCTCATGGTTTTGGCGTTCGCGGCATGCTTCGTCGGCACCGGCAACTCGATTCGCGAGATCGTCAAGGAACAGACGATCTACCGCAGAGAACGCGCGGCAGGCCTGTCAGCGGGGGTCTATCTGATGTCGAAACTGCTGGTCCTGGGTGTGATCACCACCCTTCAAGCGGTGGTGTTGGTGTTGATCGGCACCATCGGTGTGGATATGCCGCCGAAGGGGATTTTCACGATAGTCGAGGTGGAGCTGATCCTGGTGATGGCGCTGCTCGGTATCGCATCGCTGGCATTGGGCTTGCTGGTGTCGGCGGCGGTGAACACCTCGGAGAAGACACTGCCGCTGCTGATCGTGCTGTCGATGGCACAACTGGTGCTGACGGGCGGGATGGTGCGGCTCCCCGGCACACTCGGCCTAGAGCAACTGTCCTACCTGGCGCCGGCCCGTTGGGGGTTCGGCGCGGCAGCCGCCACCCTCGACCTCGACACCCTCTCACCGCACACGGGCGGACCCGACCCGCTGTGGAAACACACATTCGGCACGTGGCTGGTCGACATGGGAGCCGTCGCCGGTCTAGGGGCCGTCTTCCTCGCGCTGGCCTGGTACCGCTTGTACCAGCTGCGTCCACGGCGCCGCGGCGCCCGCCGCGCGAGGCTTTGACGCCCAGCAGCGCGAACCGGCGGTCCGTCGGTTCGCTGGGTTCCGCAGCTGAGCGGCGTGTCATCGGGATGACCGGCGTCGCATGGTCGGCTACCTGCAGGGTGCCTACGCCGAGAACCTCGGTGAGGTCTCCAGCATGAGCAAGGTGGTGTGGGAGCTGTCGCATCCGATCTCGGACGGCATGCTCACCTATCCGAGCTTGCCCGGACCGCGAGTCACCACAGATATTTCGCGCGAGCAGTCGCCGCTGATCGACATGACCTACGACATGGCGCGCGTGGATATGGTCGGCAACACCGGTACCTATATCTGCGCGCCCTTCCATTTCCACGCCGATGGCGTCGATATCGCCGAGCTACCGCTGGAACGGCTGTTCAACGTGCCGATCGTGATGATCCGCGTGGCGGGAAGCCGCATCGTGGGACCGGATGTGCTCGGCGACCCGGCGCGGCTTTGGGGCAAGGCGGTCCTCGTGCACACTGCATGGTCGGCCCGGTGGGGTTCGTCCGCCTACTGGGGCCCCCGGCATCCGTTCCTGGTCGGCGAGGTCGCGGATGCGCTGGTCGCCGCCAATGTGGCGCTGGTCGGAATCGACTCGCTCGACATCGACGACACGTCCCTGCCGACGCGGCCGTGCCACCACACTCTGCTCGGTGCAGGAATCCCGATTATCGAGCAGATGACGAACCTGGACGCGGTCCCCGACACCGGCGCCAGGCTGGTCGCACTGCCGGCGCCAGTGCGCGCGATGGGCTCGTTTCCGCTGCGCGCTGTCGCGTGGACCGATGCCGGCGGCGTCTTCAGCTGATCATTATGCCGATCGGTTGCTGGGGCGCGGCCTACCATCCGTGGCGGACCGCATCTGTTCGAACCGGCCCGCGACGAAGTGATGTATCGCGAAGCCGAAACCCCCACCGGATTTCGATCCTGCGCTTACCCAATAGTTCCAGTTCATCTCGGCGCGGCGTAGCCGCAGTGGTGCCCGGAAAAGCTCGACGACAGTGCTACCGGACTGGGGCAACATTGGATGCGCAGCGTCATTTTTCGACATATTCAGCTTGCTCTTCACTGTGTCGCTGTAAGTTTGCCATCGGTAGCGCTTGAATTCAGCCTGGCTGGTCGACGAATGCCACGCACAACCCTTGGAGGTCAAGGTCTTGACTCGTCCGTATCTACTTATCGGCAGTATGCGCAGCGGTCTGGCCCATGTCTTCGGTGTATTCGGTGGTGTAGCACTTGCGCTGCTGCTGGCGACGCCGGCAAGCGCGGGACCGCTGTATCCGCAGCCCGATCCGGACCCGTTCTACGCCGCTCCGGCGGATCTGGCGGAGCACCCACCCGGCGACGTGCTCGACGTGCGGGGAATGCCACCATTGCCCCTCTTCCCCGGCGCCAGCGTCACATTGGTGAAGTTCCGGTCCACCAACTCGCACGGTGAGCCGATCGCGGCGGTCACCACGGTCCTTACCCCCGCCGGTCATCGGCCCGACGGACCGATGCTGTCGTATCAGCATTTCATCAATTCGCTCGGTACCGGCTGCGCGGTATCGCACACGCTGTACAACAGTGATCTGAATCTGACGGCGACGACGCCGATGTTGAACGCGGTGCTGCAGCAGGGTTGGAGTGTCGCGCTGCCGGATCATCTCGGACCGCAGATGGCCCTCGGCGCCGCGCGGTTGGGTGGCCAGATCGTATTGGACGGCATCCGGGCGGTGAAACGGCTGCCCGCACTCGCCGTGCAGAACGGCCCGGTGGTGATGGCAGGCTACTCCGGTGGCGGCCTGGCCACCGCATGGGCGGCAGCGCTGCAGCCGTCGTACGCAACGGAACTGCAGATCGCGGGCGCGGCCATCGGCGGCGTCCCGGCGAACTTGGTGACGATGGCGCGGGCGCTGGGCTTCGACCCGCATCCGGCTTTCGGGCTGGCCATGGCAACGGCAACGGGCCTGGAGCGGGAGTACCCGGACCAGGTGCCGATCAGCGCGTATCTCAACCCGCGTGGCTTTGCGGTCCGTGACGCCATCGCCAACAGCTGCACCAACAGCATCCTCGCCACTGGCGCCAATAGCAGCGCTCGCGAGTTCGTCACCAGCACCTCGATTTTCGACAGTCCCGAGGCGCGGTCGGTGGTGGAGGCGAACAGTCTGGAGCTCTACGCCGGGGTGCCGGAAATGCCGATGTTCGAATGGCATTCGCCGAGCGACCCGCTGATTCCGGTCGACGCCATCATCAACACCGACCGCCGCTGGTGCGAGGCCGGGGTGCGGTTGGACACGCTGCGGGTGTCCGCGCCTGAGCATTTGTCCGCGGCGGCACAGGGCGCCCCCGCGGTACTGGGGTGGCTCGACGGCCGGGTTCGCGGAGAGCCCGCGCCCGTCAACTGCTGAGATCTGACGGGATCTTCGGGGTGCTCCATACCCCTCCGCAAGGCCGGCGGTCGCGGCCCACCGAGACGGTGGGTGCGCGGCCGTTCGGCTGTCCGGCCGACCAGCCTCGACTCCCGCAGGCCGGCCTTCACTTTCGACCCCCGTCCCGAAACTCCACCGACCACACCGAATTCAGCTGCGACTGCACACCGACGTGTCGATTTATCGACTGCCTTCCGCTGTCCATCGAGATCCACGACCGATCGAAGGCCCCTGCTCCTTCGGCTACACCCTCGCCTCGAAATCCTGAGCGTTGCCCCGAGATCTTGTGCGCGCCAGGAGAGGAGGCGTGCGGACAACTGGCCGGCGTGGCGAGCCCAGCCGCGGCGGTGGCCATTATCAACCGGCCGCCCATGACCTCGGGCGCGCTTCGAATCATGTCGAACCAGGGCGCTGACGATGCGCTCGGCGCGCTGCGATCCGTCCTGCACACTGCGCGGTGGCGGGGCCCTCGCGGTGGCGGGCACGCCGCTCTCAGCCGCTTACCTTGCGGCCGGATTCACTGTTGTCACCGGCGATTGCGAGGGTACGGAGCCGGCCTGCGGGGCGGGAGGCAAGTCGGGACACCCCACACCGGATGGCATCCGCGCCGCGTTCAACGCGCCGGACAGTACGGCGTCCGGTTTCCCCTCGGCGATCAGCATGCCGTCCCGCAGGAGCAGGCAATGGTGGGCGCGTCTCGCCTCGTCGACATCGTGGGTGGCCTGTACGACGGTGACGCCGTGGTCGCTGATCTCGCCGAGTGCGCGGGAGATCTCTTGCTGTGCGGCCGAATCCAGTCCGGCGGCGGGCTCGTCGAGCAGCAGGAGCGACGCTTCCTGGGCGAGTGCTTGGGCGATCAGGGTTCGCTGGCGCTGGCCGCCGGACAGGGTGTCGAGGCGTCGGGTCGCGAGGTCGGTGATGTCCAGTCGATCCATACAGGCGTGCACTGTGTTGCGGTCCTGCCGGGACAGCCACCGCCACGGACCGCGGTGTGCCCAGCGCCCCATGGCGACGGTCTCCCGGACGGTGAGCGGCAGTGTCGCGGGAATGGCGGTGTGCTGGACGACGAATGCGGGCCGCTCCGTGGATCGTCGCCACACGGTGCCCGCGCGCGGCGTGATGATGCCCGCGATGACGCCGAGCAGCGTGGATTTCCCCGATCCGTTGGGCCCGACCACCGCGGTGACGCGGCCACACGGGATGGCGGTGGTCAGTTCGTGCAGGACGGCCCTGCCGGGATAGCCGGCGGATAGTCCGCTGATGCGCAGCGCGTCCGGGACGGGAGTGTGGGACATGTCACCTCATTTGTAATGATAATCGTTTTCATCATATCGTGGCCGATCATGGAGTGGTTATCGCCCCGTTCGAGGTGGCTTTCGTGCAACGGGCGTTGTGGGGCGGCCTGCTCGTCTCCTGTGTATGCGCCCTGGCCGGGACCTGGGTTGTAGTGCGCGGCATGGCCTTTCTCGGCGACGCGATGGCGCACGGCATGCTGCCCGGGGTCGCCGTGGCGTCGCTGCTGGGCGGCAATCTCCTCCTCGGTGCCGCGATCAGTTGTGCGGCAATGGCATTCGGTGTGTCGGCACTCGAACGCAACCGACGGCTGTCCGCCGACACCGGGATAGGGCTGCTGTTCGTAGGCATGCTCGCTCTGGGGGTGATCATGGTTTCCCGCTCGCAGTCGTTCGCTGTAGATCTCACCGGGTTCTTGTTCGGTGACGTGCTGGCGGTTCGCGAGCAAGACCTCTGGTATCTGGGTGTCGCGCTGATCGTCGCGGTGGCGGTCGCGATGCTCGGACATCGCGGTTTCGTGGCGCTGACTTTCGACCCGCGCAAGGCGCACACGCTCGGTCTGCGTCCGCGACTCGCGCAGATCGCGCTGGTCGGCCTGGTGACGCTGGCGATCGTCGCGTCGTTCCACATCGTCGGCACGCTGCTGGTCTTCGGGCTGCTCATCGCCCCGCCCGCGGCAGCGACGTATTGGGCGGATCGTATTCCGGCCGTCATGCTCGTCGCGGCACTGCTCGGCGCGTTGTCCACCGTTGTCGGGCTGATTATTTCGTGGCATGCCGAAACAGCAGGTGGCGCGACGATCGCCGCGGTTGCCGTGGGGCTGTTCTTCCTCTCGGCGCTGGCTGCTGGACTGCGTGATCGGTTGCGCGGCAACGGTGTTCGCTATGCCGCGTTGGCGGCAGGTGCCGTCGCGGCGGTGCCGCTGGCGGGGTGTGGCGTCGGCGCTGACAGTCGGCAGCCGGTGGAAACGCCGCATGGTTATGTGGCGGGAGCCGAGGAGACTTCGGATGCGCAGTCGCGTCTGGTCATGGTCGATGAGCGAACCGGCGCCATCGAGGTACTCGACCTGATCACCGAGAGGGTCGTCGAGGCCGGCCGGGCCGAGGGTGTGCGCGGGATTGCGGGCGACGGTCGGTTCG
The DNA here is from genome assembly GCF_042802915.1 of Nocardia sp. NPDC057440. NCBI lineage: Bacteria > Bacillati > Actinomycetota > Actinomycetes > Mycobacteriales > Nocardiaceae > Nocardia > Nocardia sp. NPDC057440. Next base: position 88,274 of record NZ_JBHVDF010000024.1, read on the forward strand.
CGTTCGTCGGTGCGGTGGATTCGGCACGGATCGTAGACAGTGGCGGGTGGACGGTCGACCACGGCGATCACGTCCACTACTACCGCGCTGCGGCCCGCGGTATCGGCGCCATCGTGGGCGGCCGGGTGACCGGTGTGCTCAGCGACGGCGGCGTGGCCGCGGTGGCTTTCGAGGGCGGTACCACGCTCTTGCTCGACCGGCTTGCCCTGGAGAACGGGACGGTCTCCGAACGGGGGCGGATCGCCGACGGCAGCGCGGTGCCCTACGCCGAACATCTGTTGGTCGCGATCCCGAGTGGGCGAGTCGAGGTTCGCGCCCGTGACGGCGCGCCGGTGACCGCCCTCGCCGAGCCATGCACCACTCCGCGCGGTCGAGCGGTGACCCGTCGCGGCGTGGTCTTCGGTTGTGCTGATGGCGCTTTGGTGGTGACCCACCGAGACGGAGTGTTCACCGCCGCGAAGATTCGTTACCCGCGAGAAGTGGTCGAAGCCGATCGTGCGGTGGAGTTCACCCACCGTCGCGGCAGTGCGACGCTGACCGCCAAGGCGGGGGAGCGGGGGATCTGGACGCTGGATGTCCGCAAGAAGGTGTGGACGTTCGCATCGGTCGGGCCGGTGCGGGCCGTGAACACGGCCGGGGAAGGTTCGTCGCTGCTGGTGTTGACGCGAGACGGTGTGCTGCGCGGCGTCGATCCCGAAAGTGGCAGGGAGACAGCGCAAATCGCTCTGCTGGAGCCGTTGGCCGACAGTGCCACACCGCCGGTGATCCAGGTCGATTCGAATCGCGCCTATGTCAACGACGCGGCTCGACGGAAGGTCTACGAGATCGCCTACAACGACAACCTGCGCCTGGCGCGCACATTCACGGTGGGGATCGACCCCGCATTGATGGTGGAGACCGGCGAGTGAAAACCGTGACGCGGATAGCCGCGGCCTTGGCGATGCTGCTGCCGGTGGTCGCCGCCTGCACGACAGATGGCGGCGAGCGCACCGGAATCGTGGTCACCACCAATATTCTCGGTGATCTGACTCGGGCCATCGTCGGCGACGCCGCCGAAGTCACGGTGCTGATGACGGCCGACGCCGACCCGCACTCTTTCGCGATATCCGCGAAACAGGCGGCGCTGCTCGACCGTGCCGGCCTGGTTGTGCACAACGGACTCGGCTTGGAGGAAGGGGTTGCCCGCAACGTGGCGGCGGCCGAGAACGCCGGTGTCCCCACGCTCGCCGTCGCTGATCACGTCGACCCGCTCAGCTACGCCGCCGACGAATCCGCGGGCAGTTCCGATCCTCACTTCTGGACCGATCCGAAGCGGACGCGCAAGGCCGTCGAGGTGATCAGCGCCGAGATCATCGAACATGTCCGAGGCATCGATGCCGCAGTCCTGCGGACCAGGACCGATCACTATCTGGCAGAGATCGATCAGCTCGACCGTTGGATGGCCGAGCGGTTCGCCACGACTCCGGTCGAGCGCCGCCAACTGGTCACCGATCACCACGTATTCGGCTATCTGGCACAACGTTTCGACTTCCGGGTCGTCGGCGCGGTGATTCCGAGCGGGACGACGCTCGCGTCGCCGAGTTCGTCCGACCTCGAGGGCCTTGCCGACGCGATCCGAACCGCCGGTGTCCCCGCAATCTTCGTCGACTCATCGCAGCCCGACCGGCTCGCCCGCGTCCTCGCCGAACAGGTCGGCGTGCACGTGCGGGTCATCGGGCTGCACACCGAATCGCTCACCGAACCCGGCGCGGGCGCAGGCACCTACCTGGAAATGATGCGCGTCAACACCGAGGCGATCACGCGTGGGCTCGCCGCGTCGTGAATGTGGCATACCGCACGAGAACTGGAGTAGCACATGCATATTCGATCACGAGCAACGAAATCGGCGGCCATTTCCGGGCTCATCGCTTCGGTGGTCGCCTTCGGGGGCTGCGGCGTGGACGACTCGAAGAAAACGTCTGCTTCGGGTGGCGGGCCGATCGCGGTGACCTATGACGGTGGTATCTATGTCCTGGACGCGGCGACCCTCGCCCAGACCGGTGAGGCGAAACTCGAGGGGTTCAACCGATTGAATCCGGCGGGGGACGATCGCCATCTGATGGTGTCGACCAAGGATGGCTTCCGCGTATTCGACGCGATCGACGCCGTGTTCACCGGCACCGATTTCCCCGCCGCGGAGCCGGGCCACGTCGTCCGACACGCGGGGCGCACGGTTCTGTTCGCCGACGGCTCCGGCGAAGTCACCTCCTTCGACCACGCGACGCTCGGGGGCGGGAAGCCGGAGACGGTTGTCTACCGTGCCGCCGCACCGCATCACGGCGTCGCTGTCGAACTGGACAGCGGTGAAATGGTGATCACTCTCGGCACCGAGGAGAAGCGCGTCGGCATCGCGGTGCTCGACAAGGACCGCAGGGAGATCGCCCGCAACGAGGACTGCCCCGGCGTGCACGGCGAAGCCGCCGCCAAAGACGAGGCGGTCGTGATCGGTTGCCAGACAGGTGTTCTCGTCTACCGCAACGGTGTCATCACCAAAGTGACCAGCCCGACCGCTTACGGTCGCATCGGGAACGCTGCGGGCAGCGCTGTCTCCTCGATCGTGCTCGGTGATTACAAGCAGGACAAGGATGCCGAGCTCGAACGCCCACAGCAGATTTCACTCATCGACACGGCCACCGGCTCACTGCGCCTGGTCGATCTCGGCACCAGTTACACCTTCCGATCGCTGGCCCGCGGCCCGCAGGGCGAAGCGCTGGTCCTCGGCACAGACGGTCGCATCCACGTGATCGATCCCGTAGCGGGCACCGTCACCCGCGCCATCCCGGTCATCGACGCCTGGCAGGAACCGCTGAAGTGGCAGCAGGCCCGCCCAGCGTTGTTCGCACGCGGTGGGACGGCCTACGTCTCCGACCCGGACACCAAGAAGGTGCACCGCATCGACCTCGCGACGGGCACCGTGTCGGCGACTGTCACCTTGGCCGCCGCCCCGAATGAACTCAGCGGCGTCAGTGCGCACTGAGTCGACGGCTCGGACATGAGCCGAAACCGGGTATCGAGCGGTTCGCGGCTTCCGAGGAGCTGAGCAGCCCGTCGCAGTCGTCGATCCGGCGTGACGCCGACCGACAGCGAGCCGCGGTCGTTGGTGGTGATCGGCACGGCCACTCGTCAGGTACAGGTCTGGAACCTGACCACCATGTCCAGCCCGGAAACGTCGCATTTCCGCAGCCCGTTCGTGCACTCGCCATGAGCGCCGACGGCCGGATACTGGTCGGCGCGGGTTCCGAATTCATTGTTGTCGAGGACCGCCGTTTGCGGAGTCTTCCGCAGCAGGTGGGCGAGCAACACTTTGATGAGCAGGACCGGCGCGAACCAGCCGAGCACCTGCGGAACGGTGAGCACGCTGGTGGCGATGGTCGCGGCAAAAGCGGTGGCGGCGAAGGCGATCGGACGCCGCAACGAGCTGGGGGTGACCGTTACGTGATGCGGTCCTGCCGCTTTCGTAGTCCGCCCGACCTTCACAGGCGCGGGCGGACCGGCTGGTCGAGCAGGTGTCGGCGACATCACCAGCAAGCGAGGTGCAGGGCTTACGGCCGATCCGCCAGCAACCGATAAGCCTCGGCGACATAGTCGATCCGAGCGTCCTCGAGTTCAGGGCGCGGATACGTGGATCGGAAGATCGCCTCGCCATCGAACATGTGGATCAACGAAGTGGCCAGCAGTCGTGCGAGTTCCGGTGGAATCTCGGGACCGAGAGTTTCGACGGCGGCCCGCTCGACATCCGCGATCAGCGCGTGCGCGACAGGCTCGAGTCGCTCTTGTAGTTCGGGTTCGGTGCGGGCGGCGACCAGCAGTTCGAACCACACGGTGTTCGTCCGGTCGCGGATCTGGGCACGGGCGGCCCGCATGACCGCCACGAAATCCCTCGGCTCCCGGCTGACGGCCCGGAAGTCGAAGGCCGCCATATGCTGGTGCCCGACCTCTTCCGCGGCGGCCACGACCAGGTCGATCCGCGAATCGAAATGCCGGAAGATGCCGCCTTTGGACACGCCGGAACGCTGACTGATCTCGCCGAGCGATGCCCGGTGGTAACCGACTTCGGCAATGGCTTCGATGGTGGCGTCGACGAGCTTGGCGATGGTTGCGGCCCGCCGCTCGGCCTGGCTGCGGCGCGGTGGGGCCGTCACCGTTGACCGGATCGCAGGAACTTTCCGGTGCGGCGGGTGCCGAGCACGGGGGCGGCCGTGCCGTTCCCGAAGACGTACCGGCCGCCGATGAACACGGCCGAGACGGCGTCGTCGTTGCGATTGACCATGCGCGGCATGTTATCGAACTGGGCGACGGGGCTTTCCGCGTACGCGTCGAGCGACTCGTCGAGGTGTGCGGGGTCTACGACCACCAGGTCGGCGCGGTCGCCGGTGCGCAGGTGTCCGGCGTCGAGGCCGTACCAGTCCGCGAGCTCCCCGGTCAGCCGGTGCACCGCGCGTTCCAGGGACATGAACGGCCTGCCCGCTGCCTCGGCTCGGTGCACCCGCCGCAGGAAACGGAGCCCGAAGTTGTAGAACGCCATATTGCGCAGGTGCGCTCCCGCATCGGAGAACCCGAGCTGAACGCCGGGATCACTGCCGAGCTTCTCCAGGTACTCGGGGCGGTGATTGGAAATCGTTGTGCGCCAGCGCAACTTGGTGCCGTGTTCGACGACCAGGTCGAGGAACGCGTCGACCGCATGCAGCCCGCCACGATCGACACCGACCTGACCGAACGTCTTGCCGATCACCGTGTCGTCCGGGCAGCCCACGATCTCGGCGTCGAAGAAGTCCCGGTGCCAGACCCGCAGCCCGAACTTGGCGTCGTAGTCCTTGCGAAACCGCCTGCGGTAGGTCTCGTCTTGCATCAGCGCGTTCCGCTCGACCTGATCGGACAGGTGCAGCGCGGCGGCGCCCGAGCCGAACTCCTCGAAGATGACCAGGTCGATGCCATCGGCATAGACCTCGAACGGCACCGGCAGGTGCTGCCAGCGGAAGTCACCGCCGAAGCGGTTGAGTAGGCGCGCGATCGGACCCAATATGTGGATGAGGAACGGGCTGGCTTTGATGTCGGCCGCGGACAACAGGCTGGTCTTCAACGGTTTGCGGAAGATACCCAAGCTGCTGAGTGTCATCGCGCCGACGCTGCGTGGCGAGGTGATGTCGGGACCCGCCTGCAATACGCGACGGCGGCGGCGCAGGATCGCATTGAGCCGTCGGCGTTCCCTGGCCTTGGCATAGGTGGAGGGCAAGGTGCGCGAGCGGCAGGTCTCGCCGTCGAGCTTGTCGAAAAGCAGCTGCTGCGCAGACATGCCGACGAAGCCCGCGTCCAACGCCTCGGTCAGCTTGGCCTCCATCGCGGCGAGCTCGGCCGCCGTGGGCCGGACATCCTTTCGAGTGGCGCGCTCGAGCCCCATCTCCGCGGCCCGCACGTCGGAGTGGCCGAGAAATGCGGCGACATTGGGTCCCAACGGGAGTGCCTCGAGCGCCGCGACGTACTCGCCGGCGGAGCTCCACGTCTTGGTCTCGCCGACGGTGCCGATCACATGGCGGCGAGGGATCGCCTCGACGCGGCCGAACAAATCTCCGGCATCGGTGGCCCCGACGTGCACGGTAGACAGTGAGCAGGAACCGAGGAAGACCGTGGTGATGCCGTGGCGCACGGATTCGCCCAACGACGGCGTCTGCAACACCTCGATGTCGTAGTGCGTGTGGATGTCGATCATGCCGGGCAGCACCCATTTGCCCGCGGCGTCGACGACCTCGGCGCAGCCGTTCTCGTCGAGCGGTACCGCCGACACGGCCGCGACCCGTCCATCGCTGATCCCGAGATGGCGGACGGCGGATGTCGAGCCCGCGCCATCGAACCAGCGCCCGCCTTTGATGATCGTGTCGTAGCTCACATATACATAGCAACCGATCGGTCTCTAAATGTCAATGGCCGTGCGGCGCGCCTCGGTGAATCAATACCGACCGAAGGCGAGCGCGACATTGTGCCCACCGAAACCGAACGAGTTGTTGATCGCGTATTCGATCTCCTGGCGGCGAGCCTCGCCGTGCACCA
>NZ_JBHVDF010000025.1:0-18212 GCF_042802915.1 Nocardia sp. NPDC057440
CGCGATCAAACCGCCGGCGCCGAGTATCTCGTCGTCGGGATGCGCGGCGACGACGACCAAGTGCCGCCACCCGGTGAGGGACAGTTCGGGGCGACGATGCCGCCACGGCGCCCAGACGTCGTCCGGGGTACCGCGAACGGCAAGATCGATCATCTGCTCGGCAACCATGAGAGCTCCTTTTCCGCGTAATCGCGGCCGAGATCGGCCAGGTCTCGCTCCGCGTGACTCTGGCGGAGGTAAACGGTGAGGTCGGCGACATGCTGTGCGTGCTGAGCATCCGCGCACAGTGGACCGGCGCCGAGTGCGCGCCCGACGCGGTCGATGGTCGTGGTGGCAGCGTCTTCGACCACCGCGCGCACTGTCCTGGCGCGCAGCCGTGCCGTCGCCGACGCATCGTCGGGGTCTTCGTCGATCCGGTGTGCGGCGTCGGTCAGGCACAGCCCGGCGGCATGCAGTCCGCTCAGCACTGCGCCCAGATGCGCTGTGGCGTGCTCGTCGGCCTTGCCCGCGGCGACACGGTCGTGCAGCCTCCCTGCGATAGCGCAGGCGCTGCCGTACCAGCAGGCGGCCACTCCGATCGCGCCGTGCCAGAAGCTGGGACGCGTCAGGTAGGCGCCGGGTTCGCCGATGGGTTCAGCCGGGGCTGCATCGAAATCGACTGCACCGGAGTCGGATTCCCGCATACCGACGGCATGCCAGGTACCAGGCACGGCTCGGACCGAGGGCTGTGCGAGGTCGACGGCGAACAGCCTGCGTTCGTTCCCCACGCGGGCGGTGACGAGGGCATGGGTACAGACGGTCGCTCCCGAACACCACAGCTTGCGACCCGTCACGGTCCAACCGCCGGGATCGAATCGCGCCTGCAACACCGGCTTCGGTGGCTCGGCCGCCCATACTCCCCAGATCTGACCGCGGACCACGCCGTGGCCGCCGAGCTCGGCGAGTATCGCGTCCGCATCGGCGTGCGCTTCTGCCAGCCGTCCCACCACCGTGTTCTCGAACGCCAATTCGGCCAGCCTGCGCCAGCGCTCGACAGTTCGGCCAGATCCGGGATACGGCAGTTCGAGCCGACCTGAATCGGCCAGTCCACGTAGGGTATTCGGCACCCTGCCAGTGGAACAGTCGCGGACCTGTTCGGCGATGTCAGGCACTTCGGCTCTCCTGGCGATAGGGGTTCACGGCTCGTTCGATGCGTCGTAAGTGGTCGGCGAATCCGTGCGGTGCACGCCCGATTCGCCGCGCGGAGGTAGTGACGACCACGTCATCGGCCCACGTGACCCGCGCGCCAGCGGCGATCATGCGCGCCACCATCTCGATGTCCTCACCGGTGCGCAGGTGCCGAAAGCCACCTACCCGCCAATAGGTGTCGGCTCGAAAACCGAGATTCGCACCGTGCACGTGGCCGTGTGCTCCGGTCGATCGGTATTGCTTCTCATAGGCGCGCCTGGTGGCTGCCGCCTGATCGGCCCAGCTCCGCACACCGACGATCCCGGCGACGACATCGGTACCGTCGCGCGCGTACCCGAGCTGCGCCCGCAACCACCAGTCGTCGACCTCGGAGTCTGCGTCGGTGGTGGCGAACCAGGTCTCAGGCCCACAGGTCGCGCCTGCCTCGGCGAAACCCAGCGAACGGGCCGCACCGACCTTGCGTTCGTCGATCTCCATCACCGCGACGTTCGAGGCGGGCACCCGTGCGGAGGCATCGGTACACGCGTCCAGGACGAGCTGGATCCGAACCGGAACATCCACCCGCTCCGCCGCGCGTGCCAGCGCCGTCAGGCAGGCGGGCAACAGCCGCTGTTCATCCCGAACCGGGACGACGACCAGAACTCGAGCGATCACGCCGGCATTCTCGTGTTGGTCGGTGTCCCGGAAACGGATACCGTCGTATCCCGAGGTGCTCATGGTTCCCGGCTACCCCGCGACTCGGCGAGCAAACAGCCAGCGTCACACGTGGGTAGCCGGTGCGCGCGACACCTACAACCGAAGTAATCCACGATTACTCGAAGCCGATCGCGATCTCCTACGGTGGCAACGAGTCTTGTCACGGAGAATGCCCGAACCACAGTTCGAGTGGCGACTTGACGAGCCTGTGTTCGGTGGCTACGCGACGCAGGTAGTCCAGGATCTCCGACCGCCCTGGATACCGCGTGTACCGGTCGTGGCAGGGCGCGAAGGAGAACGAGTACAGATGTGCAGTGAGCCGCTTCGAGGTATGCGATGAGCGCGACAGCGGCTGTCGCACCGGAGAATGCCGCGAGTCCGGCGGTACTGAACGACGTCCGACTGGAGGGCGATTCGAACGTGGCGTACAGGCTGGCAAGCTCGCGGCGGCGATTAGTGGCAACCGAGACTTCCCTGTTTGACGTGGGGTTTGCAGGGAATGCGCTAACGCATGAAGGACGTTCTCGAACGTGAAAGCAAATGGGCGGTCGACCGGGACTTCACTCTTCCGAAGCTCGATGACCTTGTTGCGAACAGTCGCATCGAGGAGATTCCGGTCGAGCTGACCAGCACCTATTTCGACACTGCCGAGCGAGACCTGCTCGCCCACAACCTGACGTTGCGTCGCCGTGAGGGAGACGACGAATCAGGCTGGCAGCTGAAGATCCCCCAGCCGCGCGGTCGCGTCGAAGTGACCGCCCAGCTGTCGGACGAGCTGCCGCACGAACTCGCCGAAGTCGTCAACGGCGCGTCGCTGGGGAGGCCGTTGAACGCGGTCGCCCGGGTTCATACATTGCGCCGCCGTCACCGCATCTTCGGTTCGGACGGCGAACTCATCGTCGAGATCGACGATGACACTGTGGACTCGACCGTCGCTGACCGGCCTGCGGAACTGGTCGCCTGGCGCGAGATCGAGGTCGAGCTCGGCCCGCACACCAACAAAGTCCCCGCGATATTGCGGCACCGGCTCACCGAAGCCGGCGCACGCGAGTCGCGCTATCCCTCCAAGCTGTCTCATGTACTGCCGGAGCGATCCGGACCGGCCGTCACCAAGTCGCGGGCGGAACGCGCCGTGCACGAATACATGGCCACGCAGATCGACCTGATCTTCGTCGGCGACGTCGGGCTACGCCGAGGCGAGGAACCGATCCACGACACCCGTGTCGCGACGCGGCGCCTGCGCAGCACGCTACGCGTGTTCGGCAAGCTGCTGGACCCCGGTGCCGTCGGCGAGATCGACAATGAGCTGAAGTGGTACGCGGCGCTGCTCGGCGACGTACGCGATTGCCACGTCCAACGCCGACGCCTAGCCGATGAACTCAACGTCCTGCCGCCCGAACTCATCTTGGGTCCCGTCGCTGCTCGGATAGACGCGACGCTGCTGGCTCGGCAGTTGCCGAGCCGCAATGCTCTCGCTGAGGCCATGAACTCGCCCCGCTACCTGCGACTGCTCGCGACGCTGCAGGCATGGCAGTCACAGCCGCCGTTCGAGCGGCAGATCAGGCGACGCCAACTCGTGAAGCGGGCCCGCCGGGCCGCGGATAAGGCCGACCGCCGGTTGATGACCGCATTGCACAACCAGCGACACGAATCGCTGCACCGAGCGCGTAAAGCCGCCAAGCGTGCACGCTACGCCGCCGAATTACACAAACCCGTTCGAAAGCCCGCCCGCGCGAAGTCGAACATCAAGTACTACAAGAAGATTCAGCGCTTACTCGGCGACTACAACGACAGCATCGTGTCAACCGAATTCCTGTGGCGAACCGCTACAGCAGCGGGCACGGCAGGCGACGAGAACGGTTTCACCTACGGCCTGCTGTACGCGAACGAGACGCACGCCAGCGAGAACGCGCGCCAGAGGGTCGCGGACGTCGCCGCAGGCGAATAGGTACGCGCCGTCGCCCGCGCCTGCTGGTCAGTAGTAGTGGCGTCGGCCGCCGACTGCACGTCCCATGGATCCCATCAGCAGTAGCACGAGTCCGATGACGAGCACCACGATCCCGATGGTCCAGAGGATCGGTATACCAATTATGAACCCAACAATGAGAAGGATGACTCCGAGAACGATCATGGCCAGCTACCTGGTTTCTCTGAATTCGAGGGGCCCCGAGAACCCCCAGTGCTCCTATCCGATCGTGTGCGCAATGTCAGCACCATTCATCACGCCCACCCAACCACGACCACGGGAAGAACAAAGCCATGATGATCAACCCGATGTCTTGCATATTCCAGTAGACGCCTCGGACCTAACGATGTACACCCCTGTTTTATCGAAGTCGCAGCTCAACAGTGTTGCGACGGTGTTATCGTGTTCGGCTGCACTGCACACTGATCGGCCCGCTATGCGTGCACGGGTATGCTCGGTGTGGCTCAATCAATAGTCGCTTCGCGGCCTGCCCATCGAGCTTTGCGGATCAGTTGATCGCCGATGATGTCGCTCGAGAGTCGGTCAGCTTGTCGATGCTTTCCAGTGACGGACGACGTACGTCCCTTTCCGCTGACGGACATGATTCCTCCGCGGCAGTCGCAAAATCCCCCCGTGAACCGATGTAATGAACGAAGACACCGACCCAGACCGAGCTGAGGACCCCCGCACCGCCGACGTGGCGGAGCAGGCCCACAGCGACCTGGTCGCGCAACCCCATACCAGCGGCGAAGGCGGTCCCATCATCGCCGCGGAAGCTGCAGCGGCACAGGCAAGTACGGCACAGAATCCGCTGGGGAAGCCGGGGCGTCGATTCGATCGGCGATCGCCGTTCATGGTCGGCATGGCGGGCGCGGCGGGAGTTGCGGTGACCTACGGCGCGATCCAGGCAGTACTCGCCGCGAGTCAAGTGCTGGTACTGATCACCATCGCGTTGTTTCTGGCGATCGGTCTGGAACCTGTCGTGTCGTGGCTGGTTCGACCATGGTTCCCGCGATGGGCCGCGGTGACCGCGGTATTCGTGGTGGCGATCGGCTTGCTGGCATGGGCTCGGGTCCGATCCTTCGAAGCTGGCCGGAGGTGTCCTCGGCGCGGGTCGGATCGTCTTCAGCATCTTCCATCTCCAGGACCGACTCCAAGAAAGCGACCCGAAAACGCAGCTACGAGATCCGATCCCCCCGTCGTGGGTTCCTCGCGGCCGCGATACCTCCCTTGGTCACCCAAACCAGCGCGCTGGTCCACAACGCTCCGGACTACATCAACCATCTTGCGCAACGATTGCACCATCTGGGGGATAGGGTCTTCATTCTAGCGAAGAAACGATGCAAAAGCGATGCATGCAGCGATGTGCGGCCCTCAGGTAAGTGATGCGCGGGCGCTGGCGATCGGCGTTTCAGTCGGCAGCCGCGCCGGAGAAGCGGCGTTCTTGGAGGTGCGACCGGAATACGGCAGAAACTTGCCGTCAGACCATATTGGCTGGTGAGGACCGGTGTCGATGCGGCCGACAGCACCGAGCCGGTCGAGTCGTCTTTGATGATCACCTCCTCCAGCAGCCGCTGCCAGGTGCAATCGGCGGTCCACAGTCGCAGCCGCTCGTCGGATGAAACGCTCTATGAAACGGGGAACACCCAGGATGCTCCCCGCCGGAGCCGTGTTTCATAGGTGACCGCCTATGAAACACCCCCGCCCCATCCTCGTCTTGGGTGAGGTAAGGATCGTGTAGGAGCGGACGTGCGCCAGAGATGGCAATCGGTGCACTGAGTTCGACCAACTGTCGCGCCTGAAGCATTGTCACGGGAGTTGGCTCAGGATGGTTGGGTCGGTGATTTTGGTGTCGTTGGCCAGAAGCAGGGCTTTGCTGAGGATCACCGACAGCATCCGGTCACCGTCGAACGGCAGGAACGAGTCCGATTCGGTTGTTCGTGCCGAGGGGACGATGCACAGGTAGCGGTTGTTGGGGTCGATCAGGACGTTTCCTGAGCCCACGTGGATCCGATACGAATGCTTAGTACCTCGCACGTGCAGGAATCTGTCTTCCACGGTGCATTGGTGGCCGATGGCCAGTCGGGGCAGCAGCCTGGTCAGCAGGTCACGTCTGGTTTGTGCAGTCTGGTTCAGGTCGCCGAAACTGTAGTCGGTCCAGTAGTCGGCGAACCAGCCGTTCGGACCACCGTCGTGCCATGTCGGATCGTTGCCGATGCTGGCCACACCGACGAACAGGTCCACGTCGCGCAGTACTTCGCTCAGGACCAGTTCGGGCACGTCCGACAGTGGCAGTGGCTCGGCCGACCCATGGAAGCCGCCATGGAAAGCGCTGTTGGCAAGGTTCTGTGGTGCGTCGATCGGGTAGAACCGCACCTGGTCGGTGCGCAGGCGTAGATAGCTGCCGGACTCCGTGATGTCGACGTCCCCAATGTCGTCGCGTTCGCCCTCCACCCAGTATTCCGCGCGCACACCCCACTGCGGCAGTTCACGGGTCGGTGGCGGCACGGAGGTGTCGGCATCCAGCAAGAGCTTGTTGCGCCATCCCCGGACAGCGGCCAACGCGTGGAACTGGTGTTGGCGCAGGATGTGCGCCGCGAAGCGGTTCGAGTAGGTACCGGTGTGGCGTTCTGCGTCGGTGAGTAGGTAGACCTCGCGATGGGCTTGTTTGAACGGCTGCCGGATATTCTTGCATTCCAACCACTCTCGCCATGCGAGGATCTCCTCCGTCGAGCGACCGAGCGGGTGCCACAGCTCCACGACGTCACCACCCACCGGGTTGTCCGCCACGTCGCGCAGCGCGCCGTCTGCGTAGCCGCAGGTGACCCCGTCGACTGTCCACAACAAACGGCGGGCGATCGTGCCCACCAAGGGGTGGTCGATATAAAACTCCCGCCACGAGGGGTAATCCCAGGTGCGGCGCTCCAGGAACTGGCGATCCAGCCGTTCGACTTGGGCGGTCAGCATCTTGCCGATGTCCTTGGCCGTCGCCTCGAGTTCTTTCAATTCCTCGGCATGGTCGCGTTTCACCGCGGCCGGGACGCTTTTCACCGGTTTGCTCGTGAACCAGCACAGCACCGCCTTGGTGCCGTCCACGGTCACCGTCGCCGACGCAGCGCCGAAGGCGAATTCCGCCGTGCCTACCGACGTCAGGCCGTAGGTGGGCACGGCCATCTGCTCGATCTGAGTGCGGGTCAGCCCGAGCGCGTGTGCCTTGGTCTCCAGCGCGGCGTTGATCAGCTTCAACGTGCCCTTGTAAGTCACCTTGGCGGCCAGGCGGGCCAGCTCACCCAGCGCCGCCTCGCCGCTCACCTGGCTCAGAGCGTAAACACCAGCGTTGGCCATCTTCGGGTTACGTGGTCCCAGACCCTTGATTTTGCGCAGCGACGTTTCCACCAGGCCGCCCAGGATGCGGGCAGTCGTCGGCTGTGGGGGCCGAAACGTCAGCAGCCACAGCAGACCGCGCACCGCGTTCGCGTTGAACGGGTCGTACTCGTCGTTGAGGCCGGGATCTTCGGCGAGACGATGCCGCAGCGGCAATGTCCTGGGTCGGCCCACCAGTTCCAACAACGACAGCACCTCATCGTCGAAGAAATCCACCTTCGCCAGCAGCGCTCGACCGGTCTTTTCCCACTTGGCGTTCGGTCTTCCCATCGTGGCGGTTATGGCGAAGGCCAGCAGGTCGTGCCAACCCGGAGACGAGCACGCCAACTCCAGTGCCCGGTCCGCCCATTGCTCACCCACATTGACCACTGGTTCGGGACATTGCCGGGCGACCTCTGCAACACGAGAGTCCAGGTACCTCTCGCAGGCTCCGCGGCGGTACACCGCGACGACCTCAGGGCTCAAGATACGTCCTGACGCCAGTTCCGCCAGGGCCAGAGATGAGTCGATCGCGAAAAGGCTTAACCTGCCGTGGTGGTTCGACAGGGTTTCCAGCACTGCTCGCCGTTCTTCGACCAGGATCGGCAATGTGGGTGCGACGGTCGACACCAAGAGCAGCAGAGAGTGCTGCTCGCGCTCCGAAGCGGTAGGGAACGCAACCGCGCAAGCGCGAGCAAGCCGTTCGACCGTCTCGGTCGGCAGTTCACGCACCTTGGCGAACAGGGCATGCCATAAGGCATTGTCGGACGCCATATGGGAGGACTCGGCGATCTGGTGTACCCGCACAATCTCGGCGCACAACCTGCCCATATCGTCCGCAGCGATGGCATCGAGGACCGCTGTCTTGTACTTGGAAGGGGCGATGCTCTCCTGCAGATACTTGATCCCGTGTCGGATGTGCTCGGAAGCGGCCGGGGCCGCTGCGGCGCAGACGCGAGCCAACCGCTCGGAGGTCTCGTCTGGCAAGACGCGTGCCATGTTCGATACCGCACTCCACACGTACTTGTCGGTCTTTGTCTGATACGCCTGCAGATATGCGTCGAAGAAGGCGTCCATATCGTCCGCGGCGATGGCGGCCCGCGCCGCGGTCTCGTACTCGGACCTCGACATTCAGCCACCCACCAATGCGACGAGCTTCAGGAATGTGATTTCCACACCCAGTGGCAGCGCGACCACGTCGTCCAACTCCTCGATCTGTCGATCGCCGACCAGGACCACGAAACCGTTGCGCCCGAAAGCGTGCAACGCCGCCTCGCACTGGCGTTCCGGATCGACACGACCAGTCGTGCGGAACCCGCCGCGCACCACCTCGGCATCTACCGGCCGTACCAGACCAGGAAAGGCACCACGAGACGCGTCGGCATTGTGTTCGGCGACCTCCTGGAATACCCGCCGCCGGATGATCTCCCGCAGTGGCAGCCGCTCCTCGGTCACCTCGAACATCCAGCCGTCGTCGCGACCCCCGGATGCCGTTTCGTCGACGACCTTCACACTCACCATGACGACAGGGTAGGCACGACCCCTGACAGAACTCGAGATCAGTTTCCCGCCAGTGGCCTGCTCCAAGAATTCGTCGCTGCCACGGTGCCGGCTCGGCCGAGGTCGAACGCGCGCCACGGCTGATGGCCGCTGGGACAGCGCTTACATCCCGGACAGAGGCGATCAAGATGCTTGCGAATAAGCCTCCCGCTCTCGATTCAGATCCAGGCGGGTAGTCATGTCGAGCCGGAAGCTGGCCGGTGAGGTTTCCCGAAGGACGGCGCTGGCGGGCCATGTCAGACAGTGCCGGTGGGGAACAGGGCGCGGGGTTCGAGGTCCAGGCGCGTGACCGGCTCCCCCTCGGGTGGGGTGAGGTTGAGCACCCAGTCGCCGAAGCGGCGGATCGTGCGCGTGATGTACGGAGTGATGGTGGCCAGATCGTCCGGATCCACCGGATGCCCTTCGGCCGCCAGCGCGTTCAGGTTGGCTGAACTTGCCCCGGGTCCGGCCCGCCACCACCGGTCCCTGATCCGTGGTCCCGCCACCCCGACGTCGTTGCCGCACCGGATCGGGCCGATAGGTTACGGGGGATGCCGGGGGTTGGAGCGCAGACAACGAGTACGGAAGGGTGAGTGCGGGCGTGGTGCGCTATGACTGCTCCACGGTGGCCGGGCGAGCTGCTGGGCTGGCGGAGGCGGCCGAGGCGGTCAGCCGCGGTGAGCTGGTGGTGTTGCCGACCGACACTGTGTACGGCGTCGGCGCCGGAGCTTTCGATCCCGCGTCGGTGGAGCGTCTGCTGCGGGCCAAGGGCCGCTGCCGCGGGATGCCGTCCCCGGTGCTCGTCGCAGCACAAGAGGTGCTGGACGATCTGGTCAGCGATCTACCCGCGCCCGGCTGGGCGTTGGTGGAGGCGTTCTGGCCGGGTGGGCTGACTCTTGTCGTGCGCCAGCGGCCGGGACTGAACTGGGATCTCGGGGAAACCCACGGCACCGTCGCGGTACGGATGCCGTCACATCCGGTGGCGTTGGATTTGCTCACCGCGACCGGGCCGCTGGCGGTCTCGAGTGCCAACCTGACCGGGCAGCCGTCCCCGCCCGACTGCGATGCCGCACGAGCCATGCTCGGCGATTCGGTGGCCGTCTACCTCGACGGTGGGCCCACCCCGGCCGCGATCGCTTCCTCGATCGTGGATCTCACCGGCGCGGTGCCCGTTCTCACGCGGGCGGGCGCGATCAGCGCCCAGCGTCTGCGCACGGTGGTGCCGACGCTGCGGGACGCGACCGGTGGATAGCGCGGTTACTCGAGTTCGCCGATGTTGCCGATCACCCGGTTCAGCTTGGCCTTGCCGTCGGCGAGGGTGTAGGTGGCACAGGCGATGGCGCACTCTCCGGCGGCGATGCGGTCGGCGATGATCTGCGACCGCTGCCGCAGCAACTCCGCGGTCTCGGCCACGTGCCGGGCTTCGAGGTCGTCGACCGAGTCGAGGCCCTCGCGGCGGCCGAGCAGGATCGACGGTGTCACTCGCTCCACCACGCTGCGGATGAACCCGCCGGGGACCGCCCCGGTGTCGAGGGCGTCGATCGTGGCCCGTACCGCGCCGCAGCTGTCGTGTCCGAGCACCACGATCAACGGGGCGTGCAGCACCGCCACGCCGTACTCGATCGACCCGAGCACGCTGGCATCGACCACATGCCCGGCGGTGCGGACCACGAACATGTCCCCGAGACCTTGATCGAAAATGATCTCAGCGGCCACCCGGGAATCCCCACACCCGAACAGAATCGCCGACGGGTGCTGCCCCGCGGCCAGCTTCGCCCGATCCGCGGCACCCTGGTTGGGATGGCGCAACCGGCCCTCGACGAAACGGTCGTTACCCTCGCGCAGCGCCTTCCAGGCGGTGATAGGAGTCAATTCGGTCATACACCCCATTTTGCACACCACCGCGCCCGCCTCGAACACGCGGTCGGCGAGACCGGATGCCGCTGTCCCCGAGCGGGCCGCCGGATCCAGTCGCACACGCGCCAGGCTGCGACGGACCTGATCAACCGCGTCTTACAACCGCCCTCTCGCATCGGCGGCAGGACGCCAGCCGATACGCGGGTGCCTACGACGTCCCGAGGTCCGCAGACAGCCAATGTTCGGGACGCAGATAGATCACGGCCTGTTCACCGAAATTCTCGGCCTGCTTCAGATATGCCTCGGCGGCATCGCCCGACAGGTATCGCGTGACCATCTCCAGGTGCAATTCGTCGGTCATCGGAACGATCCGGCTGACCGGTCCTTCCACCGTCACGTAGCGCACGCTGGGCATCACCTCCTGCACCATCAACGTGAACCGGCCCGCCGCCTTGATCGACCGCATCTTCCGCGAATCGACCCCGGTCAGCACCCAAGGTTCGGTCCCGGGCTCGTACTGGTACCAGATCGGCACGGACAACGGACCACGATCGGGCCCCTCCGCAACGGATAACGCCGCGATATGCGGCTGCGCGAGAAACTCCTGACGCTCTTCCAAGGTTAACGGCATGCCCGAGGCTAGCGCGTGAAACCCGTTGGCGGTGAACACTTTGCGTCCTCGGACCGACTCTTGACGCGGCGGCATCCGCGCCATCGTGGCATAGCCCCGGCTCCTCGCCCTCGCCCTCGCCCCCGGCGCAGTGCGCGATACTCGTAGAGCACATAGAAATATAAGGACAAGATCAGTTCTGCGCCTCGCTCCGGCACCGCCGAAGCGAGGCGTTGGACTGTTCACCTGCCCGCCCGCCAAGACAATCGACTGGATCGGATAGCAGCAGCAACATGCACCCTGGCGTGTGCCGTCCATGCTGGTCAGGGCGATAGGTTGGGATATGCCTCAATTGCGTTGAGAGCCAGCGCAATCGAAGAATCGCCAGGTTGTTCTCCGGCTGGCCGCTAACAATCATCATCCGAGGGAAGACCCAGCTTCACAGGGGCGCGGCGCGCCACCAATCGAGGAGTGGCGGTCACCTTCCGAGGTGACCGAGGATCACAACGACATCGTTCAGACGCATGATGATCTGGACGGGCGGTGGCCACCTTCTGAGGTGATCGAGGATCGCAACATCGGCGGGCGCGCCTGTAGCGGCCAGCCGGAGACTTGGCGGTCCTCCTCTGGGGTGGACGAGGATCGCAATGACGACCCAGAACGGTGGATGTCCTGCAACGAGATACTTCGTCTGGAGGCGCCGAAAGCGTCTCGGCGCGTGGTTGATACGGAAGGGCACCGGATCAACGCAACTAGGCGCCACGTTGGTGCGTCCTATAGTTCAGAGGCGATTCGCATTACGAGGGAGGCGGGCATGTCGGGCGAACTCCAGGTCGACCCACTGCGGCTGCGTGACGCATCCCGGTTCGCAGGCGAAAAAGCGCGAGCGATCCGGGATGAGCTGAAGAAGCTCGACGACACCATCGGCAAAGAACTCCTCGCCGACGGTTGGCAGGGTAAAGCGGCCACGGCCTATGACGAGTCGTGGGTGGAGTGGAAGCACGGTGCCGACACAGTCATTGCTGCGCTGGAGGAAGTCGCCGCGCACCTCGCCCAAGCCGCCACCCAGTACGAGATGCGCGACACGACCAACCGCGACGCGATTACCGGATTGACGGGATTGGACCTGCCATGACCGATGGTGGCCGCTTCCGTGCCGATCTCGAGCAGCTCGACGCCGCGATCGACACGCTCACGAAATTCAGTCAGACCGTTGAGGATTGGCTCGGTGAGGTCGACCGCTATGTCGCGGATCTGCACCTGACGTGGTCGAGCCCGGCAGCGACCGCGCAGCGGGTCGCGCACGACAAATGGGTTTCCGGTGTGGGGGAGATGCGCGAAAACCTGGACGAACTGCGCGAGGTTGCCAGGAAAGCTCACGAAAACTACAGTGCCGCAATCGAAACCAACACCGGTATGTGGCCCTGATGGCACCACCTGTGGTGGTGGACCCGCAAGGGTTCACCAAAGCCGGGGACGTCTATGCGTGTGTGCACGCGACGTTGACGACCGGTATCACCGCGCTGACAACTGTTCTGGCGGGGTGCGGTGGTAGCGCGGGCTCGGACAACGCCGGCCGGAAATGGACCAACGACTACGACCCGGTCGCGTGGGACACCGTCGACGGGCTCGGTGATCTCGCGTTGGCGTGCGGGCAGATGCACGATCTGCTGCACTTCACCGGCGCCAACCACGACAACGCGAACTCGCAATCGGTTCCCGCACCGAACCCGAACGACAAGGTCTTCCCGCCAGGCTCGCTGTCGGTGTATCAGCCGGCCGAACCTCCGGCGGCGTTCGGCGGCAGCGACCCGGAACCGTCCGGTTGGAGCTGGGTCAAAGGCGCGGTCGAGGGTGAACTGTGGCCCAACGGTCATCCCGACGTGCTGCGTAGGGCCGCCGAGGCGTGGCGGGCGATGTCCCGAGCCCTGCATGCCGCGACGTTCCAGTTGCCGACCGCTCGCGCCCTGATCGACGCGCAACAAAGCCCCGAAACCCCGCAAGCGCTCGAGCAAGCCGACATCGTCCGGACCCAATTCGATTCCCTGGCGAGCGCGTGTGATGAGCTCGCGAAATCGTGTGACTCGTACGCGGATTCGATCAGCAACACCAAACACGCGATCGTGCGAGCACTCATCGAGCTTCTCGCGATCGTGGCAGTCGATCAAGCGTTCGGGTGGATCGCTGCCCCGTTCACCGGCGGCGGTTCCGCGGCCGCCGCGCAGGGCGGGATGGCGCTGGCGATCGGCATCTACGGAGCGCGGATCGCCGCGATCATCCGTGTCTTGATCGGGCTTGCCGAAGTGGCTCGGGTCCCGGTGGCGGTGTCCCAAGTCATCGCCCGTGGGAGCGAGGCACTGATCCCGTTGCTGAGGGCGCGGCCAGCCCTGGCCGGTGTGGACGGTGTCGTCGCGCCGGGCCCGTTCACGACGTTCGCGAACTTGCGCCGCCCCCACCTCACCACCGACACCCGGGACGCCATCGAAAAGAGCACACGCAAGTGAGGCCGTCCGGGTGACAAGGATGACTTCTATATCGTCGAATCCGAACCGGAAGTCAAAGTGCCGATCAACAAGAGCTACGACGACAAGCCGTGGGTCACTCAGTTGGAGAAGACACCAGATGGCAGGTACTACCTCGACCCGGGCGAACAACTCCATGTATCCGGTCAACCCGAAATGGGAGTATGGCCAGAACAGTGGATACGAACACCGCAGCCTGCTCGCCGAGGCGCAGAGCCGTGGCATGACGCAGAAGGAGTTCGACGACTACGTCAACAGCCACCCCGAACGGTTCCACATCGAAGACCAGTACGGAAGCCGCAGCCACAGACGGGAGCAGAAGTAGATGACCGACCGGGACGAATGGGGCCGAACGCTCTTGCACCGTGCCGCAGCCTACGGTGATCTCGACGCCGTTGAGCGCCTACTCGGCACCGAGGATGTCAACGCCCGCGACAACGAGGGCTGGACACCACTGCATTTCGCCGCTCAGGCAGCCGACCCGGAAATCGTCGTGCGGCTCCTCGATGCCGGCGCTGATATCGACGCGCTCAACGGCAAAGGGATGCCGCCGATTTACTGGGCGATCATGGCTCGCGGCGGCGATCCGATCATGACGGTCCGGCTGCTGCGGGCGCGTGGCGCCGACCCGACACGATCGACGATCGAAGGGTACTTCGGAACCCGAAGCCCCTCGATGTTCTGCGGGAGATCCGCAACGATCCTGCGATGCAGGCAGAGTTCGCGGACCTGCTGTGAGTGACGACCCCGACCTCGACGCCGCAATCGAAGACATACAAGCCAAGTCCAATCAGGTCCAGGCAGCGCTCGCTCGCATCCGCGGTACCGGCACAGCAGGCAACGGCACTGTTACCGCGATCGTCGATTCCAGCGCGCATCTCCGCGATCTGAAACTCACCCGCGAAGCGCTCCGATGGGGAGACCGGTTGGCGAGCATCATCTTGCAAGCAACCGCTGCCGCCGAGAAGGACGCGGCAACGCAAGTTCAGGCCGCGATACGGCCGCTCACCCGAGACCAGCGCGTCGCCGCCGGCATCCGATCGATGCGCGAGACACTCGGACAGTCCAACACCGAGGCAGATGCTCGGACAATGATGACCGAAGAAGAGATCCAAGCAGCTGACGACGCCTACTTTGAACGCATGAATCAACGCGGTTGGTCCGTCTAACTGCCTCGGCACCTTTCGAATACCGCGGCGATCCCGCTGGAGTATTCGTCATACCCAACGGTGGCCCCTTGCATCTCACAGGACGAATCATCCGATCCGGAAGGGACTGAGCGTGAGGTATGTGAAAGTCGCCTGGTATCACGACTTCGAAGACGAGCCAGTCCTCTACTTCCATGAATTCGGCCCCGATGACTACGAAACACGTCGAGTGCAGGCCTATCGCGACGGGCACTTAGAATGGGCCGACGAGAACCATGAGACAGACATGGCAGGACTTGCTGAAATACCGATCGCACTGATCGAAGAAATCGCCAGCCAGCCCGAGTTCGATGCCGAAGAGATCTCTCGGGAGCAGTTCGAAGCTGAGTGGTCAACGGCTCGCAGCAGCGGCTAGCGGCTCGTCGGAGTTGCGATGTTCCGCGGGCCGATTATCAACGTTCGAGCACGAGTTCGTAGACCGCTCGGGTCTTGCCTGGGCCCTTGTAGTCGGTGATGACCGAGACACCGTCGATGAAGCGGTCGCCACGCACGTTGGCGAATCCGAGTGTCTCCCAGGTCTTGTGGGCGGCGATGTTGCCGGGTCCGGACGTGAGGTAGAGCCTGCGGCAGCTCCACACCCACGCTTGCTTCCGAAGGTCGTCCACAAGAGCGCGGGTCACGCCGCGCCGCCGGTGTTCGGGGTGGGTCATGATGTCTTGGAATTCGGAGTACAGCCAGTAGTCGGAATAGGTGCGTGGGGTGATGTAAGGGGCGCCCAGCTCCATCAAAGCGACCACGTCAGGGATCAGTGGCACACGCAGCGGTTCGATGATCACGAAATGCCTAGTCTAGGTAGTAGGGCGCGCGCTCGCAAGTAGGCGACGTCCGCCAGGGGGACCGTACGGCCGGACGGTTCACGGTCGTGGGTGGCCATCCGGCCACCACTTGCTCCCTGATCGTCGATGCCATCGAAAGTGTCGCCACTCGTAGCCTTGTTCGGCGGATGTGCCGATCAACTCGGTTCCAGGTACTTTGGCGATGGCTTTCAAGCTGCGCTTGTTATCGGCGCGGATACTTGCGTGGAAGCTGTCGGCGAGCGCTGCGGCGGGATGGTCGGCCGCAGCGATTTGGCGGCTGTTGCATACCCGTGGCCCCAGAGTTCGGGATCAACAAGGGTAGAAAACGACATCACACATCCTGGCCAGTCGATCGACGGCTCGACGGGCCAGAACTCCTCGGGAGGACTCCATCTGGACAGGAGTTCGGCGGAGCGATCTTGCATCCGTGTGCGGTGAGCGCACGGCAGATCGAAGCGACCCCGAACCGAGCGCGATGCTCGGCGATGAACGCACACATTATCGGTGTCGCGGGTCGCTCTCCCGCGCGAAGAAAGTTGTTGCTGCCTCGAGGATTTCGATCGTCTGTTCCAACTCGGCGATCTTGCGTTTCTGCTCCCGAATCACCTTCGCCGACTCCGTCGAGACCCCCTCGGCGGCCGCGGTGTCGATCGCGGCTTGCCGGAAGCAAACGCATCGAGGCTGCCCACCCGGCGGCGCCTGCGTTGAGCCGAGCATCCACGCCCGCGCGTGCCCGCGGGCGTTCCCACTGTTGCGCATAGCTGGCACGTGGTGACTCACCACGTCGCTGCCGCAGCAGCAACGCATCGACCTGCCCGGCCGAACACGATCTGCCACTACTCGGGACGGTATCGAGGTCCAACCTCGAGCCCGTCCCCTGTTCATCAACCGTGACGGCGGTTGCTCGCGAATCTTAACGGGCGCGTTGCGGAGTCACGGATTTAGGCAGCACCAGCGGTTATAGTGTAATTATCGGGTTGCGGGGAGGGGAGTCTGCCGATGTCCGACATGTCGAAAGTTGAGCTGTACGCGGCTATCCGCCAGGATCTTCGTGCCGGCCTATCCATGCGTGCCATCGAGCGCAAGCACAAGGTGGGGTGGCGTACGGTGGCCAGCGCGACGGAGTCGGTGTGGCCCGAGCCCCGTAAGGAGTATCCGCCGCGACCACAGAAGCTGGATCCCTACAAGCCGTTCATCGACGATGTGCTGCGCGCCGATCTGGATGTGCCTCGTAGACAACGTCACACGGCGACTCGGATCTATCACCGTTTGCTCGAGGAGCACGGCATGAGAGACGTGTCGTATCAGCGAGTCAGTGCCTATGTCCGCGAACGCAAACCACAGCTACAGACGGAACAGGTGACGGCCCGTCGCCGCTCCGAACGGCTCATCAAGGCCGCCGGATTTCCTCGCTCTAAAACGTTGCGTGACTTCGATTTCAGTGCCAACCCCAGTGTCGACCCTGGCATGATCCACACTCTCGCTAAATGCGACTGGGTGAAGGAAGGGCTGCCGTTGTGCTTGATCGGTGACTCCGGCACCGGGAAATCCCATCTGCTCATCGCCTTGGGCACCGAGGCGGCGAAAGCCGGATACCGCGTCAGATACACCCTGGCTACCAGGCTGGTCAACAAATTGATCGAAGCCGTCGATGGTAAACGGCTCACCAACACCATCGCCCGCTACAGCGGCGTCGACCTGCTCTGCATCGACGAACTCGGCTACACAGAGCTGGACAGACGCGGCGCCGAATTGCTGTTCCAGGTATTGACCGAACGTGAGGAGAGGAAGTCGGTCGCGATCGTCTCCAACCGCAGCGTCGCCGGCTGGTCCCAAACCTTCACCGACGCTGGGCTCCGCGCCGCGATCATCGACCGACTTACCTTCGGCGGCAACATCATCGAGACCGGCACCCACAGCTATCGCGGGTCCCATGCCAAGGCAACCGAAACCACCGATAAACCCCGCTGACCTGCCCGAGGCCAATCTAGAACTGTTCGGTCGAGTTTGATTCGCGTAGCCGCAAACCAGTCATGCTCCCTGTTCGTCTTGTTATTCCAGGCCAGGCAGGTCCGTCTTCGATCTTGTCTGCGACTGTGCCAATGCTGATATAAGGCCCGATTTCAGCGCCACACCGGGCCGAACTACATCACCGGAGGTCTGCTGCAGATACTTTCGCTACAACCCTTAGCTAGCGGCTTTGGCCTGCATCTTTACCGTGGGGTCCTCATCGCCCCTGCGAGGGGGTCGCAACAGCAGACGATCGTGCTCTCGACCGCCTGAGCGCCAGTCCCAGCCTTACGACCATGAACCACAGTGGAAAGGATGGGCAGACCAGCGGCTACCCACACCCGATACGACCCCTGTCCCGGGGGCCCACGCGCCGGGGCCCGGGGGGGGATACCATAGGGTGGTGGGGTGGGCAGGGGGGGGGGGTGGGGTGGTGTGGCTGGGGTGGGGGCCGGG
>NZ_JBHVDF010000025.1:18222-84722 GCF_042802915.1 Nocardia sp. NPDC057440
CAACTCTCTCACCCCCACACACCACCACCAACCCCCCAGACACACCACCACCCACACACCCCACCCCCCCCCCCACCCCCCACCACCACCCCCACCCCCCCCGCGACTGGGGTCGATACCCTTTCGGTGGATCGAGGCTCAGGGTGCCGTGATGGTGTTGGTGTCCAGGGTGACCGCGCCGTTGAGGGCCAGGATGTCCCCGTTCGAGGTGGTGCCGGTTGTCACCGTGACCGAGGTGAAAGCAAGGATGTTTCCGGCGAAGTTGGTGTTGGTGCCCAGTGTGGCCGAGCTACCGACTTGCCAGAACACCTTGCTTGCGGTGGCGCCGTTGATGAGGCTGACCACACTGTTCGCCCCTGTGATCAGTGTCGACCCGGCCTGGAAGATAAACACCGCATTCGGATTGCCTTGCCCGTCCAGGGTGACGGTGCCGTTGAGGCCGATCCCGGCAACTGCGTGGTACACCCCGGAGGTCAGGGTTTGTCCCGCGAGATCAGCGGTCACGAAAGCGGTAGGCGTCCGGCCCACCGCGTCGATGTAGGCAGCCTGCAAATCGGTGTGTGCCTGCGCCGCGACCAGGTCCCCGGCATGGATCGCTCCGCCGGTCACCGTTCCCGGCGGGAATCCGGTCACCGCGGTGCCCGGGCTGACACCCAGGTTACCGGTGATGGCCGTGGCTCCGGTGTTGGTGACTGTCGCGGCACCCAGCACCGCGAACGACGCGGCTGTCCCTAAATTCACCGGCGCCAGACCTGAAACGTAGGTGTAGGCGACACCGTTGCTGGTTCCGCCGACGGTGGTGACAGTGACCGACACCGTCCCAGCTGAATGGGCTGGGGCGAGGGCGGTGATCTGCGTCGACGAGTTGACAACGAACAGGGTCGATGGGGTGGCACCGAAATTCACTGCGGTGGCTCCGGTCAGGCCGGTCCCGGTGAGCACAACCACTGTCCCACCGCTTGGCGGCCCCGAGCTTGGAGTGATGCTGGTGAGGGTGGGCACCGCGATATAGGTGAACGCGACACTGTTGCTGGTTCCGCCGGCGGTGGTGACAGTGACCGACACCGTCCCAGCCGAATGGGCTGGGGTCACCGCCGTGATCTGCGTCGAGGAGTTGACCGTGAACGAAGTTGCCGGTGTCCCACCGAAACTCACTGCGGTGGCTCCGGTCAAGTTCGTCCCGGTGAGCACGACCGCCGTTCCGCCGGCCGCCGACCCCGAACCCGGACTGATGCTGGTCAAGGTAGGAGCAGGCACACCATAGGTGTAGGGCAGCGGGTTGCTCGTGCCGTCCAGCAGTACCTGTACGGTGACGTTCACCGTGCCGGTTCCCGGCGGGACGATGGCCGTGAGCTGGGTATTGGAATCGATGGTGAATGTCGTTGCCGTCGTGCCGAACCGGACAGCCAAGGGACCGACATTGCTGAATCCGGAGCCGGCGATGATTACAGAGTTGAAACCCGCTGGAGGGCCGAAAGAGGGTGTCAGCGAGGTGATAACAGGTGCCATTTTCTTACCTTCTATCTGTGAACGTGAAAAGGGTTCCCCCGCAGCAGCACAGGCCTGGCCGTTAGTTGCGCTGCCTATACCCAGTAACCCTCCAGTTGCGACATTTTGGCAATGTATCCCCGGTGCGGTCTTGTCCGTTTTTCGGGTTCGGCCGATAGCTATTGGGAAACTGGGCACCAGGCGTGACCTTGTCGCCCGACTTCGAGAGGCGCCGCCATCCAGTTCGGGCGCCTGGGCTTTGTTCGCGAATTCTGTTGCCGGTTGTTCGCGAATTCTGTTGCCGGTTGTTCGCGAATTCTGGTGTCGTTGTTCGCGAATTCTGTTGCCGGTTGATAGCGGATTTGGGCATCGGTTGGGCTGGGTGATTCCCGATCCCGGTCGCGAAAATTGGCATCACCTGAGTTGGTGTGTCGGATTGACGTGTCGTGCTGTGAGGGGTCAGCGGTGGGTTGCTCGGGCGTGGGCGGGTCTGTAGGAGTCGGTGATGGCGGCGTCCGCGGCCGGACAGAGGCGCAGATCCTGTAATGACAAGGGAGAAGATGTCGATGTCTGACCTGGATTTGTATGTCCACTTCGCCACGCGTGGCGAAGTGTTGGGGGCCGGATTCGACACAAATCCTGCCGAGTGGGAAGCGAAGCTGGGCTGGACTATCTCGACGACAGGGCAGGGACCTCATGCGGCGGGACTACTGACTCGTGGAGCTTTCGTTCCAGGCGGACGAGGGTTCGGTATCAGCGCGCAGGCGCACCGTCTGGGCGGGGGTGACGTGTCCACCGTGCCAGTGCCCCTGCCGAACGAGTACGGCGAGTTCACACCTCGGGTGAAGTTCGACGAATTAGCTACCCTCATCACCAGTTTGGGCTATCGCATCGAACCGGACAACGACGCGACGACACGGACATTCGCCGGTACCGGGTCCCGAGTCCGGTGTGCGGGTCTTCGTTGTCGCCGACGCTCATCCTTGTGGATACGCCGACGTGGGTGCGGAAGGCTCTGCCGCGCACAGGGTGGGCGATGTGTGGTCCATCGTCCTGTCCCCTGTTGGGTGGTCGGCGCGAGGTCTGAGCGAGGACCTGCCACCACAACGGTGTCGAAATTCGCGATCACAAAAATCCCACTCCACCAAGTGATGTCGAGATTCGCGACCAACTGCTGCCCAGAGTCGCGATCAGAACCAGGTGCCGGCAAGAACCGTGTCATCTGGCATATGAAGCGCAACTGCCTGGTAACGGTGGTGGCGGGTGTAGTTTGCCGCGTGATGAGGGGGCTTGACAAGGATGAGCTGATCGATCAGTGGATGCTTGGCGGCGAGGAGTTGGGGCTGGTCGCGTCCAAGCGTGGTGCGGCGAAGCTCGGGTTCGGGTTATGTTGCGGTTCTACAATGGGCCGAGAGGGGTGCGGATCTGTCATTCGATCCGTCCCACCAAAATCTCACACTTTTGATGGGATTTGCCGAGATCTGATGGGACATGATGGGCAGGTGCTGACGTGCAGATATGGGATTGACCAGGTGTGATGGGGTCTTCTGGGATGCGTTCAGGAGATTTGAACTGGGGGCAAGTGGTCGCAGGTTCAAATCCTGTCATCCCGACCAGGTCAGAGGTAGTTTTTCGCTCTCTGTTCGACATTTTCCAACCCTCCAGCGTGCCTAGAAGGTGCAAGCGGGCTCTTTCCGGAAGAGTGGAGCGCCCTCCTTCTCCGAGGAAATCTTCGGGTGAGGGCTGCTGTGAATGCTGGGTCTGAGGGCACGGTGGGTCGTTGCCAGGCTGTGGCTATGGCAAGCGAAAAGGCGTATTCCTTGTGCCCACGTTCCTGATCCGCGGATGTGGCAGCCTCGATACTCATCCAGACGGCAGCCTCACCCGAACTGTCAACGGTCAAGTCCTTCCGTTCGACGCCTTCATCACCGATCAGGCATGACCGCGACGGCCCTGATGCGTCTACTCGTGGCCGAACTGGTCACGACAACCAACTTCTGCTGGTTCGATGAGCCTCTCGAACACCGCGACCCCGACGTACGCCGGAAAGTAGCCAGCCTGTTGTCGCGAGTCACGTCCGGGGAGGGCTCCATCAAACAAGTGTCGCCACCACCAATGAAGAGCGCCTTGCTCGACGTCTCATCGCGCGAGACGAACACCACGTCCAGATCGTCGACGTACGCCGAGCATGAGGGGGCATCGGTTCGGCCGATGCTGCCGCAGCCCTGTCTAGCGTCAGCTACGGCACCACGGGATGGGTTGTGGTACTGATGGCGGCGAGCTTCTACAGCGGTCTTGCCTTGCTACCCAATGCCTTACAGGTCTATGTAGATACCACGGCGCGGCTGCGCGTGCTTGCACGGACGGGTGGCGCGTATGCCAGCTGGATAGCGTGTCATCGAACTACGCTCGGCGCGGCGGCTATGGGGTCGTGCGGCATAGCGAGAACCCACCGCTGCCCCTCCGCCTCGAAGTGTGGCGTGTTCTCGTCTACGTCCCGCAACGCGGTGATTCGGGCACTCACCCACTCACCCACGCCGGGAATTGGTAGGTCCAACCGGCGCGCTATGTCCTGGCCATCTGGCGAACCTCGCAG
This sequence comes from Nocardia sp. NPDC057440, assembly GCF_042802915.1. Taxonomy (NCBI): domain Bacteria; kingdom Bacillati; phylum Actinomycetota; class Actinomycetes; order Mycobacteriales; family Nocardiaceae; genus Nocardia; species Nocardia sp. NPDC057440. The sequence continues at coordinate 22,307 of NZ_JBHVDF010000025.1, forward strand.
AATGATGATGCCTTCTTCTGTCAGCGGGCCCTGTGCCTCTCGTATCCTCCGCTCGTACTGGTCGTTCAATGCAACAGTTGCCGCCACAGTGCGGGAGATAGGTTGATGCTGGGCTCTCCGGAACAGTTCCACCATTCTGGATATAGAAGACCGTGGCGTGAAGATCGCGTCTATGTCCGCCTGCGGGAGGTGGATCAGTGCGTTGTTCGGTAGCGTGGCGTCCTGGTGCAGCCAGCGAATTGCCGAGCGACCCAGTGCGTTGAGAGTTGTGCTCCCGCTGCGATTGTGCGTCGAATTCAGTAGCTCGGGATCAGCCCGGACGAGCCCAACGCTCCAGCTTGACGTTTGGTCGTCAGCAGTGATCAGAAGGCAGATCTTTCCATGCGCTTCGGGCGGGATCGACCATCGACCCGCGGACATCGCGTACCTGCAGTCGAACTCGATGTCATTGAATTTGAAGTCGAGCTGTCCACCGGGATCAAATCCGAATGCTCGGCGCAACTCGATCTCGACTCGTGTGCCGAGGGTAGTCTTCTCAGTCTTTGAGAGCTGATCCCATCGGAAGCGTCCTGTATGGCTGCCATCCAACGGGAAATCCAGCGCTCGTCGTAGCACGGCAGCCATTCTGTTACCGTCCGGGTCGCGGCTCCGGAGCCCACGTTCGAGCGTTTCTAGTTCGGCATTGGTTGCTCGCTGCAAGGGGGCGGGCGTTGTCGGTTCGGTTTGGTTCTCCGGTCTGGTCGGCGCACCGGCCTCCGGCTGGCTCGAAAGCTGCGATTCGAGATCTTGAATCCTGCGGGTGGCTGCCACGAGTGCACTCTTGGTCGCGTCGCGCTCCTTTTCGATGCGGAGCAGGCGCCGCTGAAGGTCAGCGACAGTGGCATCTGCTGACCCAGGTTGCTCCTGATCGCGTGTCGCGTGCAGAGACCCGAGCAACCACATCATGGTGAGGGAAAGCCCGGGCGATGCATCTGAGCGTTGTCGACGTTCGGCGTGCAGCTCACGCTGGGTTGCGATGTGTTGACGTTGCAGTATGCCGAGCTGAGCGCGCAGTTCGCTCGTTTCGGCGCCCGAGTCTGCTCCGACGGGGTTGCGCGGCGGCGAAATCGCGGCCTTACGGAGCAGTTCCATGGCGTGTTTTTGGACCGACTGCACCTCGGCTGCAGGTGTGCAGATGGTGATGATCGCGTTGATCAACGGCCGTGCGGTTGCCAGGTTCTCGCCGCTGAGGCGGCGCTGCACCGTTGCGTGCGAGGGGATCGAACAGCCCTCCTGAAAGTGGCTCTCGTCAAAGGCCTTACACAGATCCCGCACCGACATCCGGGCTTGTCGCAACTGGTCCTGCAGCAGCAGGGCAAGCTCGTTGATCGCGTCGCTGTTCCCGCGAAGCCCACTGCGGGGTCGACCTGAGCGCGTCACTGATCACCTCACTTGTCTCGCAACAATTCTCATTGTCTCTGAGACATCTTTACGTACTCGATCGCGCTGGTCAAAGTTGAGACATCCAGGTGGGCATACGGCTCGCCTCTAGGTACCACCAGGAGAAACGGTTGACCGTGTGTCTCTATCGCATCGTGAGCGGCTTGATACCGTGTCGATAGGCGCTCTCTTGCCTGGGCTGACACCAAACCAGGTTCTGTGCATAGTGATTGCGGGCTGCGCTCTGGCGGCCTTGCGCTACATCCTCGATTACCTCGCCAGGAAACACGACGTCGACGCCGTCAGCACTCGCCTCGACAAGGCGCTGCAGGGCGTATCCGATTCTCAACGTGCGGACATCATCCGGGCGCAAGCGCTACTCGAGGCGACACGACGACCAGGCCAGCCACCCCAGCCAGCGGACCGGCCGAGGCAAGGCGACGATCGACCGGACGAGAGCGATGTAGCTACGATCCGCGAATTCTTTCGTTGACCCCGGTTGAACACCCACGCACGCAGCGACCCGCACCCCCGATCGCCTTGGCAGATCTCACCAATCGGCATGGGCCGTCGGCTGGCAAACGACACGTACTCACCATGGCGTTGATGCGTTGGGGGCGACGCCGATGGGTACCTGCACCTTAAAAGTGCGTTGGCAGCTGTTCGGGGAGCTGGACGCGGCGAGCGCGATCGGATTGGTCGCGAGCGCCCGGTGCTGTACGGCGACGGATCGCAATAAATGGCAGGTGAGAGACGATATCCAGCGTGCCTAGAACGTGCCAAGACAGGCCGATCCGAGGCGGACGGGGTAAGACGAGCCGGACGTTGAAATGCCTTTGACCTGGAGGGACCGCACCAGCCGTACACCCCAGGACGATTACCAGTTCCCGCTGAACCAGCCGGTCGTCATGTTTACCGCTGTCATTCCAGCCAGGTCAGAGGCTATCTCGGCTCTCCGCGAAACGACTTCCAGCAGGCCAACTTGCCAAGAACTTGCCAACGCGCGGAGAGCGCTCATCAGGTCACCCGAACAGTGCAGCGCCGGCGGCGCGCAAATCCTCGGGTTGTGCCTCACTGTAGATGGACAGCGACACCGCCGGATCGTGGCCGTGCCAGGCCGCGACTATGTGCAAGGGGATGCCCGACTTCAGCATCAGCGACACTGAGGTATTCCGCAGTCCCTTCAACGGGATTCGCCGCAGGCCTGCGCGTTCCCTGAGCCGCTGGAACATGTCCGAGTAGTGCTCTGGCCGGATCGGGGTGCCGTCCTCGTGTACCGCGATGAGGCGGTCGTCAGACCACCCGATGCCCAGTGCGAGGCATTCGGACTTCTGCACGATCTTCAACAGGTTGAGCGCTGCCGCCAGGTCAGCGGGCAGTGGAAGGTCGCGACGGCTTCTTCTGGACTTGGGTAGGTTTTCCTCGGTTTCCTTGCCGATGGCGACCCGCCCTCGGCGCACCTTCAGCACGGACTCATCGAACCGTGTCCACCGCACGCCGAGTACTTCGCTGCGTCGCGCTCCGTAGCAACTCAGCAGCCAGCAGGCATAGAGCCGCTCTTCCCGCACCGAATCACGGAAACTCTGAACCTCTGTAACCGTCCACGATTTCGTCTCTTCGTCGTCATCGTCACCGATCTCATCGGCAGGTCGTTCCACGAGCGCGATCACGTTGCGCGGCAACGCACCCTGATCAGCGAACGACTTCACGACCATGGTGAAGGTGGTCAAGGTGGCGCGAACCGTCACCGGCTTGACACCACTCGCTGCCCGGGCGACCCCGGTGCTCTCGGTCGGGACACACACCGCACGCCGTGGCCTTGTGACACGCCCGGACCGAGCAAGCGCCGACAGGCAACTCTGGACATCCTTGCCCGGGAACTCTGCCTTGACCTTCGCCGCCGAGACGCCCTCGGGGTGCAGCGCGATGAAGTCGGCGACCTGGGAGGAGAGGCTGTTGGGCCGGTAGTTCCGGGGATCTACGCGGGCCTCGGTCAGCATCCATTCCACGAGCGCGTCTCCATCCGCTTTGGTGACGATGAGCTCCGCCGCCTGACTGCGATAAGGCCCGCATCGCAGTGGTTACGGTGGAGCGCATGAGCGAAACGAGCGCACCACGGGATCCGGCGACGACCCGGTTGCGCACGATGTTGAGCCCTCGTGTCGCGAACATGCTCGGGCGGGAGGGGATCGACACTCTCGCCGATCTCATGGACTACACCCGGTCCGACCTGGAGGGCCTTCGCAGTTTCGGCACGCTGACGATGGCCGAGATCGACGACGCGCTGGCCGCACGTGGACTCTGCCTGGCAGGCCGCGACCCCGAGCGAGGTTCCACTCTCGCCGAGGAGTTCCGTATGGTGCTCGACCAACGCAACCAGCTCTTGGCGCTGATCGAGCGAATCACCGATGCAGTCGGCACATCCGAGGTACTCCGCGACATCACCACGACGCTGGACGGCATGGACCTCACGCCCACCATGCGCCAGACCGCGGCCACTCACCACCGCACCGTCCGCTGACCCGGTACCTCGCCCCGGCCCGAGATCCCGCTTGGCCCTGCGGCTTTCGGCCCGGCAAACATCCGGATAGGTGTCGGTGCGTGAGCGCATCCTGGATCCATGAGCGACTACGACTCCGTGAACGCCGCCAACGCTGAGGCTGCCCGGGCGGCGGGCTGGCCGGACCTCACAGGTGCACCCAAGCAGATCCCGTGGGGGATCACCTGCCGCGCGGACAAGATGCGCGAGATGGAAGCCTCGGACCTGCCCGAGACGGAGAAGACCCGGTGGTGCGAGGCGATGCTGCGTGAAGCCCGCGCCGGCGCATGGATCGACTACCGTAACCAGCCCTGGCCCGTAGCTGGCCTGGCGAACTTCACCGAGGAGGAGCGGGTCGCCCGATTCGGCTCCTGACTCCGACAAGGGGCGCCTACTTCGCGTTCTTCGGAGGTTGGATCGGAATGTATTCGCGGAGTTTGCCTTTGACAGGTAGGCGCCACTCGCCGAGCTGCAGGTGCGGGCCGAACATGGCGGCGATCTCGACCTCGGACATGGGTGGTCCGACTGGGACGTCCCAATATCCGCGGTCATCGGCCTGCCAGCGGCCGTCGGGGTCGACAGCGCGGACTCGTTTGAGGTAGCCGTCGACGTAGTAGGCGATCGCTTTGAGGTGTCGTCGGCGGGCGTCGGCGATCGGCCACCATTTACGGTCGGCTTCGAGCTGCACTTTCTCCGAGGCGTTGGTCTCGCCGTAGCGGCGGTTACCGTCCGGGTCGACCTTCGTCTTGCTGTTGCGATAGATGATCAGCGCACACGCGGTGTACGGGCAGCGTATCGACGACGAGGTCCTGGCCCACATCTCCCCGGCGCACAGCGCCAACATCAACTTCTTCGGCGCGATCGAGGTCGACATCGAAGGCGAACTCGCCCAGCTCGGGCCGACCGGCTACGGCCGTTGCGCGTGCGCGACACCTTGTTCTGAGTCGGTGTGCCCGCGCCCGCCCGCGCGGGTCGGGGAGGGCGCGGGGTTCCGGATTGGTGAGGTCGCGTATTCAACTGTCGACTTGTCTATTCGCAGCGGTTCGTGGAGGAGTCCAGCCGGCGGGTGAGCGGAACCGCGGGGCAGTGACATACCGGCTCCAGTTCGTCGCCGCCTCGGCCGCCAGCCTCGTCGTGGTGACGTGGTGATAGCCGAGTGCGTCAGCGACGACCGAGGCCGCAAGCTGCTGGACGTACTGACGCATGGCGGAAGTTCGGGCGGCGACGTTGTCGACGCCGAGCGCTCTGAGCAGCCCGCCGAGAGTGTCTGTGTACATGCGCTGTCCAGCTCGCCGACCAGGAAACTACCAGAGCGAGTCGCGGTTCGGCGTGGTGCTGGTGCTCGGCTCCGGTCTCGGCCTGATCGCGGTGTACGACAGCGGGGACGAACCGGTCGTAGCGGCCTTCGCGGCGGCGTTCGGCGTCGGCGCCGCACTGGTGCTCGACGAGTTCACGCTCATCTACTACCTGCGCGACGTCTACAGGGAGGAGCAGGGCCGCACCTCCGTCGACGCGGTTTTCGTCGCGCTCGCCGTCACCGGCCAGCTGCTGCTCGGTTTCCACCCGCTCTCGATCCTCGAGATCGGCGATGTCCGCAGCTCCATCGGCACCGACGCCAAGGCCGTCGCCACCGTGACCGCCCTGTCGAATCTGCTGCTGGCCGCCGTCGTCATCGCCAAGGGCAAGATCTGGACCGGCCTGTTCGGCATGTTCTTCCCGCCGCTGCTGTGGATCGGCGCGCTGCGCCTGAGCCGCCCCGGCGCGCCCTGGGCGCGCTGGCGTTATTCCGAACGCCGTCGCCTGATGTATCGCGCGATCGTCCGCGAGCGGCGCTATCGGCGGCCGGTCATCCGCGTCAAGATCTTCATCCAGGACCTGATCGCCGGAAAGCCGGATGTCGAACACGTCCGCAGTGCCGCCGAGGCGGAATTGGCGCGCAAGGTCGTGCCCGCCCCACCGGCCCCGCATCCGCATCCGCTGTTCTTCCCGGAGCATTCGCTGTTCACGCCGGAGCACAAGTCCGACCGCTGAAGTGCGTTAGCGTCGTCGGGTGGAGTTGCGACAGTTGCGGTATTTCCTCGCGGTGGCCGAGGAGCGCAATCTCACCAGGGCCGCCGACCTGGTCGGGATCCGGCCAACCTCGCTGAGCCAGCAGATCATCGCGCTGGAACGCGAGCTCGGTGCCGCACTGTTCGTGCGCACCGCGGCGGGAATGTCGGTGACACCAGCCGGTCTGCGACTGGTGCCGCACGCGCAGGCAGCGGTGGACGCTACGCGCCGGGCACAGCGTGCGGTGCGGGAGAGCCACGCTCTTCGTGTCGCTGTGACGCCCGGAGCGCCGCCCCAGTTCGCGGCGGCGATCTGGCAGGCCGCGGGTGATCCGGTCGCCGAGATCACCGATATGCAGACCGCGGAACAGCTTTCGGCGCTGCGGGCGGGAACCCTCGACGCCGGGGTGCTCCTGCTGCCCGCCGACCTGGCTGGACTGGAGCATGCGGTCGTCGCCGATGTCGAGCTCGGTGTAGTGGTAGCGGACGGGCATCGGCTGGCACAGCAGCAGGCACTGCGATGGACCGACCTCGAGGGCAGCGCACTGCTGTGGTTCGCGCGTTCGGCGGCGCCGGGCTACCACGACGCCGTCCGCGAATCCTGGACGCGCGCGGGCTGGCAGCCCGCGGCGATTCGCGAGAGTTCGCCGCGCCGAGCGTTGTTCACCGCCGAACTCGGTTTCGGAGGCGATGTCCTCGCTCTCCGACCGGCCTGGGATGTCCGCCCCGGCGACGGGTTGTCGTGGATTCCGTTTGCCGCCGAGGCAGCCCGCATCCGCTACGCCCTCGTCTGGAACACAGCGGATTCCGCCGCTGCCCGCTACCGCGAGATAGCGGCTGACCTGGCGTGTGCGGTTCCGCCACAGGCTCATCCGGTGCCGCCTCGTGGACAGGACGCCCGGCGATCGGCTCAGCTGGAGAGCGATCGGGTCGCGCCCTAGCGCGGCCGAACCGCACTTCGAGAGGTACCGAGATGGCGCTCACCGCATGGGGATTCATCTACACCGCGTCCGGCAGTGATCCGGCTCGGGAAACGGTCGTCGAAACTCCCGGCTGCCGCTCGGTATTCGTCGGAGTGAACGATCCGAGCCAGGTGGTCGACGTGGCGCGGCGACTGGTCGACGGCGGCGCGCAGTTGATCGAACTGTGCGGTGGTTTCGGCCCCGTCTGGACCGCCCGGGTGATCGAGGCGGTCCAGGGAGCGGTTCCGGTGGGCGCCGTGGCCTACGGCACCGAAGCCGTCGACCAGGTGCACGCGCTGTTCGCCGACCACTGACCGGTCAGCATTTGTCCCGGCCGGAAGCGGTGACTTGCACGCGGCGCATCGGCGACGCATACGCCCACCTTGCACCACGCCAATCAGGCCATCAACCCACTCACATGGACGACCGTTCGGACCCGCGTCACCGTGACGGTTTCGCGAATGCTCACCAGATCACGTTCGTCCCGCAGTTGGCCTTCTACCTGCGAAAACGAAGGGTTTCAAAAACACCCTCTCAGCGTGACTTTTCTCGCGGATGTTCCAAGCGCCGCCAATTGCATCGGATGCGAATTCGCAGCGCAACAGAATCTGGAATTCGGGTCGCGAAACCTCCCGGACGCTGTTTCATAGGTGATCACCCATGGAACAGCCCGAGATCGGTTGGCCGTCCAGGACATTCGATGTTTCATAGGACGGTGCATAGGTCTGGCGTGTTGAAACATAACCCTGAAACACTTTTCGGGTGAGCGACGACGATTTCCTCCTGTCGATGTTCGAAGTCGAGTGCTCAGCTTTTCGAACTGATCTGCATTGGCCGTGCCGATGCCTGATAACCGCTTCGCAGCGGCATCGCCGTCCTTACCGGATGTTGGGTCGTTAGTGCAGGTTTCGCAGAGGACCAGGGGGTTCCCGTCGATGGGTGGTTCGCGCGGCCGAAACGTCCATGCGGAAGCTAAGGTCCGGTCCTGTGACATCCGAGATCTACACCCCGGTGGGTGAACATATCCACCGGCACGATACCGACCCGCCGGACGGTGACCTGTCCGACGACGACATCAGTAGGATCCTGCACGAACAAGTCACTGCCTCACAGGTGACAGTCCGTACCAGCCTGGCCGAGTACGCCGACTTGCGCACGGTTTCGATGGTCGAGGATCCGCTCGCCGGTCTGCAGCGAGCCGCCACCGGGAACCTCTCGATCGCGGGGTATTTCAGCCTCGCCGATTTCGGTGACGATTCGACAGGTATCCGCAGGTGTACCGAGGACGCCGCCAACGTACTGGTCGCACGACTGCAGTCGGTTCGTCAGGTCGACAGGCGGTTTATCTACCTAATAGTCCGAGACGACTGGTACTTCATGCCTGCCACCGCTGGCATGCTGCCGGACCTGCCTGCAGCTGATTACCTCAACGCCCTATGGCTCAGCACCGTCACACGTCACCCCCGGCTGCTGACTTTTCTGCTCGGGAGTCAGCAGCACCCCGCCTACCCGCTCCCGGTGGCAGATGACGACTACACGAGCCTGTGGGGGCTGGCATGGCAACAGCTACACCACGACGACCCAGCCGCCCACGAAACACTGCGCGCAGCGCAGACCGCCGCCGAGGCCAGTGGCGAGGACTACGCCATCCTCAGCGCGTCACCGGCGATCGAAGCGCTGCGGCATGCTACCCACGGTGCGGCAGTCGAATTCAATCGCGCGCTTGCCGCGGCCCTCCGTGGCCACCGCACCTACTGCGGGTCGGAATCGCGCCAGTTCGACCTGGGTGGATTCATCGCCTGGCCCCTGCTCGCGCTCGCCTGCTATGCAGTCGATCGAGGAATCGAACTCACCGTCACGTCGGACTACCTGCCGTCTGCCCTCGTCGATCGCGCATGGACACTGCCCCTCGCCAAGGACTTCGTGATGATCCCGAAAACATCGCACGACGACGATGGCTTGCCGCTGCTACCGATGCGCCTCGGCATCGACGGAACCTGGGAACTGCTGCCGGATTGACCCGAACGCCGATCAGGCATGGGGCCGGGGGCGATCAGCCCGACCGTCCATCAGGAGGTCCTGGCCATTGATTGCACCGCAATCAGCCCTTACCACCGGTCCGGTCCGGCGTCACTGCTCCAATGCACTGACCATTGTCAACACTGCCCGGCGACGGCTCCTGCACAGCGCGGAACGCCCCTGCGGTGTGGTGTTGGGGCGCCGATGGCGACGCTGCTGCTGTCGGTGATGGGGGCCTTCGCCGAGTTCGAGCGTGCCCTGATCCTGGAGCGCCAGCGCCAGCGCGAGGGCATCGCCGCGGCCCAGGCCCGCGGCGTCTACACCGGACGCAAACCCGCGCTCACCGATGAGCAGCCGAGCAGTTGCGTGAGCGCGCCGCCGCCGGCGAACAGAAAGCGGCGCTCGCCAGGGAATTCGGCATCAGCCGCGAGACCGTCTACACCTACTTGCGGGCCGAGGCCGTCACAAGCTGAGCCGGGCCCGCAGTTGCCCGAGATCGTCTTCGGTGATGTACCCCTCGCTGGTGGCGTCGTCATCATCGTCGAACGACGCAGCGGGGCCTCCGCGAGAAATTCGCCGATAGCCTGCTGAGCCTCGGAGGGTTCGAATCCTTCCCGGACCAGAATCACCGTGGCCTCGCTGGCGGTGACCGAGCGTCCCCACAGTGGTTGCGGGTCCAGCTGCAGGAATTCCGGCGGAATTCCGTGGCGGATCAAGTATTCGCGCTCTCTGACGACCTTTTCCGGGGCGGTGTCGTACCAGGTGAGCATCTGGAGCATCTGCCCGGCGGGACCGGGCTGCGTGCGGGCGGCGCACAGCCACTCCTGCGCGGCCGCGGCGAAATCGCGTGCAGGCCGGGCGAACTCGGTGGAAACGGTCGGCGGGCGGTAGGGGGCGTCGCCGTCGTAGACCGGTTCATGGGGTGTCGGGGCCAGCAGCGGGCCGAGGGTTCCCCGTGCGATGATCCGGCCTTCGGCCACCAGAACGAGGGCGGCCGCCGCGCCGGTCAGCAGCTTCTCCTGCGTCTCCCACGGCAGCTGCTCGTACGGCCGCCATACCGAAATCCCGGCTCGCATAGGCAGTCCGGCGGCATCCCAGATCTGTTCGACGGTGCGTCTATTGTTTTGTCCCACGGTGGCGATCGCGAGGCTGAGTTCGTCGAGCATGCTGCGCAGCAGCCGGAACCAGACTCCCGCGTGTACGGTTCGGCCCGGCAGGTCCACCGTGCCGGAGGTCAGTGCCTGGCGGGTGTAGTCATCCAGCACCGCCAGGGGATCGGGGATCGGAATCGGTTCGGGTTCTTGGCCTTTGACCTCGAGCGCGAAGGTGTCGGCAAAGAATTGCAGTCGACACCGGTGCTCGATACAGCCGACCATGAGCGGCAGGTCCCACAGCAGCCCCCGCTGCCCGGTGTCGGCGACGCATACCGGGCAGACCCGGTGCAGCGGCTTGGTGGGCAGCCATGGGCCGCGCCACACGTGACGCGCGAGCGTGGGGCGCAGCTTGGATGTGCTGGGTTGCCACAGCACCGTATCGCCGCGAACGTAGTTGCCGAACACCGCGTCGGTGTCGTGCGCGGGGATCGGGTAGGTGTCGAACAGCCACGGTGCCCAGCCGGGCAGGGTCATCAGTCGTAGTCGCCCGACCTCGAGTCCGGTCCGTTCGGCCAGCGCGGTCAGGATCTGCGGCGCCACGCCGTCGTCGACCGGGTCCGGGATGCTGACGTGTACTCCGGCGGCCGAGCCCAGCAGATCGGCGACCTTCACCCGGTACAGGTGAGCCAGCCGTTCCAGCCACGACGACATAGCCTCCGACGGTCCCGGCGGCGGGTGCAGCGGCCACCGCGCGGGTGCTCTCACGCGAGTTCGCGTTCGAACATCCGGCGCCGTTCGGTCGGTCCCTCGTAGGAGGCCAGCAGCAGGGTGCGCTGGTTGATGGATTCTTCGCCGGATTCGATGGCCGCTATCGCGGTGTCGGTCAGCAGGGTGGTCAGCTCGCCGATGGTGCCTTCGCTGCGGGTGAGCAGGTAGGCGGCCATGTCCTCGGTCGCGATCGGCGAGGGCCGGCGCAGCGGGAACGACGCGGCGAAACTCGCCAGCAGTGCGCACGTCTCCGCATCGGGTTCCCAGCGGGGCAGGGTGAACGGCGCGAACCGGTTCTCCAGCTGCGGATCCGAGCGGATCGCCAGATACGCATCCCGGGTGCCGACTCCGACCAGCGGGATGCGCAGCTCGTTGCCCAGGAACCGCAGCAGGTTCAGAAATTCCCGCCGCGCACCGCTCTCGCGGCCGCCCAGGACATTGTGCAGCTCGTCGATCACCAGCATGCGCACGCCGGTCGCGCGCAACAGACGCAGCACCAGCTGCTCGAGTTCGGCCAGCCGTGGCGCTCGCGCCCGCAGCGGCGCACCCAGTGCCGCCAGCACCGCGGTGTAGAAGCGGACCACCGCCGGGTCGGACGGCATCTGCACCGTGAGCACCGCAATCTCCTCCCGATCCGGATGCGACACCGGCGGATGGGTGCGGCGAAACTTCTCGATGATAATCGACTTGCCGTTGTTGGTCGGCCCGATGAGCAACAGGTTCGGCATCCTTTGCTTGCCGGGTGTAGCCAACAGCGTCTCGAGCCTGGTCAGCGCATCACCGGCGCGGGTATAGCCGATCCAACGGTCCGCGCGCACGTACCGGACCCGTTCCTCGGCGGGCAGCAGCGCGATCCGCTGCGCCGAGGAATGCAGGTGCGACAAGTCCACCGGGTCACCGACACTCACCATTGCTCGGTCACCTCGAACGGTTTCACCGACCTGGACACTGTGTCGGCGGGCGGGAGCGGCACCACCGGATACGGGCTCGGCCGAGGTGGGGTGTTGTTGCGGCGGCGCTGGCCGTCGCGGCGGGCCTTGCGGCTGGACTTGGTTGCGGTGTCGGTGATGTGGCGCATCTGCTCCACCATCGCGAACAACGCGTCCTCGTCGACCTCGCAGCGGCCCTGCTCCCGCAACCGGGCCACCGCCGCGGTCTGCTCCCACACACTGATCGCCGGCCGTGACCACGTCCGGTACGGCACCTGCATGTACTCCCCGGAATCGGGGTCCAGGACCCAGATCCGGGAAATGTCTCGCGGGTCGCGGCGCAACACGAACCGTTCCAGCTGCTCACGCCGACCGATGAACGGTTTGAGCGCGTCACCGTAGTACTGCACGTGATCGACCTGGAACCCGGTGCGGGTCAACGATCTCCGGATCACCGGCAGGAAATCGACCAGGAACGCGGTCTCATCGGTCACCGTCCGCGGGGATCCCTGCTCGGCGGCCTTGTCCGCCCACATCCCCGCAGGGGTGCGCCCGTCCAGCCCGTCATGCGGTTCGCGTGGTAACAGGCCGCCGCTAAGGCCATCCATTGCTGCAATTCGGCCAGGGTAAGAACAGCTTTCGCGTCACTGTCGTAGTCGCCGCGTTCGCGCGGATTGGAGAACGTCGTGCCTGGCAATTCGTGCAGCAACCGCATCATCGTCCCGACCAGGCGCTCCACGACGCCGCCATAATGCGGAGCACCCGGCGGCCGGTACCCGACCCGGATGCCGTGCTGTTCGCAGCCGCGCCGCAGGGCCTCGCTCTTGAACTCCGCCGCGTTGTCCACATACAGCTCGAGAGGTTTGCCGCTCATCGGCCACACTGCCTCCACACCGAGCCGCTCCAGCCACGGGCGCTTGTCGATCACCATGTGCGCCAGGCACAACCCGACCGAGGTCGCCGACGGTACCTCCAAGGTGATCACCAGTCCCGGAACGCATTTCGTCACCTCATCGATCGCCGCGGTCACATACGGGCGGCCGATCGGCAGGCGGTGACGCTCATCGACCACGATCACATCCGCTGGAGTGTGATCGATCTGCACCCGCTCCAACAGACCCGCCACCGGCGGCGTCGTGCCGCCAGCCGAGCGCCGCGCACGAGCCGCGTCCCGGCCTTCCCGCGCGGCCGTCGATTTAACCTGGTCCAGGCGGGCGATCCGGCGCTGCACCGCCGACCGCGACGGCGGCCGTAAACCCTTCGCCCGGCATTCGTGGGCGATTTCGCGGCAGATCACCGCCACCGAACGACGCTGCCGCGCCAGATACCGGGTCCGCAGCACTCTGCGGACCACCACCTCCACCTCGCTCGACAGCCGCTCACCACCCCGCCCACCGGCCGAGACGCCGGGCAACAAATCCGAGACCAGGCCTTCACCGGCCCGCCACCGCTTGACCAGCAAATACACCTGCCGCCGGGAAATCCCCAGCTCCTCGGCCACCCGGTCGGCGGCCAACCAACCGACCCGATCCAAGGCCGCGAGCGGGCCGATCACTTCTGCCCACACCACGCTCAGCTACCACCGAATCCTCGGCCATCACGAACTCCCGGCGTGCACACGACTACGAGCCAAAAGCACGGTAGTGCAGACGAGTTCGAGACACGCCGACGTTCGAAGACCCCTGCACGCGCGCCGAAATCTACAGGTCACCCGTGCACACGACTTCGAACATTCACAATTCCGGCGTCGGGGGCGAGTGTTCAAGAACCGAACGGTTATTGAACACCTCCCCAGGGAGGCCGGAATCGCCCGACCAGTCCTGCCAGAGCGCTGCGACGGGCATCCCGCCCAACCAACGTCCGCACACGCCTGCGGGTTCAGGCGGTCATCGCAAGCGTTGCGATGACCGCCTGAACCCGCACCGATGTGAGAACGTTCCGTGCCGCCATCGATCGAACGATGACACGACGCGCGGTAGTAGCCGATGAGCGCTCTGCCGGAACGGCGAGACCGATGAGTCTCAGCGGTCGGAGTGGTCGCGGAGTCTGATCCAGCTGGTACCCAACTTCTCCCAGATTCGCTGGTACTCATCGAAGGTCTCGCGGACTCGCTGGAGATCAAGTTGGTCGGAGGCGGTTGTGGCGACGTAGAACGCTAACTCATCCCTGAGACGATTGAATCGATACGAAGCTTCCTCCATGGCAACCCACAGGGGTCGCCATGCAAAGAATGGCTCAAGGGCGCTGAAAGCCGTGACAACGGCCACCAGTGAGAACGCGGTGCCGGTCCACGGATCGAGGTTTTGCAGCCCGAGGATGATTGTCGACGCGGCAGAGAAGGTAACCAAGGCTACGCGCAGCATAACGGCTCGCCACCGGAATCCGTGCTTGCGGCGCCGAGCGTATGCGTGACCAGCGTCGATCTGAGCGCGGACATAGGTAGCAAGTTCTAAAGGTGTTAAGCCAGAAGGCAAGTCGCTCACGCGTTGACAATAGCGGGCAGTGCCTGACCAAGCTTGCCGCATTCGGACACGCGGTTGCCCGTGGTTCGGGCCCGTCTCGGCGAGGCCGCTCCGACATCCGCACGTGCCGCATATCAAGCGTTCGGCAGCTTTGCCCGAGCGATCTGTTTTGCAGCGTCACTTGCCGGGTCCCGCGAATGCGTCGCTGATCTCCAGCGTGCCGAATTGCGGCACAGTTGCATTTGGGGAGCGGGTGGCCACGACGCGCCGGGCGGGTTATGGCTGGCGTGGGCCGGTGAGGTCCATGTGGTCGGGCAGTATGCGCAGCACCTCGTCGAGTCCGTAACTGCTGTAGCGATCGGCGTCGTCGGTGTCGAGGTGACCGATACGGACCGGTGTCGGGCTCTGGATCTGTTGGGCCGTAACCCAATCAATGTCGCCGGTATGTAAGCCCGTCGCTGATGGTGCGATCCGCTTCGGCCTGGGTGAACCCGTCGACCCCGACATGGATCTCTGCGGCACTGAGTAGTACCCCGTACGCGTGGTCGTGATCGAGGAGCCCGGCACCGACGAGACGGCCGAGGCTGTTGGCGGCCAACAGCACCGCGCGGTGCCGGGTGCCGGTCCGCGCGGCGCGGACCCGAGCGCTTTGATTCGACAACGCCGCCGCGGTGTAGGCATCTGGATGACTGATCGGGGTGAACCGGCGCGGGATCAGTGGTGACGGCGTCGGAGCCAGCATCCGTGTCAGCCAGCGGGGCAGCAGGATCGGTGCATGCTCGTCGGCTACGCGGTAGATGCCGTCGGGTAGTTCGGACTGCGCGGCGACGACGTACCCGCCGCTGCCGCGGCTGTCGATGCGCCAGCCTAGCCGTGCGATGGTGTTGCGCAGCGGTGGTTTTCGCGGTGCGCGGTAATAGAGGTGCATACCCCCGGATGGCGTCGAGACGGCATAGGTGGGGACCGGGATCGGCTGACCGACCTCGGCGGCGAGCTGGGCCAGCACGTCGCGGCCATCACGGGCGCGGCCCCACGGCGGCGGAGATGGTTGGCCGTGACTGGTGTCGAGGTCGAGCACATGCAGGCCTGACGGCCCGCAGGCCACCGCGATGTTGTCGGCGAGCCACCGACGCCACCACCGCTGGATCCGATCCAGGTCGCGGGTTGCGTCGTCTTCCCAGTGCTTGATCGTTATTGTTACCGACCTTCCGATCAGGTACTGTCCCCCCCATCGTCTGTAAGGGGGTGCCCACAATGGGTGTTTCACTGAAGCAACTAGCCGTCGCTACCGTGGTCGTAGCCAGCCTTTCGTCGTGCACTACCGCGCCAGCATCCACCAATATCACCCCGCAACAGAGCACGGCGATTCTCAAGATTTTCAGTAACACCGCCGTCACCGATTTCCGCCAGTTCCTCGGCGATCTGATTAAGGGCGACCTGGCAAAGGGCGACGATCTCGTTCCGGCCATCAGCGACTTTCTCGCCAACAAGGAATTGTCTGCTGAGCGGCAAAACGAGATCCATCGCCTGCTGGGCATCTATGCGCGGGTGAAATACGGCAAGATGGGCACTGAAACCCTACGCGAGCTGGTGGAAATCCCAACCTTCGCTGTTGAAGGCGTGGCGCAGCATGACAATCCGGAATTCGTGAAGATTGCCGAGAAGATCAGGAATCTGGCCCAAGAATTCAACCTGAACTTCCGCAACATCGACAATCGCGTCTATGAAATCTCCCTGGAAGGCAGCGGCGACGAAGTCGTTGGCATTCACGCCCACGCCGACGTGGTGCCGGTGACGCCGGAGAATTGGACGCTGAAAGACGGCACCAAGCTCGATCCGTTCAAGGTCACGCTGATCGACGGCCGTATGTACGGCCGTGGTACTGAGGATGACAAGAACGGCATCGTGGTTGCGCTGTACGCGATGAAAGTGATCAAGGAAGAGAAGTTGCCGTTGGCGCGCAATTTCAAGTTGCTGGTGGATACCACCGAAGAAACCTCTGGCGATGCCATCCCATATTACTTCCAACACAACCCGGTACCGCAGTACAACCTGGCGCTAGATGGCAGTTATCCGGTGGTGATTGCCGAAAAAGGTTATGGCACCGTGATGGCCAGTTTTGCCAAACATGCGGGGGAAGGCGAAGGCGCGGAAATTGTTTCGATGACCGGCGGCATGGCCACCAATCAGATTCCATCGACGTCGGTTGCCACTATATTGAGTGACAATCCCAATGAATTGGCTTCCAGCCTGCAGGAGGCTGGTGCTGAATATGTCAAGACCAATGGTGGCAACTTCGCGGTGAGCGCCATGGTAGTTGGTAAGGACGTGACGCTGACGGTCACCGGTGTGTCCGCTCACTCCTCCGAACCTGAATCAGGTGTGAATCCAGTGGCGCGGATGTTGGACTTTGTCAACAACCTCGACGGGAAAATCTCATTAAAACATAACCACATCACTGAGGCCGCCCGTTATGCCGCCGACAACTGGGGCCTGGATTATCTAGGTGGCAAATTGGGCGTCGGCTTCTCGGATGACTTCATGGGGCCGCTGACCGCTTCGCCGACTTATGTCGGCATGGATGACAAGGCATTCAAACTCGCGGTTAACCTACGGGTGCCGAAGGGCAAGTCGCCGGAATTGCTCAAGATGGAAATCGCCAGCAAACTGTCCGCCTGGAGCGCAAAGGTACACATTGCGCCTACCTTTGACTACTCCATCGGTGAGCCGATGTATCGCAATCCCGAAGGTGAATGGGTCAAGGCGCTGCTGGCAGTCGCCACTGAAAACCTGGGAATGGAACACAAGTTTGGCACCTCGGCGGGTGCCACATCAGTCCATGAGCTGCCCAATGGCGTGCAATTCGGCCTGGCCCGTCCTGAACTGAAGTACACCGGGCACACTGACAATGAGTTCAAGACGGTCGACCAATTCTTGCTGGACCTGCAGATCGTCACCGAGATGATGGGGCGCATCGGCCAGCTGCCGAAGCTCTGAGTGCTGTTCGGATCCGTTGTGACGGCAGGTCCGCTTCACTGGCTGGCAGTGGTTCGGGACACCCAGTGGTCTCTGGCGCGGCTGGGTGTTCGTCAGGCGCTTAACGCCGTGCGAGCCTGCGCGCACTGTCGCGGGGACTGCACCAGCCACGCCGTGGTGCGGCGGTGTGCGGTGTCCTCAAGAGTAGCGAGGGGCGGGGCGGCATAGGCGGTGCGCATCGCGGCGAGTTCGTCGAGCTCGGCCGCTGCTCAACAACCAGCAGTCCTCGGAGATGTCCGCTCTGATAAAACAGGTGGAACCCACATTCTTCTGATGTCTGCCCTCGAAGAGCGCTGTGGCTCGCGATGTTTGCCGCCGGCGATCGCGATCTGGGCCTGCTTTTGGGGTGTCATCTCAGGGTCCTCGACGAGAAGCACCCCGAGGTGACAGTCTTCGACGGCGGCGATCCCTGCCGATATGGCTCAACGCTGAAACCGCTCTCAGTGATCGACAGGGTGACTAGGATTTGCCCAACCGCGCCCGGCGTCGGATTCGTCGCGAATGTGTTCCTGCTATGGCCGGGTTGTGGCTTCCCGCCAAATGATGCTCCTATAGATGTCAAGCGGCTGGAACGACGTTCTCGGGCTGCGTGTTTAATGCGGTGAGCGTGCGGTAGACCGCTCGCGCGATGAATCTCTTGAGGCGCCGCACAGTCTCTTTGCGGGACAGCCCTTCCTTCGTGCGGCGATCGACGGATGTTGCTGAGATGGGCAGCGGCCGACTCCGAAGACGAACTCGTCGCCGCAGCGCGGCAAGCATTACAAGAACACATCACATGGGATCAAGACGAAGACCTCGTCTGGGAAATACGAGAGCCCGTCATGCTTTTCGACTCGGCCTGGCCGGGAGCTGGGATCGAACTGGGCAACCAGCTCCGCATCGCCCTGGACCCACGGAGCTACCGAGTTCGAGCAACCTACATCGAGGACCCGGACAACTGGATAATCCTCGTGCAGCTCCGGCCAACCGCCGGCCAGCACCTCAACGACGCCACCCCGACGGAGGCCGCCTGAAACTCACCGATCCAGTGTGCCAAGAACGTGCCAACGGCGGAGAGCACTTCAGATCACCCGAACAGTGAGCGCTGCCGCCAGATCAGTGGGCAGTGGAAGGTCGCGACGGCTTCTTTGGAATGTCGCGATCTCGGCCACTGTCCACGAGTTGCTTGGACGGCATCGTCGTGTTCGGCGATATCGTCGGGTGGTCGTTGCGTGCTTTCGCATCCGTCAGTCTGCGGATGCCCATCAGGCCATCACAACTCGCGCTGCTTCGTGCACTCGAGTTCAGCCCGTGCCGCAGCCATGAGGGCCGCAACCGCCGGAGGCAATGACTTCCCGGGGTCAGGGGCGAAGCGTGGCGAGTGGTTGGCGGGCATTCGCGACGGCAGCCTTCCCTCACCGAGCAGCAGTTCCTGGTCTTCCGATGTGAATCGGCTGGGGTCGACGCCACCGATATGCCAAAACACCGACGGGCAGCCCGCCGCCGAACCGAGAACACCGAAATCTTCGCTGCCGGTGATAGGTCTGGGCATCGGGAACACCGTCAGACCACAGGCGGTGAGCTCAGCCATGACGCGCTCGGTGTCGGCAGGGGTGTTGACGGTCAATGGGAAGCTGTCGAAAATCTCCACCGTCGGTGCAGACCGGGCACCAGCCGCTGTGGCTTCCGCCGCCGCAATCCGATCGATCGCTTCCAACATCTCCCGACGCGACCCGGGAGTGAACGTCCGCAAGCTCAGCAGTAATTCGGCGCTTTCGGCGATGATGTTGGCGCGTTTTCCAGCATGGAGTGCCGCGGCCGTGAGAACCGGCGCTGTCGGCAGGGAAGCCTGTCGGGCGGTCAACGCCTGTAACCGAAGCACGAGCGAGGCCGCCATCGCGAGCGAATCGACTGCCATGTGCGGAGTCGAGGCATGCCCACCCTCGCCGGTCAGTGACACGCGCACCGAATCCGCGGCGGCCATCAACGGACCGCCCCGAGTGAAAATCAGCCCTGCAGGCAATGGGCTCACATGCTGCCCGAGGCAGATAGAGGGCGACGGAACCTTTTCCAGTAGACCGTCATCGAGCATCGCCTTGGCGCCGGAACCGGTTTCCTCGGCCGGCTGGAAGATCGCGACGACTGTGCCGGGCACACCGTTGTCGGCTGCCAGCGCGGCGCAGGCACTCAGCAGCGCGGCGACATGGAAGTCGTGGCCACACGCATGCATGACCCCGGGCACAGTCGAAGCGTATTCGAGATCGGTCTCCTCTTGCACCGGCAGCGCATCCATGTCGGCGCGCAGCCAGATCACTGGTCCGGGTGCTCCCCGGAGAACACCCACCACTCCGGTGCCGCCGACACCGACGGTCACGTCCCAGCCTGGCAGTGACCGCAATTCCTGGGCCACCAAGTCCGCGGTGGCGTGTTCACTCCCCGACAACTCGGGATGCGCATGCAAGTGCCGGTAGACCTGCTGCCAGTGTTCTTCCGCTACAACTGTTGCCATGCCGATCAGCCCTACGGTTCGACGGAGATGGACGTGGGCGAACCAGATGCCCCGCCATCGGCTTTGCGGATCCAGCCGTCGGCAATGCTTCGCATCGTCGCGACTATTTCCGAAGGGTGCGTAAGCTGCGGGTAATGCCCGGTGCCGGCGACCGTCGTAACAGTGGCCGTGCCTGGATCACCGATCAGCGGATCCCGTTCTCCGGCAATGATGTGAACTGGGACGGGGAACGGCTCGGCTTCACCCAGCAGCGCTTGCAGAGCAGCGCGCTCGGCGGGTTTGTGCGCGGCCGCCAGCCAGTTGGCAGTACGGCGGGCGACACCCGGTCGCTGTAGTTGCGTGACGGCGCTGTCGACCGCCCGACGAACATCATCCGAGGAAACGGCAACGCCGTCGCCGAGCAGCGTGCTAGCCAGACGGTCGGTCGACATCCGTTTCAGGAGCGGGGCCGAGAGCGCCGGCGTGCGAAGAAGCCAATGGGGCACTGCTTGGAGGAAATAGGGAGAAATGAGGAGCACAGCCGTGACGCGATCGGGGTGAGCGGCGGCGTAGCGTAGCGCTGGTGCGGCGGCCGCGGAGTGGGCGACGATGATGGGACGGGTTCGAACGGGCGCCAACAGATCGGTTAACCATTCCAGCGGGCTGGCGACCGTAGGGGCCGAACGGCCGAGCCCGGGCAGGTCGGCTACCAGGGCGGGCTCATCATCCAGTTCGTTCAGAACCCCCTGCCACGACTCACTGTCAACGGGAATTCCGTGCAGGAGGACGAAATCGGGCGAGGTTCTGTCTCCGGCGACATAGGTCCGGGATCCGCTGACTCCATGGAAGCCTCCGGGAAACTCTGCTGGCGCAGCCCCGAACGCGTCCGCTACCAACCGATCGGCCCAGTGGCGCAGCACTGTCTCGGCTGCAGGCTGCTGAAGCCCAGCGACCTGAGCGACCTTGTCAGCCGAGGCCGTGTCGTAACGATCCTCGACCAGGAACGTCAGGGACTCAGGATCGGCTCCGGTCAGCGCGGTCGGCAGACGGCGGATCAACCCCACCGGCACAAGGGTCTTCGGCGCACGCACGCCCAGATGGCCGGCAAGCAACTGGACCAAATCTGGCAGGTTGGGTGTGGCCACATCAAGCACCCAGTGCAGGCCGCCCGGCTTCGGATCGCAATTCGGAATCGCGGCCATGAACTTCGCGAAATGATCCACGGCGACGACCGGCACGAATGTATCGGCGGTTCCCGGCAACGCAGGAAGCTTTCCCAACCACAGATCGCGGACCAGGTCAGCCAGCCCCAGGTATTGACCGACTTCTCCGGTCTCCGAGTGGCCGATCACGCTACTGGGATTGACCACGGTCAGTGGCACACCCAATTGCGCCGCGACGACTCGCATGGCGGCGTCCGCTTCGGTCTTGGAACCCTCATAGGCTCCCATGCTCCGGTAGAGCTTCGCTGATTCCTCTTCAGGGAGCGGATACCGCGGCCGCGGGTCCATCCCGACTCGATATCCCGACACGTGGATCAGCCGACGTAGACCAGGACGAGTCGCTGCCCAGTACAACGCGTTAAGGGCACCGTCGACATTGACGGCTGTAGCCTCCTCGCGTTGCAAACCGAACCGGTAGATTCCAGCGACGTTGAAAACATCTCGCACGCCCGCGAGGCGGTCGTCGTCTGTCGAGCTCAATCCAAGATCTGAACCATTTGTGAAATCGCCGGGCACGACCACGAGCCGTTCACCAGCCTCGCCATGGTCGCGCAGCCACGCGCGCAACTCGTCTTCCCGGCTAGCGATGAGCTCGCCCGCGGCATTCTTGCGCCTCCGAGCAGGATCGCGAATAACGGCGGCGACTACGCGCCCCTGATCCAGCAGATGCAACACCGTCCATTTGCCAATAAACCCGGTAGCACCGAATACGACTGCGTCTGCAGTACTAGTCGATGTTTCTTCCATGTCATAACCCTCTCTAGACTGGTCTACATAATTTGCGCAAAAAGACGCGCTCGGAATCCCGTGCGCTGGTTAGTCCGCGGCGAGCAGCCTCGCGATACGTCGGCCAACCTGCTCGATGGGGGTTCGACTGCGGCTGGCACGGGCCAGTAAGAGCGCACCCTCGATCAGGGCAAGCGCCGTCGTCGCGAGCTCGTTCGCTTCGGCCAGGTCATGGCCATCGACGACGAGAGCATCGGCCAGCGTACGCTGCCAGCCCGAGTAGATACCGCCACAGACAGACTGCAGGTCGTCATTGTTCGCGGCGACCTCTAGCGCCACCGTGGCCACTGGGCAACCTTTGCCGTAATCGGCTGCCACCATTCTGTCCGCCAGTCTTTCCAGTACGGCCAGCACGAGCGCCTGGGGGGTAGGCGCAGATACGGCTACCTCCCGGACGATGCCATCGACCTCCCCGCCCGCCGCCGTAAGCGCCTCGCTCACCAGTTCATCCTTGCCGCCAGGAAAGTGGTGATAAAGCGAACCCCGAGGAGCTTCGGCCATCGTGAGCACCTGTGTGAGTCCGGTGCCGTGGTAGCCGTTCGCCTCGACAAGCGCCCGAGCCGCTTCAATCATCCGCTCACGTGTCCCAACGCGGTTTACTCTCACGGTCAGAAGATAGACCGGTCTGCATATTACTGTCAATCATGGCAGTGATGGCGAGCATCCGCAGGTTCTGGGTGAGCATCTTGTGGCTGATCCCCTCGACCGCGCCGAGTTACAGGCTCGGCACGGATCAGCGCTACATCACCGACATCGGCGGGATTCGACGAACTGCCTGTTTGTTTCGGCAGCGGCCGGGAATGCGGAGGTGAGGAGAAAGGCGGAAAGCTATGGTGATCGCCAACGGAGTGCGTCTGGTCCGGACCGAGGGACCCGGCCACCGCAAAATCGTGCAGGTGACGGTCGTTCGGCATGGCCCGGTGCCGTCTGCCGAAATCGAGCCGATCGGTGGCGGGCGGCGGGCCGCGGCGCTGTTGACGGATCTGGCATGGGACTTCCGACTGGCTTCCGACGTTCTCAACACTGAGCACATGGCTCACAAGATCAAGGGCCCCGGGAAGAACATGGCGGCGCGATGATGAACTCGACTTCGGCGGCCTCCGAAGGATCTGCCGAGTGCCGCAAGATAACACTGACGCGTAACGGCCCGGCCCTGATAGAGGGACCTGTCGAGTTGGTGACCGGCGACGGAACTTCGGTGTACTCCGACAGGTTCCTCGTCGCGATGTGCACCTGTCGCCGCTCGAAGAACTTTCCGCTCTGCGACGCCAGCCATCGCAGGCGCCGGCGAAGCAAACCTCAGAAGGACTGAATCGCGGCCTCGGACAAGGAGCTGCGCCCGGCGCGCCAGGCGCCGAGCACTTCCTCGGTGAATCGCTCCTCCAAGAGACCGGTGGCTTGGATGCCGAAGACAACCGATGCGGTCAATGTCGGTTCGCGGGAGAGTAGATCGCCGATCACCTCACGCCGCAGCACCTGCTCGTGAACCGCGTCCGCCTCCACATGTTCGGTGAAGAAGCGCACACAATCCGGGTGCGCCTGCAGCCGCTCGAGCGCGTCGGCGATGCGGCGCGCGCTGGGTGAGGTGGTGATTTCGGTCGCCGCGAAATGCCCGACCAGGGCCCCGCGCAATGCCCGATGCAGACCGAACAGCGACATCATGTTCACCACCGCGAGCATCGCGGCCGGTACCGCATCCACGTAATGCAGGTAGCTGGAATTCAGGCCGGCCCCTTCGAGTAGGTCGACATACAGCTGTGAGTGCATCCGGTCGGCGTGTCCGCCGCCGTACTCGTCGTACTCGACCGCGACCAGGGCCGCTTTCGCCGGTCCGTTCAGTCGTGGAATGACCCACGCGTGCGGGTCGGCTTCTTTGTGGTGGTAAATGGACCGATGCACGAAATACTCGCGCATGTGCCACCATTCGCCGTCCTCGAGTAGATGTCGGCTGATGCCGGAGCCGTCGGCCGGCTCGACGAGCAGTGCATCGAGTTCGCGGTGCAGGGCTCTGCCACCTGCCACGTCGCTACGCATGGCGTCGAGGAACTGCTGCTCCAGGTGGCTGCGGAATCGCAGCAGGTCGGTTTGCCATTCCCACTCCGGATCGACGCCGTCGAACCCTCGGTAGTGCAGCTCATAACAGGTGTGCAGGGCCAGCTGCAGGTCGATGCCGTAGGGATCGTCGCCTTCGGGCTCCGGGAATGCGACGACCCGCCCACGGTCGCCGCGCAACGCGGTGGCGACCGCCTCC
The DNA here is from genome assembly GCF_042802915.1 of Nocardia sp. NPDC057440. Lineage (NCBI taxonomy): Bacteria > Bacillati > Actinomycetota > Actinomycetes > Mycobacteriales > Nocardiaceae > Nocardia > Nocardia sp. NPDC057440. The sequence continues at coordinate 46,310 of NZ_JBHVDF010000025.1, forward strand.
GACAATGTGCCGCGAGGTACGGGAACAGCGGATGCCGCTGCGCCGATCCTAGGAAGGTTCATTGGCAGCGAATACCCGCTGTCGCCCGGCTATCACCGACCTGGGATGCGATCAGGCATCCGGGCGCGGAATGTCACCACGCCATGCGCCTGTTTCGTGGTGCTGCGCTTCGATGAAATGCTTGAAGCGCTGCATATCGCCGTTGACACGGTGTTTCAGCACGCCGAGCTTGTCGGCGGCGTTCTCCACGAATCCCTCCGGATCGACCTCCATTTGCGCGGTGATCCTGGTGTGAGTGTCGTCCAGACGGTGGAAGGTGATCACGCCCGCGTGGTTGGGACCGCTGTCGGACTTCCACGCGACGCGTTCGTCGGGATGCTGCTCGGTGATGGTCGCGTCGAATTCCCGGGCCGAGGGGCCGACCTGGATGCGCCAGCGGGTGTGCCTGTCGTCGAGTTGGTCTACCGCCTCCACACCCACCATGAACTGTGGAAATGTCTCGAACTGTGTCCACTGGTTATAGGCGGTGCGTACCGGAACCTCGACATCGACGGTGGCGGCCAGAGTGCTCATCTGCGCTTCCTTTCGTTGCCCGTCCGCAGCCTTCCAGGATGGGCAATCAATCGGTCGACAGCCGCTCGTGTGAAGCGACTCGGGTCTAGCGCCGCATACCCGGGCCGATCTGAAGCAAACGCTGCCTCGGGATATGTCTTCACGCGAAGATCCGGCGTGATCACTCCGGTCGACACTGGTCGGTCGAGGAAACGTGACCGATGTCGTGTGACGAGCAACTCGCATCGCAGGCCTCGGAAACCGAAGCCATCGACGAGGGTGTCGAAGGTGGCCATCACAGCGGGTACGCAGAGCCAGGACCAGCATCGCGAACCTGGGCCGCGATGACATCGCGTTCGACGACGGCGAATACCTGATCGCTCGACTCGTCATCGGTCCGAACGACCGTGAGTCGGGCAACCACGTCCCGATGGCTTGACGCCTGCCACTCGATCGGCGTACAAGGCCGCCATCTGACGGGCGGGGCAGGGCATACAAATCCGACACCTTCAGATGCCGCCCCGAGTGGTTGCGATTGCATCAGGTGCTCGTGTTCCCGAGCCCCCGACAGCCGGAGAAACCTCGAGATCAATATCAGGGGCTGTGCCGACATTCTGAGTTTTTGGGCTATCGATGATTACTCCCTCTACTCCAGGTGATACCTGCTTTCTCGAGTGCCAGCGGTACGCAGAATCATTGGGTCGCCGCTCCGGCACCTGTTTGGTGGCGCAAATCCGGGCTATCCGCAACAAGACCGGCTGGAAAACGCAGGCCGGGCACCTTCGAAGAAAGGGGCTCGCACCATGAGCGGTGTAGACAAGGCGAAGAACAAAGCCGAGAAACTCGCCGGTAAGGCCAAGGAAAAATTCGGCGAGGCCACCGACGACAAGGGCAAGCAGAACGAGGGCAAAGCCGATCAGGCCAAGTCCGACTTGAAGGATGCGGGCGAGAAGGTCAAGGACGCCTTCCGCAACTGACTCGACGCTCGCCAGCGTCGAACGCGAGCGGGTGACCTACGAGGTCATCCGCTCGTCGCGCGCCGATTCCCGCTGTCTGCCACCGTATTTCATCGAGCGAGGTTTGATCGAGGCCGCATCGACCGCAGTCGCGTTGGTTCTGCACCCGCTGCGCCCTCATTGAGCCGATTCCGAATAGCTAGGCTCGTCCAGAGATGGCAACACCGTTTCATCGACGATCAGCAGCACCGCGACAGCGACCGGGATGGCGAGCAGCGCACCGACAATCCCGAGCACGCGCCACCAAGCAGAACCGACACCACCGTCACGATCGGAGGCACCCCGCGCCGTTCTACCGATGATTCTGGGCACGAGTACGTAGTCCTCGAACAACCGCAGAATAATGAGGAAGACCACCACCCGGCCGCCGAAACATGAGTACGCGGCGCTAGTTTTCGGCGTGCGGTCGGAAGAAAATCATCGGCGACGAACCGCGCAACTCCCGCGAATGGGCGTGTCGGCGTTGCCGATCTTGTGTTGCCAGCAAGTCGCTCGAGCGCGCTGGACTTTTGCTCCCGGTCAATGTGAAGAAGACGTGCCTCGTGACCCGCACCGACAGCACGACTGGGTCGAGCATCGCCAGGGTGCTTTCTCGAACGATGTCACCGAGTGGTTCCACGAAGGCGGCGCGCAGCAGGGCTATCGCCTCGTCACGGTCGAGGCGAGGCCGCAGCGCGCGATACGCGACCACCAGCGCGAGTGTCATCCGCAGGTTGTATCGGGCGGGCTCGTCAACGACGCGGTCCGCGTTTGCCGCTTCCAATTCCATTAGCCGCGTACGCATCTCGACGATCAGGCTATCCGGGAGGTCGGGCAGGCCCGCGGCGATGTGGTCGAAGAAGCCGTCGACGATGGCCATCGAGTCATTTTCGGGATCGGGCGTGTAGTCGTCTCCGGCAAGGCCGAATTGGTCGGTGTGCATGATCTGTCCTTTCGAGACGGAGTCCGGTCCCGAAGTACAGCTACGCCCCTACATGATGGGCGGGCCGTGCTCGAAACCGAACGAGCACGCCAGCACGCTCCACCGACCTACCTGGCGCTGACGATATTTGGTTGAAATTGACCACCACAGGATGCCACCACATCCGGCTGTTCGACAACCGTTTCGTGCTCGCGTCAGTTGGTGTGGTCTGGACCGTCACCAGGTCCGCCCAGCACCGGCGGGCGCGGCCCGGTGCGTGGCATAAATAAGCCCGTCGCTGATGGTGCGATCCGCTTCGGCCCGGGTGAACCCGTCGACCCCGACATGGATCTGTGCGGTGCTGAGCAGGACCCGTACGCGTGGTCGTGATCGAGGAGCCCGGCACCGACGAGACGGCCGGTGCTGTTGGCGGCCAACAGCACCGCGCGGAGAGCTCTCATCGCATCACCCGAACAGTGCCAGCCGCCGTCGGATGTGGTAGCCGCTGGTCGAATGCTGCTCGGCCGCCGCCGAATCGGCACCTACCGAGCGTTCGGCGACGATTCGTTCTTGACGCCTACGGGAGTTGCTCGAATCCGTCGGGGGTGTACAGACGTACGGCTCGAACCGCGGCGGCGACCGCTACGAGCGGGGGTATGCGATGGCGATGGCCGTGTCCGCCGCCCGCCGACCATGCGAGGCCGAGCCCCGAAACGGGGGCAGGGGCAATACGGCGCGGCCGACGTGGAGCACCGCCCCGCAGTGTTGGAGGTACTCGATAGCCCGATCGGCTTTGCTGATGCCGGTGACGAGCCGGATATGGCGCCCGACCGGGCCGCTGATAGCGATGGTGGGTCCCGACAGGCCATTGTCCTGAAAAAACAACTCCACCCCGATTCGCAGCGGAGCGGGTAGCTCGATTCCGGCGCGTTCCACTCCGAACGTCACCACGAGCGTGTCGTCGGCGTGGCTGATCGACCAATCGAACCGGTTGGCCGTGGTGGCGGGTTCGGCGGCGGCCGTGCATGTCATTGGGTTCGCCGGTGTCGCAATCAGTGTGTACTCCCTTTCGAGCATCGACAGAGGTCGCGGAACGCACATATGCCCAGACGTCGGTGGTGGGACGCCATATCGTTACGCCGGCCGATCGGTTGGGGGAGGGCATCGGGCATTCGCCTTGCCCAAGGTCTGCTATCTGGGGTCCAGGTTTTTTCGAGCGGATTTAGTGGACCGGACGACCGTTTCGGCTGATGTCCTCGAAATCGAGCAAAGATAGCTACGAACCAACTACTGGGCAGATGGCTAATATTTAGTTATCAAGGAAGAAATTTACTTAAGATCGATCCGGTAAATCTGTGAACTGGGGGTACATCGTCGCTATAGTCCTTGGCCATGACTGATGTGCAAGTAAGCGGCGAGGGATATGTGTTTGCACGCGATATGTGGGCAACTGAGAGGTTATGGCTGTCACGGTCCGTGCGGACTATCCTTCTCGGGCTCGCCGGCCAACTGAGCGGGCTCGGACCACAGGCGTGGACTCGCTATGAAGACGGTGAGCTGGAATTCGTGGAGGCGCGTGAGTTCCAACTAGCCCTGCTGCGAGTGCACAGTGTGCTCGCGAACGAGATCGACGCCGGGATGTTGGAAGCCGCAGCCGCCGCCCTCGACCATACGGCCGGGCTGGGTGACGTCGCCGCCGTCACGGGCCTGGACCGGGCGCATGCCTATCAGCGCTGGGGCGCCCTCACCGCGGTCGGTGAACGTATTGCGCTCATCATCTCGCAGCCGTGGCCGGATGGCGGGCCGTCCGCCCTCCGGTCCCCTGAAGCGCTCTACGAGCGAGATCGGCGATGGTGGCGGGTGAGCAGCGCCGCGAGACGCAACGCCCGTTACGCCGTCGTCGTCGTCGATCGACTCGTCGCGCGGGTATACGGGCTCGACCAGAACGGTTGGCAGTCGGATCCCACGGGAACACGGTGGGAGTTCCGGGCACTCGGGTCTGAACCGCTGTCGCAGATCCACGTGGATCGCGCATACCGAAGGGGGCACCTACCGGTCCGATTGGGCGACCCCTACCCCGCCCGGCTGGATCGCGCGTGCGTCCCCAGTTACTTCTCGGATGGGCACGATGGCGACTGAGGCGCGGACATCGATGCCATCCCCTATCACAATCCGATGTCAGCGAACGCTGGCAAGGAAGCGTACTTTCGGTATGCGCGTCGCCTGATTTCCCGACAATTGCTCGTACCCATCACCTATTTCTCGGGGTGAAGCTGGTCAGGACATTGCGGCTGTGGTTTTATGTCGACTCATCGCTACCGGTCTGCGGTCGCGCACATTCAGCAGGTCTGTCTCGCTTGCCTGGTTCATGAAATAGATTCCATGAAATAGAAAAGGACATTTCGTGATCGAAACCTCACGCATCGCGGCGATCGGTATCGCATGCGTTGCAGTAATCGCGCCGGTAACCGCCCGCGCGGAAGCGCCCGCCGAACATGACATCGAATACAAGGTCACTTTGGTGGAACGTGTTGTGACAACCACCCTATCGGGAGGGACCTTCGTGCTCGACCACGATCACAGCTCGTTCACGATTCGCGATGAGAGCGGCGCACCCGTGATGGTCGTGCCAACGCGATTCGCCGTTGGCGACAAGGTGCTCACAGTCGACTCCGCACTCAGCAAAGATGCGAAGGAGCTGCGGTTGACACCCGGTGAGCTGCGGCCCGCCGTCGCGCAGGCCGCGACACCGGTCGCATCGCCCCTCGAGAACCAGGCCGCGATGTCGGCGTTCTCGACCCGATTGCGGCTCGCCGCCACGATCGGCACATTCGTCGGCACCGCGATCGGTCTGGTCGTCGGAGGCATTACCGGATGCATTATGGGTTTGCCGCTGTTCGGGGTGGGCTGCATACCTGCCGCGATCGCCGGTGCCGGGGTCGGCGGCATTCTGGGGACAATCGCCGCCGGGGGACCGGTCCTGGTGCTTTCGGCCGTGGAGCTGATCAACACGCTCAACGCGCCCGACGGTACGAGTAAATGGGCGCAGAACTCTTCGCTGAAACCTACGAATTAGGTGATCAGCTACGCGATGTCATCAGGCGATATAGCACCGGCGCCCTAGTTCTGCGGGCGGACTTCGGTAGTTTCGTCGAACGCGACGGTGCGGTCGCCGACATACATCGAGCCGGTGGAAGAGAAGACCAGGCGCGGCACGTTCGCCGCCGGGATCGCACGCAGCGGCGCCAGGCTACCTTCGATGTTGTTGGGCCAGTACTTCTCTGGGTTCATGACCGATTCTGCGACTTCGATCGAGGCCGCGAAGTGCAGAACGCGGCGTCGGGGGTGAGGGCGTCGGCGACCTGACGTGCCGACATCTCATTGCACGGTGCGGCCCGATTGCACCCGTACCACTACGATCAGGGTTCGAGTCGACGGTTTGGCGGGGGAGGCCCGTTCGAGACCGGAGGGGCCTATGAGCATGACCGATTCCCAGCACGAACCCGGCGATAACCCGAACGCGGGCACCGCTGAACCCGCACCGCCGCCATTCAACCCACCCAGCGGCCAGGATAGTTCCACTGCAGGCGCCGACCTTGTGTTCTTCGGGCCCACTGCGGCGGGCCCGACTGCGGACCCGCCTTGGTACGGCCAATCTGGTCAGGGGTACCGGCCGCCACTGCCGTATCCGCCGCCGTCGACCGGTAGCGGCAAAACGGGTCTGATCGTCGCCGGCGTTCTCGGGCTGATGGTGGTGCTGGGTATCGGTGTGGCGATCGGTATGTTCGTGGGTGGTGGCGGTGGCAGTGAGTCCGCCGGTGCCTCGGCCACTGCCCGGCAGGGATCGGGGCCGGGGACCTATTCGATGAACGGGATCACCAATGCGTGTGACCTGGTCGACCCCACCGCGTTGATCAAGTGGTCGTCCACGCCGAAAGACACTCCCAACCATCGGGAAACCCAGCCGTCCACCCACGACAGCGGCAGCCTGAAGTGCGATGTCGGCTACACCAGTTCGACCGGCGACAAGTTCTCCATGAACAGAGCCCGGATGAGCGTCGAGGCCGAGTTCACCGACGGGACAGCTCCGCCCTTCTACGACCATTGGAAACACGCCGACATCGCCACCGCTGGACCCGGGTCGGTCTCCGGCGAGGTCACCGGAATCGGCAGCCAGGGGTATTGGCATTCCGAAGTGACCGGCAACCTCGTCGCGGAAATGGCCTACGTCGTGTGTGTGCAGGACGGCAATGTCTCGGTGCGGGTAAAGATCGCGCTCACGCGTGAGAAGGGTTCTCCTGCGGTGAGCCTGGACGAACTCGATTCGATCGCCAGGCCCCAAGTCCGCAGTGCGCTGGACGGTTTGAGGGAGAAGTAGAGGCCGTCGACTAGAGCGGGCCGGTGGGGATGGCGCGGATGACTGCTCGACGTCGGCAGGAATAGGATCGGTTCAGAGTTGAGTGGTCGACGGGGGGAGCCCGTTGCAGAAACGGAGGGCCACGGGGATGATCTACCCCCAGCGCGGACCTGACGATCAGCCGACGCCGGGAAGCGCCGATCCCGCTGTGCGGCAACATAATCTGCCGGTTGGCGACTCGCTTGGCCCCGACTCGGGCACCTACACGCCTGTGCCTGTGCCTGTGCCTGCGTTTGCTCCCGGTCAGCCTGTTTTCGGATACGGCCGACCTCGTCAGGGCTACGGGCCGCCGCCGTCGAGCCGTAGCGGCAAAACGGGTCTGATCGTTGCCGGCGTTCTCGGGCTGGTAGTGGTGCTGGGTATCGGTGTGGTGATCGGCATCTTCGTCAGTGGCGACGACAGTGGCGGCAATTCCGCCGCTGCCGCTGCCCCTTCCAGCGCCGCCCCGACCACGACGACGTCGCGCCGGGAAGCCGCGCCGGGGATCTATTCGATGAGCGCGATCACCAATGCCTGCGACCTTGTCGATCCGACGCCGTTGCACAGGTGGTCGTCCACGCCCAGGGAAGACCCCCGACATCGGGAATTCCCGCCGAATACCTCCGACGGCGGCAACCTGCACTGCGCGATCCGCTACACCAGCCCCTCGACGATCGACGACGACGCCACCGTCGACGAAGCCGGAATCAGCCTGCAGGCCCAGTTCACCGGTGCCGAGTCCGCCCCCGCCTACGACCGTTGGAAACAGACCGACACCGCCGCCACCGGAGCAGGGCTGGCCTCCGGCGAGGTCACCGGAATCGGCGCCCAGGGCTACTGGCACATCGCGACCACCGACACCAGCAACGGAATGACCTACATCGTGGGCGTGCACGACAGCAACATCTCGGTGCGAGTAGAAGTCGCCGTCCTGCGCGCAAAAGGCGAACCCCCGGTGAATCGGGACGATCTCGACACGATCGCCACAAACCAAGCCCGGCAAGCTCTGAATGGACTGAAGACGGAATAGGCGCCACCAGCCATACGCGACGGTGTCCAAGCTTCGGGCGTGGGTTGGTTGAAGCCTTCCTGCATTCAGGGTCCATCGGGCTGTCGTCGCCCCGGATACGGCGCACGCTAGTGGCTCGCCGCCCACCACCGACACGACGAAGTCGCGGTCGCGTTGGAACCCGTACGGCGACTCTGGCCGCCACTAGCATTGGGGACGCGGCTACGGGACCGCGACCAGGGTCAGGCAGCTGGCCGGTGGATCGACCAGGAAGCAGAAGGCCGGGCTGCGGGTGGGACGGTAATCGGTGGGGACGCCGTGTGCGGCGACGAGCTGTGTGTAGGTGCCGACCGCATCGGTGGGGCGGCGAGTGAGGGCCGGGTCAGTGCGCACGTCGACGCTGTAGAGGCCGAATCGTGGTGTGTAGCTGCCCCATTCGTAATTATCGGTGATGCTCCAGTAGTTGTAGCCGATGACGTTCATGCCGTCGGCCTTGGCGCGCTGGATCCAGTAGACGGTGTCGCGCAGATGATCGCTGCGGGAGTAGCCATCGGCCCGGGGGCGGCCGTTCTCGGTGGGCATGCCGTTCTCGACGATGTAGAGCGGCTTGTTCGGAAAACGGCGCGAATAGTGTTGCAGCGCATAGTAGATACCCTCGGTACGCAAGGGCAGATCCCAGATGTTCGTGCCTGGCAGGTTGGGAAGAGTAGATCCGGTGGCTTTGGTGATGGACCCGAGCAGCGACTGCGCTGGATCGTAGCCGAAGTAGTAGTCGACGCCGACGTAATCGAGCCGGTAGGCGACGCGATCGAGGAAGGCCCCGTTGACTTCGGCCTCCGAGCCCGCGACATAGCCGACGTTACTGGTCACCTCTGCGCCGGGCTGGATTTGGTGGATATAGTCGTAGATGGCGTTGTGCGCTTGCGCGATCCGTTCCTGCATCTCGCCGGGATCGGCGGCGCCCCTGCGGACCTCGTGCGAGATATACGCGGCCGGCTCGTTCACCGTGACCCACAGCGGATTGTCGGAGGCGTAGCGATCGACCACCGTACGCATGTTGGCCAGCCAGTCGTCGACCATGCCTGGACTGCGCCAGCCCCCGCGGTCGACTGCCCAGCCCGGGTACACCCAGTGGTCAAGGGTGATCATCGGTCGCATCCCCGCCCGCACGATGGTCGCGATGACAGCATCGTAGAAACGGTACGCATTCTCGTCCCGAATCCCCGGTGCCGGTTGCAGTCGGGCCCATTCGATCCCGATCCGGAACACCCGCACGCCAAGCGCGGCCGCCAAGTCGATGTCCGACGCAAAGCGGTCATAGAAGTCGACCGAATCGCGCAATGCGTCGTAATCGTGGTGCGCGGGAATGTACCGCGTCCAATTGCTGTCGGGCGCATGGCCTTCGGACTGGAATCCGGAGGCTGCGACACCCCAGAGAAATTCCGCGTCCAGCGGCGGTGCGGCAGCGACCGGCCGGATCGGCGGGGCCGCTGGAGCGTTCGTACACAGCAGCATGGTCGACGCGGCGGCGGCGAGCACGGCCAGGGCATACCGACGAAACCGGAATCGCATCACCTGAGGGTAAGCGGATGCGCACCGTCGACACGCGGATTGTGCGATAACTGCTTCCGTTTCCGCGAGTTCCTGCCCGCAGTGGCCAAATTTGTCAGGGACGCAGACGGTTTCGTCCTCAGCGCAGACGCGAAGGACAAGGGTCCGGCGTCGCAACTGGCGGAGTCATCCACCAACCGGTCAGCGCTGGCCCGACGATGCGCTGCTGCGCGCCAGGCTATTTACCTGCTCGGATCCGACGACCGCGGCGACTTTGCCGAGTGGTTGGCCGGCGGACTGACCCGCGCCTTGCGGTCGGTCTCGCACACCGACGTACCCAGCCGGCCGCGGCCAACAGCCCCAGTGCACCGCGCGGCCTGCCAGCCCAGCGCGGCGGCGGTAGCAAGATCAACCAGCGCCGAAGGTCGTATGCTCCGGTGTCTTTGCTGAATGACGCCGCGAGGGAATAGCAGTGGGCAGCGGTCTCGTAACCGTCGGTGTCGAACAGGGTCTCACCTGAGAGCTGCAACGCCTCAGCAGTGAGCTCGGCCAGATGTCTCCGGACATGATCATCGTTGGTTCGGCGTGCCCCATCGATGAGCAGATCGAGGTGCTCGCGGACAGTAGGAAAGGTGTCAGCCTTGGTTACCGCTTGGGAGTAACTGCGCCACAACCGCTGGTCGATGCTCGCTACGTGCTCGACCGGCAACGATGGGACACCCGCCAACAACTCCGCATCGCGATCGTCGCCTGGATCGAACGCATGGACACCGCCGCCAAACCCGACCCGGCAGATCGACCCCATCGAGTACGAGACAGTCATGACCTCAGCGACCGATCAGGCCGCATAACCAACTGTCGCCTAATCGTGCCGCAGTCCCTTTTCGGTCAATGGTTTCAAGAGCTTTGTTCGTGTTCGGCTCGTCATTCCCGAGCGCGGCGAAGGGCCGCTTGTGATTTCCCGGTACCCGCGCCCCGGTTAACACCTTGCCAACGACTAGGGGAAGACGCGCGGTGACGCCACTCCGTAGCGGTATCGTTCTTTATTTGACGACCGCACCGGAATTGCCATCCAACTCGTGAGAGGGCCCAGGATTACATCCTCATGATTTATCTGAGTTTCGGGCGGCGGGCGCGGCGGTGTTCGGTGTCGCGACCGTTGGAATCGCATCTTCGGGCCGCGAACTCATCGATTCACGTCGAGTGCGAGACATCAAAGCCGGTGTCTAGTAGCATTAGATGGGTTCGGCGCAACGGGTTTCTATATATCGCGGGAGTGGAAGGTCCCTCCGCGCAGTTGCGGCGCGTGGACGTGTGATCATCTTGTCTTGTGAAGGGCAGGGTAATGTTCGAAGCGGCAGCCGCCCCGGGCCAGGCTCGACTTTGGGGTGCGATCCCGAACCGAGGGGCGTTGGAATCATTCACTTCGACCACGCAGATCTCATTTTAATACGGGCATGTCGTACGTAGCTTGACGCGTCCGGCGAGGTCTCCATCGGCTTCGTGTGATGGGGTTTTCTGGACGTTATTCGCTTGCGGCGGTACATCATCGCGTCGCGGTTACGGCGAATTTGTTGCACAGTTGCTAGGCAAGGTCGGGGACAGGGGGTTGGTGTACCTATGGCAGGCGGCGATGTCTGAAGATTGCTTCCATTGGAGAGCGGCTACGACTTCGAGCTACCATTAGTGAAGTCATGCGCTTCGATCGGCGCATGACCGCAACGGGGATGGGGCGTTCGCTTCAACGTCGGTGAAGTGCATATGTAATTGCATTTGCAAGGAAGAATACACCTACGGGAAATTTCGGGCACAGACGGATATTTGTTGCGCGCTGCTCATGTGTCTCGGAATTCGAGGAGGGGTTAGACGATGAGTCCGAATTCAGCCACGCCAGCCGACCGAGATCCGGATCTGATTCCGCTTTCGAGGGCGCAATACGGAATGTGGCTCGCGAACAACCTGCCCGGCGGCCCGAACGTCAATATCGCACACTACGTCGAGATCGAGGGGTCTATAGACTACGACGCGTTCACCAAGGCGGTGAACGATGCCGGCCACGAGACGGAGTCTCTTGTTGTCCGGGTGGTCGAATCCGGGGGGCACCCGTATCAATTCGTCGACCGCAGCATCATCTACGACGAACCGTTGCTGGATCTCAGCGCCGAAGACGATCCGCACGCGGCGGCGATGGAATGGATGCGCCGCGACTACAACACCAAGGCTATCGATCTGGCCCGGGACCGGCTCGCCGCGACGCGGCTCATACGGCTCGGCGAAGATCGGTATCTGTGGTATGCGCGCGCCCATCATCTGGTGATCGATGGCTATGGCGCGTTCAAAGCACTGAACCGAGCGGCCGAGCATTACAACGCGCTACTCGAGGGCCGTCCGCCGGCTCGGCTGGTGGCGGCTCGGCTGGTGGACATAGTCGCGGCGGAGCGCGAATATCGGATGAGTCGCCGGTTCGACACCGACAAGGCGTACTGGCTGGAAAAGGTCGCCGATCTGCCGCCGACGACGAGTCTGTCCGGTCGCACCGCCAAGTGGAGCGAAGACGACCGCTTCGCCGGTCGGCCGCTGCCGTCGCGGTTGACCGCCGTGCTCGACCGTTTCGCCGACGATCTGCACGCGTCGCCCGCGCAGGTGGTGGTGGCCGCGTTCGCCGCGTTTCTCGCCCGCATGACCGACACCGACGACGTCGTCCTGTCGCTGCCGGTGACCGGACGGATGACGATGCGCTTGCGCAACGCCGCCGCGATGTTGGCGAACATGGTGCCGATCCGGTTCGCCGTGGACGCGACGACCACCGTGGAAGGGCTCATTCACGCGTCGGTGTCCGAGCTCGTCCTGGCGATGCGGCACCAGCTCTACCGGTTCGAGGATTTGCGCCGCGATTCCAACGCGTTGGACGCGGCCGCGACCTCGTTCGGTCCGATCCTCAACATCTTGTTCTTCGATTCCGAGATTCGGCTCGGCTCGGCGATCGGCCGCTACCGCGCACTGACGTCCGGGGCTCTGGACGACCTGCAACTCAATATGTACCGCTCCGGGGCCGACGCGCCGCTGCTCATCGAATTGCACGGCAACGCCAACCTGTACAGCCAGCACGAACTCGACGTGCACACTGGTCGATTCATCGACTTCTTGCATCGCATGATGGACTCGCCCGTCGACACCCGCCTGGTCGACATCCCGCTCGTCGATCCCGCAGAGGCGCGGCGCATGCTCGGCGAACTCGCCGGCCGCGACGGCTCGGCGAGTTCCGCGACACTCGTCGATCTGCTCACGCGACAGGCCGCGGCTACGCCGTCTGCGGTCGCCGTCACGTCGGGTACGACCGCCCTCACTTACTGTGAGCTCGACGAGCGCTCGAACCGGTTCGCCCGCAAGCTCATCGCCCTCGGTGCCGGGCCGGAATCGCTGGTGGCTATCGCGATGCCACGCGATGCCGATCTGATCATCGTCGCGCTGGCGGTGCTGAAGTCGGGTGCCGGGTATCTGCCGCTGGACCTCGCGCACCCGCTCGATCGACTCGACTATGTGCTGAACGACGCCGATCCGATCGCTGTGGTGACGAACCGGAGCATGCGCGATCAGGTGCCCGGCGATGCCGGCCCCGTGGTGCTGTTCGACGACGACCCGGGTGTGGAAACCGCTCGTCCGATCACCGATGCGGATCGCACCCGCCCGCTGCGCCTCGACAACGTCGCCTACGTCATCTACACCTCCGGATCGACGGGACGGCCGAAAGGCGTGCCGATCACCCATCGTGCGGTCGCCACCTACCTGACGAACGCGTGTACCGAAATCGGAGTCCGCGCCGGCGACGTGTGGACGTTGTTCCATTCGTTCGCGTTCGACTATTCGGTGTGGGAGATCTTCGGTGCGCTGGCTACCGGCGGCCGGGTGGTCGTGGTGGACAGTCCTACCACGCGTTCGCCGGACGACCTCGTGCGCCTGGTGGCGCGCGAGAAGGTGAGCGTCTTCAGCCAAACACCCTCGGCCTTCCATCAATTCGCGACCGCGCGACAGCGATATGCGGACGCCGGGGAGCCCGACAGTGAGCTTTCCACGAGACTCGTCGTTCTCTCGGGCGAAGCTCTCGATCCGGCGGGTTTGTCGGACTGGTACGAGCACAATCCGAACCTGCCCGTGCTGGCCAACAGCTACGGCATCACTGAAACCACCGTCTTCGTCACCTATCTCCGGTTGACACCCGACATCGCCGTGCCGGGCGCACCGAGCGCGATCGGCTCACCGCTGCCGGGCTTACGCGTGTACATCCTTGACGAACGATTGCGTCCGGTGCCGCTGGGAGCCTGGGGTCAGATCTACGTCGCGGGACCGCAACTCGCCCGCGGCTACCTCGGCCGCCCCGGATTGACCGCGGGACGCTTCGTCGCCGACCCGTTCGGCGAGCCGGGCGAGCGGCTCTATCGCAGCGGCGACGTCGCTCGCCGAAATAGTAAGGGCGAGTTGGAATATCGCGGACGCGCCGACCGGCAAGTGCAGCTACGCGGGTTCCGGATCGAACTGGACGAGATCCGCAGTGCGCTGCTGAGCCACAGCGCGGTCTCGACGGCGGTCGTCATCGTGCACCTGCCGGGCACGGAAGCGGCCCGGCTGGTCGCCTACGTCGTGCCCGCCGGCGACGCGGTCTGCGAGCCCGACGAGGTCTGCGAGCCCGAGGTGCTGCGCACGCACGTCGGGTCGATGCTGCCGGAATTCATGGTCCCGGCACACATTGTCGTTCTGCAGGCGTTGCCACTGACCGTCAACGGCAAAGTCGACTATCGGGCGCTGCCCGAGCCGGCCGTCGGTTCGGCCGCGACGTACGTAGCGCCGAGCACCTTCGTCGAGGAGACCATCGCCGACGTCTTCGTCGAGGTCCTGGGCACTCCGCAGGTCGGTGTGCTGGACAACTTCTTCGACCTGGGCGGCAATTCGCTCACCGCCACCAGCGCTTGCGTGCGGATCGCCGAGCTGACCCGGCGCGAGGTATCGGTGCACGACCTGTTCAGCAAGCCGACCGTTGCCCAACTCGCCGCCCATATCGAAGCCGGTCAGCAATCCAACCGCCCCGCCCTGCAGGCGCAGCCACGCATCGAGCCGATTCTGTTGGCGCCCGCACAGAATCGGATCTGGCTGATCAATCAGGTCGACCCGGGGTCGGCGGCGTACAACATTCCGCTGGTGCTGCAGCTGACCGGACACCTCGATGCCACGGCACTGCGCTCGGCGCTGACCGACGTGATCGAACGGCACGAAGCCCTGCGAACCGTCTATCCCGCCGTGAATGGTCAAGGGACGCAGGTGATCCTGTCGGCCGAGCAAGTCGCTGCCGATCTCGATTCGACCCCGCAGCTCACCGGCCCCGATGAACTCGACAACCGGATCCGCGAGCTGGCTTCGACCGGGACCGACGTGCGCCGACGTCCGCCGATCCGGGTCGCACTGCTCGCGTCCACTGACCAGCGGCGGCACGTCTTGGTCGTCGTCCTGCACCACATCTGCTGCGACGGATCGTCGCTGCCACCGCTCGCGGCCGATTTCGCAGCGGCCTACCGAGCGAGGTCGCAGGGACACGTCCCGGACTGGCGACCACTGACCGTGCAGTACGCCGACTACAGCATCTGGCATCGCAGTGTGCTCGGCGACGAAAACGATCCGGACTCGCTCGCGGCACGCCAATTGCAGTACTGGACAGCACAATTGGCGGATATGACTCGGCTGCCTGCACTTCCCGCCGACCGTCGGCGGCTAGCTCGCCAGTCCATGCTCGCAGACGTCGTCGACACCGTGCTCCCCGCCGAGACCTGCGCCGGGATCGAGCGGGTGGCGCACACGGCGAACGCCACAACCTTCATGGTCGTTCATGCCGCGTTGGCCATTCTGCTCGCCCGGCTGTCGGATTCGGCGGACATCACCATCGCGACGCCGGTCGCGGGCCGTGGCGAGCGCGCGCTGGAACCGCTGATCGGCATGTTCGTCAACACGGTGCCACTGCGCACCCAGGTGCGCGGCGACGAATCGTTCACGGAGTTTCTGACGCGCGTCAAAGACATCGATATCGAAGCTTTCGCCCACAGTGACCTGCCGTACGAACGCATCGTCGAAGCGGGTGATCCGATGCCGCCGGCAGCGCACGATCCGCTGTGTCAGGTGTACCTTGCCTTCGACAATATGGACCGCCCGAGTCTGGAGCTGTCCGAGCTCACCGCCGAGATCCTGGATCCGGGACCGCAACCGGCGAAGGTCGACATCATCGTCACCGTCGCCGAGAACGCCAGGACGGCAGACGATCTCGCAGTACGGATCAACTACGCGACCGACCTGTTCGATCGGGGGACGATCGAGGACTTCGCCGCGCGACTGAATCGGATCCTCGAGTCGGTCGTGTCGAATCCTCAGCAGCGAGTGGGTGCTGTCGATGTGCTGTCGACAACCGAGCGAGTCGCGTTGGTGCCCGCGTCGGGCGGCCGCGCCGAGGCGCCACGGGTGCTGGCGGAGTTGCTGACGGTCCAGGAGCCGGATGCCGTGGCGATCGTGTCGGGAGAACGCACGGTGTCGTATGGGGAGCTGGACGCCTGGTCGAATCAGCTCGCTCGGTTGCTGATCGAGTGGGAGACGGGCCCGGATGATCAGGTCGCACTGGTGATGGCGCGGTCGGTGGAACTCGTGGTGGGGATGTGGGCGGCGGCGAAGGCGGGTGCGGCATTCGTCCCGGTGGATCCGCGGAACCCGGCCGAGCGAATCGCGCTCATGGTCGCGGATGTTCGGGTGGCGTTGACGGTGGAAGCAAGCCAGGGCCTGCTGCCGCCCGCGGTCGAGCGGTTGATTCTCGACGATCCGCGCACCGAGCTCTGCGTCGCGGCGCGATCCCCGGCCGCCGTGACGGAAGCGGATCGGATCCGCGCCTGCCGTGCCTCGAACACGGCGTACGTCGTGTACACCTCGGGGTCGACGGGCGAGCCGAAGGGCGTCACTGTGACGCACGAGGGCTTGGCGAATTTCGCCGCCGAACAACGTGAACGCTATCGGATCGACAGTGCCGCGCGGGTGTTGCAGGTGGCGGCTCCTGGCTTCGATGCGGTGGTCCTGGAGTTGCTGATGGCGCACCCGAACGGTGCGGCTTTGGTGGTGTCGCCGCCGGATGTCTTCGCTGGGGATCGGTTGACGGAATTGATTCGCAAGCAACGGGTCTCGCATGCATTCATCACACCGAGCGTGCTGGCGACGATGTCACCTGTCGATGTGGATTCTTTACAGGTATTGGTCGCCGGTGGGGAGGCGGTGTCGGCGGAAACGGTCGCGGTGTGGAGTCCCGGCCGTCGGTTGTTCAACGGGTACGGGCCGACCGAGACCACGATCATGGTCGCGATCAGCGATCCGCAGTGCTTCGGTGCTCGCGTCACGATCGGTGGCCCGATCCGCGGTGTCGAGGCCCTGGTATTGGACGCGAATCTGCAGCCGGTACCGGTCGGGGTGACGGGACAGCTGTACATCGCCGGTATCCATCTCGCCCGCGGCTACCTCGACCGACCCGCGGACACCGCGTCGGCATTCGTTGCCGATCCGTTCGGTGCGGCGGGGGCACGTATGTACCGCACCGGCGACCTGGCCCGCTGGACGCCCGAGCGCACCCTCGAATACGTCGGGCGCACCGACTTCCAGGTGAAGATCCGCGGCCAGCGCATCGAACTCGGCGAAATCGAAGCCGTCCTCGCCGGGCACTCAGCGGTGGCGGCCGCGGCGACGGTCAGCGTTGCGACGCAGAGCGGACCGAGGCTTGCCGCCTATGTCACGCCGGCGACGGATGCCGTCGACGTCGCGGAGTTGACGGCCTACGCCGCGCAACGCCTGCCGTTGCATATGGTCCCGGACACGGTGACGGTGCTCGACGCACTACCACTGACATCGGTGGGCAAGATCGACCGTGCCGCGTTACCGGCACCGGTGTTCGCCGCCGAGACCACCGAGTTCGTCGCGCCACGCGACGCGGCCGAGCAGATCGTCGCCGGTGTGTGCGGCGCGGTGCTCGGCATCGATCGCGTCGGTGTCCTCGACAACTTCTTCGATCTCGGCGGCAACTCGCTATCGGCGACGCGGGTGGCCGCGCGGCTGGGCGCTGTGTTGGGCATAGATATTCCGCTGCGCACCGTGTTCGACGCGCCGACCATCGCCGCATTCGCGCAGAATCTGCGGGCCATCGACGCACCCGTTCGGGAACCGCTGATTCCGCAGGAACGCCCGGCGCGGATTCCGCTGTCGCCCGCCCAGGCCCGCATGTGGTTTCTCGATCAGTTCGACACGGGCTCGGCGCTGTACAACATCGCCCTGGTCGTGGACATGTCGGGACCCTTCGACGTGGCCGCCATGGACGCGACGATCGCCGACGTGCTCGACCGGCACGAAGCTCTGCGGACCGTTTACCCGGACAGCGACAGCGGACCGCACCAGCTGATCGTGTCGGTGCAGGCGGCACTACCCCCGCTGGAGCCGGTTGAGGTGGCGCCGACCGACGTCGAGGCGCAGATCGCTGCGGCGGCAGCGGCCGGATTCGATGTCGCCCGCGAGGTTCCGTTCCGAATCACGTTGCTGCGCAGTGCATCCGATCGACACACCCTGGTCCTCACCGTCCATCACATCAGCTTCGACGGATCCTCGCTCGCGCCGCTGGCCGCAGACCTGATGACGGCCTACAACGCCCGCATCCGGAACGAGGCGCCGAAGTGGTCGCCGTTGCCGGTGCAGTACGCGGATTACGCTCTATGGCAACGGAAATGGCTCGGCACCGAGGGCGACCCGAACTGCGCGGCCGCCACCCAGATCGAGTATTGGCGGGCTGCTCTGGCCGATTTGCCTGAAGTACTCGACCTGCCCACCGATCGTCCGCGCCCGGCGCGGCAATCGTTCCGCGGTGCGACGGTGTCGGCGACACTGCCCGCCGACCTCGGTCGTGACCTGGCCGCCCTTGCCCGCCGCCACGACGTGACGGTCTTCATGGTGCTGCACGCGGCATATGCCGCACTGCTGGCACGGCTTTCGGGAACCGGTGACATCGCTGTCGGCACGCCCATCGCCGGTCGCGGCGAACCGGGACTCGAGCGCCTGGTCGGAATGTTCGTCAACACCATGGTGCTGCGGACGCGCATCGAACCCGGCGCGTCCTTCCTCCAGGTCCTGGAGCAGGTCCGGGCTATCGATCTGGCTGCCTTCGACCATGCCGACATCCCGTTCGAGCGCCTGGTCGAAGTGCTCAATCCGCCACGCACGACGGCGCACGCGCCGTTGACGCAGGTGGGTTTCTCGTTCCACAACATCGAGATTCCCACGGTGCAGTTCGAGGAACTGACGGTGTCGGCCCGGATCGCCGATCCGGGTGTGGCCAAATATGATCTGCATCTGAATCTCGTCGACACCACAGAGCGCGACGGCGATCCAGGCGAGATGGCAGTCGAATTCAGTTACGCCACAGATCTTTTCGACGAGGCGACGATCATTTCGATGGTCGACCGGTTCGTGCTGATGCTGCGTGCGATGGTCGACGATCCCGCCCGCGCGGTCGGTGACGTCGAGCTGCTGACCGCGCACGAGGCGCGCGAGCTGGCCGCGCGCGAGACCGGGGGGACGACGCCGCCCTCGTCCGAGACGATCGCGGACCTGTTCGCCGCGCAGGTCGCGGCGACGCCGGACAGCACGGCCGTGTTCGACTCCGAAGTCAGCGCGCAATTCAGCTACCGAGAGTTCGCGGCGCGGGTGAATTCGATGGCGCGTGCGTTGATCGGACGCGGAGTCGGCCCGGACACTGTTGTGGCCGTGTCGATGCGTCGCTCCGTCGACCTGCTGATCACCCTGTATGCGATCCACGCGGCCGGCGGGGCCTACCTGCCCCTTGATCCGGATCACCCGCTTGATCGCGTGCGCGCGGTGCTCGCTACCGCGCGGCCGCGGGCGGTGCTCACCCGTCCGTTCGACGAAGCGAATCTGCCCGACGACGTCCCGGTATGGACGTTCGCGGAACTCGACGCCGAGTGCAGGGATGGGTCGCCGGTGACGGATGCCGATCGGCTCGAGCCGCTGCATCCCGAGAACCTGGCGTATGTCATCTATACCTCCGGCTCGACCGGGATACCGAAGGGTGTGGCGGTACCGCATGCCGCGGTGGTCAATCAACTCCGCTGGATGCGCGAGCACTACCGACTCGGCGATGACGTCATGCTGTTGCGGACTCCGGTCACCTTCGACTTGTCGGTATGGGAGTTGTTCTGCCCCTTGTCATGTGGTGCGAAGTTGGTTGTCGCAGGCCCCGACGGGAGTGGCGACCCGGATGCGGTTGCCCGGTTGATAGCCGAACACCACGTGACGACAGCGGATTTCGTGCCGTCGTTGCTCTCGGTGTTCCACGAGACGACCGACGGACGCCAGTTCCCGGACCTGCGGCGCGTGTTGTGCATCGGCGAGGTGCTGCCGGCCGAAACCGTTCGCCGTTTCCGAGATCTGAGCGACGCGCGCATCGATAACCTGTACGGGCCGACGGAGGCAGCGGTCAGCGTCACTGCGTATTGCGTCGACGGAATCGACGGCGCTGCGGTGCCGATCGGGGTTCCCGAGCCGAATGTCATCGTGCATGTGCTGGATTCGCGACTGCACTCCGTCCCGGTGGGGGTGACCGGTGAGTTGTATCTGGGCGGCATCCAGCTGGCCCGCGGATACCACCAACGTCCCGATCTGACGGCGGCGACGTTCGTCGCCGACCCGCTCGACGGCGCTTACGGATCTCGCCTGTACCGCACCGGCGACCTTGTTCGCTGGGACAAGGTCGGCGCCCTGCGCTATGTCGGCCGCGCCGACGATCAGGTGAAGATTCGCGGGCTGCGGATCGAATTGGGCGACATCGAGGCAGCGCTGCTCGCGCACGAACAGGTGACCGCGGCCGTGGCGCGGGTGCATTCCGGCCGCGACGGGCAACGCTTGGTCGCCTACGTAGTCGCCCCAGAGACATTGGACACCAAGCAGATTCGACGACTCCTGCTGGAGCGACTGCCGGCCTATATGGTGCCGTCCGCGATCGTCTGGATCGACGCCGTCCCGCTCACGGCGAACGGCAAGGTCGACTACCGGGCATTGCCTGCTCCGGATCCGATCGACCACGCGGAATTCCGGACGCCGCGAGGGCTCGTGGAGCAGGCCGTCGCCGAGGTTTTCGCCGAGCTGCTCGGCCTGCCGACGGTCGGCGCGGACGACGACTTCTTCGAGCTGGGTGGGAATTCGCTCATCGCCACGCGCGCGCTGAGCCGGATCGGCGCCATGGTCGACGCGACCGTGCCGGTGCGAATGATGTTCGAGGCGTCCACCGTCGCCGAGTTGGCCGAGCACATCGCACAGTTGCGGGGGGTGCCCGGTCTGCCCGCCCCGACGCCGAAACCGAGACCGGACCGGCTGCCGTTGTCGACGGCGCAGACCCGGATGTGGTTCCTCAATCAGTTCGATCCGGCTTCGCCTGGATACATTGTGCCGCTGGCATTTCGCCTCGCGGGAGTGCTCGATGTCGATGCGCTCGCAGCGGCCGTCGGGGATGTCGTCGAGCGGCACGAGAGCTTGCGCACCGTGTACCCGGCGGTCGACGGCACGCCCACGCAGGTGGTGCTGGACGCGGCCGATGTCGTCGCGGGGTGGGACCTCTGCCCGCAGCGGATCGATGAGCGCGAGTTGGCAGGTCGGCTGGCCGCGTTCTCGAACACCGGATTCGATGTGTCGAAGGGCGTGCCGGTGCGGGTCGCGCTGTACCAGCTGCCGGACACGGCCTGGGTGGTCGCGGTGGCTGTGCACCACATCAGTTGCGACGGTTATTCGGTGGCGCCGCTGGCCGCCGATATCGTGACGGCCTACCGGGCGCGGGCCGGCGGAAACCCGCCGGACTGGGCGCCGCTCACCGTCCAATTCGCCGATTACTCCCTGTGGCAGCGTGAGGTGCTCGGCTCGCCGGACGACCCGGATTCGCCCGTGTCCCGCGATATCGCTTACTGGCGAACCCGACTCGCGGACATACCCGAACTGCTCGAGCTGCCTACCGATCGACCGCGCCCGGTGGAGCAGACCCACCGCGGCGCGGCGATCCACGTCGAGATTCCGGCGGACCTGCAGAGCCGGGTGGAGTCCCTGGCCCAGCGATCCCGCGCGACGACGTTCATGGTGGTGCACGCGGTACTCGCGGTGCTGCTGTCACGGCTGTCCGGCAGCGACGACATCACTATCGGCGTGCCACACGCGGGTCGCGGCCACCGGGCACTCGACCACCTCGTCGGGATGTTCGTCAACACCTTGGTTCTGCGCACCCCCGTCACGCTCGGTCAGACCTTCACCAGCCTGCTGGATGCGGTGCGGCACAGCGACATCGAGGCCTTCGACCATGCCACCGTGCCGTTCGAGCAGCTGGTGGAAACGCTGAATCCGGCACGGTCGACAGCGCACACGCCGTTGTTCCAAGTCATGCTCGCCTACCAGAACATGGTGCGGGCGCGCGTGGAACTTCCGGGTCTCACCTTCGAGACCATCGACCCGGGCGACAGTGCCGCGATCTACGACCTGCTGCTCATGATGACGGAGGACCACGGGCCGGACAACGAGCCGACCGGCATGACGCTGCGCCTGACCTACGCCACCGACCTGTTCGACACGGACTCCGCGCAGCGTTTCGCCGACCGGTTCGTTCGCCTGCTCGACGGCGTCGCGACCGATGCCGATGCGCCGATCGGTGAGCTCGATATACTCGATGCCACCGAGCGGCAGCTGGTGCTCAAGCGTTGGAACGACACCGGCGACCCCGTATCGGTGGGCCGAACCCTGGTGGACGCCTTCGATGAACAGGTGGAACGCAGCCCGGATGCTCCGGCGATTCGGCTTCCGGACGGCGATGCGCTGACCTACCGGGATTTCGCCGCCCGCGTCAATCGGCTGGCCAGGTGGCTCATATCGCGTCAAGCGAGGTCGGAAACCATTGTGGCCGTGGCTATTCAGCGCTCGGTCGACCTAGTGACGGCGTTGTATGCGGTGCTCGAGGCGGGTGCCGCGTTCCTGCCGATCGACCCGAATCATCCGAGCGAGCGAATCGCCGGTGTGCTGGGTGCGGCGCAACCGCTGATGGTGCTCACGACATCAGCGGACGGCGACAGACTGCCCGAGGGATGCACCTCCGTTCGAGTCGATCAGCTGGATCTGGCCGGGCTGTCCGGTGCCCCGATCACGGACCTGGAACGAGGTGGGCCGCTGCGGCCGGACAACGTGGCCTACGTCCTGTTCACCTCCGGCTCCACCGGCGTTCCCAAGGGGGTGACCCTGACCCATGCCGCGACCATGAGTCAGCTGGCGTGGGCACAGCAGCAGTGGCCGCACACCGCGGCCGACTCGGTGCTGTACAAGACTCCGATTACCTTCGACATCGCCGTGTGGGAGTTGTTCTGGCCGTTGCAAATCGGCGCACACATCGTGGTGGCCGAACCCGATGGGCACCGCGACCCGGCCTACCTCGCGGACCTCATCGCGAGCCGAAACGTCAGCACCGTGCACTTCGTCCCGTCGATGCTCGATGTTCTCCTCGAAGCCGTCGGTGATACCGAATTGCCCTCGATCCGGCGGATATTCGTCGCTGGTGAAGCCCTGGCACAGCACACCGTCGACGCCGCGGTGCGCGTGTTCACCGAGGCAGTGGTGGTGAACTGGTACGGACCGGCCGAGGCGGAGGTGGTCACCGCCGCGCGCTGCCTGCCCGGTGCGACGACCCGTGCGACGGTCCCGATCGGCGCGCCCGTGTCCGGCATGCGGGTCTACGTGCTCGACAAGCGACTGCGACCGGTGCCGGTCGGTGTAGTCGGCGATCTGTATGCCTCGGGTGTGCAGTTGGCGCGCGGTTATCACGGTCGTGCCGACCTGACGTGCACAGCCTTCGTCGCGCATCCGTTCGGCGCGCCGGGGGAGCGGCTGTATCGCACCGGTGACCTGGTGCGGTGGATGAGAACTGGAGAGCTGGATTTTCTGGGCCGCAGCGATTTCCAGGTGAAGGTCCGCGGTCAGCGAGTGGAGCCGGGGGACATCGAAGCGGCGGCGTGCGCGATGCCGAAGGTTGCTCGCGCTGTTGCTGTCGCGACCTCGGAGCGAATCGTCGCCTACGTGACGCTCGCGCCAGGAGCGGTGACCGATGGTCGCGCGATTCGCGACCAGCTCGCTCGCACGCTGCCGTCATATTTGGTTCCGGTACGCGTCGAGGTGCTCGAGGAGATGCCGCTTACCCCGAACGGCAAGCTCGACCGAGCCGCGTTGCCGCAGCCGACGTTCGACGACGGCGAGGAATTCGTGCCGGCGCGCACCGAACGCGAAGTGACACTGGCCGATATCGTCGCCACGATCACGGGCAGCGACCGGGTGAGCGTGCGGGCGAACCTGTTCGAGATCGGTGTCGACTCGCTCTCGGCTGCCCGGATCGCCGCGCGCGCCGAGGCGGCGCTCGGTGTCCAGGTCGGTATCCGCGATATCTTCGAGGAGCCGACGATCGCCGGATTGGCGGAATGCCTGGCGCAGCGCACGCGGTCGTCGCTGATACCGCTCGCGCCGCGGCCGCGCCCGGCGATGATCCCGCTGGCGGCGGCGCAACGACGGTTGTGGTTCATCAACCAGTTCGATACCGCCTCGGCGGCCTACAACATCGGTTTCGCGGCCCGATTGACCGGCGCGCTGGACGTCGAGGCGTTGCGTGCGGCGTTCGAGGACGTGGTGGCCCGGCACGAGCCACTGCGGACGGTGTATCCCATGGTCGGTGGCGAACCGCGTCAGGTCGTGCGGGATGTTGCGACAGTAGTCGATGGCTTGGCGCTGGATGCGGAGCCGGTCGCCCACGAGATCGTGCTGGGCGAGCGGATCCGGCAGATCGTCGAGACGGGCTTCGACGTCGCGGCAGCGGTGCCCGTGCGGGCGCGGCTGTATCGCACCGGCTCTGACGAGCACATTCTGGTGCTGGTCGTCCATCACATCGCCGCCGACGGCTCGTCGATGGCGCCGCTGGCTCGTGACGTGTTCGCCGCCTACCGCGCGCGGGTGAAAGACGAAGCACCGCAATGGAAACCACTGCAAGTCCAGTATGCCGACTATGCGCTGTGGCAGCGGGAGATGCTCGGCGCCGAGGACGATCCGCAGTCGGTGATCGCGCGGCAGATCGCCTACTGGACCGAGGTTCTCGCTGACGCCCCAGAGCTGCTCGACCTGCCGACCGATCGACCTCGGCCTGCGACGATGTCGATGGTCGGTGGCAGTGTTCGCTTCGGCATACCGCAGCGGCTACACGATGAGGTCGTGCGGCTGGCCCGTCGAGAGGGCGTGACCGTATTCGTCGTGCTGCATTCCGCACTGGCAATCGTCTTGGCGCGCACGGCGCACACCGACGACGTGTCGGTCGGCACGCCCGTAGCGGGTCGCGGCATCCCGGCGCTGGACGATCTCGTCGGCATGTTCGTCAACACCGTGGTGCTGCGCACGCCGGTCCGCGACGACAGGTCGTTCCGGCACCTTGTCGCGGAGGTGCGCGGTGTCGACCTCGAGGCGCTCGCGCACGCGGATCTGCCCTATGAGCGACTGGTCGATCTGCTCGACCGGCCCCGGTCGACGGCGTATACGCCGCTCTATCAGGTGCTGTTCGGGTTGCAGAACACTGCGGCGGCCGGGTTCCAGCTGCCGAACGTCGATGTCGAACTGCTCGATCCCGGTATCGCCCAGGCCAAGACCGACCTCACGGTGTTGCTGACCGAACGACTCGACGGTGATCGACCTGCCGGGATCGAGGGCGAAATCGTCTATGCCACAGATATTTTCGTCGAATCTACCGCGCAATCGCTGGCCGAGCGGTTCATCCGCGTCCTCGATGCGGTGGTCTGCGATCCGACGCGGCCGGTGGGCGACATCCCGCTGATCGGCACCGAGGATGCCGTACGGCTGGTCCCGGCGCGCGGCGGTGACGCCCCCGCGCCGCGTCTGCTTCCCGATCTGCTGGCCTCGTCCGTGGCAATCACCCCGTCGGCGATCGCCCTGATCGACGGCACCCGGACTTTCACCTACATCGAACTCGACAGCCGCGCCAATCAGCTTGCGGCGCAGTTGCTTTCCTGGGGCGCAGGGCCGGGAGTATGCGCCGCGCTGGCCGTGCCACGATCGGCCGACTATCACGTCGCCATGTGGGCGATCACGAAGACCGGCGCCACCTTCGTGCCGGCGGACCTCCGCTATCCGCCGGAGCGGATCGCCTACCTGCTGCACGACTCCGGTGCCGAAGTCGGCATCACGGTCGCGGACGCGCGCACATCCCTGCCGGACGGCGTCCGCTGGCTGGTGCTCGACGACCCGCGCACGGCCGCCGACATCGCCGCACGTCCCGGCCACGCCGTCTCGGACGCACATCGCCCACGCGCACTGCAGATTCGGGATGCGGCATATGTGATCTACACGTCGGGTTCGACCGGGACGCCAAAGGGCGTGATGGTTACCCACGAGGGGCTGGCGGCCTTCGCGGCCGAGCAGCGCGAAAGCTATCGGGTGGACGGCACGTCGCGCGTGCTGCAAGCCGCGGCGCCCGCCTTCGACGCGGTCCTGCTCGAAGCGTTGATGGCGCACGCCGCCGGCGCGGCGCTGGTGGTGTCGCCGCCGGAAGTACTCGGCGGCGCAGACCTGGTCGCGCTGATCCGAGCGCATCAGGTGACGCATGCGTTTCTGACACCGAGTGTGCTGGCGACGATGTCTCCTGCCGAGGTGGATTCGATGCGGGTGTTGGCCGTCGGCGGCGAAAAGGCGGCGGAGGATTTGATTGCCGCCTGGGCTGCCGGGCGGCGATTGCATCACGTCTATGGTCCGACCGAGACGACGATCGTGATCACGATCAGCGACCCTGTGCATTCGGGTGAGGTGCTCACCATCGGCGGACCGATCCGCGGTGCGGAGGCGGTGGTGCTGGACGCGCGGCTGCGGCCGGTGCCGATCGGAGTAGCGGGGGAGCTGTACTTCTCGGGGGCCGCGCTGGCGCGCGGTTACCTGAATCGCCCTGCGACAACGGCGAGTTCGTTCGTGTCGAACCCCTACGGTCCGCCGGCTTCACGGATGTATCGCACCGGCGACATCGTCCGCTGGACCCCGCAGGGCACGCTGCAATACATCGGCCGCCTCGATTTCCAGATCAAGATTCGGGGCCAGCGTGTCGAGCTGGGCGAGATCGACGTCGCGCTGCTCACGCATCCGGCGGTCGCCACTGCGGTCACCGTGAGTCGTACGGGGCCCGGCGGGCAACCTGTGCTCGCCGCGTACATCACGGCCGAACCCACCGCGGTCGCCGATCCGAGCGCGGTACTCGATCACGTGGCGGCCGCCTTGCCCGCCCACATGGTGCCGGTGACGGTCACGGTGCTCGACCACTTGCCGCTCACCTCGACGGGCAAGGTGGATCGAGAAGCGTTGCCGGAGCCGGTCTTCGAGACCGACGAGGACGGTGCCGCCGCGGCATCGACCGAACTGGAACGCGCGATCGCCGCCGGCTTCGCGGATGTTCTGGGCGTGGCGACGGTGGGCGCGACGACCTCCTTCTTCGCGCTCGGCGGCGATTCCATCATGTCGATCCAGTTGGCCTCGCGACTGAAGTCCGCGGGCATCGGCGTGACGGCTCGAGACATCTTCGAGCGCAAGACAGTTCGCGGACTGGCACAGGTGGCTCAGGCCGCCGAGCGGGCGTCGCTCGACGAGCTGCCCGGCGGTGGTGTGGGTGAGATTCCGTTCACGCCGATCGTGTCCTGGTTTGTCGAGCGACTCGGGGCACCGGCTCGGTTCGCGCAGTCGATGCTGGTGCGCTTGCCGCGTGACGCGCGCGTCGACGACGTGCTCTCGACCGTGCGGGCGATCGTCGAACACCACGATGTGCTGCGCTCGCGGCTCGATGCCCAACGCTGGGAGGTGCTGCCACCGAGCGCTGCCGATATCGCCGGTTCGGTCTCCGTCCTGACCTTCGGTGCCGGCGAAGCTCCGGGTAGCGCCGGTTTCACTGCCGTGGTGGAGGCGGCGTCCACCAGAGCGTTCGACCGGCTCGACCCGGCCGCGGGCAGGATGGCGCACGTCGTGTGCCTGCTGCCCGAAACAGGCGTCGAGGCGGAGGCTCGTGCCCTCATCGTGATTCATCATCTGGCAGTCGATGCGGTGTCGTGGCGGATTCTGCTGCCCGACTTCGTGACTGCGTGGCAGCAGATCACCGAGCGGCGACCGGTCGAGTTGGCCGCCTCGGGCACCTCTATGCGTCGGTGGTCGGATGCGTTGATCGCCGCCGCGGCAGCGCGCACCGGCGAATTCGAGCTGTGGCATCGGATCTGTTCAGCACCCGATCCGTTGCTCGGACGTGCGGATTTGGATCCCACGCTGGACACCCAATCGACTGTGCGTCAACTGACCGTGGCACTGCCGGCCGACGTGACCTCGGCGTTACTCGACCAGGTGCCCGAAGCCGTGCGCGGCAGCGTCGACGACGCGCTGCTGGCCGCTCTCACCGTGGCCCTGACTCGTTGGCGGCGTCGTCGCGGTGTCGCGTATGCGGGCATGAATGTCCTGCTGGAGGGGCACGGTCGCGAGGAGCAGATCGCCGAGGGCGCGGATGTCTCCCGAACCGTTGGCTGGTTCACCACTCGATATCCGGCGGCGCTGGACCTGAGTGGGATCGATCCCACTGATGTGCGCGCGGCGGTGAAATCCGTGAAAGACCAGCTGCGCGACATCCCGGACAAGGGAATCGGTTACGGCCTGCTGCGCTATCTGAACACCGAGACGGCGGAGCGACTGGCGGTACTGCCGGAGCCGCAGATCAGTGTCAACAATCTCGGGCGAACCGGCGTTGATCTCACGGCATTGTCGGATCTACCGTGGGTTCCGACCGACGAAGCTTTCGACCGACGGGCCGCGTTCGATCCGGATATGCCTGCGGCGGCGGTCCTCACGATCGACGTGAACATCGTCGGCGCGGCGGCCGGACCTGAGCTGTCGGCGTACATCGGCTACGCGTCGCGGTTGCTCGACCACGATGACGTGGCCGAACTCATCGAAGAATGGGTCGATGCCCTGACCGCCATCGCGGCCGTCGCGGACCAGGACTGGGGACTGACTCGGGCAGACGTTCCGCTCGTCGACGTCACGCAGCGCGAGCTGGGGGAATTCGCCGACCGGTATGGACGATTGAGCGACGTGTGGCCGTTGGCGCCGCTGCAGGCGGGGCTGCTGTTCCACGCGGAGATCGCCGCGGGCCACCTCGATGTCTACATCGCGCAATCGGTGCTCACGCTGTCGGGCGCGGTCGACGAGCACCGGCTCGAACGCGCCGCGCGGGCCCTGCTCGCACGCCATCGCAACCTGCGGGCCGCCTTCACCCGAACCGCCGAAGGCGTCCCGGTACAAGTGATTCCGGCTGATACCGCCATCCCGTGGCGCAGCATCACGCTGTCCGACAGCACACCGGACCTGGGCGAGGTGCTCGACGCCGAGCGGGCGGCCGGGTTCGATCCGGCTGATCCGCCGCTGCTGCGGTTCGTGATCGTCACGGTGGGACCGCAAGACTTCCGGCTGATATTGACTGCCCATCACCTTCTACTCGACGGCTGGTCGCTGCCGCTGCTGTGGCGTGAACTGATCGGCTTGTACGCGGTGGACGCGCAGCCGCAGCTGTTGCCCGATGCGGTGCCCTACCGCGATTACCTGGAATGGTTGGACCGGCGCGACCGGGCGAGAAGCGTCGAGGTGTGGCGGGCCGCGCTACGCGGTGTCGCCGAGCCCACGCTGGTCGCCGATCCGCACACCGATACGACCGCGACCATCCCGATCGATCTGCCGGTCGTTCTCGATCGCGACGCGACGGCCGAGTTGGTGGAATTCGCCCGGACACACGCGGTGACGATGGCGACGATCGTCCAGTTCGCCTGGGCGGTGGTATTGAGCAACCTGCTCGGCGCCGATCGCGTGGTGTTCGGCAGCACGGTGTCCGGCCGTCCGGCCGACGTCTCCGGGGTCGAGTCGATGATCGGTCTGTTCATCAATACGATTCCGGTCGTCGTCGAGGTGCGCCCGGACCGGACCATCGAGGACGCGCTGACTCGATTGCAGGCCGACAACGCCCGTCTGCTCGACCACCACTACCTCGAACTCCCGCAGATCTTGGCTGCCGTGGACGCCGTATCCCTGTTCGACACACTGGTCGTGTTCGAGTCCTACCCGGTCGACAGCAGCGGATTGGGCGACGCCGACATCGATGGCATGCGGGTGGTCGCGGCGGAAGGTCGCGACGCCGCGCACTACCCGATCACCGTGCAGGCGCACCACACCGACCAACTGCACGTCCGCCTGCGCTACCAGCCGGACCGCATCGGCGACGAGACGGCGTCCGGTCTCGCCGCGCGGCTCGACATCGTGCTGCGTGCGATCACGACTGATCCGCACGCGCGGCTCGATTCGGTCGATCTGCTGTCCGCGGCCGATCGGCGTGAATTGGTGCCCGCCACGGGTGGCAGTGCCGCGCCGCCGCAGCTGCTCGCGGAGTTGCTGGTCGCGGGCGTGGACGTGAATCCCCTAGCGGCAGCGCTGTTTTCGGGTCGGCGCACGATGTCCTACGCCGAGTTGGATGCGCGGTCGAACCAGCTGGCGCGGCAGTTGATCGAGGGTGGTGTCGGCCCCGGCGACCACGTCGCGTTGGCGATGGCACGGTCGGCGGAGTTCGTGCTCGGCCTGTGGGCAACGGCCAAGACGGGTGCGGCGTTCGTGCCGATCGATCCGCGCAATCCGGCCGAGCGCGTGGCACACATGATCGCGGACTCCGGCGTGCGGGTCGCGCTCACCGTCGAGGCCTCACGGTATCTGCTTCTCGACGCGGTGTGCCCGCTGGTCCTCGACGATCCGGACACCGAGACCGCTATCGCGGCGAAGTCCGCGGCCGCCGTCACCGACGCCGATCGACTGCGGACCCCACAGCTCCGGGATGCGGCGTACATGATCTACACCTCGGGGTCGACCGGGATCCCGAAGGGCGTCGTGGTCACCCACGAGGGGCTGGCAAATTTCTCCGCGGTAGTGCGTGACCGCTTCGGCGTGGACGCCGGTTCGCGCGTGCTGCAGGCGGCCGGTCCCGGTTTCGATGTGATGGTCCTCGAAATACTGCTGGCTCATAGGAACGGCGCATTGCTGGTGGTGCCTGCGCCGGACACGTTCGCAGGCGATGAGCTGGCGGAATTGATTCGGGCGCAACGGGTATCGCATGCGTTCATCACCCCGAGCGTGCTGGCCACCATGGCACCGGCCGGTATGGATTCGTTGCGAGTGCTGATCGCCGGCGGCGAGGCGGTGACACCCGAGCTGGTCTCGGTGTGGGCGCCGGGCAGACGGCTGCTGAACGGGTACGGACCGACTGAGGCCACGATTCTGGCGGGGATCAGCGGTTCGCTGCACCCGGGCGATGTGGTGACGATCGGCGGACCGATCCGCGGCGTCGAGGCCGTCGTGCTCGATCCGTGGTTGCGGCCGGTGCCGGTCGGGGTGGTGGGGGAGCTATACCTCGCGGGCCTCCAGCTGGCACGCGGGTATGTGAACCGGCCTGCGGCTACCGCGGGTGCCTTCGTGGCGAATCCCTTCGCAACGGCGGGGTCGCGCATGTACCGCACCGGTGATCTTGCCCGCTGGACCTCCGACCACGCTGTGGAATACCTCGGCCGCCGTGATTTCCAGGTCAAGATCCGCGGTCAACGCATCGAACTCGGCGAGATCGAGGCCGTGCTGTCCGAGCATCCCGGGGTCGACCACGCGGTGGTCGTGTTGCGCACAGACGAGCGCGGCATCGACCAGCTTGTCGGCTATCTGGTCGGCGACGGACGCATCGATGCCAGCGAGGTCAAGGCTGCTGCCCGGCGTCATCTGCCCGCGCACATGGTGCCCAACGTGCTGATGCGGCTCGCCGAACTCCCGCTGACCGCGACCGGCAAGCTGGATAGGGCGGCGCTACCCACGCCGGAATTCCCGGGCGAGCGGGAATGGGTCGCCCCGAGTACCGACGCCGAACAGCGCATTGCGGACGTTTTCGGCGACGTCTTGGGTGTCAGCGGAGTGGGCGCAGCGGACAGCTTCTTCGAGCTCGGCGGCAATTCGTTGTCGGCGACGCGCGTGGTCGCGCGATTGCGCACGGCACTCGGCGTGAGCGTCGGTATCCGGGACCTGTTCGACGCACCGACAGTCGCCGAACTGGCCGCGCTTCTGACTACCGCCGACCGGAACGTCGCCGTGCCGCTGGCCCCGCGCATCCGCCCAGCTCTGGTACCGCTGTCCCCAGCGCAGCAGCGGATGTGGTTCCTCAATCAATTCGACGCCTCGGTCGGCGCATACAACATTCCGCTGGTGATCCGGCTGCGGGGTGAGCTCGATATCGATGCGCTGCGGCACGCGTGCGAGCTGGTCATCGACCGGCACGAGTCGCTGCGAACCAAGTTCCCGATGA
Source organism: Nocardia sp. NPDC057440 (assembly GCF_042802915.1). Lineage (NCBI taxonomy): Bacteria > Bacillati > Actinomycetota > Actinomycetes > Mycobacteriales > Nocardiaceae > Nocardia > Nocardia sp. NPDC057440. Next base: position 78,272 of record NZ_JBHVDF010000025.1, read on the forward strand.
TCAACGGGACGCCCTGTCAGGTCATGGTCGGCGTCGACGAGGTTGCACCGGCTCTGGTGCCGATCCGGGTCGACGAACAACAGGTGCTGGAGCGGGCGGCGGCGGTGGTCTCCTCGGGCTTCGATGTGACCCAAGCACCTCCGGTGCGAGCCGAATTGTTCGCCGTCGGCGACCGTGATCACGTGCTGGTGATCTGCGTGCATCACATCTGCGCCGACGGACAGTCGATGATGCCGCTCGCGCGGGACGTGGCGATGGCTTACGAGGCCAGTAAGCAAGGGACACAACCGTACTGGCCGCCCCTTCCGATCCAGTACGCCGACTACGCGCTGTGGCAGCGCGAGGTGCTCGGCGACGAACACGACCCGGACTCGCTCGTCTCCCGGCAGCTGCGATTCTGGACCGACGGCCTCACCGGGCTGCCCGAGCTGCTCGAGCTGCCGACCGACCTGCCCCGGCCGCCGGTGGCGTCCATGCGCGGCCACGTGGTCGATTTCGAGCTGTCCGCCGAGTTGCACGCCCGCATCGATGCCCTCGCCCGCGAGGCCAACGCGACGGTGTTCATGGTCCTGCACGCCGCCTTGATCGTGCTGCTGTCCAGGCTTGCCGACGTCGACGATGTCGCGATCGGCACCCCGGTGGCAGGCCGCGGCGACCGCGAACTCGACGATCTGATCGGTATGTTCGTCAACACGCTGGTGTTGCGGTCGCGGGTGTCGTCGCGGCAGCCGTTCGCAGACCTGCTCGCCGCCACCCGCGAGACGGATCTCGCCGCGTTCGCCCATGCCGATGTGCCCTTCGAGGAGGTCGTGGAGGCGCTGAATCCGCGGCGGTCGACCGCGCACATGCCGCTCTATCAGGTGACGCTCGACGTCCAGGATCTCAGCGCGGCCGCGTTGGAGCTGGCGGGTCTCACCGTCGAACCGATCGAGAACGGTTTCGACCAGGCCCGCGCGGATCTGAACGTCAAGCTCGTCGAACGGTTCGGTGCAGGGGGCCGTCCGGACGGCATTTTCGGACGACTGACCTTTGCCACCGATCTCTACGTCGAGCAGACGATGACTCGGTTCGCGCACGCGTATACCCGGATCCTGGAGCAGGGGGTCGCGAATCCGGCTGTCGCCGTGGGCGATATCGACATCGTGGATCCCGACCAGCGGCGCAAAGTACTGGCCGCTGCCGGAGTCGACGGCGTCGCGGTCGCGGAGGTGACCCTGGCCGAGCTGTTCACCTCCCGCGCCGCGGCACAGCCGGACGCGGTCGCGGTGACCGATGGCGTGTCGCAGCTGACCTATGCGGAGCTGGATCGGCGCGCCACCCAGCTCGCCGTTCGGCTCACCGAGCGCGGTGTCGGGCCGGAAACTCTGGTGGCAGTGGCGTTGCCACGTTCGGTCGACTTGGTTGTCGGTCTGCTCGCGGTCGTGCGCGCAGGCGCCGGATATCTGCCGCTGGATATGGCGAACCCGCCGCAGCGATTGCGCTTCATCCTCGACGACGCGCGTCCGGCCGTGGTGTTGACCTCTGTCGAAATGGCAACGGAAATACCGGGATACGCCGCACCGACGCTACTGATCGAAGAATTCGCGGTCGCGGTCCCGGACTGTCCGGTGCCCTCGGCCGCACGACCGGACAACCTCGCGTACGTGATCTACACCTCCGGGTCGACCGGCACCCCGAAGGGCGTGGCCGTCAGCCATCGCGAGGCCATCACATTGTTCACCCACGCCGCTGAACGATTCGACTTCCACCCCGACGACGTGTGGACGATGTTCCATTCGTACGCTTTCGATTTCGCGGTGTGGGAAATGTGGGGCGCCCTGCTGACCGGAGGCAGGCTGATCATCGTCGACTACAACACCTCCCGGTCGCCGGAGGCGTTGGTGGAACTGGTGGCGCGCGAGCGCGTCACGGTGTTGAGCCAAACCCCTTCGGCCTTCTACGGATTCGTCGATGCGGAGAGCCGGTATCGCGGAGCCGGTTGCGGCTGTGGCGATCTCGTGCTCCGGTATGTCGTCTTCGGCGGCGAGGCGTTGGATACGGCGCGGTTGACCGGCTGGTTCGACGAGAATGCGCCCGGATCGCCGCAATTGGTCAACATGTACGGGATCACCGAGACGACCGTGCATGTGACATTCGCCGAGGTCGATGACCCGAGCGAATCCAGGATCGGATCACCGCTGCCGGGGCTGCGGGTATATGTGCTCGACGACCGGCTGCAGCCGATACCGATCGGGGTCCGCGGCGAGATCTATGTCGCCGGAGGGCAACTCGCACGCGGTTACCTGCGAGCTCCGGCGTCGACGGCGAGCCGTTTCGTGGCGAACCCGTTCGCTCCGAATGGCAGCCGGCTGTATCGGACGGGCGATGTCGGCCGCTGGCGCAAGACCAGCAGCGGGCTGGAGTTGACCTACGCCGGCCGGCGCGACGCACAAGTTCAGTTGCGCGGGTACCGGATCGAGCTGGGCGAGGTGGAGTCGGCGCTGCTACGGCATCCGTCGGTATCGCGGGCCGCCGTGGCGGTGCACCGGCACGAACGCGACGTCGATCAGCTGATCGGTTACGTCGTCGGCGCCGACGGGCAGCAGATCGATCCGGACCCGGTCCGGGCGGCCGCCGCTGAGGTGCTGACGAGCTACATGGTGCCCTCGGTCATCATGGTCCTGCCCGATCTGCCGTTGACCGTCAACGGAAAGCTGGATCGAAAAGCATTGCCCGCTCCGGATTTCGACGGGGCAGTACATCGGTTCGTGGCACCGCGGACTCATACCGAGAAAGTGATCAGTGAGGTGTACGCACGGGTCTTGGGAACCCCGCGGGTCGGGGTGACCGACGGATTCTTCGACCTGGGCGGCAACTCACTGCTGGCCATCATGGCGGTAACAGAGTTGCGGACTCGTGGTGTGGCGATCGAATTGCCCTGGATGTTCGACGACGCGACTCCGCAGGCGATGGCGCGCAGGGCCGACGACTCGAAAGGTGAGTCCGGCCTGACGGTGCTGCTGGCGCTGCGCGCGAACGGATCCGAGCCGGCGGTCTTCGCCGTGCACCCGGCGGGCGGTCTGGCGTGGTTCTACGGCGGCATCATCGAACATCTGCATCCGGATCGGCCGGTATACGGGTTGCAGGATCCGCATGTCGTGTCCGGCGAACCACGTGCGGAGTCCGTCGGCGAACTGGCTGCCCGCTATGTGGCCGAGATTCGCCGAGTGCAGCCTACGGGTCCGTATCACCTGCTCGGCTGGTCGTTGGGCGGACAGATCGCGCACGCTATGGCGGTACAGCTGCAGCGCGACGGTGATCGGGTCGGCATCGTGGCCATGCTGGACAGCGCGGCAGGTGCACCATCGCAGCCGGCCACATCCCTCGCACCGGGACAGCTGATGGCCGATCTGCTCGGCGGCTGGCGGGAGCTGTTCGACCTCGGCGACGAGCTGCAGGCGACCACCCACGAGCAAGCGTGGAACGTCATCCGGGACCAGGTAATCGCAACCGGACTGTTCACCGCAGAACAGACGGATCGGGTAATGGAGAGCTTCCGAACCGCGAGCGATATCTCCGCCGGTTATCGGCCGAACGTCTTCGACGGCGACCTCGTCTTCTTCACCGCCGGAAAAGACAACGCGGACCACGACGCTCTCGCGCACACGTGGCGGCCCTATGTCAGCGGTGACATTCACAACGTCGTCGTCGACGCCCGCCACCTCGAGTTGAGCCATCCACCCGCGCTGGCCATCGTCGGCCCTGTCCTCGAAAGGTTCATGGAACAATGCTGACCACTTTGCAGCAACTGCGTCTCGACGACGGCAGAACGGTGACCTGCACGAGCCCGGCCGAGGCCCGAATGCTGTGGGGCGAGACGACCGCGACGCACGGGTTCTACCGGCGTGCCGCCGCATGCCTTCTCCCTGGAGACGTTGCCCTCGACATCGGCGCCAACATCGGACTCAGCGCGATGATGTTCGCCGACACTTGCCCCGGAATTCAGGTCATCGCGGTCGAGCCCGTGCCGATCACCTTTCGTTGCCTGTACCGCAATATTGCAGCGCATGTTCCGCACGGGACATCCCTCCAGATCGCCGTCGGCGCCACGCCGGGCACGCGGCCGTTCACCTGGTATCCGCGCGCCACGGCGAACTCCGGTTTCTTCGCCGATCGCGAGGCAGACGACGAAGCCACCAAGATCTATCTGCGCAACAGCGGCCTGGACGACAAGGCCATCGCGCTCATCATCACCGGCCTGCACGACGGCGTACCACTGAAGGTCGGGGTCACTACTGTTTCGGCGATACTGGACGAACATTGCCGTGACAGCGAGATCGGGTTGCTCAAAGTCGATGTCGAGCGTGCCGAATTGGAAGTCTTGCATGGCATCACCGAAGCGGACTGGCCTCGTATCCACGCCGTCGTCGTTGAAGTCCATGATCGCGACGGCCGCCTGAGAGAAGTCTGCGAGCTGTTCGGTCGGCAGGGCATGTCCGCGCAGACTCAGCAGGACCCGCGTTTGATCGGAACTGAAATACACGAGGTATTTGCCGCCAGGCACCGCGCCGACTGACTGACTGACGGTAGCCGGGCTGGTGCGGTCGCATATTCACCCGTCGCCAGTTCGACGGGATGAACCCGATGATGATTGGCAATGGTGCGGCGGCAGGCCGGTTCAGCGAGCTATCAAAGAAAACCCCATGGCGCTCCTGGCCCCAACGAGGCAGTCCGACGACACTTCTGGCGACAACGCTGACGACAGCCGGGTCCCTCCACCGCTTATAGCCAACAGACGGATCAGCGTTGTCGAATCGCGCTGAGCGCCGAGCACCCCCGTGCATAGCAGTGGCGGCAGAGTTTCCGCCCCAACGCCGTCGTAGCCGAGGTTGTCGAGCACCCTGGCAATGGTCGTCCAGGATGGCGGCCCCACACCTTGGACCGCAACGCGATTGGGCCGTCGGCAGGCAATTGCCCACCGACGGCCCAGCCGCACCAGCCGTCAGAGGTAGGTGTAGGAGACCCCGTTGCTGGTTCCTCCTGGGGTGGTGACGGTGACCAGTATCGTTCCGACCGTGCCTGCGGGGGCGATGGCGGTGATCTGGGTGCTGGAGTCGACACTGAACGAGGTTGCCGGTGTGGCACCGAAATTCACCGCGGTCGCACCTGTCAATGCCGTCCCGGTGATGGTGACCGTGGTCCCGCCGGCCGCCGTGCCCGAAGTCGGACTGACCGTGCTCAGGGTGGGCACCCCGGCGTAGGTGAAGGACACGCCGTCGACGGTTCCTCCCGCGGTGGTGACGGTGACCAGTATCGTCCCAGCCGTCCCGGCAGGGGTGACCGCCGTGATCTGGGTGTCGGAGTCCACGACGAACGAGGTTGCCGGTGTGGCACCGAAATTCAACGCGGTCGCACCGGTCAGACCTGTTCCGGTGAGCACGACCGTCGTCCCGCCTGCTACCGGACCGGCGTTCGGGGCGATGGTGGTGAGGGTGGGAACCACGACGTAGGTGTAGGAGACCCCGTTGCTGGTTCCTCCCGCGGTGGTGACGGTGACCAGTATCGTCCCGGCCGACCCAGCTGGGGCGATGGCCGTGATCTGGGTGCCGGAGTCGACACTGAACGAAGTCGCCGGGGTGGCACCGAAACTCACCGCGGTCGCACCCGTCAGATTCGTCCCGGTGAGCACGACCGTGGTGCCGCCGGTCACCGGACCGGCGTTGGGCACCACCGTGGTCAGCGTCGGCACCGCCGCGTAGGTGTAGGCGACACCGTTGCTGGTTCCACCGGCTGTGGTGACGGTGACCAGTATCGCCCCGGCCGCACCTGCGGGGGTGACCGCCGTGATCTGCGTAGCGGAGTCCACGACGAACGAGGTTGCCGGTGTGGCACCGAAATTCACTGCGGTGGCTCCGGTCAGACTTGTTCCGGTGAGCACGACCGTCGTCCCGCCTGCTACCGGACCGGCGTTCGGGGCGATGGTGGTGAGGGTGGGCACCGCGATGTAGGTGTAGGAGACCCCGTTGCTGGTGCCGCCGGCCGTGGTGACGGTGACCAGTATCGTCCCTGCTGTGCCTGCGGGGGCGATGGCCGTGATCTGGGTGGCGGAGTCGATCGTGAACGAGGTCGCCGGGGTGGCACCGAAACTCACTGCGGTCGCACCCGTCAGATTCGTCCCGGTGATGGTGACTGTGGTCCCGCCTGCTGCCGGACCGGCATTGGGTACCACCGTGGTCAGCGTGGGCACCGCGACGTAGGTGTAGGAGACACCGTTACTGGTGCCGCCCGCGGTGGTGACGGTGACCGACACCGTTCCGGCCGCACCTGCTGGGGCGACGGCCGTGATCTGGGTGTCGGAGTCCACGACGAACGAGGTTGCCGGTGTGGCACCGAAATTCACCGCGGTGGCTCCGGTCAGGGCTGTTCCGGTGAGCACGACCGTCGTCCCACCGGTCACCGGACCGGCGTTCGG